>JAIYAZ010000094.1 GCA_027488755.1 Verrucomicrobiaceae bacterium | reverse complement strand
TCACCGGCACCTTCGCGGGCCGCGCCAACCGCACGCCCTTCACCGCCTCCGGCCGCACCTGGTATCTCGACTACGCCGCCGGCTCCGGCGGCGACGTGGACCTCGTCCTCGCCAGCAACATCGAACTCTGGCGCCTCTCGACCTTCGGCACGCTGTCCGCGACGGGCAACGCCACCGACTCCGCCGACCCCGACGCCGACGGCCGCTCCAACTTCCTGGAATACGCCTTCGCCGGGAATCCGCTCGCGGTTGATGCCGTGGATCCCGTGGTCACCACCGACCCCCAGGGCTTCCTCCGCATCACCTTCAGCTGCACCCGCGCCGACCTCGCCTACGTGGTGCAGGGCAGCGGTGATCTCACCACCTGGACCGATCTCGCCACGTTCCGCTCCGCCAGCGGACCCACCGTGATCTTCACCGATCCCGTCGGCGGCCCCCGCCGCTTCCTCAAGGTCCGGGCCAACTTCTCGCCGTAACGATTCGATGGCACCGCCTTCCTCCGCTTTTCCCCGCTGGCTTGGGCTCCTGCTCGTCCTCTCCGGCCTGGCGATTCCCACCGCTACGGCCCAAACGACCCCCGTGCTCCGGGCCAAGGTCACCGCGGCCGGCCAATCGCCCGCCACCGCGCCGCATCAACCCATCCTCGCCCTGCCCGCCACGGGTCCCGTCTCCGCCACGCTCACGGCCCAGGCCTTCAACTTTTCGCCGACCGGCTACACCTGGACCGCCGTCGCCCCCGCCGACGTCCGCCTCCAGCACGTGCGCGCGGCGAAATCGCCCGTGACCCTCTCCGCGACAACCGGGGAGCAGATCACCGCCACCTTCCCCGCGCCGGGCGTCTACGAGATCCTGCTCTCCGCCACCAGCGGCAACGTCACTGCCACGCACCAGGTCTGGGTGCAGGTCTGGGACCGCCTCTCCGGCTTCAATCCCCTCAAGCGCATCGGCCTCAATCCCGGCCTCACGCCCCCGGGGTCCGTGCGCCAGTTCACCCCCGATCCCGGCCCCTTCAACCACCCGCGGCTCCTCTTCACGGACGCCGACTGGACCGAGCTCAACGCAAAGACCACCAGCTCCAACGACGTCGCCTCCGCCCTCTCCTCGCTCCGCTCCTCCCTGAACGGCAACTTCGACAAAACCTCCGCGCCCGTCGGCTCCCTCCGCGCCTACGCGAATGCCCTCGTGGCCTGGGCCGACGCCGGATTCAGCGACGCCGCCTTCACCGCCAGCGTGGATCCCGCGCGGCAGTTCGGCGACCGCGTCTTCTTCGGCAACGACCCCGGCGGGCAGTTTCCCGACGCCCTCCTCGCGGCCGCCTACCTCCAGTGGGTCAAGGTCAACCCCGCCCTCGCGGCCTCCTCCGTCCCCCAGGCGGATCAGGACCGCTTCCGCTACCTGGCCAAGGTCGCCGCCGCCGCCGGCCGCGCCGAGCTCGTGCGCGTGCGGCTCGGCGAGGGCGCGACGCCCGCCGTCACCATCGCCTCCGCCCACGACATGGCGGTCGTCTACGACCTGCTCTACGACTGGATGACCGAGGCCCAGCGCACCGACCTGCGCGACTACCTCTTCACCATCGGCTACGGCTACTACAACACGGGCACCGGTGGCATCAGCCGCACCTTCACCGCCGCGCCGTCCTCCTACGCGGTGAACGGCGACTTCCCGAACCAGTCCGATCCCACCATCCTCTCCGCCCTCGTCATCGAAGGGGAGGAATCCGCCGTCAGCCCGTCGGTCATCGCGGCGAACGTTCCCGTCGCCGCCGCGGCCACCGGCCCCGCCGCCTGGCCCAACGCCTCGCCCGCCTCCGTGTGGAACGTTTACCGGATGGCCCGCTGGTATTCCGAGGACCGCATCACCCCGTGGGGCTCCCCGCTCCATCACCACGCCTACCTCGACTTCAGCGCGGGATTCTCCGGCCCCGCCATGCTCGCGCTCGCCCGGCGCGGCCAGAACCTCTTCGTCACCTCCAACCTCTACCAATCCTTCCTCCACGCCTTCAACAACCTGAACCCCCGCCCCTCCGATGGCGCGATGGTGCTCTGGGACCACCACGACTCCCTCGGCTTCGGCAACGGCCCCGGCGTCTACGCCGGCCGCTACCTCAGCCGCTACATGTATCCCGACGACCCTCTCATCGACTACGTCTACCGGTCATTCCGCACCGAGATCACGAACACCCTGCTTACCGCCATGTTTCACGTGGATCGCACCACGCCGACCATGGCGCAGACCGCCCAGACAAAGGGATTGAGCCTCACGCGCTTTGATCCCTACCGCGGCGCCGGCGTCACCCGCAACTCCTGGTCCGAAAACGACCTCTCGCTCTACTTCGAGTGCCGCCCCGACGTCCAGGGCCACATGCACGCCGAGGCGAACAACTTCTCGCTCTACGCCCTCGGGCGCGCCTGGGCCATTCCGCCCGGCTACCACGTCACCTTCAACGAGGCGGTCTCCACGGTTCTCATCCAGAATCCCGCGCTCGCCGCCGGCGATCCGGTCACCGAGGGCTACGTCGGCGAAAGCCCCAGCTCCGCGACCACCAACCAGACCCGCAGCCAGTTCCCCACGCCGCCCGGTCGCTTCCTCGAGGCCGCCGAGGATCCCGGCGGACAGTGGACCCTGTTCGCCGGCGATGCCACCGCCGCCTACCAGTATGCCTACGACAGCGGCCAGCCCGCCCAGGATACCGGCCGCCGGATCGCCGACTACTTTTACGGCGAGGTGCTCTCCGCGATGAGCGACACCTACAATCCCGCCACCGACACGGCCACGCTCAAGCTCTCCAACCTCGCCTACAACCCCGTGCAGTTCGCCATCCGGTCCGTGCTCACCGTCCGCGGTCCGCGCCCCTACGTCCTCGTGATGGACGACATCACCGTGGACGGAACCACGCCCCGGAACTACCGCTGGAACATGTCCGCCGCCGTCGGCTTCGGCGGCGCCGGCGGCCGCTTCGTGGACGCGAACAACGCGGACATCTTCTCCTCCCTCCGCCTCCAGGTCGGCGCGACGTCCTCCGACGCCATCCTCTTCCATCTGCGCGACGCGGCCTCCGGCCCCCGTCTCCTCGTGCGCGACCTTTCGCCCGTGGCCGCCGGCCAGCCCGCCATCTTCCTCGATACCCGCCCGGTGGACGATCCCCGCGGCGCCCTCACCTACGGCTACGACAACAACACCGGCCAGTTCGTCTCCGTGCCCACCAACCGGCTCCTCATCCCCCGCAACAACGTCGTCCGCCCCGACTTCAAGGTGCTCCTCTTCCCGCACCAGTCCGGCGAAGCCCTGCCGATCACCACCTGGAGCGCGAACCAGACCGTCGCCGCGATCGACCTGCGCAACGGCTTCACCGACCGGCTCACGTTCGACCCCACCCCCGCCGACAAGCGCACCCGCGTCGTGCGCTTCACCCGCACCCTCTCCGGGCGCACGGCCCCCAGCCTCAATCTCCCGGGCAACGTCACCGTCCAGGCCTCCGCCGACACGCCGGCCTTCACCGGCCAGCCTGGTGCGCTCGTGACGTTCTCGGTCAACGCCACCAATGACGCCGGCGGCACCCTTGAGCCGGCCGTGAGTTCGCCGTCCGGCACCGTGTTTCCCGTGGGCGTCAACCCCGTCTACGTCACCGCCACCGACGCCTCCGGCCAGGTCACTTCCGCGCAGTTTACCGTGACCGTCATTCCGGCCGCGCCAACCGTCACCGTGGTCTCCGCAACCAACCTCGCCGCGCAACCCGCCGGCATCGGCCTCCGCTGGGCCCCCGTGGCCCGCGCCACCGCCTACTCCGTGAAGCGGGCCACCGTGCCCGGAGGGCCCTACACCGTCGTTTCCAACCAGCAGCCCGCCACCGATCTCGATTACTCGGATTCCGCGCTCGCCGCCGGCTCCTATTTCTACGTGGTCACCGCGTGGATGGACGGACTGGAAGGCACGCCGTCGCCCGAGATTCCGCTCACCGTCGCGACGGACCCGTTCACCGCCTCGATCCTTGGAAACCAGAACGCCGGCTTCGGCGCCTACCGGCAGGGTTCCTCCTACCTGCTCACCTTCACCGGCGGCCAGATCGGCTCCACGTCCGACCAGGCCGCCGCGCTGCTCCTGCCGTGGAGCGGCGACGGCGTCTTCACCGCCCGGCTGGCCTCGGTTTCCGGATTGGACGGCAGCGTCAGCGCCTTCGGCTCCTACGGCCTCATCATGCGGCAAAGCACCGCGGCGAATGCCCCCATGGTCGCATCGGCCTTCAACACCTTCGTCAGCCCCCTGCGCCTCATCTCCCGCGCCACGGTCGGCGCCAGCGCGAACTCCACCGGCGTGGGCGACCGCACCTCCGCCTACCCCGCGCCGATCTGGTTGCGGCTCGCGCGGGCCGGCAATTCCTTCACCGCGTTCTACTCCACAGACGGCTCGACCTGGATCCAGACCGCCGGCCCGGTGACGATCCCCTTCAACGGCTCGACCCTCGTGGGCCTTGTCGCCGGCGGACAGAACACCACCCTCACGTCCGTGGCGTTTGACAACGTCGCCCTGCTCAAGGCCCCGACCCTCACCGCCAACCTCACCTCCGTCTCGCTGGACTGGACCGGCTCCGTGGCTGCCTCCTACGGCGTGGCGCGCGGCACCTCGCCCTCCGGTCCGTTCACCGTGCTGGCGAGCGGAATCACCGGAACCACCTACACCGACAACTCCGTCGTGACCGGCGCGACCTACCACTACGTCGTCACCGCCACCGGCGAGGCCGGCGTGCTGACCAACTCCGCCCCCGCGCAGGTCTCGCTCATCGTCCCGGATCCCGCGACAAATCTCACCGTCACCCCCGGCTTCACCACCAACGCCCTGTCCTGGACCGCTTCCGCCAACGCCGCCGGCTACTTCGTCCGGCGCTCCACGACGCCCGGCGGACCCTACACGACCGTCGCCACCCTCCCGGCGGGCACGACCGACTTCACCGACACCGGGCTCATCTCCGGCACCCGCTACTACTACGTCGTCACCGCAAACAGCGTCGCGGCCGAATCCGCCCCCACGGCCGAGGCGTCCGGCCTTCCCCCCGCGGGCCTCACCACCAAGGCCAACAACGCCACCGCGCTGGATCAGGCCGCGAGCTGGAATCCCGCCGGGGTGCCCACCGCGCTCGACACCGCCAGTTGGAATGGCACCTACACCAGCGGCATCGTCTCCATCGGCTCGGGCCTCGCGGTCAGCCAGATTCAAATTCTCGCGCCCTCCACCTCCATCACCCTCACCACCGGCACCGGAAATCTCACCCTCGGCGCCGGCGGCTTCAACCTCGCCAACGCCACGCAAAGCGTCACCGTCAACCCGCCCGTCACGCTGGCCGCCAACCAGACCTGGACCCTCGCCGCGTCGCGCGTGCTGAACGTAAACGCCCCCATCGCGGACGCCGGCTCCGGCGCCGCCCTCGTGATCTCCGGCAGCGGTTCCGTCGTCTTCGCCGCGAACAATACCTTCACCGGCCCCACGACCCTCACCGGCGGCACCCTGCATCTCGGCGTCTCCGCCGGCAACACCACCAGCGGCACCGCCGGCACCGGCAACTTCACCCTCACGGGCGGCACCCTCCGCTCGAACCGCACCGACCTCCACGCGCCCATCGGCGGAATCTTCGCCGCCAGCGCGGGCACCCTGCATGTGAACTCCGCGAACGCGACCCTTGCGCTGAATGCCACCAATCTCCCCGCCGGCGCCAACCTCACGCTCACCACCGTCTCCGGCGGCGCCAACGCGACGCTCCTCGTGGACGCCGCCCCCACCGCCGCGCTGCGTTTCGGGACCAGCAGCGCCGGCTTCAACCTCCTCGTCCGCAACGGCAACGTTTCCCTCACAACCTCCACCCCCGCGACGAACTTCCGCCTCGAGGGCGGAGCCTTCACCGCCACCGCCGCCGACCGCTTTCAACTCTCCACCGACAACCAGACCTTCACCGTCACCGGCGCCACCGTGAACCTCACCGCCGCCGCGACCTTCGGCTTCCGCGTGGGAGGAGCCGGTTCCGCCACCCAGACGGGAGCCCGCCAGGTAACCGCCAGCCAGAGCGGCGGCACCGTGTCCGCCGCGTTCATGAGCCTTGGCGGCAGCGACACGACGCCCGCCCGCAACCCCTCCTACGCCCTTTCCGGCGGCTCGCTTAATGTGGCCGGCGCCCTGACCCTCGGCGCGGATGCGGGCGGCAACGGCACCACCACCCTCGACGTCTCCGGCGGCGTGCTGCGCGTCGCGGGCACGCTGTCCGGCGGCCAGGCCGGCGCCGCGCAAATCTTCGCCGCGCGCGGCGGAACCATCGTCGCGGCCACCATCAACGCCGCCAATCTCCGGTCCGCCGCCGGCGCGGCCAACGGCGTGTTCTCCCAGCCCGCCGGCACCCTCGCTCCCGGCGACCTCGGCACCGCCGGTCGCACCCAGCTCACCGGCGCCTACGTCCCGGGCGCCTCGGCCGCGCTCGACCTCGACCTCGGCGGCTCCGTCGCCGCGACGGGCTACCAGTCCGGCCAATTCGATCTCCTCGCCATCACCGGCAACGCCACGCTGGCCGGCGCTTTAAGTCTCCGCCTCACGGGCAACTACACGAACCCCGCCACGCCGCCCCCGGGCAATGCCACCTTCACCGTTCTCACCGCCTCGGGCGGCGTGACCGGCGCCTTCGCCAACGTGGCCTTCGGGCAGCGGCTGGCGACGGTGGGCGGCGAGGGAACCTTCGTCGTCTCGGCCAACGCCACCGCCGTCCAGCTCTCGCAGTATCTCACCGCCCAGCAGACCTGGCGGCTCGCGCACTTTGGCGGCAGCGCAAACTCCGGCAACGCCGCCGACACCGCGGATCCCGACGCCGACGGCCTGCCCAACCTGCTCGAGTATGCGCTCGGCACGGTCCCGGTTGACCCCCTTTCGCGCGGTCGCTTCGACCTCGGATTCGTCAACGCCCCGCCCCGCCTCGCCCTCACCTTCACCCGCGCTCGGGCCGATCTCACCTACCTCATCGAGGGCTCCGCCGATCTCGGCACGTGGACCGCCGTCGCCACCAACCCCGGCACCGTCGGGCAGAACGTGACCGTCACCGACGGCGTTGATCTTTCCGCCCCCTCCGCCTCCCGGCGCTTCCTCCGCCTCCGCGTCACGTCGCAATGAAGATTCTGTGCCACGTCGTCGCGCTTTTTTCGTTCCTCGTTGGTTCCACCCACGCCGCGATCGTCTCCTGGACCGCGCCGCGCGATATCGTGTCCGACTCCGACGTATCCACTAACGGGATACTGGTTCGCGCCCTCGCCAAGGCCGGCTCCGCCTACCCGACGGTCAACGGCGTGGCCTTCGGTCCCTTTCCCGGCCCCGACTCCCTCTCCGGCCAGAACGCCTCCAACTTCGCCACCGGTGCCCTGCCGGTCGGCGGCGGCATCACCCCGGCCTACGCGACCCTCCTGAGCCAGAACGACTACGCCTCCGCCGCGGGCTCCACCGTCACCCTCACGCTCAACAACCTCGCCGTCGGCGCCCACTACGAGCTGCAAATCTGGTTCCACGACGCCAACCCCTCCGGCCAGGGAACGCTCCTAGTCAAGTCGCCCGGCACCCTGGACCCCTGGGTCAAGCTCGACGCAAACCCCTCCCGGCTCGCCGGCGGCCGCGGCCAATACGCCCTCGGCACTTTCACCGCCGACGCCTCCACCCAGACGATCACCCTCCAGGGCAGCGTCAACGGCCTGCTCCAGGCCTGCCAGCTGCGTCGCGTCGCCGCCCCGCTCGCCGCCGTCGCATGGGAAGGCTGGCGCGAGATCACCGGACCGGCAGACGTCTCCACCGAGGGATCCTCCGTCCGCGCCTACGCCTTCGGCTCCGCCACCCCAGCCGCCGCGCTCAACGGCGTCACCTTCACTTCCTTCGCCTCCCAGTCCGCTGACACCGCCACCGGCCTCGCCGCCTCCCCCGCCGGGACCTTCTCCTCCGCGTTCGCGCCGTTCTCCACCTTGCCCGCCGATTACCGCACCCTGCTCGGCAACGGCTCCACCGGCGGCCGCGCCGCCTCCCTTACGCTCAATAATCTCCAGCCCGGCCAGTGGTATCGGCTCCAGGTCTTCTCCAACGATTCCCGCGCCGTCGCCGGCGGTCGCAAACAACGCGTCAATGGCTCCCTCTGGCTCAACTCCAACCCCGGCCTCTCCTCCGACAACCTCGCTTTCGAGGGCGGCCTCGGCCACTGGATGCAGGGCTCCTTCCGGGCCGCGACCACTTCCCACCGGCTCGAGTTCGACGCCGACGCCGCCGTCCAGCTCAACGCCCTCCAGCTCCGCGCCATCCCCGCGCCCGATCCCTACGTCCACGCCTTCCGCCTGCGTCGCCTCTGGATGCTCAATGTCTGGTTGGACAACCGCTACCCAGTCGGAACTTTCATCAAGTGGAGCCAGCCCCAGGCCTCTTTCGCCGGCGGCGACTTCGCCCGCGCCCGCGCCGAATCCTCCGCCCTCGGCGCCGAGACCGGCCTCTGGGTCACCATCTCCCACTTCGAAATCTGGCCCGCCGCCGACCTTATGGCCCGCCGCGCCAAGTTCCTCGATGCCCAGACCAGGGACCGCGTCCTCTCCGCCCTTCGACGCTTCGGCTACCTCCGCAGCACCTCCAACTTCAACGAGCTCTCCACCGCCACCCGCCTCCTCGGCTCCGTCGCCTACGGAGAGGACGCCTTCCTCCATCCGCAAAACGACTTGTCCGCCACCGATCCTACCGGCCGCCAGTCCTACATCGATCGCAACCGGGCCAAGCTGATCAACGGCACCGGCGAATACGCCTCCGCCCCCTACGGTTGGTATAACATTCTCCCCGCCCTCTCCGTCGCCCAGCTCGGCGGCGACGCGGTCCTGCGCGCCAGCGCCCAGCTCGGCTTCGACGCCTCCCTCGCCCAGCTCGCCGGCTCCTGGATGCCCGACAACTATCTCGTGACCTGGAGCGGCCGCTCGTATCCGGAAAATGGTTACGCCCTCAGCCTCGGCCGTCTCCTCTGGTTCTGGTTCGGCTCCGAGCCGCGCTCCGTCGAGTATCTCCCGCAGGCCCTGCTCTCCGCCACGATGGATTACACCCCGCCCGCCGCCCTTCTCCGCGCCGGTGGCGAGCGCAACTCCGTCTACTCCACCCGCCACAGCTTCGACGGCATCCAGACGGGTTTCGTCTACAAGGACCAATACGGCCTTTTCAGCCACGAGGGCCCCAGCGGCGGCCGCCAGCAATACCAGGACGGCGTGCGCTGGAGGGGCATGAAGAATAACTATCTCTGGCTCACCAAACCCAACGACGAGGATCCGTCCCTCGTCCGCGGCGCCGCCTGCCACGGCACCGTCAGCGGCGACGTCGGCAGCCTCCAGCATCGCGACGCCCTCCTCGTCGCCTTCGACATGAGCCACGCCAAGGCAAGCCCTCTGCCCTATGCCCTCGGCCGCATCCCCGGCGGCTACCTCGCCTCGACCAATCGCACCGGCGCCAGCACCCCCGCCGACGGTCGCCCGCGCCTGCTCGTCCACTACGGCTCGGTCATGGTCGCCGTCGCCGCCGACATCCCATTCACCTGGGACCCCGCCTCCGGCATCTACTCCAGCTCCGTCACCAACGATCCCGCCGATTCCGAGTTCCGCGTCGCCGTCGGCGGCGTCGGCAACCCCGTCACCAATCCCACCGGCTACATGGCCACCATCGACGCGCCCAACAACCGCTTTGCCATGGTCATCGAGACGGCCCACCCCGACGAGTTCCCCGGCGCCACCCCCGCCGCCCAGCTCGCCGCCTTCGAGGCCGCCTTGCGCATTGGCACCACCCTGCGCCACGACGCACCCAGCCCGACCGTCGCCTACTACACCACCCGCCGGGGCGATCAGCTCCAGGTGCAGGCCAAGGTCGGCGCCCGCTACCCCGTCTCGGCCGCGATCAACAACACCGCCGTGGACTACGTCAACTGGCCGACCAACGAAAACCCCTGGATCACCCAACTCCGCGCCAACCCCAGCACCATCCAACCCACCTCCGGGGGCAACGTCACCATCACCAGCGGTCGCCAACGCACCGTGCTCGATGTCTCCGCCTGGACGCGCACCGACAGCATCCTCGCTTTCACCGGCGCCCCCCCCGTCGTCGCCTCATCGTCCGCCAGCGGCCTGTCGCCCACCTCCGCCGTCGCCGTCGGCGAACTACTCTCCGCCGGCACCGCCGCTACCTCCGTTTCCCTCTACCTCGGCGCCACCGACGCCGGCGCGACCCCCGCCGGCTGGACCCGGGTCGAGACCCTGGGCCCCCGCACCGTCGGCCCTCTCTTCGTCCCGCTCTCCGGACTCACGTCCGCCACCAACTACGTCTACCGCTTCGCCGCCTCCAACGCCTCCGGCACCACCTGGAGCGATCCGGTCTCGTTCCGCACCGCCTCCGTCCCGCCGCCCGGCGTCCCCGCCAACCTGCGCTCCACGCTCACCATCGGCTCCGTCCCGCTCGCATGGGACGCCGCGCCCGAGGCCGTCACCTACTCGGTCAAGCGCGCCACCGTTTCCGGCGGCCCCTACACCACCCTCGCCGGCGGCCTCACCGCCACCAGCTACACCGACTCCACCGGCGTGCCCGGCACGGCCTATTTCTACGTCGTCACCGCCATCAACGCCGGGGGCGAAAGCGCGTCGTCCGGCCAGATCACCGCCTCCGCCGCCAGCCCCCCCGCCGCCCCCACCGGCCTCGCCGCCGGCACCGGTTTCCTTTACGCCAATCTCTCCTGGGCTCCCACGCCTTGGGCCACGCGCTACATCGTCAAACGTGCCACCTCCTCCGGCGGGCCGTTCACCACCCTCGCCAGCGATGTCACCGGGACCTCGTTCGAGGACATCACCGCGGTCAACCAGTCCACCTACTTCTACCGCGTCGCCGCCGCCAACCTCGCCGGCACCGGCCCCGACTCCGCGACCGTCTCGCTCACCGTCTCCATCACCTCCGCCGTCATCCAAAACCCCGGCGCCTGGAACACCCTCGCGTGGTATCCCAACCCGCCCGGCCGCCCCGTCTCCGGCACCGCCACCCAGATCGACGTCTTCAACCCCTCCGCCTCCGTCACCAGCCAGAACGACATCGGCGCCTTCACCCTGCGGCGGCTCCGCTTCCTCGGTCGCGATGCCACGCTGAGCGGCCAGGCCCTCACCTTCGCCGGCACCACACCGTCGCTCTTCGTCGCGAGCGGCGCCAACGTCGCTATCTCCAACAACCTCACGCTTTCCGCCGCCACGTCCTTCGCGCTGGATGGCAACCTCACCCTCTCGGGCGTCCTCGCCGGCACCGGCGCCCTGACCAAGACCGGCCTCGGTAATCTCCGTTTCGACGCCAGCCCGGTTCACACCGGCGCCACCACCTTAGAGGGCGGCTCGCTCGTTTTCGCCGCCCCCGCATCCGGCCTCGGCGCGCTTGTCTTCGGCGCCACCGTCGGCTCGCCCACTCCAGCCGCCGTCGAGGCGCTCGCCAACGTCTCCGCCGCCGGCCTAACCCTGCAAAACAGCAACGTCACCAACCGCCTCCGGATTGCCTCCGGACGCACCTTCACCGTCAACGGCTCCCTCCTCCAGGGCGGGCTCAACGGCGGCGCCACCGGCAGCCACCTCGCCGTCACCGGCCCGGGCTCCTTCGTTTACAAAGGCGCCACAGGCTCCTTCGTCGTCCGCAACGGCTCCGTCCTCGATTTCACCGACGCCGGCGACGTCACCCTCACCACACCCCGCCTGCTCCTGGGCGACACCGATGTCTACACGCCCGCCTCCGATACGCCTTCCACCCTCATCGCCAGCGCCGACGGCACCACCCGTCTCTTCGCCGATGCCATCGCCCTCGACGGCGGCACCGTCGGCGGCTCGACCAGCCGCGGCGAATCCGCGACCTTGCTCGCCCCCCCAGGCTCCGGCCGCCTCATCATCCGCGACTCCACCGGCAGCGGCCCCGCCGTCCTCACCTTCAATGACCGCGGCGGCTTCTCCGCCGTCCCTTCCTACACCACCTTCGACTCCCGCGGACACGAGGCCGACATCCTGCTGTCCTCCCTCGAGATAGCCCGTCGCGCCGTCACCGGCGGCGGCGGCGCCGGCTACGGCTACTTCTACTTCGACACCGGCACGCTCACCATCACCGGCAAGACCCGCCTCGCCTCCTCCGATCTCGCCCCCGTCGTCAACATCGCCTCCGTCGAGATCGGCGGCGGCGTGGCCAACTTCGTCGGCGGCATCGACATCGCCACCGTCACCACCGGCCAGCGCATCGGCGCCACCTTCACCATCGCCGACGGCCAGGTCATGTCCGGCCGCATCACCCTCGCCTCCGCCAACCACGGCCGCGCCAACGCCGACCTCGTCCTCAACGGCGGCACGCTCACCCTCACCGACGACATCGTCGCCGGCCCCACCATTGACGGTCCCAACGGCAACACCAGCGTCACCACCGCCCGCGTCCTGCTCGACGGAGGCACCCTCGACCTCGCCGGCCGCGCCCTCGGCACCTCCAGCGGCCCGCTCGACATCCTCTCCCTGCAAAGCGGCGAGCTGCGGAATGTCGGCTCCATCGCCTACCTCGACAGCGCGGGCGCGGTCGCCAACGGCCTCGTAAAGACCGACGTCGGCACGCTCGTCCTCTCCGGCAACAACACCTTCGCCGGCCCCACTTCCATCCAGACCGGTACCCTCCTCCTCTCCGGCACCTCCGGCGGCACCGGCGCCGTCACCGTCGAGCTCAACGGCACTCTCGCCGGCACCGGCACCGTCAACGGCGCCGTCTCCGTCAGAGGCGGCTTCGCCCCGGGCGACGACTCGAACGGCACCCTCCGGCTCAACCGCGCGCTCACCCTGACGTCCACCGCCACCACCGAGATCGCGGTCGACCGCGCCGCCCTCGCTCCCGGCGGCCGTGTCTTCGGTCTGCCCTCCGTCGTCTACGCCGGCACGCTCCGCCTCTTGAATTCCGGCGCCCCCCTCGTCGCCGGCGACCGCTTTGTCCTCTTCACCGCCCAGAGCTACTCCGGCGCCTTCGCTTCGCTGGATTTGCCGACTCTTTCCCCCGGTCTCGCCTGGGACACCCGCGGCCTGAGCTCCGACGGCTCTCTGCTCGTCCGCACCGGCGCCTCGCTCGCCGCCAGCCTCGCCCAGACCACCAAATACTGGGACCGCTCCGACGCCGCCGGCCTCCAGGGCGGCTCCGGCTCGTGGGACGTCGGACAGGCTTTCAACTGGAACCCCGTCGCCGACGGCACCGTCGCGCTCGACCAGTTCTGGCCCTCCGACACGGTCAACTTCCAGACCGGCGCGGCCAACACCGTCACCCTCTCCGGCTCCGCCGCCGTCGCCGCCCTCAACCAATCCGTCAACGGCACCGCAACCACCATCACCGGCGGCCGCCTCCTCTTGAACGGCCCCGCCGCACTCTCCAACGGCGCTCCTTCCGGCAACCAGCCTCTCGTAATCGACAGCGAGGTTTCCCTCAACGGGGTCGACACCACCGTCCACGCCCAGCAGCCCATCACTCTCGCGCGCGGACTCGCGGGCTCCGGCAACGTCACCAAGACCGGCAACTCCACGCTCACGCTCGGCGCCGACAGCCCTTGGACCGGCGCTCTCCGCCTCGGCGGCGGCACCACCCGACTGCTCGGCGCCACCCCCAACCTCAACGGCCTCTCCTTCGGCCCCGCTGTCGCCGCCACCCCGGGCTCCACCCTGGAACTCTACCGCGACCTAACCCTCCCCGGCTCCGCCTTCCAACTCCAGAGCATCGGCAACAACGTCCTCTCCGTCGCCGTCAACCGCACCCTCACCCTCACCGGCGCCGTCGCCCTCGGGCTCAACACCGCCACCGTCACCGGCGTCACCGGCGCCACCACCCTGGCCACCGCCGGAGGCGGTAGTCTTTCTGTGGATACGACTGGCCTCGACTTCGTCGTCGCCGGCAGCCGCTCCGGCCACCCCGCCCAGATTGATCTCTCCGGCCTCTCCCGCCTCGTCGTCAACGCCGGCGCCACCGGCGATCTCTACCTCGGTGCCTACAACTCCAACACCAACGACACCCTCGTTCTCCCCGCCCAGACCACGCTTACCGGCGATTTCCTCTTCGTGGGCGACGCCAACCTCGGCGGCACCGTGGCCCTCCGCCTCGGCGCCGGTCCCCAGATTTTCCGTCTCAACAACCTCTTCGTCGGCCAGCGCCCTTCCGCCAACAACCGCTCCGACGGCTCCCTCGCTTTCGTCTCCGGCCAGACCACCGGCTCGCTCAGTCTCCGCGCCCTGGACGGCGTCGGACGCGTCAACCTCCAGATCAACGACAACAGCTCGACCACCGGCCGCACGCTCTCCAACACTTTCGACGTCTCCGGCTACCCCGCGAACCTGCTGCTCAACAACCTCTTCGTCGGCCGCCGCAACGCCAGCGCCAGCCCCGCCATCGTCGCCAACGACACCTTCCGCTGGGATCGCGGCATGCTCGATGTTCTCCAGCCGGTCGTCCTCTCCCAGGCCCCCGCCGCCGCGCAAAAGACCCACGTCGCCTTCATGACGCTCGGCTCGGCCAACTCCACCGCCGCCGACACCGCGATCTTCCGCGGCGGCATCCTCGTCGCCCCCAACACATCCACTGTGACCACCGCCGCCGCCAGCGCCCAGGCCACCCTCACCGTCGGCGGCGGCACCATCACCAGCGCCGGCATCACCCTCGGCGACATCACCACCGACACCGCTCCCACCAGCGGCACCCGCCAATCCCAGGCCACCCTCAACCTCACCGGCGGCACCCTTACCCTTACCGCGCCTCTCCGCTCCGGCTCCACCGGCGGCCCCGGCACCAAAACCGCCACCCTAACCCTCGACGGCGGCACTCTCGACCTCGGCGGAAACGCCCTCGGCGGCACCGGCGTCACTGCCATCAACACCCTCAACTTCCTCTCCGGCACCCTCGCCAATGTCCCTTCCATCAACGGCACCTCCGGCCTCACGAAAACCGGCAACGGCTCCCTCACCCTCGCCGGCAACAACACCTTCTCCGGCCCCATCACCGTCGCAAACGGCACCTTCACCCTCGCCCGCGGCGCCACCGCCACGACTTCGATCTCCGTCGCCTCCGGCACCATCCTCGTGCCCGCCGGCGCGATCACCGGCAACCTCACCCTCCCCGTCGGCGCCATCTGGCGCGTGCGGCTCGACTCCGCCAACGCCTACGACCAGCTCACCCTCACCGGAGCGAACGCCACCGCCACCCTCGGCGGCACGCTCGAACTCGTCGTCGCGCCCGACCTCCCCGCCGGCACCCGCTTTCGCATCCTCCGCAACACCGGCAACCCCGCCGCCCCCGTCACCGGCACCTTCGCGGGCCGCGCCAACCGCACGCCCTTCACCGCCTCCGGCCGCACCTGGTATCTCGACTACGCCGCCGGCTCCGGCGGCGACGTGGACCTCGTCCTCGCCAGCAAC
>JAIYAZ010000139.1 GCA_027488755.1 Verrucomicrobiaceae bacterium | reverse complement strand
GCTGCAGCGTGCGCGCGATCGTGGAGGCGGAGATTCCGCCGATCCCGCCGGACGTGGTGGCGATCATTGAGGGCGGGAAGCTGGAGGTGGACTATTCGTTCACCATCATCGGGCGCTAGAGCAGGGGCTCGAGGCCTTGTTTGGCGGCTTCGAGGGCGGCGTAGCCGAAGTGGCCCTGGGGGACCTCGACGTAGCGGGAGCCGGTCCAGAGCGTGGCGAGTTCGCGCAGGGAGGCAGGCGGGGTGACGGAGTCGTAGGCGCCGCCGATGATGAGGATGCGGCCGTGGTCGGTGAGGGGCTGGCCGTGGAGGGGGGAGCTGAGGTGGGAGTGCCGGTGGGACATGCCGGCGGTGATGCCCTGGGCGGTGACGATGCGCCGGAGGGAGGTGGAGATGGGGTTGTCCCAGATGGCGTGTTCGACGTCGATGATGGGCTGGATGAGGGTGAGGAAGCGGAAGTCGGGTTCGACGAAGCTGAGGAGGGAGGCGGCCCAGCCGCCGTAGCTGGTGCCGAGGAGGCCGAAGCGGGTGACGCCCTGCGCGCGGAGGAATTCCATGGCCTGGCGCTGTTCGATGACGGCCTGGCGGAGGCCCTCGGCGTTGCGGGGGAGGTTGGCGGTGATGGCGAGGGCGCCGTTGGCGTAGCCGGGGGGCTTGCGGGAGTAGTGGTAGGGGAGGTGGGGGAAGAGCATGTTCCAGCCGCGGGCGTGGAACCAGCCGGCGAGGCGGCGGTAGCCTGCGTCGCTGGCGGACATGAGGGCGTGGAGGACGAGGGCGGTGGGGGCGGCGGGGCCGGCGGGGCCGACGAACCAGAGGGCGCGGGCGGTGTCGTTCGCCGGGAAGCCGCTGGTGACGGGGGAGGGCCACTCCAGTTGGGAGATGGGAGCTTGAAGATGGGAGATGGGGGGGGAGGGCGGGGCGGCGAAGAATTGTTCGCGGGTGAGGGTTTCGCCGGCGGCGAGGTAGGCTTCGAGTTCGGCGCGGGTGCCGGCGTCGTGGCGCAGGCGCCATTGGAGGTGGTTCATGGCCGCGCACATGGCGGCGTCCATGACGCGGGCGAGGGGGCGACGGATCATGGGGCGTAGGGGTCCTCGCCCTTGCGGGTTTGCGGGGTTTGGGGGAGGTCGGCGGGCTGGAGGTTCCAGCGGGCGATGGCGGCGGCCTGGAGTTCGGGGTAGGCGGCGGCGAGGCGGGCGGCGAGGTCTTCGCGGGAGCCGGTGGGGGGGATGAGGTGGCCGGTGAGGATCCAGACGGGGGGGCGGCGGAGGCGCCAGTTCCGGCGGTGGTAGAGGCGGTCGGTGCCGAGGATGACGGCGGGGAGGATTGGGGCGTTGCCGAGTTGGGCGAGGGCGGCGACGCCGGGGCGCATGGGGGCGCGGTTGAGAATCGAGGTCTCGCCGGCGCGGAGGCCGCCTTCGGGGAAGATGCCGACGCAGCGGCCGTCGCGGAGGCGGCGGGCGGCGGTGCGGAGGGCGGTGCGGTCGGTGCCGTCGCGGTGGACGGGGAAGGCACCGGTGAGGGCGAGGGCGCGGGCGGAGCGGGGGTCGCGGAAGAGTTCCTCCATGGCCATCCAGTCGACGTGGCGGGGGAAGAAGGAGCCGACGGCGGGGGGGTCGAAGTGGCTGATGTGGTTGGGCGCGAGGAGGAGGGGGCCGCGGGCGGGGATGGGGGCGAGGTGACCGAGGTGGACGCGGGCGGTGAGGCGTAAGAGGCCGCGAAAGGCGGCGCGGGCGAGGGCGTGGAAGGCGTGTTGACCGGGTTGACCGACCGCGAACATGGGCTGGGGGATCAGAGGGCGACGACGTGGACGTCGACGTGCATTTCGAGGAAGGCGTCGGCGGGGCCGCTCCAGGCGCCGCTGAGGGGGGCGATGCGTTCGGGGTCGCGGTTGACGGCGACGGAGACGTGCTGGGAGCCGGCGAGGGCGTTGTTGGTGGGGTCGAAGCCGCGCCAGCCGGCGCCGGGGATGAAGATTTCGGTCCAGGCGTGGGTGGCGCCGTGCTGGTTTTCGGCGATCTGGAGGTAGCCGCTGACGAAGCGGGCGCCGAAGCCCCAGATGCGGGCGGCTTCCATCATGAGGGTGGCGAAGTCGCGGCAGGAGCCGGAGCCGCGGGCGAGGGTTTCGGCGGGGCTTTGGATGCCGGGTTCCTCGCGCATGGCGTAGCGGAAGGTTTGGAAGATGGCGGTGTTGAGGCGGGAGAGGAGTTCGAAGGTGCCGATGAGCTGGCCGGGTTTGTAGAACTGGAGGAGCCAGTCCTGGAGGGCGGTGCCGTCGCGGGGGAAGGCGGAGAGGCGGTAGGGGATGAGGTCGGTCTGGTCTTCGATGGGGTAGCGGAAGGGGTAGGCGACGGCGCCGGGGTCGATGCGGAAGTCGAGGGGGTTTTCGTCGTAGTGGGCGACGTCGACTTCGCTGCGGACGCGGAGGGTTTCGCCGGGCTCGGAGAATTCGAGGAGGGCGATGGAGTTGCCATACATGTCGCGGACCCAGCGGATGCTGGCGGCGGGGGCGATCTCGAGGAGGGAGCCTTCGATGTGGACGTCGTGGCCTTCGCGGGGGCGGACGAAGGCGCGGTGGGGTCCGAAAACGACGGGTTCGCGGTAGCGGTATTCGGTGAGGTGCGTGATGCGGAGGCGTTTCATGCGGGAATCCGGCGCGGGCGCGGAGTTTGGGCGGGGGCGGGGGTGGGGGTCAAAGGAATACGTTTGCGCGGGGCGGCGGCGGTGGGTGAAGCTGGCTCGCGAATTTTATGAGCGTGACGAAAGCCGTGATTCTGGCCGCGGGGCGGGGCACCCGCATGCGGGAGCTGACGAATGATTTGCCGAAGCCGATGATCGCGGTGCGGGGCAAGCCGATCCTGCAGCATATCATTGAGGGGCTGCGGGCGGCGGGGGTGCGCGAGGTGCTGCTGATCGTGGGTTACCGCGAGGACGTGGTGCGGGATTTTTTCGGGGATGGAGCGGGCTTTGGCGTGGCGGTGAGCTACGCGCGGCAGGAGACGCAGGACGGGACGGGCCGGGTGGTGGAGCTGGCGCGGGAGTTCACGGGGGGCGAGGCGTTTTTGCTGAGCTACGGGGACATTCTGCTCGATCCGCGGAATTACGGCGTGCTGGCGGCCCCGGGGGACGAGGAGGCGATCGTGTCGGTGAAGTTCAGCGACGACGTGAGCAAGGGCGGGGCGGTGTTTGTGAACGAGGCGTTTGACCTGGTGGATCTGCGCGAGAAGCCGAAGCCGGGGGAGCCGACGAGCCCGTGGTATAACGCGGGGGTGTATTTGTTCCGGCCGAGCATTTACGACTTCACGGCCCGGCTGGAGCGGTCGCCGCGCGGGGAATACGAGCTGACGGATGCGATTCGCGCGCTGGCGTTGAGCGGGCGGCGGGTGCGGGCCTACGAGTTGCAGGGCGACTGGGCGGACGTGCGCGACCCGGAGGTGCTGGCGGAATTGAACGGTTAGGCGCGGGCGGCGCGGCGGTATTCTGCTCGCGGATTTGGGCGGACGGGGGATAAAATCGGGGCCTCGTTCCCTCCCCCCCATGAAAACGAAAAAAGTTATCGATGCGGCGCGTCGGCTTTCCAAACCCTACCGCGTGACGAGCGGAAAGAAGTTCCGACTGGAGGACGTGGATCCCGGCGACACGCTGCATTTTACCTCGGAGGACAAGCTGCGGGCGAAGGAGGGGCTGGAGCGGGGGATCGAGGTGCTGGCGGAGTTGCAGGACATTCTTTATGCGCAGGACCGCTGGTCGGTGCTGATCGTGTTTCAGGCGATGGATGCGGCGGGCAAGGATGGGACGATCAAGCACGTGATGTCGGGGGTGAATCCGCAGGGGTGCGACGTGCATTCGTTCAAGGCGCCGTCGGCCGAGGAGCTTGATCACGACTACCTCTGGCGGTGCATGAAGGCGCTGCCGAACCGCGGGCACATCGGGATTTTCAACCGCAGTTACTACGAGGAGACGCTGGCCGTGCGGGTGCATCCGGAGTTCCTCGCGGGCCAGAAGCTGCCGGAGGCGTGCGTGACGAAGCACGTCTGGAAGGAGCGGTTTCAGGACATCCGGGCGTTTGAGCGTTACCTGGCGCGCAACGGGACGATTATCCTGAAATTTTTTCTGCACGTGTCGAAGGACGAGCAGAAGCGGCGGTTTTTGGAGCGGCTGGATCTGCCGCGGAAGAACTGGAAATTCTCCGCGAACGACGCGAAGGAGCGGGCGTTTTGGGACGACTACATGCGGGCCTACGAGGAGACGATTCGCGCGACAGCGAGCAAGCATGCGCCGTGGTATGTGGTGCCGGCGGACAACAAATGGTTCACGCGGGTGGTCGTGGCTTCGGCGATCGTGGATGCGCTCGCATCGCTGGATCTGAGTTATCCGAAGGTGGGCGCGGCCAAGCGGGCGGAACTGGCGGAGGCCCGGGCCGGGCTGCTGGCGGGCGACGCCTGAGCGCGGGCGGAGGATTGGTCGAAAAAACTCGCCTCGCGGGCGTTTGCCTTGCCCAATGGCGCATCCATGGACTTCCTGAGCTACTTTGCCCTCGGCGTGCTTGTGCTGGTCGTGCTGATTCTCGCCTACGGGATGATTGCGATTCACGACATTCCCTACCTGATCGCGAAGGCGCGGAATCATCCGCATCAGGACGCGATTCATGCGGGCGGTTGGGTGAGTTTGTTTACGCTGCACGCGATCTGGCCGTTTTTGTGGCTGTGGGCGACGGCGTATCACCCGGAGCACGGGTATGCGGGGCGGCCCTCGCCGACGGCGAAGAGTTCGTCGCCCGACGCCACGAAGGCGCTGGAAGAGCGGCTTGCGAAGCTGGAAGCGGAACTGGCGGCGGCGCGGGCCGGCAAAGCGGAGTAAACAGCCATGGACCTCCTCATTATTCTGATCTACGCGGCGCTCGCTTACGTCGTTTTTCGGTTGTTCAAGATCCCGGTGAACGGGTTCACGCTGCTGACGGCGGCGCTGGGGGGGATCGCCCTGCTTGGCGCGCTGGTGCTGGGGATGAATTACAATCATCCGTTCACGAGTCAGGCGCGGTTTTACTTCACGACGACGCCGATCATTCCGGCGGTGAGCGGGGTGGTGATCGACGTGCCGGTGCAGCCGCGGACGAAGCTGAAGGCGGGGGATGTGTTGTTCCGGATTGATCCGAAGCCGTTTGCGTATGCGGTGGAGGTGAAGGAGGCGGCGCTGGCCGATGCGGTGCAGGCGACGGCGCAGTTGCAGGCGGCGGCGGACACGGCGAAGCGGAAGTTTGAATCCGCGCAGGCGGCGCGGGACGGGGCGAAGGACATTTACGACCGGGCGGCGAAGCTGATCGCGAGCGGGACGATTGCGCAGGCGCAGTTTGAGAAGGCGAAGAGCGAATACCAGGCTGCGAATGCCTCGGCGCAGGCGGCGGAGGCGGAGGCGACGCGCGCGCGCCTCGACGCGGAGGCGAATCTGCGCGGGGTGAACACGGAGGTGGCGCGGATTCAGGCCGAGCTCGAAACGGCGCGGTTCAATCTGGAGCAGAGCGTGGTGCGGGCGCCGACGGATGGTTCGGTGGCGCAGATGTTCCTGCGGCCGGGCATGTATGCGGCGTCGATGCCGCTGCGGCCGGTGATGGTGTTCATGCCGGATGAGCCGCCGGTTTTTGCGGCGGCGTTCCTGCAGAACAGCGCGCAGCGGATCGAGGAGGGGGCGGAGGCGGAGGTGATTTTGCCGGCGGTGCCGGGGCGGTTTTTCAAGGCGAAGATCGAGTCCGTGGGGGCCTACATTCCGCAGGGGCAGTTGCAGCCGAGCGGGAATCTGGTGGATCCCGAGCAGGTGAAGGGGCAGGGGCGCATGCTGGTCGGCCTGAAGTTCACCGAGGATCTTTCGCGTTACCAGATCGTGCCGGGGAGCACGGGTGAGGTGGCGGTTTACACGCACCACATGCACCACCTGGCGATGCTGCGAAAGGTGCTGCTACGGATGAAGTCGTGGCTGAACTACCTTTTCGGGGACGGGCATTGAGCCGGCCGGCGGGGCGGGGCGACTAGAAGCGGCCCCAGTCGGCGTTGGTGCCGCGGGTGTCGATGTGGACGAAGGAGCGGTAGAGGCCGACGCCGCCTTGGAATTTGCCTTCGGCGCGGAGGTCTCGGGCGACCTGGGCGACGCGGCGGGGGGAGCTGGTGAATTGGAGGTCGAGCGCGAGGTTGCGCATGTGCTGGCTGTTGCGGGCGGAGCCTTCGCAGCGGGCGTTGTATTCGGGCGAGCGGTAGGCGGAGATGACGACGCGCACGTTTTCGCCGAGGCGGTTGCCGATCTGCTCGGCGACCAGGAGGGTGGGGCGCATGTTGCGCCAGATTTTGGCGGGCGGGAGGGTGTTTTTCACCTGGCCGCGGAGCTTGAGGTGGGGCTCGATGACTTGGCGAACAGAGACACGGCGGAGCTGCATGCCGCCTATGAAGGAGGCGTAGCCGCGGACGGGTTGGCCGAGTTGCTGCACCCATTCGGCGGGGAGGTCGAAGGCGTATCGGGGCCCGAAGAGCCAGCCGAAGAGGCTGGGGCCCGGGGCCATGGCGAGGGCGGCCCCGGCGGCGCTGAGCATGCCGACAAATTCGCGGCGGCCGAGGAGGGCGGCGGCGGAGTCGAATTGCGGGGTCGGGTTTTCGGCCATGCGGAGCGATACGGGTAGCCAAAATTTCCCGGAGGGAAAGCGGTTTCTGCCTCCGCCCGAGGAATTTGCGGGGGAGGGAAGCAGGATTTGTTCCCGCGGCGATGCGGGTGGGGGCGGCTTTAGCGGAAGCCGGGGAGGGTGGCCCAGTCGACGCCGTGCATGTCCTTCGTGCGGAGGTAGCGCTCGTGCATGGCGTAGGCGGCGGTGAGGGTGGAGGGGGTGTGACCCTCGGCGAGGCGGTCGTAGTAGCCGTGGAGGTCGGCGCGGAAGTCGGGGTGGGCGCAGTTTTCGAGGATGAGGCGCGCGCGTTCGGCGGGGCTTTTGCCGCGGAGGTCGGCGATGCCCTGGTCGGTGATGATGATTTGGACGGAGTGTTCGTTGTGGTCGACGTGGCTGACGAGGGGGACGATGGGGCTGATGGCGCCGGCCTTGGCGACGGAGGGGGTGATGAAGATGGAGAGGTAGGCGTTGCGGGTGAAGTCGCCGGAGCCGCCGATGCCGTTCATCATGTCGCGGCCCATGACGTGGGTGGAGTTCACGTTGCCGAAGAGGTCGACCTCGAGGGCGGTGTTGATGGCGATGAGGCCGAGGCGGCGGATGAGCTCGGGGTGGTTGGTGATTTCCTGCGGGCGGAGGAGGAGGCGGGCCTTGAAGAAATCGAGCTCGGCATACATCTCGCGAAGGACGTCGGGGCTGACGCGGAGGCTGGTGCCGGTGGCGAAGGGGCAGCGGCCGGAGCGGAGGAGGGAGATGACGGAGTCCTGGATGACTTCGGTGAACATCCGGAAGGGTGGGATGGCGGGGTTTTCGCCGAGGGCGGCGAGGACGGCGTTGGCGGTGTTGCCGAGGCCGACCTGGAGGGGGAGGAATTCGCGGGGGATGCGGCCGGCGCGGAGTTCGGCGGCGAGGAAGTCGGCGACGTGGCCGGCGATGCGCTGGGTGGTTTCGCTGGAGGGCGAGAAGGCGGCGGTTTCGTCGGGTTCGTTGGTTTCGACGATGGCGGCGATTTTGGCGGGATCGAGCTGGATGTAGGGCAGGCCGATGCGGGTTTCGCAATCGGTGAGGGGGATGGGCTGGCGGTGGGGGGGATCGGCGGGTTCGTAGATGTCGTGGAGGCCGCGGAGGGCGGGGGGGTGGAAGCGGTTGAGCTCGACGATGATGCGGTCGGCGACGCCGGCGAAGGTGGGGCTGGCGCCGACGGAGGTGGTGGGCACGAGTTTGCCGTCGGGGGTGAGGTCGCTGGCTTCGATGATTGCCCAGTCGAATTTGCCGAGGAAGCCGTAACGGCACTGCTGGGGCAGGGAGGAGAGGTGCATGTCGAAGAAGCGGGTGCGGCCGGCGTTGATGGCGGCGCGGAGGTGCTTGTTCGATTGGAAGGGGGTGCGCCAGGCGATGGCGTCGGCGAGGGCGAGTTCGCCGTCGACGGATTGTCCGGTGGAGGCGCCGCTGACGAGGCCGATCTGGAAGGGGCGGCCGGCGGCGTGTTCGGCGCGGGCGCGGGCGGCGAGGGCGCGGGCGGTGGCTTTGGGGTCGCCGGCGAGGGTGAAGCCGGAGAGGCCGAGGGTTTGACCGTGCTGGATGAGGGCGGCGGCTTCGGCCGCCGGGAGGAGGGGAGCGGGGAGGCTCATCGGATAATGGCATTATCCTAAGCCGGCGTGGGGGCGGGGGCCAGTGTTGACCCCGGTTAAATTCCGCCCGCGGCGTCAAGCGCGGGGGCGTTTTGGCTTGCGTGGGCGGGGATGACGGCGGTCAAGGCAGGCCCGGGAGCGGCGGGGCGGGCCGGAGGGAGGCGAGGGCGGTGGCGAGTGGAATGGGCTGGCGGCGACGGTCGAGGAAGACGTTGACCTCGTCGTAGCCGACGGCGGCGAGCAGGCCGAGGGCCTCTTCGTAGCGGTCGGCCACGCGGCTGGGGCGGTGGGCGTCGGCGCCGAGGACGACGGGGATGCCGCGTTCGCGCATGAGGGCGAGCTGGGCGAGGCCGGGGTTCATTTCGGGCAGGGATTTTTTGAGGCCGCTGGTGTTGAGTTCCATGGCGACGCCGGTGGCGGCGATGCGGTCGAGGGCGCGTTCGACGAAAGGCTGGATGCGGGCGAAGTCCCAGCGGGCGGGGTCTTCGTTTTTGATGAGGTCGGGGTGGGAGAGGGTGTCGAAGAGCCCGCTTTCGGCGGCCTGAGCGAGGTGGTCGAAGTAGGTCTGCTGGTAGGCGAAGACGTCGCCGGTGAAGTAGCGGTCGCGGTAGGGGGCGATCTGGTAGTGGACGGAGCCGAGGACGTGGTGGAGCGGGGTGCGGGCGTGGAGTTTTTCGAGCCAGGGTTCCACGCCTGGGTAGAAGTCGCTTTCGAGGCCGAGGCGGACGTCGACGCGGCCGGCCCAGGCCTCGCGGGCGCGGGCGACGAGGTCGATGTAGGCGGGATATTCCTCCGCGGACATGCGGACGTCGGCGGAGTAGCCGTCGGGCAGCGGGCAGTGGCAGGTGACGATGAGACCGCGGAGGCCGCGGCGCTCGGCCTGTTGGGCGAAGAGTTCCGGCGCGCCGACGGAGTGCTTGCAGAGCGGGGTGTGGGAGTGGCTTTCGTAGAGGACCGGCGCGGACATGGGCGCGGGAGTGTCGCGCAGTTGGCGGGGGTGGGCAATCGTTTGTGCCGGGTCGCGGTGGCGAATCCGTCCTAGGGCGGGAAGCCGAAGGAGAGTTTGATGACCATGTATTCCGGATGCACGGCACCGGTCGCGGTGCGGATGGTGAGGGGGGGCTCGGTCCAGGTTTGATCGTGCAGGTGGCCGGGAAGATCGGCGCGGGCGCTCATGGCGAAGAGGCCGAGCAGGGGTCGCGCGCCTTCGCGCAGCA
The DNA here is from genome assembly GCA_027488755.1 of Verrucomicrobiaceae bacterium. GTDB lineage: Bacteria > Verrucomicrobiota > Verrucomicrobiia > Chthoniobacterales > JAATET01 > JAATET01. The sequence goes on along the minus strand of JAIYAZ010000139.1, from coordinate 36,858 downwards.
CGATGGGGCGCCAGCGCAGGATGGTGAGTCCGGCGGCGAGCGCGGCGGCGCGGACGCGTTCGTGCTGGAAGTCGGGATCGACGGGGAAGACGCACGCAAAAACGCCGCCGCGGGCGAGGTGGCGGGCGGCGGTGGCGGCGTAGTCGGCGATGGTGCCGCGGAGCTCGAAGCGGCAGGCTTGTTTTTGCGGGTGGTCGCTTTTGGGGCCACTGCCGGGCGGGAAGTAGGGCGGGCTGCCGAGCACGAGGTCGAAGCGTTCGTCGGGCGCGAGCACGTCGGGATCGCGGAAGTCGCCGGCGCGGAGGTCGTAGCGGTCGAGGAGGCCGTTCCAGGCGGCGGATTTGCGGGCGAGGCGGAGGCTTTCGGCCTGGGCTTCGACGGTGACGAAACGCGCGCCGGGCAGGCGCCAGGCGGCGATCATGCCGACGGTGCCGATGCCGCTGCCGAGGTCGAGCGCGGTGCGGGCGGTGGGGCAGGCGGTGGTGCCATACCAGGCGGTGAGCACGTCGTCGGTGGAGAAGCGGTGGCCGGCGGCGAGCTGGAAGAGGCGGAAGTGGCCGCTGATGGCGTCGAGGGTTTCGCAGGGTTCGAGGGCGGGGCCGGCGCCGAGGGCTCCGGGCGGAATGGGGCCGGGTTTGGCCCAGTCCTTGAAGGTCGGATCGGCGAAGGAGGAGGAATTTGCGGGCATGGGGCGAGGGCGGTGACCGGGCGAGGGTGACGCGAGGATTTGGGGTGGGCAACGCCGAAGCGTTCGCGTCCAATGGCGGGCATGATTGTTGGCATCGACCTGGGGACGACGAATTCGCTGATCGGCGCGATGGACGCGGGTTTTCCCGTGCTCTGCGCGGATGCGGCCGGCCGGCGGCTGACGCCTTCGGTGGTGGCCTACTCGGAGGATGGGGCGGCCGTGGTGGGCGCGGAGGCGGTGGGGCGGCCGGGGGCGATTGCCTCGATCAAGCGCCGGATGGGCACGGCGGAGCGGGTGGGCGGGCGCAGCGCGGAGGAAATTTCCGCCGACATTCTGCGGGCGCTGAAGGCGACGGCCGAGCGGGCGCTGGGCCGGCCGGTGCGCGAGGCGGTGATCACGGTGCCGGCGTATTTCAACGACGCGCAGCGCGCGGCGACGAAGCGGGCGGGGGAGCAGGCGGGGCTGGAGGTGCGGCGGTTGCTGGCCGAGCCGACGGCGGCGGCGCTGGCCTACGGGCTGGATCGCTTGAAGGACCGCGCGAAGGTCGCGGTGTATGATCTGGGCGGCGGGACGTTTGACATCTCGATTCTCGAGCTGGCGGACGGGGTGTTCCAGGTGCTCGCCACGCACGGCGACACGCGGTTGGGCGGGGATGATTTCGACGCGGCGATTGCGGAGCAATGCGGGATCTCCCGCGAAGCCGCGAAGGTCGCGAAGGAGGAGGGGATTTTGGATTTTCGATGTTCGATTTTGGATGTGGAACGGGCGTGCGCGCCGGTGCTGGAAAGGACGCGCGGATTGTGCCTGCGGGCGCTGGCGGATGCCGGGCTGGCGGCGGGGGATTTGGACGAGGTGATCCTTGTGGGCGGCTCGACGCGGCTGCCGCTCGTGCGGCGGTTTGCGGCGGAGGTGTTCGGCCGGGAGCCCAATCTGAGCCAGCATCCGGACGAGGCAGTGGCGCTTGGCGCGGTGCTGCAGGCGGGCATCCTCGAGGGCAGCGTGCAGAACGTGACGCTGCTGGACGTGACGCCGTTGTCGCTGGGCATCGAGACGTTTGGCGGGTTGATGAACGTGCTGATCCCGCGCAACACCACGATCCCGGTGAAGAAGGGCGAGATGTTCACGAACGCCGTCGCGGGGCAGACCGCGATGCTCATCAAGGTGCTCCAGGGCGAGCGCGAGCTGGCGCGGGACAACTGGAAGCTCGGGGAGTTTGACGTGGCGTTCACGCCCGCGCCGAAGGGGCAGGCGCGGGTGGGCGTGCAATTTGAAATCGACGCGAACGGGATTCTTCACGTGCTCACGCGGGACATTGCGACCGGGGCGGATACGGTCGTCGCGATTCGCAGCGCGGTGGACGTCGCGGAGGAGAAGGTCGAGGAAATGATTGGCGCGTCGGTCGAGCATGCGTTCGTCGACATGGCGGACCGCCAGCTCGCCGAGGCCCGGTTGAAGGCCGACGAAATGCTGCCGGCGGTGGCGATGGCCTTTGCGAAACTCGGCGATGCGCTCCCGGCCGAGGAGCGCGCGCGCATTGAGACGCTCGTGGCCGCGGTGCGGGAGGCCTCGGACGCTGGGCATCTTTCCAAGCTCAAAAAAACGCTCACCGAGCTCGACGAGGCGACGCAGGATCTGGCGACTCGGCTTTTGGAAATGCTCATGGCAGATTCCGACTCATGAAACGCCTCGGACTCCTTGCGCTGGGTGTCGCGCTTCTGCTGGCGGGGTGCGCCACGAATGTGCCGGCCAGCCGCCAGCGGCAGGTCGATCAAATCAACGACACGGGCGTTTACAGCTACCAGCGGGCGCTCGGGGGGCCGATGCGATGAAGGTGGACCCGCTGCCCCGGATTGATCTGCATCGTCACCTCGACGGAAACGTGCGGCTGGAGACGATCCTCGAGCTGGGGCTGGCGAACAATCTGCCGCTGCCGGGCCGCACGCTCGAGACGCTGCGCCCGCATGTGGTGGTGAGCGAGCCGCAGCCGGGGTTGCTGCCGTTTCTGGCGAAGTTTGAATGGATGGTCGGCGTGCTGGTGGATGCCGCGGCATGCCGGCGCGTGGCCTACGAGAACGTGGAGGATGCCGCGCGCGAGGGGCTCGACGCGGTGGAGCTGCGGTTCAGTCCGGTGTTCATGGCGCGGCCCCATGGTCTGGTGCCGGAGGCGGTCGTGGAGGCGGTGATCGACGGCGTCGCGGCGGGGTGCCGGGACTTCGGCGTGCCGACGAAGCTGATCGGGATTTTGAGCCGGACCTTCGGCGTCGAGGAGTGCGCGCGCGAGCTCGATGCGCTGCTCGCCTTTCGGGACGGGTTGGTGGCGGTGGACCTCGCGGGGGACGAGGGGAATTTTCCGCCGGAGCTGTTTGTGCCGCAATTTCGCCGCGTGCGGAATGCCGGGCTGGCGGTGACGGTGCACGCGGGCGAGGCGGCGGGCGCGCCGGGCATCTGGACGGCAATTCGCGAGCTGGGGGCGACCCGCATCGGGCACGGCGTGCGGGCGACCGACGATCCGGCGTTGATGGATTTTCTCGCGGAGCAGGGCATCGGCATCGAGTGCAACCTCACGAGCAACGTGCAGACGAGCACGGTGCCGGACTACGCGAGCCATCCGCTGCGCGTTTTCCTGGAGCGCGGGCTGCGCGCGACGATCAACACGGACGACCCAGGGATCAGCGGCATTGACCTTGCCCATGAATACGAGGTGGCGGCCCCGGCGGCGGGGCTTTCGGCGGAGCAGATTGCGCAGGCCCGACGCAACGCGCGGAGCCTTCAGTTTTAGTTCCGCGGCCCGGTCTGCCGGCCGCCTGAAAAATTTGTAACTTTGTTGTTGCGTGGGATGGCCATTTCCGTAATCTCACCCTTCCCGCACAACGTCGGGGACGCGAGCCAACCACAGCTTCTGTGGTTTTTTTGTCCCTGAATTCTTTTTCGGGGAAAAATTTTTCGGAGAACAGCAATGCCCACAATCAATCAACTGGTCCGCAAGGGACGCGCGAAGGTGACGGTCAAGTCCAAGTCACCCGCCCTCGCGAATTGCCCGCAGCGCCGCGGCGTGTGCGTGCAGGTCATGACCCGCACGCCGAAGAAGCCGAACTCCGCGCTCCGCAAGGTCGCCAAGGTGCGCCTCACGAACGGCCAGGAGGTCATCGCCTACATCCCCGGCGAGGGTCACAATCTTCAGGAACACTCGATCGTCCTCGTCCGTGGCGGTCGCGTGAAGGATCTTCCCGGCGTCCGCTACCACATCGTCCGTGGTTCGCTCGACAGCCTCGGGGTGGATGGCCGCCGCCGCGGTCGTTCGAAATACGGCGCCAAGCGCCCGAAGCCCGGCCAGGAAGCCGCCGCTGGTAAAGGCAAGAAAAAGTAACCGGTAACCGCCATGTCCCGTCGCCGCAGAGTTATTCACAAGGAAGTCAAACGCGATAGCCGCTACGCGAGCCCGCTCGTTGCGCGCCTCATCAGCGCCGTCATGACCGCCGGTAAGAAGTCCACCGCCGAGCGCATTGTTTACGGTGCCATCGACAAGTCGCGCGAAGGCAGCGACACGATCGATCCGCTCGAGACCCTCAATAAGGCCATCGACAACGTTCGTCCCCGCCTTGAGGTGAAAAGCCGCCGCGTCGGTGGCGCCACCTACCAGGTCCCGATGGAAGTCCCGCAGGACCGTCAGGTCGCTCTGGCCATGCGCTGGCTCGTCAATTTTGCCAACAACCGCAAGGGCACGCCCATGAAGGATGCGCTCGCCTACGAGCTGCGCGACGCCGCGGCCGGCCAGGGTAACGCCATCAAGAAACGAGACGACATGCACAAGATGGCGCAGGCCAACCGCGCCTTCGCCCACTTCCGCTGGTAACCACCCGGTTGCCTCGGTTTTCCCAAACCTTCCCGTTCTTTCTCAATGTCCGCCACGCTTCAGGAAAAATCCGCGAACCCGAACTCGCCCGACCGCGCGTTCCCGCTCGAGCGCACCCGTAACATCGGGATCTGCGCCCACATCGACGCGGGCAAGACCACGCTCACCGAGCGTATTCTGTTTTACACCGGCATGATCCACAAGATCGGTGAAGTGCATGAAGGCACCACCGTGACCGACTGGATGGAGCAGGAGCGTGAGCGTGGCATCACGATCACCTCGGCTGCCACCACCTGCTCGTGGGTGCAGCGCAAGGAACCCGTCGAAGGCATCTACAAGGCCTTCGAGGGCATCAAGCAGCGCGTCAACATCATAGACACTCCCGGTCACGTGGATTTCACGGCCGAAGTGGAGCGCTCGCTCCGCGTGCTCGACGGTGCCATCGCGGTGTTCTGCGGCGTGGCCGGCGTGCAGCCCCAGTCCGAGACCGTCTGGCGCCAGGCCACCAAGTATGGCGTGCCCCGCATTGCCTTCGTCAACAAGATGGATCGCACCGGCGCCGACTTCGACGCCGCCGTGGAAAGCATGCGCACGAAACTCGGCGCGAACGTCTGGCCGATCCTCATTCCCTGGGGCAAGGAAGACACGCTGGTTGGCCAGATCGACGTGCTGAACCAGAAGGCCGTCCGTTACCTCGACGACAACTCGATGGGTTCGACCTACGAGATCGTGGAGATCCCCGCGGAATACAAGGACATCGCCGAGACGGCTTACAACGACATCGTCGAGCAGATGTGCGACCTCGACGACGAGATCGGCACCAAGTTCCTCGAAGAGCAGCCGATCACCAAGCAGGACCTCAAGGCCGCCATCCGCCGCCAGACGATCGCGAACAAGTTCGTGCCGGTCGCCGGTGGCTCGGCCTTCAAAAACAAGGGCGTGCAGTTCCTCGTGGACGCCGTGGTGGATTACCTCCCGTCGCCGATCGAAATTCCCGCCGCCAAGGGCCAGAGCCCGGACGACGGTTCGGAAATCCTGGCCAGCGCCAACGACAACGGCAAATTCTGCTCCCTCGCGTTCAAGCTCTGGAGCGACCCCTTTGTCGGCAAGCTCGTGTTCTTCCGCGTCTATTCCGGCAAGCTCTCCAAGGGCGACACGGTCTACAACCCGCGCACGAACAAGCGCGAGCGCATCAGCCGCCTGATCCAGATTCAGGCCGACAAACGCGAAGACATCGACACCTGCTACTCCGGTGACATCGCCGCCATCGTCGGCATCAAAAACATCACCACCGGCGACACGCTTTGCGACGAGGATCACCCGATCCTCCTCGAGCCCCCGTCGTTCCCCGACCCCGTCATCTCCATGGCGATCGAGCCGAAAACGAAGATCGACCAGGAGAAAATGGGCAATGCCCTCGCGCGCCTCGCCGAGGAAGATCCGACCTTCCGCGTCTTCACAAACGAGGACACCGGCCAGACGATCATCGCCGGAATGGGCGAGCTTCACTTGGAAATCATCCGCGACCGCATGCTTCGTGAGTTCAAGGTCGACGCGAACTCCGGCAAGCCGCAGATCGCCTACAAGGAAACCATTCTTCAACCCGCCGACGGCGAGGGCAAACTCGTCAAGCAGTCCGGTGGTCGCGGTCAATACGGCCACGTCGTCATCAAGATCGCCCCGGCCGAACGCGGCAAAGGCATCACGATCGAAAACAAAACGGTCGGTGGCTCGATTCCCAAGGAATTCATCCCCGCGGTCGTCAAGGGCCTCAACGAAGCCGCGCTCAACGGCGTCATCGGCGGTTACCCCGTGATCGACGTGAACGTCGAAATCGTGGACGGCAGCTTCCACGACGTCGACTCGAACGAAATGGCCTTCAAAATGGCGGCGATCTTCGCCCTCAAGGATGGCCTCAAAAACGCCAAGCCGATTCTTCTCGAGCCGATCATGAAGGTCGAAAACATTACCCCGGAGGAATTCCAGGGCGACATCATGGGCGACCTCAACCGCCGCCGCGCCAAAATCGCGGGTCTCGAAACCAAGGGCAACCTCACCACCGTGAATGCCGAAGTGCCGCTGGCCGAAATGTTCGGCTACGCCACCGCCATCCGCTCCCTGTCCAAGGGCCGCTCCTCCTACTCGATGGAGCCCAGCCACTTCGAGCAGGTTCCGCAGCAGGTGCTCAACGCGGTCATCGAACAGAAAAACTAACGATTGCCATCATGACGAACGGCCAAAAAATCCGCATCCGCCTCAAGGCGTTTGATTACCGCATCCTCGACGCCTCGGCGGCCGAGATCGTCGAGACGGCGAAGCGCACCGGTTCCAAGGTGACCGGTCCCATCCCGCTTCCGACCCGCATCGAGAAATTCACCGTGAACCGGTCCCCGCACGCCGACAAAAAGTCGATGGACCAGTTCGAAATCCGCACGCACAAGCGCCTCCTCGACATTGTCGATCCGACGGCGAAGACCGTGGACGAGCTCCGCAAGCTCAACCTCCCGGCCGGCGTGGACATCACCATCAAGATCTAATCGGCCATGAGCATCGGACTCCTCGGTAAAAAAATTGGCATGACCCGCGTCTATGACGACAAGGGCGTGGCCCAGCCTGTCACCGTGATCGCCACCGGCGGCAACCGCGTGCTTCAGGTCAAAACCTCCGACAAGGACGGCTACTCCGCCGTGCAGATCGGTTTCGACGACCAGAAGCCCCAGCGTGTGAGCAAGGCGGAACTTGGCCACTTCAAGAAGACCGAAAGTGGTCCCAAGAAGTTCATCCGCGAGTTTCGTCTTAAAGACGGCGAAACCGCCCCCGAAGCCGCCGACGTTCCGGTCACGATCTTCGAGGTCGGCCAGTTCGTCGACGTCATCGGCCAGTCCAAGGGCAAAGGCTTCCAGGGCGTCGTCAAGCGCTTCAAGTTCGCCGGCCAGCCCGCCTCGCACGGTTCCATGATGCACCGCCGCAACGGTGCCATCGGCAACCGTTCGACCCCGGGCCGAGTCTGGAAAAACATGGGCATGCCCGGTCACCATGGGGACGACCGCGTGACCATCCAAAATCTCCGCGTCGTTCAGGTCCGCGAAACCGAGAATGTCATTCTCGTCAGCGGGGCCATTCCTGGCGCGAACGGCACCTACGTGACCGTTCGTCCCTCCAAGAAGAAAGTCGCCAAAGCCAAGTAAGCCATGAGCGCCACCGTTTTTACCGCCGAAGAGGCGGCCAAGTCCAAAATCGAACTCATCACCGATGAGCAAAAGGGCCGTCAGGCCGTGCACGACGTCGTGGTCGCCATTCAGGCCGCCCGCCGCAGCGGCACCGCCTGCGCCAAGACCATCGCCGAAGTGAACCGCTCCGGCCGCAAGCCCTGGCGCCAGAAAGGCACCGGCCGCGCCCGCGCGGGTGACTTCTCCTCCCCGATCTGGGTCGGTGGCGGCGTCGCCCACGGTCCCCGCCCCCGCGACTACACCAAGAACGTCCCCAAGCAGGTCAAAAAGCTGGCCTTCCGCAAGGCCCTTAGCGCCCGCATCCTCGCCGGCGACGTGATCCTCGTGGACGCCGTCGCGGTCAAGGAACCGAAGACCAAGCAGTTCGTCAGCTTCATCGCCGACACGGCGAAAGGCGCTCGCAAGACCCTCGTGGTCGGCGCGCAGTTCGACGAAACCACCTTCAAGGCCGCCCGCAACGTCCAGACCTCGCTCCTCGCGACGGCCACGGACGTCAACACCGAGCAGCTTCTGGCCTTCGACAAGATCATCGTCACCCGCGACGCGGTGGCCAAACTCGCCGAGAGGCTCTCCTAAAATGAGCAGCAACATTTTCGACCAGATTCAGACCGTCATCCTCACCGAGAAGGCTACCCTTCTCTCCGAGCAGCACGGGAAATACGTCTTCCGCGTCGCCCCGAGCGCCAACAAGCTTGAGATCAAGCAGGCGATCGAGAAGCTCTTCAAAAAAACCGTCGTGGCCGTGAACACCGCGAACTACGCCGGCAAGAAAAAGCGCGAACGCCGCGCTGATTACGGCCGCAAGCCGCATTGGAAGAAGGCCATCGTCACCCTCAAGGCCGGCGAAAAACTCGACCTCGTCTAACCGCGAACACTGCCATGGGACTCAAAACCTTTCGCCCCCTCACCCCTTCCGCGCGCTTCAAGGCGCTGCCTGATTTTGCGGAAATCACCAAGAGCAAGCCGGAAAAAAGCCTGCTCGAGCCGATCAAGAAGACCGGCGGCCGCAACAACAACGGCCGGAAAACCTCCCGCCATCGCGGCGGTGGGCACAAGCGGATGTATCGCGTCATCGACTTCAAGCGCGTCAAGCGCGACGTCGCCGCCGAGGTGCTCGCCATCGAATACGATCCGAACCGCACGGCCCGTCTGGCTCTGCTTCAGTATCCCGACGGCGAAAAGACCTACATCCTCGCCCCGGTTGGCTTGAACGTTGGAGACAAGGTCATTGCCGGCGAATCGATCGACGCGAAGATCGGCAACGCCCTTCCGCTCCGCTCCATTCCGCTCGGCACCGCGATTCACAATCTCGAACTCACCCCCGGTCGCGGCGCGCAGATCGTCCGCAGCGCCGGTGGCCAGGCCATCCTCAACAACCGCGAGGGCGGCTACGCCTTCGTGAAACTCGCTTCCGGAGAAATCCGCAAAATCAACGAGGCCTGCTACGCCACCATCGGCCAGGTCGGCAACACGGACCATTTCAACGTGTCGAGCGGCAAGGCCGGTCGTTCCCGCTGGCTCGGTATCCGTCCGCAGACCCGCGGTATGGCCATGAACCCGGTCGACCACCCGATGGGTGGTGGCGAGGGCAAGAGCAAGGGTGGTGGCGGACGCCAGCATCCCCAGAGCCCGTGGGGCCAGCTCGCCAAGGGCTTCAAGACCCGCCGCAAGCACAAGGGCAGCGACCGCTTCATCATCGAGCGTCGCCCCAGCCAGAAGAAGACCAAGAAATAACGCACCATGGGACGCTCCCTCAAAAAAGGCCCGTTCGTCGAATGGAAGCTGCTCGAGAAAATCGACAAGCTCAACGACGCCAACCAAAAGAAGCCGATCAAGACCTGGGCTCGTCGCTCGACGATCACCCCCGACTTCGTTGGTCACACTTTCAACATTCACAATGGGAAGACCTTTATCCCGGTGTTTATCACCGAGAACATGGTCGGCCATAAGCTGGGCGAATTTGCGCCGACGCGCATCTTCAAGAAGCACGGTTCGCACACCGCAAAAGTGACGAAATAACCAAACGGATGAAACTTGCTGCGACCGCGGCAGGCATCTGCGCCCTCGGGCTGGCGACCCTCGCCAGCGCGCAGGACGAACGATCTTTGACAAATTCTGGATTGCAGGAACCTCCGGTTACGACCGGAGGGGGTGGCAGAGTGGCGTCCCCGACGGGAGGCATCGAAGACGATGCCCCTCCGGAAGAGCGCGTCATTCTGCTCGAAAACACGGTCAAGCAGTTGACCCAAAGCCTGGCAAACGCGAACGCCGAAGCCGAGACCTACAAACGGCAGGCGGCCGATCTCTCCCTCAAGCTTCAAGCCCTGGGCATCCCCGGGCTGGAAGGCGACGAAGGAAAAATCGAGCAGAGGCTGCTTGCGGCGGTGCGGGATCTCCGGTTGGCCAAAAAAGACAACGAGGACCTTCGCACGGGGCTCATCCAACTCTCCGAGGCGGTGAATGTGCTGCTGAAAACCACCGAAAACGTTTCTCCGGACGCCCGGGGCGTGGTGGAGGCGGAACTCCGCCGCACCTCCGAGTTGCTCGGCAGCCCCGAGGGTGCCGCGACCGCGGCCGCCACCGAGGCGACGCTTTCGGATGCCATGGTCGTCGAAATCCGCGACGACCTCTCGCTCGTGGTTGCCAACGTGGGCACCCGCCACGGCGTGAAGATTGGCATGCCCTTTCAGGCGTGGCGCGGCGAGACCAAGATCGCCGACGTGCGCGTGATCGACGTTCGCGAACGCATCTGCGGAGCCGTAATCCAGAATTTAACCGACCCTAACAATCCGGTGCAAGCCGGCGACCGACTCCGGGTGGATGCCCGGCAGTGACACCAACGAATTAACAAACTAGACATGCAGGTTCAATCGACATATCGGTATGCGAGGATCTCGGCCTTTAAGGCTCGGGAAGTCACTCGTGAGATTCAGGGGCTTCCCGCCACCGATGCGCTCAGCGTGCTGCGCTTCACCCCGAAGAAAGCAGCCGCCCTCATCAGCAAAACGCTGAAGAGCGCCATCGCGAATGCGGAGAACAACAACAACCTGCGCGTCGATGCTCTCGTCGTGAAGGAGGCCATCGTGGGTGAGGGACCGACCCTCAAGCGCTTTGTGCCCAAGGCTCGCGGCAGCGCGGGCCCGATCCGCAAACGCACCAGCCACATCAAGATCACGCTCACCGACGAGATCGAAATCAAGCGCCGCGAACCGAAGGGCGCCAAGAAACCCGCGGGCAAGGCCAAGAAGGCCTCCACCCCGAAGGCCGAGAAGGCTCCCGCCGCCGAGGCCACCCCGACCGCCGAAACGGTCGAAACCAAAGAATAACCATGGGACAGAAAGTCAATCCAATCGGCTTCCGCCTTCCGGTCTCCCGCGACTGGCGTTCGAAGTGGTATGCCTCGAAGAAAGAGCTGGCCGACTACCTTCTCGTTGACGTGCGCATCCGTGAGCACCTCAAGAAGAAGCTCAAGCAGGCCGCCGTTTCCAAGATTCTCATCGAGCGCGCTTGGAACACCGTCCGCGTAACGATTTTCACCGCCCGCCCGGGCGTGGTGATCGGCCGCAAGGGCTCCGAGATCGAAAACATGACCGCCGAGCTCTCCAAACTCGCCGAAGGCAAGCAGGTCAAGATCGACATCGTCGAGATCAAGAAACCCGAAATCGACGCCCAGCTCGTCGCGGAAAACGTTGCCGGCCAGCTTGAGCGCCGCATCGGCTTCCGCCGCGCCATCAAGCGCGCCGTCCAGACCGCCATGGACCTCGGCGCCGAGGGCATCAAGGTTCGCGTCTCCGGCCGCCTCGGCGGTTCGGAAATCGCCCGCACCGAATGGTATCGCGAGGGCACCATCCCCCTCCACACCCTGCGCAAGCCGATCGATTACGGCTTCGCGGAATCCGACACCACCGCCGGCAAAATCGGCGTGAAGTGCTGGATCTGCAAACCGGCCGAGAAGACCGAAAACGAGCCCGCCGCCAACGAGCCGGTCGGCGCCGCCAACTAACCCCATTTAAGGAGGACGTCCCATGCCCCTGATGCCCAAACGCGTGAAGTATCGCAAAACCCAGCGGGGAAGCCGCAAGGGTAACGCTTCGCGCACCCTCTCCATTGACTTCGGTGAATTCGGCCTCCAGACCCTGGAGCGAGCCTGGATCACCAACACGCAAATCGAAGCCGCCCGCGTTGCGATGAACCGCAACATGAAGCGCAAGGGCAAGCTCTGGATCCGCATTTTTCCGGACAAATCCGTGACCGCCCGCCCGCCGGAAACCCGAATGGGCAAAGGCAAGGGCCAGCCGGAATACTGGGTCGCCACCGTGCGCCCCGGCAACGTGCTCTTCGAACTGGGCGGTGTCTCCGAGACCGTCGCCAAGGAGTGTCTCCGTCTCGCCGCCAACAAACTGCCCGTCCGCACGCGCTTCCTGTCGCGCCACCACGCGGCCGTCGCCTAACCTCTGCCCCACCCGGCCATGAAGATTCAAGAAGCCCGCGAACTGACCGTCAAGGAACTCGCCGCCCGTAAAAACGAGCTCGAGCACGAGGCGTTCAACCTCCGCATCCAGCAACAGGGCGGCCAGCTCGAAAAACCGCATCTCCTGAAGGAAATCCGCCGCGACATCGCGCGCCTTTCCACGGTCCTGACCGAGAAAACGCAGGCCCCCGCCAAGTAACCGACCATGAGCGAAACCACCACTGCTCCCGCCACCGGGACGAAAGCCCGCGGCCTCCGCAAGACCCGCGTCGGCGAAGTTGTCTCCGACAAGGGCGACAAAACGATCATCGTCAAGACGATCACCCGCGTGCCGCATCCCAAGTTTGGAAAGATCGTCAAGCAGGTCACCAAATTCCACGTTCACGACGAGAAAAACGAAGCCAAGATTGGCGACCAAGTCTCGATCGCCGAGACCCGCCCGCTGAGCAAACTCAAGCGCTGGCGCCTCGTTGAAGTCCTCAAACACTAACCGCCCCGCGCTCCCATGATCCAGATTCGTTCCCGACTCGACGTCGCCGACAACACCGGCGCGCGCATGGCCACCATGATTGGTGTGATCGGCAAGGCGACGCAGACCGCCCACGTGGGTGACATCATCACCGCCAACGTCAAGGAAGCCTCCACCGGTGGCGCCGTGAAGAAGGGTGATGTCGTCCGCGCCGTCGTCGTGCGCACCAAACACCCGGTCAAGCGGGCCGACGGCTCCGTCCTCCGCTTCGACAACAACGCCATTGTCATCATCGACAAGGACCAGAACCCCAAGGGCAGCCGCGTCTTCGGACCGGTCGCCCGTGAACTCCGCGAGAAGAACTTCATGAAGATCGTCTCGCTTGCCCCGGAGGTGCTCTAAGACCACCATGGCTACTGCCCAGAAAAAGTTTCACGTCAAACGCGGTGACATCGTCGAGGTGATCACCGGCAACCACAAGGGAGCCACCGGCAAGGTGCTCGAGATCCGCAGCGCCAAGGCGCAGGTCGTCATCGAAGGCGTCCGCATGATCAAGAAGCACCAGAAGAAGACTCAGGATCAGCCCAACGGCATGATCCGCGAGCTCGAGGGCCCCATTCACATCTCCAACGTCAAGCTCACCGAGAGCAAAGCCCCGGCCGGCAAGAAAAAGTCCGCCTAAGCGAACATGGCTACGCAATCTGATCCCGAACTTTTGAACGAATACCGCGCGCGCGTCGTGCCGGCTCTCACCGAGAAGCACGGCTACAAGAACGTGAACGAGGTCCCGAAGCTATCCAAGGTCGTCGTGAACACCTCCGTGGGTTCCTTCAACGACGTCAAGGAAGCGCTCGAAATCGCCAAGAGCGAAATCGCCCTCATCACGGGCCAGCGCCCCGTCGAGACGATCGCCAAGAAGAGCATCGCGAACTTCAAGCTCCGCCAGGAGCAGGCCATCGGCGCGAAGGTCACCCTCCGCGGCCGCGCGATGTATGAGTTCCTCGAGCGCCTCATCAAGATGTCGCTCCCGCGCATCCGCGACTTCCGCGGGGTTTCGCCCAAGGCCTTCGACGGCCGCGGCAACTACACGCTGGGCGTCGCCGACCAGACGATCTTCCCCGAGGTCGAGCTCGACAAGATCAAGCGCAACGTCGGCTTCGATATCACCATCGTCACCACGGCCCGCACCGACGCGGAGGCCAAGACGCTCCTTTCCGAGTTGGGCATGCCCTTCTCCGACAAAAAGAAACCCGAAATCAAGAAACCCGAACCCGAGGTGGCGGCCTAAAGCCAGCGTTTACACGAGGTTCCCGGCCGTTCACCGGGGCCGCGGCTCGAACCGACCACAAACACCATGACCGTATCCGATCCCATCGCCGACCTGCTTACGCGCCTGCGTAACGCTGCCGCCGTCGGCAAGCCCTCGTTTGAGGTGCCCTACTCCAAGCTCAAGGGCGAAATCGTCCGTATCCTCAAGCAGGAGGGCTACATCGCCAACTACGAACTCGACACCACCGGCAAGTTCCCGGTCATCCGCGTCGAAAACAAGTTCGTCAACAAGTCCGCCGCCCTCGCCGGCCTCAAGCGCGTCAGCAAGCCTGGCCTGCGCAAATACGTCGCCGCGACGGAGATCCCGCGCGTGCTCGGCGGCCTCGGCATCGCCATCCTTTCCACCTCGAGCGGCATTTTGACCGGTCAGGAAGCCAAACGCAAAAACGTCGGCGGCGAGCTCCTCGCCTACGTCTGGTAATCCGGAGGATCCCACCATGTCCCGTATTGGCAAAAAAGAAATTCCCCTTCCCGACAAGGTGAAGGTCAACGTCTCCGCCGACGGCGCCGTCGTCGTCGAGGGACCCAAGGGCAAACTCGAGTGGACGCTCCCGAAGGGCGTTGCCGCGAAGGTCGAGGAAAAGAGCGTCGCGCTCACGACTGTCAGCGAAGCCCGCACGGCCCGCGCCCTCCACGGCCTCAGCCGCGCGCTCGTCGCCAACATGGTCCAGGGCGTGTCCCAGGGCTTCAAGCGCGACCTCGAGATTCAGGGCGTCGGCTTCAAAGCCGCCGTTCAGGGCCAGAAGCTCAACCTCTCCATCGGGAAGTCGCACGCCGTGCTCTTTGACATTCCCCAGGAAGTCAAGGTGACCGTCACCGACAACACCAAGATCAGCGTCGAAGGCATCGACAAGCAGATCGTCGGTCAGGCCGCCGCCAACATCCGCGCCTACTACCCGCCGGAACCCTACAAGGGCAAAGGCATCCGCTACGCGGGCGAACAGGTCCGCCGCAAGGAAGGCAAAACCGTCCAGTAACCCGGAGAACCCACGCATATGGCATCCAACGCTCTCCGCAAAATCCGTCACACGCGGATTCGCAAAAAAATCGCCGGCACCACCGAGCGCCCGCGCCTCGCGGTGCACTTCTCGGGCCGCAACATCACCGCCCAGGTCATTGACGATCAGGCGGGCGTTACGCTCGTCTCGGCCAACACGACCGAAAAGGATCTCAAGGCCGGCGCCGGCGCCAACGTCGCCACCGCCCAGAAGATCGGCAAAGCCGTGGCCGAACGCGGCCTCGCCAAAAACATCCGCAAGGTCGTTTTCGACCGGGGCGGCAACCAATACCACGGCAAGGTCAAAGCCCTCGCCGACGCCGCCCGGGAAGCGGGCCTCGAATTCTAACCTATGCCTCCGCAAAACAACAACCGCCGTGGCGGCAATGACCGTCGCTCCAATCGTGGCCCGGCCCCCGAAGAGCCGAAGTCCGACACGGTCGAGAAGGTCGTTTTCATCAACCGCTGCGCCAAGGTCGTCAAAGGCGGCCGCCGCTTCAGCTTCAGCGCCCTCATTGTCTGTGGCGACAAAAAGGGCCGCGTCGGCTACGGCTTCGGCAAGGCGAACGAAGTCTCCGAGGCGATCCGCAAGGCCTCCGAGGCCGCCAAGAAAAAGCTCACCCTCGTCGCGGTGAAGGATAACACCATCCCGCACGAAGTGACGGGTGAGTTCGGCGGCGGCCGCGTGCTGCTGCGCCCGGCCTCCCCCGGCACCGGCGTCATCGCCGGCGGCGGCGTCCGCGCCGTCATCGAAGCGGCCGGCATTCGCGACGTGCTCGCGAAGTCGCTCGGTTCGAGCAACCACGCCAACGTCGTCAAGGCCACCATCAAGGCCCTCACCGGTCTTCGCCAGCGCGAGGACATCTACAAGATTCGCGGCAAGCAGCTCCGCCCGGCCACCGCGCCGAGCGCCGAGCCCGTTGTCGCGGCCGCTGAATAACCGACCATGCGTCTCCACACTCTTTCTCCGAACCCCGGCGCGAAAAAGCGCCGCAAGCGTCTCGGCCAGGGCGAAAGCTCCGGCAAGGGCAAGACCTCCGGCAAGGGCCACAAGGGCCAGAAGGCCCGTTCGGGCGGTTCCATCCGCCTCGGCTTCGAAGGCGGCCAGATGCCCATCTTCCGCCGTCTGCCCAAGCGCGGCTTCAACAACACCGCCTTCAAGAACGTCTACGGTATCGTCAACCTCGATGACCTCGAGAAGAAGTTTGCCGACGGCGCCTCCGTCAACGAAGCCGCCCTCCGCGAAAGCGGGCTCATCCGCGGCAAGATCGACGGCGTCAAGGTTCTCGGCCGCGGCGAGCTCTCCAAGAAGCTCACGCTTGAAGTGGATCTCATCACCCCGTCCGCCCGCGAAAAGATCGAAAAGATCGGCGGCACCGTTTCGCTCCGCGAAGGGAAGTAAACTCAACGCGGAGACACGGAGACGCGGGGACACGGAGAAAATTCCGGTTCGCCGCGTCTTTTGGTGTTTCCGCTTTCCATTCTCCTCCCGACCACTAGAACTCTACCTCCCCGAGTCCGCCTTTCTCCACGTTCCCGCGTCGTTTTGCCGCCATGATTTCCGCCTTCACCAACATCTTTAAAATCCCGGAACTCCGCACCCGCGTCCTCTTCACGCTCTTCATGGTCGTGATCATCCGCGTGGGCTCGGCGATCACCACGCCGGGAGTGAATTCCGAGGTGCTGCGCGCCTGGTTCATCGATGTCGCCGAGCGCCAGGCGCAGGGCGGCGTGGCGGCGCTGTTCAACCTCTTCAGCGGTGGCGCGCTCAGCCACGCGGCGATCTTCTCGCTGGGCATCATGCCCTACATCAGCGCGTCGATCATGCTCCAGCTGCTCACCGCGGTCGTCCCGCGCCTGAGCAAGCTTTCGCGCGAGGACGGCGGGCGCCAGAAAATCATGCAATACACCCGCTACACCACGCTCGCGCTGTGCGTGTTGCAGGGTTGGTTGCTCGCGCTCTCGCTGGAGAATCCGGCTTCGAATCCGTTCCTGCAGGGCATCACGGATACCATCAACCGCCTCGGCATGCCGCTGGTGGCCGAGCCGGGGCTCGGGTTCCGTCTGCTCACGATCGTCACGATGACCGCCGGCACGATGTTCCTCATGTGGCTGGGCGACCAGATCACCGAGCGCGGCATTGGCAACGGCGTGTCGCTCATCATTACGGTGGGCATCCTGGCGCAGCTTCCGGCCGGCTTGAACCAGGCATGGCGCACCTTCGTGCCGACTTCGGGAGGGACGCAGCTCAGCCCGGTCGTGCTGGTGTTGATGATCGCCTTCCTTGTGTTTGTCATCGCCGCGGTCATTGCCGTGACGCAGGCGCAGCGAAAGATCGCGATCCAATACGCCAAGCGCGTCGTGGGCCGGAAAGTCTACGGCGGCCAGACGCAATACATGCCGCTCAAGGTGAACTACGCGGGCGTCATGCCGATCATCTTCGCGCAGGCGATCCTGCTCTTCCCCTCGACCATTGTGCAGATGGCCTTCCCCGGCAACAGCACCGCGCAGTGGCTCGCCAACGAGCTCACCGTCGGCGTCACGCACTACATCCTCTTCGGGGCGATGATTTTCTTCTTCAGCTATTTCTGGGTCTCCACGCAGTTCCAGCCCTCGCAGATCGCTGACGACCTCAAGAAATACGGCGGGTTCATTCCCGGGGTCCGTCCCGGCAAGCCCACGGCGGACTTCCTGGACTTCACGATGACGCGTCTCACCTTCGCGGGAGCGATCTTCCTCACGGTCATTGCGGTGCTGCCGCAGTTGCTCAGTCGTCAGCTCAACGTGCCCTACATGACCTCGCAGTTCTTCGGCGGCACCGGGCTCCTGATCATCGTGGGCGTGGTGCTTGACACCATGCGCCAGGTCGAGACGCACCTCCTCCAGCGTCACTACGACGGCTTCCTCCGCAAGGGGAAGATCCGCGGGGCCCGCGACACGCGCATGCGGATCGGGTCGACGAACCTGGTGAGCGACACCACCCTCGTCTGGCTGGCGGTGGGACTGGGCGCCCTGGCGATCGCCGGGATGACCATCCTGCTGGCGCACAAATAACGTTGAAGCGGCGGATCGTGCTGCTCGGGCCTCCGGCATCCGGCAAGGGAACCCAGGCAAAAATGCTCGCCCGCAAGCTCGATCTGCCGGTGATCTCCACCGGAGCGCTTCTCCGCGAGGAGGCCGAGCGCGGAACGCCGCTGGGCCGCCAGGCCCTCGCCTACACCCGCTCCGGCCGCTTTTTCCCCGACGAAATTGCCGGAGCCATGCTCCGCCAGTGGATGGACGCGCACGGCCGCCACGGATGGGTGCTTGATGGGTTTCCGCGCACGCTCCCGCAGGCTCTGCAACTCGACGCGGAGTTTGGCGGGCCGGAGGTGGTGGTGGCGCTCGAACTGGGGGCGGAGGAAATCCACCGCCGGCTCGCGGAGCGCCTGAGCTGCCCGCAGTGCGCCGCGAGCTTCGGGGTGACGATGGATGGTTTGCACGCCGGCTCGGCCTGCCCGCAATGCGGAGCCTCGCTGCGTCGTCGGGAGGATGACACGCCGGCCACCGTAGACGAGCGGCTCTGCCAGCATCGGGAGCACACCCTACCGGTGCTCGCGCATTACCGCGCCCGCCACCTGCTCCTCGAAGTCGATGCCGCCGCGCCGCGCGAGGTCGTGTTCGCGTCGATCTGCCGCCAGCTCAACCTGGAGGTCGGCGCGTGATCCCGATCAAGAGCCCGGCGGAGATTGAAAAAATGCGCGCGGCGGGCGATCTCGCCAGCCGGGTGCTCAATGCCGTGGTCGCCATGGCCGCCCCGGGTGTGACCACCGGCGAACTGGACCGCCACGCGGGCAAACTCATCGCCGACGCGGGGGCGCGCAGCGCGTTCCTCGGCTACCACAAGTTTCCCGGGCAGCTGTGCATTTCGATCAACGAGCAGGTCGTGCACGGCATCGGCGGGGACCGCAAAATCAACTACGGCGACATCGTGAGCCTGGACTGCGGCGTGAACCTCGAGGGGTGGATCGGCGATACGGCGGTGACCGTTCCGATTGGAATCGTGCCCCCCGAAGTCGAGCGCCTCCTGCGCGTGACCGAGGAGTCGCTGGATTTTTCGCTGCCGCTGGCTACCGCCGGCCGCCGCCTCGGCGACCTCTGCGCCGCCATCGAGGAGCACGTGACGAAGAACGGCTTCAGCGTCGTGCGGGAGTTTGTCGGTCACGGCGTGGGCCGTCACCTGCACGAGGAGCCCCAGGTTCCGAACTACGGCCGCAAGGGCACCGGCCCGAAGCTCAAGGCGGGAATGGTCCTCGCCGTGGAGCCAATGGTCAACCTGGGGCGGCCGGAGGTTCGCATCCTCGAAGACAAGTGGACTGTCGTCACCCGGGACGGCCTGCCTTCAGCGCATTTTGAACACACCATTCTCGTGACAAATGAGGCACCGGAAGTGTTGACATGGCGAAGAAAGACGCTATTGAAGTAGAGGGTAAGGTCGTCGAGTTGTTGCCAAATACCATGTTCCGAGTCGAACTGGCGAATGGGCATCGCATACTCGCCCACATTTCCGGCCGGATGCGGCTGAACTTCATTCGCATCCTCCCTGGCGACATCGTCCGGGTTGAAATGTCTCCCTACGATCTCACTACAGGCCGCATTACCTACCGAGCGAAATAACCACCCACCGATTCCCATGAAAGTCCGAGCATCCGTCAAACGCCTTTGCGAAAGCTGCAAGATCGTCAAGCGCGAGAACGTCGTCCGCGTGATCTGCAAAAACCCCCGCCACAAGCAGAAGCAAGGCTGAACCATTTTCGATTTTGGATTTTGGATTTTGGATTTGGAGCGTAGCTGCCCGAGTCGAAGATCCCCGCGGCTGGCGATCCAAAATCAGCAATCGAAAATCCAAAATCCCAAATCCAAAATAACTTATGCCACGTCTCCTTGGAGTCGACATTCCCGGCGATAAGCGCATCGAAGCCTCGTTGCCCTACATCTACGGTATTGGGCCGAAGACCGCGAAGCGCGTTCTCGAAGCCGCCAACATTGATCCGAACGTCCGCGCGAAGGATCTCTCCCCCGAGCAGCTCGGTGCCATCGTGAACGCGATCGGCCAGAGCCGCCTCGTCATCGAGGGCGATCTGCGCCGCGAACTGCAAAGCAACCTCAAGCGCCTGCAGGCCATCAACTGCTACCGGGGCATCCGCCACCGTCGCGGTCTGCCCGTGCGCGGCCAGCGCACCTCCACGAACGCCCGCACCCGCAAGGGGCCGCGCCGCACCGTGGGCGTCCAGCGCAACCCGAACGCCAAGGCCGGCAAAACGTAGGCCGTCACCGCTTCATTTATTTTTTCTGATCATGTCCGAAGAAAATCCCATTGTTCCCGCGCCGGAAGACGCCCCCAAAAAGGCCCCGAAAGCGAAGAAGGAAGCCGCTCCGGCCGTTGAGGCCGCGGCTCCCGCTCCCGTGACGGCCGAGGCCGCCCCGGCGGCGGAAACGCCCGCCGCCCCGGCCGCTCCCGCGGCTGCGGCGCCCGAAGCCAAGCCCAAGGCGGCGAAAAAAGCCTCCAAGAAAAAGGAGGAAGCCGCTGCGGCCGCCGCTCCGGCGCCCGTGAGCATCTCGCTCGACGACACGATCGAGCCGATCAAGGTCGTCAAGGCCAAGGGCAGCAAAAACATCACGCAGGGCATCGCCCACGTGCAGGCCAGCTTTAACAACACGATCGTCAGCATCACGGACCTCCGTGGTGCGGTGCTCGGTTGGTCGAGCGCCGGCAAGTGCGGCTTCAAGGGCTCGCGCAAAAGCACGGCCTACGCCGCGCAGATGGTTGCCCAGGACGCCTGCCGCCAGGCGATGGGCCACGGCCTCAAGGAGGTCGAGGTTCGCGTCAAGGGCCCGGGTGCCGGCCGCGAAAGCGCCGTGCGCGCCATGCAGGCCATCGGCCTCGAAATCTCGATCATCAAGGACGTCACCCCCGTTCCCCACAACGGGTGCCGCCCGCCGAAACAGCGCCGCGTCTGACGCTTCGTTCCAACCCTAAACTTTCAACCATCATCTAACAGATGGCCCGCAATACCGGACCCAAAACCAAAATCAGCCGCCGTTACAACGTGCTCATCGGCGGCTCGGCCAAAGCCTTCGAGCGCAAAAATTATCCCCCGGGCATGCACGGCCCGAAGGGCGCGCGCCGCAAGGTCTCCGACTACGCCCTCGCGCTCGCGGAAAAGCAGAAGCTTCGCCACCAGTATGGCGTGCTTGAGAAGCAGTTTCGTCGTTACTTCGCCATCGCGGTTGCCCGCCGTGGCGTGACGGGTGAGACGCTCCTCCAGCTTCTGGAGACCCGCGTGGACAACGTGATCTACCGCCTCGGCTTCGCGAAGACCCGCCAGGGTGCCCGCCAGCTGGTCGCCCACGGCCATGTGCGCGTGAACGGCCGCAAGCTCGACGTCGCCTCGGCGAACCTCAAGCCCGGTGACAAGATCTCGATCAAGGAAGCCGCGAACTCCAAGCGCCTCGCGCAGCGGAATCTCGAGCAGACGCAGATCGTGACCGTGCCCGAGTGGCTCCTCGTGGACCGCGAGAATCTCACCGGCGAGGTGACCCGCATCCCGACCCGCGACGAGATCAACCCGATCGCCAACGAGCAGCTCGTCGTCGAGCTCTACTCGCGCTAAATCGTCGTTCCGTCCTCCGCCAGGGTGCCTTCGGGCCGCTCTGGTGCGAGAAGCCAAAAGCCCCCGCCGGGTTCTCCTGGCGGGGGCTTTTGACGTTTATGGAACCGTGCGGTGCGTGGCTGCCTACCGTGCCGGCGGCGGGGGCTGGGTGTGGCGGATTTCCTCGGCCATGACGGCGTAGACGATGTCTTCGCCGAGGTTGGTGGCGTGGTCGCCGATGCGTTCGATGAAGCGGGCGATGAAGATGAGGTTGAGGTAGCCCTGGATGTTGTGGGGCTCGACGGCCATGCGCTCGGTGCAGGCTTCGGCGAAGACGCGGTTGAGTTCGTCGAGGTCGCGGTCGCGGGCCTTGAGGCCGCGGGCGAGTTCGGCGTTGGCGTCGGCGTAGGCGCGGACGGCGTCGGCAAACATGCCGGCGGCGGCGGCGAACATGGGCTCAAGGGAGCGGATAAGGGGAAGTTCGGGCTGGGCGCTGAGCTTGCGGGCGCGGCGGGCGATGTTGACGCACTGGTCGGCGATGCGCTCGATGTTGACGCTCGACTTCATGCTGGTGACGACCTGGCGGAGGTCGGAGGCGACGGGCTGGAAGCGGAGGAGGATTTCGAGGCCTTCGCGGTCGACCTGGATTTCGAGGACGTCGATTTCCTCGTCATCGGCGATGACGATGTTGCTGAGGTCGTCGTCGCGCTCGAAGAGACCCTTGGTGGCGTTGGCGAGATTGCGCTCCGCCAGGCCGGCCATCATGAGGACGTTGTTGCGAAGGGAGGCGAGGGAGCCGTCGAAGGTTCCGAGAATGTGGGTGCCGTTCATGGTGCGGGGGCGGGGAGGGGGTGATCAAATGCCGGGTTGGCGGAGCGCAGCGCGCGTGCCAGTCGTCATCCGAATCGTCCGGTGATGTAATCCTCGGTTTGTTTCTGGGCGGGGTTGGCGAAGATTTTCTGGGTGCGGTCGAACTCGATGAGTTTGCCGAGGTAGAAAAAGGCGGTGTGGTCGGAGCAGCGGGTGGCCTGCTGCATGTTGTGGGTGACGATGACGATGGTGAACTGCTTTTTGAGGTCGTGGATGAGTTCCTCGACCTTGGCGGTGGCGATGGGGTCGAGGGCGGAGCAGGGCTCGTCCATGAGCAGGACTTCGGGGCGGTTGGCGATGGCGCGGGCGATGCAGAGGCGCTGCATCTGGCCGCCGGAGAGGCTGAGGGCGCTGTCGTGGAGGCGGTCCTTCACTTCGTCCCAGAGGGCGGCGCCGCGCAGGCTGCGTTCGACGGTTTCGTCGAGGAGTTTGCGGCTGTTCTGGCCGGCGATGCGGAGGCTGTAGACGACGTTTTCGTAGATCGACTTCGGGAAGGGGTTCGATTTTTGAAAGACCATGCCGATGCTGCGGCGCAGGGCGATGATTTCGACGGAGGGGTCGTAGATGCTGCTGCCGCCGATGGTGATGTCGCCCTCGTGCCGCACGCCCTCGATGAGGTCGTTCATGCGGTTGAAGTTGCGGAGGAGGGTGGATTTGCCGCAGCCGGAGGGTCCGATGAAGGCGGTGACTTCGCGCCGGGGGATGGCGAGGTTGATCTCAAAGAGGGCCTGCTTCTTGCCGTAGAAGAAGTGGAAGTTTTTCACCTCGATGAAGCGCCGGCGGAGGGCTTCGTCGGCGTCGGCGGCGGACGCGGCGCTGGCGGGGGCGGCGGAGGTGGGGTCAATCGGCTCCATGGTCGAGGACATAAGCGTTCACTTTTTGCGGAAGAGGAGCTGGGCGGTCACGTTTGCGCCGGTGACAAGGATGACGAGCACGAGGGATGCCGTCCATGCCATCTTGACCTGGTGCTCGAAGGGCAGGGTGGAGAAGTTGAAGATGAGGACGGAGAGGGAGGCCGTGGGTTCGTTGAGCGAGCGGATCCAGTATTGGCTGAAGAGGGCGGTGAAGATGAGCGGGGCGGTCTCGCCGGCGGCGCGGGCGACGGCGAGCATGACGCCGGTCATGATGGCGGGGAGGGCGTCGGGCAGGACGATGCGCCAGATGGTCTGGAAGTTGGTGGCGCCGAGGCCGTAGGAGGCTTCGCGGTAGGCCTTGGGCACGCCAAGGAGGGCCTGTTCGGCGGTGAGGATGATGGTGGGGAGGATGAGGATGGCGAGGGCGAAGCCGCCGGCCCAGGCGGAGAATTGCTTGGTGGCGAGGACGATGATGGCGTAGGCGAACACGCCGCAGATGATGGAGGGGATGCCGGTGAGGAGCTTGGCGACGAAGCGGACGGCGTTGGCGAGTTTCGAACCGGGGGCGTATTCGTTGACGTAGATGGCGGCGAGGACGCCGAAGGGGGTGGCGATGGCGATGGCGAGCCCGACCATGAGGAGGGTGCCGACGATGGCGTTGCCGAAGCCGCCACCGGTCTGGCCGGCGGCGGGGGGGAGTTGGGTGAAGATGTCCCAGCCGAAGAGGGGGAGGCCGTTTTTGAGGAGGAGAAAGAGGATCGAGACGAGGGGGACGAAGGTGAGCAGGGCGAGGCCGACGCAGAGGACGTTGAGCACACGGTTGATGATGGCGCGGCGGCAGGTGCCGGCGGAGCGGGCCGAGTCCAGAAAGGCGGCGGGGGGCGTGGTCGCGGCGGGCATGGCGGGTCAGCGGATTCCGGCGGTGCGTTTCTGGGTGTAACGCAGGACGGCTTCCCCGGCGATGTTCACCATGAGGGTGAGCAGCATGAGGATGAGCGCGGCATACATGAGGGAGGCGACCTGGAGGCCCTGGGCTTCGCCGAATTGGTTGGCGAGGAGGCCGGCGAGCGTGCCGCCGGGGGAGAGGAGGGAGCCGGAGAAGCGGGGGCTGTTGCCGATGAGCATGGCGACGGCCATGGTCTCGCCCATGGCGCGGCCGAGGGCGAGGATGGTGGCGGCGATGATGCCGGGGGCGGCGGTGGGGAGGAGGACGCGGAGGATGGTTTCCCAGCGGGTGGCGCCGAGGGCGTAGGAGCCTTCGCGGAGGGTTCCGGGGACGGCGACGAGGGCGGAGCGGGAGATGGCGGTGATGGTGGGCAGGATCATGAGCGCGAGCACGAGGCTGGCGGTGAGGATGCTGTTGCCGTAGGCGGGGGCGGCAAAGAGGCTGCCGAGGACGGGGGTGCCCTTGAAGGCGACGACGGCCCAACGGCCGAATTCCTGGACGAGCGGGATGACGACAAAGATGCCCCAGAGGCCGTAGACGACGGAGGGAATGGCGGCCAGCATTTCGACGGTGAACCGGATGAACTGGCGGACGGGCGGGGGGAGGAAATCCTCGCTGAGGAAGACGGCGACGGCGAGGCCGAGCGGGAGGGCGAGAATGATGGCGATGAGGGAGGTGACGCCGGTGCCGAGGAGGAAGGGCAGGACGCCGAAGATTTCGCGGTTGGGCTGCCAGCGGGCGTTGGTGAGGAAGGCGAGGCCGAATTTTTCGATGGCGGGCCAGGACTGGTGGGTGATCTCAAGGATCATCCAGAGGAGCGTGCCGACGGTGGCGACTGACGCGAGGACGCAGAGGACGAGGAAAAGATCGGGGCGGCGCCGGGCGGTGAAGCTGCCGGGTCCGGGCCGGGAAGCGGGGGCCGAGGGGCTGGGCAGGGTGTCCATGAGCGCGGCGGAGAGGGGCCGCGGGGGACGCCGGCGACCGGCGTCTCCCGCGGGGAAAGGCGGACGCTATTTGACGGTCTCGAGGGCGGTGAGGGCTTTTTTCACGACGGACTCGGGGAGCGGGATGTAGCCGAGCTCGGTGGCGAGTTTCTGCCCGTCGCCGAGGCCCCAGGTGATGAATTTGACGAGGGCGTCCTTTTTGGCGGTGTCGTCATATTTGCCGTAGAGGAGCAGCCAGGTGAAGGTGGCGATCGGGTAGTCCTGCGCGCCGGCGGGGTCGCTGGGGAAGGCGACGAGGTTCGCGGGGAGTTCGGCGCTGGCGAGGGTGGCGGCACCGCTGGTGGCGTCGGCCTTCACGAAGTTGCCGCTTTTGTTTTGGAGGGAGGCCATGGCGAGGCCGTTGTTGGCGGCGTAGCCGTATTCGACGTAACCGACGGTGCCGGGGGTCTGCTTGATGAGGGCGGTGACGCCTTCGTTGCCCTTGCCGCCGGCGCCGGCGGGCCAGGTGACGGATTTATCGGTGCCGACTTCGTCGTCGAATTCGGGGCTGATGGCGGAGAGGTGCTTGGTGAAGACGTAGGTGGTGCCGGAGCCGTCGGAGCGGTAGGCGACGTTGATCGGGAGGCTCGGGAGCGTGACGCCGGGGTTGTCCTTCTTGATGGCTTCGTCGTCCCAGGCGATGATTTTGCCGAGGAAGATGCCGACGTAGGTGTCGCGGGAGAGCTTGAGGTCGGTCACGCCGGGGAGGTTGTAGGCGATGACGATGGAACCGGCGGTGGCGGGGATGAGGACGACGCCGCGGGCGACCTTGGCGGCTTCTTCGTCCTTGATGGCGGCGTCGCTGGCGGCGAAGTCGACGGTGCCGGCGAGGAACTGCTTCACGCCGGCCCCGGAGCCGACGGACTGGTAGTTGAGCTGGACGTCGGGGTTGACCTTGTTGAATTCCACGGCCCAGCGCTGGTAGAGGGGCGCGGGGAAGCTGGCGCCGGCGCCGCTGAGCTGGACGGCCGAGGCGTGGGGGGCGGTGAGGGCGAGCAGGGTGCCCAGGAGGGGGAGGAGAAGGGAGGTCTTCATCATGGAGAGCGTGGATTTAACGGGTTGGAGCGGACATCATGCGGCGTGATGGCGCTCTCGGAAAAGAACGACGTGTGACGATTTCGTGACAAGAATCAAGGCGTGCCAAGGTTGGGCGCCCGGGGGCGAGGGGATTTTCGGTTTTTGCGGGGCGGACGGGGAAGCGGGCTGTTTTGGCGGCGGGCTAGAACTCGAGGCCGGTGGAGAATCCGAGGACGCCGGCGTTTTGGGTGATGCCGGTGCCGTCGGGGCGGAAGATGTATTGGAAGAAGGGTTGCACGAACGCCCAGCCGTTGATTTGCACGCGGTAGCCGGCTTCGATGATGCCGGAGTAGTTCGGCTGGTTCGGGTTGCCCTCCATCTGGTCGGCTTCGATCTGGTAGAAACTGTAACTGCCGTAGGCGAGGGAGATGAGGGTGAGGTCGTCGTCGCGGGTCGGGATGAGGCCGCGGTAGACGAGGCCGGTTTGGAAGTAGAAGGGGAATTGGTTGTTATACTTCGGGGCGAAGGTCACGAGGTTGAACATCGAGAGGCCCTGCTTGCTGAGGGAGGGTTTTTCGAGGCCGACTGGTTGCTTGAAGTCCTTCGCGTCGGCGGTGGACTTGCCGTCGGCCGGGCCCTTGGCCTGCACGGAGGCGGGCGCGGGCGAGGCTTCACGGAAGAGCATCTGGTCGAACTGTCCGTAGAACCCGTATTGGCCGTCGTAAGTCGCGCCGAGGTAGGATTTGTTTTCGACGCCCCAGTAGTAACCGCCGAAGGCGTAGCGGCCTTCGAGCGCCGCGGTGCCGAGCTTCGGGGTCCAGCCGAGTTCGCCCATGGCCATGAGGCCGTTGCGGTTCGGGTTGCGGGCGAAGCCCTGCATGGCGAGACCGTGGTTGCTGCTGCTGGTGGCCTGGGGGAAGGCCATGAACAGGCCGCCCTTGGCGTAGGTTTGCTCGGTGGGTTTGACGCGCAGCGTGCCGCCCCAGGTCGAGAAGCTGGAGGAGAAGGGGATGTTGCCGCCGATGCCCTTGGCGCTGTTGACGGTGTTGTTGAGGAACAGCTTGGAGAGCGGCTGGTCGATGAACTCGCGTTGGGGTTGGATCCAGCCGCCGCGCAGGACGATCATGTCCTTCACGGGGAGGTTGCCGGCGGAGCCGATTTCCAGGCCGGCGGCGAGCAGGCGCCACTGGGTGCCGGAGGCCCAGTTGGTGGGGCTGAACATGCTGTTGGCCTCGGCGTATTCATTCGGGTCGGCGCTGCTGCGCGGGTCGCGCCAGCGCACGATGCCGAATCCCTTCACGCCCTCGAGGGCCTCGCTGTTGAAGAGCTTGCCGAAGTTTTGCTCCGCGCCGAATTCCATGCCCTGATCCCAGAAGCCGCGGGACTTGGCGTCGCCGCCTTTGATCACGCCAAAAAACGCGCCGTAATATTTCCCGTTAAACTTAAGGCCGTAGTCCTCGAGCGTGTCCCGCAGGCCGAACCAGTCGCCGGTCATGCGCTTGCCCTGCCACCACTCGGTGAGCGTGCTTTGTTCCTGAATCTCAACCGTTGGGGCGGAGGCTTCCGTGCCGGCGTGCGCTAGGGAGGTGGCGGCGAGGACGGCCAGCCAGACGGCAACGGGGCGGCGCAGGGCGGGGCGGGAGGGGGGCGGCGGCAGGGTGGGGCTCATGGCGGAGGCGGGCGAGGAGGCAGGAGTAAAACGCGCGGAAGCGCGGGTCACGCTTCTTTTCGTGACGAAGATTTTATGGCGCTAGCGGGGGAGGGAGGTGCTTTTGCGCGTGGACAACCGAAAAAAAATCGCCCATCTAAGTGGTTTTGCGATGACGACGACCGCGACCGCCCCGAATTCGACCGAAGTCCAGATGATCAACGTCCAGGTGGACGGCGAATGGCGGCAATTTCCCAAGGGCACGCGCCTCATTGAGGCCTGCATGAAGAGCGGCCACTACGTGCCGCACTACTGCTACCACCCGAAGCTCAGCTCGCCGGGCAATTGCCGCATGTGCCTCGTCCAGCTTGGCATGCCGAAGATGGGCCCCGACCGCAAACCCGAGCTCGGCGAGGACGGCAAGCCGGTGCTGAACTGGAGCCCGCGCCCGGCCATCTCCTGCGCCATGGAGGTCAGCGAAGGTCTCGGCGTCCGCACACAGGGCGCCCTCGTCGAGGAGTGCCGCAACGGCGTGATGGAGTTCCTCCTCATCAATCACCCGCTCGACTGCCCGATCTGCGACCAGGCCGGCGAATGCCGCCTGCAGGAATTCTCCGTCGAATACGGCAAGGGCGAGAGCCGCTTCATCGAGGAAAAAGTCAAAAAGCCCAAGCGCGTCGACATCGGCCAAAACATCGTCCTCGACGACGAGCGCTGCATCATGTGCTCGCGCTGCATCCGCTTCATGAAGGAGGTCGCGCAGGACGACGTCCTCGGTTTCGTGAACCGCGGCAGCCACACGACGCTCACCGTCTACCCCGGCAAGCGCCTCGATAACAATTACTCGCTCAACACGGTCGACATCTGCCCCGTCGGTGCGCTCACCAGTAAGGACTTTCGCTTCAAGATGCGCGTCTGGTTCCTCAAGGAAACCAAGTCCATCGACGTGAATTGCGGCACGGGCACGAACATCGTGATCTCCTCGCGCGAGGGCGTCATTCACCGCATCACCCCGCGCGAAAACGACTTCGTCAACTCGTGCTGGATGCCCGACAGCCACCGCCTGAATTTCAAATACCTCCACGACGACGCCCGCCTCAAGGCCCCGCTCGTCGCCAACACCCCCGCCTCGTGGACGCAGGCCATCACCGCCGCCGCCGCCCAGCTCAAGGCCATCGAGCCCGCCCGCCTCGCGCTCATCGCCTCGGCCCGCATGACGAACGAGGAGCTCTTCCTCGCCCGCCGGCTCGCGACCGCGCTCGGCATCACGCAGTTTGACGTGCTCTCCCGCCCGCAGGAAGGCGACGGATTCCTCATCGCCAACGACGGCAATCCCAATACCTCCGGCGCGAAGCTCCTCGGCCTTGCCACCGGCCAGCTCTCCTCCATCGCGACCGGCGTGGCCAGCGGGGCGATCCGCGGCCTGCTCGTGCTCGGCGAGGACGCGACCAAGTGCGGCATCGCCGAGGGCGACCTCGCCCGCCTCGACGCGCTCGTCGCGCTCGACATCCTGCCGAACCGCACCACCCCGCGTGCCTCCGTGCTCCTGCCCGCCAGTGGCTTCGCCGAAAAGCGCGGCTCAATGATCAACCTTGCCGGCCGCATCCAGCGTCTCAACCGCGCCATTCCCGCCCCCGGCCAGGCCCGCGACGACTGGGAAATCCTCCGCGACCTCATCGTCGCCGTCGGCGGCCAGAACGGCGTCTACTCCGTCGAGGAAGTCTTCAAGACCATGGCGGCGGAAATTCCCGCCCTCAAAGGCCTGTCCCTCGCCGGCATCGGTGACCTCGGCGTGGAACTCGCGCTCGGCGAAGCGGCCGCCCGGCGCTAACCCGATCGGAACGCCGCGGCGAGCTGGCTTGGCCCGTCGCCGCACCTTTCCGTTGGTGCCCGCAAGGGGGGCAGCCTACTCGTCTGCGCCGAACCACTTCCGGCGCAACTCGTCGGTGATGCCCTTTTCGTTGAGCGTGAGCAGCGCCTGGTTGATGCGCTCGCGGAGCGGGCTGTCCTGCGGCAGCGCAAAACCGTAGTTGTTTTTCTCAAACGGGACGCCCATGAGCATGAACGCATCGGGCCCCATCTTGGAGGTGTAGTATTTCAGCACCGGCGCGTCGTAGACCACCGCCTTGACCTCGCCCTGGCGCAGCGCGGCGAGGCATTCCTGCACGGTCGCGTAGGTTTTCACGTCGATGCGTTTTCCCGCCGTGGCTCCGAATTTTTGCAGCCATGTTTCGGCCAGGCTCCCTCCGATCGTGGCAACCTTGCGCCCGGGAAGGTCGTTCGGGGAATTGATGTCGCTCGTGAGCGAGTTGACGGTCAAGAGGGCGCTCAACGACGCCGTGAGCAGCGAGACGGCGATCACACTCGCGAGCATCCAGATCGTGGCCACGATGCGTCCGCCGAGGCCGATCGGGCCCTTGTTGTCCGCGCCACCCACGAGAAACGTGCTCAGCGTCCACCAAAAGGATTCCGCCATGCCGGCGAGGTAATGCGGGGGCCACATCCCGTCATTGATGCGGTGCTCGAAGAGCCAGACGAGATGGGAGATCACGAGCATGACGAGGATCGTGACGGTCACGCCCAGCACGAGTTGCCACGTGAACAGGCTGCGCACCACCGACCAGATCACGTCCGTGATGCCGCCGTCTGTTTTTGAGACGAGGATCTGCAGCCCCGACTCATAGAACGGCTGGGAAAAATCGATGATCTTTTCGCGCTCGGCGGTAATGCTCAGGGCTCCCACGCCCACGTCGGCCTGTCCGCCTTGGACCCGGGCAACCACGTCCTTCGCCGTCGGGGCCACGCTCCAGCTCGAGGTCGCGCCGATCTCGCGGGCAACGTTGTCCCAGAGCTCCGCGGCAAAGCCCACGCGCTGCGTCGCCCGGTCGAAGGAAAATGGCTCCAGATCCCGCGTGACCACGCGCAGGGGTTCCGCCATCGCGGTAGGAAGTCCGGTCAGAACAAGGGCAAACAACAGGGCGGTGAGGCGTGGCATCAACCGTGGCGAATCTCAGAGTCCGCGGGCGGAGTCAAGCGCGCGAAGGGAAAGTTGCTCCGGGTCGAAAAATGCGTGATTCCCCCTCGACACCCCCCGGCGAAAACCGCTATCGAAATGGCGCTCTCTGCGCATGGACCAAGTCATCGCCTTTCTCTTTGAACCGCTCCCGTTCCTGATCTGGACGTCGCTTCTCAAGACGTTTTTCGTCCTCTTCGGCGCGATTCTCCCGCTCGTTTCCCTCGCCGTCTTTGCCGAGCGCAAAGTCTCCGCGTTCATCCAGGACCGCATCGGCCCGAACCGCGTGGGCGCCCCGATTTCCCTCATCGGCTTCAAAAAGGACATCAGCCTCTGGGGCCTCGGCCAGATGGTCGCCGACCCCATCAAGCTACTCCTCAAGGAAAATTTCATCCCGAACTCGGTCAACAAGTTCTACTACTACATCGCCCCGAAGCTCACGATGATCCCCCCGCTGCTCGTCCTGGCGGTCATCCCCTTCGGCAGCTCCTTCCTCACCGGCCCCGACGGCAAGCCCGTCCCCATGGTCGTCGCCAACGTCGACATTGGCGTGCTCTGGGTCTTTGCCATCTCCTCCCTCGGCGTCTACGGCATCGTGCTCGCCGGCTGGGCGTCGAACTCCAAATACCCCTTCCTCGGCGGCATCCGGTCCAGCTCGCAGATGATCTCCTACGAACTCGCGCTCGGCCTCTCCGTCGTGCCCGTGTTCCTCATTTGCGGCACCCTCAATCTCACGCAGATCGTTGATTGGCAGATCCAAAACGGCTGGCTCATCGCCCCCTGGCTCAACCTTGAGTTTGCCTGGTGGAAGGTCGCCCTCGGCGTCCTGCTCCCCATCTCCTTCATCATCTTCCTCGTCTCCATGTTCGCCGAGACGAACCGCACCCCCTTCGACCTTCCCGAAGCCGAGCAGGAGCTCGTCGGCGGTTACCACACCGAGTATTCCTCCATGGGGTTCGCCCTCTTCTTCCTCGGCGAATACGCGGCCATGATCGCCGGCTCCGGCGTGATCGTGACCCTCTTCTTCGGCGGCTGGAGCTTCCCCGGTATCCCCGACGGCACCGCCACCTGGCTGCCCTTCGGCCTCGAGCAAAGCCTGCCCGCCACTCTCGTCTGGCTCCCCGGCGCCTTCTGGGGCTTCGTCAACATCAACGTCTTCTTCGCCAAGGTCAGCGCCTTCATCTTCTTCTTCATCTGGGTCCGCTGGACCGTGCCGCGCTTCCGTTATGACCAGCTCATGAAGCTCGGCTGGATCTATTTCTTCGAAATCGCCCTCGTGAACATCTTCCTCGTGGCCGCCGTGCTCGTATACCTCAAGTAAACCTTCGCGAACCCATGGCCATCGTCGTTCAACGCCCGAAACTTAGCCTCGCCGAGAAACTCTACCTCCCCGCCGTCCTCGGCGGCCTGTTTCTCACGTTCAAGCACTTCCTGCGCTCCCTCGGCGGCAAGTCCGTCACCATGCAGTATCCCGAGCAACGCTGGGACGACAAACTCCCGCCCTGGTATCGCGGCGCGCCCACCCTCGTGAAAGACGAATGGGGCCGCGAACGCTGCGTCTCCTGCCAGCTCTGCGAATTCATCTGCCCGCCCCGCGCCATCACCATCACGCCCGAGGAGATTCCTACCAACGACCCCTGGGCCAAGGTCGAGAAGCGGCCAAAGGAATTCGAGATCGACATGATCCGCTGCATCTATTGCGGCCTCTGCGAGGAAGTCTGCCCCGAGCAGGCCATCTACCTCCGCAAGGACTACGCGATCACCGGCTACTCCCGCGCGGAAATGAAGCACAACAAGGAAAAGCTCTACGAACTCGGCGGCGTCATGCCCGGCGTCGTCAACAAATGGAACGAAAATAAGTAGTCGCTCCGTCCTACCGCTGATAAAACCCCGCGTTCCAAGCAAGCCAACCCACCCACCCGCGCCGCCAACGTGTCCCTCGCTCTCTTCTGGGCCTTCGCCGCTCTCATGCTGATCTTCGGGATCGGCGTCGTTCTCCTGCGCAACCCCGTCTCCTCGGCCATGTGCCTGGTGGTCTCCTTCGTCGGGCTGGCGTCCCTCTTTTTCCTGCTCGACGCCTTCTTCATCGGCATCATCCAGATCCTCGTCTACGCCGGCGCGGTGATGGTGCTCTTCCTCTTCATCATCATGCTGCTCGACCTCAAGGCCGAGCGCGCCCGCAAGCTCAACCTGCCCGCCCTCGGCGGCGGCATCCTCGTCCTGGCCGGCTTCATCGCCATCCTCGTCCGGGTCATTTGTTCCGAGCCGAAATTCGCCGCCGTCAAACCCGCCCTCGCCCAGAGCACCACGAACGACGTGCAGGCCGTCGGCGTCACGCTTTTCACGCAGTTTAACCTGCCGTTCCAGATCATCGGCGTCCTCCTCCTCGTCGCCACGATCGGCGTCGTCGTCCTCAGCAAGCGCGAATTGAAATGACCGAACCGACTCCCGTCCCGGCCGCGGATCCCTACAGCCTCGAGGCGCTGCCCCAGATTCCGTTCGACCAGATTCTCTCCGCCCAGCCCACGCTGGCGCAGTTCCTCCTCGTCAGCGGCCTGCTCTTCGCCATCGGCCTCGCCGGCGTGCTCCTCCGCCGCAACATCATCGTCATCTTCATGTGCCTCGAGCTCATGCTCAGCGCGGCGAACCTCTCCCTCGTGGCCTTCTCCCGCTTCGGGCTCGTCAACGGCATGCCCAACATGAACGGCCAGGTCCTGGTGTTCTTCATCATCACCGTCGCCGCCGCCGAGGTCGCCGTCGGCCTCGCCATCATCGTGGCCCTCTATCGCTCCCGCCAGACGACCCACGTTGAGGACCTCAACCTGCTCAAGTTCTAGTGAATCCCCAACTCGCGCCCTGGATCATTCTTTTCCTGCCGCTGGTCTGCGCCGCGGTCATCCTGCTCGTCGGCCTCCGCTCGAAAATCATCAGCGCCGGCCTCGCCATTCTCAGCGCCGTCGTCTGCGCCGGGCTCAGCTGGCACCTCCTGCTCAGCGGCGCGGAACTGACCACCAGCGTTGACTGGATCAATCTCGGCGCCATCCTCGGGCCGAACGCCCCCTTCCAGTTCACCGTCCCCATCGGTCTCGCCATCGACTGGCTCAGCCGGCCCATGCTGGTGATTGTCACCACCATCGCCACGCTCGTTTTCATCTACTCCACCGCCTACATGGCGCACGAGGAAGGTTTCGGCCGCTACTTCGCCGGACTCGCGCTCTTCCTCTTTTCGATGCTCGGCATCGTCCTCGCCGACAACTTCGTGATGATGTTCAT
The DNA here is from genome assembly GCA_027488755.1 of Verrucomicrobiaceae bacterium. Classification (GTDB taxonomy): domain Bacteria; phylum Verrucomicrobiota; class Verrucomicrobiia; order Chthoniobacterales; family JAATET01; genus JAATET01. Next base: position 2,585 of record JAIYAZ010000139.1, on the reverse strand, counting down.
CTTCTGGGAGCTCGTCGGCGTGAGTTCCTATCTGCTCATCGGCCACTACTACTCGAAAGCCTCGGCCGGCGACGCCGCCAAGCAGGCCTTCACCGTGAACCGCATCGGCGATTTCGGGTTCATGCTCGGCATTCTGATCTTCTGGTCCATCACCGGCACGATCGTCTTCTCGGAACTTCCCGGCCGCCTCTCCGCCTTCGAGGGCTCGGCCCTCTGGCTCGCGATCGCCGGCGTCCTCGTCTTCTGTGGCACGGTCGGCAAATCCGCGCAATTCCCCCTCCACGTCTGGTTGCCGAACTCCATGGAGGGCCCCACGCCCGTTTCCTCGCTGCTCCACGCGGCCACCATGGTCGCCGCCGGCGTCTACCTGCTCGCCCGCGTCTTCCCCGTCCTCGAAGCCTCGCCCGGCGCGCTCGACGTCATCGGCTGGATCGGCGCCATCACCTGCTTTGGCGCCGGCCTCATGGGCCTCCAGCAGAACGACATCAAGCGCATCCTCGCCTACTCGACCATCTCCCAGCTCGGTTACATGGTCCTCGGCGTGGCCGTCGTCGCCAACGCCACCCATGAAGCCACCGAGGCCGCGCGGGCCGGCGTGCCGATGTTCCACCTCTTCACGCACGCCTGCTTCAAGTGCCTCCTCTTCCTCTGCTCCGGCTCCGTCATCCTCGCGATGCACCACGAGCAGGACATCTGGAAAATGGGCGGCCTCTGGAAAAAGACCCCCGTCACCTTCCTCACCATGGTCATCGGCAGCTTCGCGCTGATGGGTGTGCCGTTCTTCAGCGGATTCTTCAGCAAGGACCTCATCATCGAGTTCGCCTTCTTCAAGGGCTGGGGCTGGTTCGCGCTCGCCCTCGGCGGCGTCTTCCTCACCGCCCTCTACACCACCCGCATGCTCTGGGTGACCTTCTTCGGCAAACCCCGCAGCGAACACGCCGAGCACGCCCACGAGTCGCCGCTCGTGATGACGATTCCGCTCCTCCTGCTCGCCATCCCGGCCGTCATCGCCGGTTACCCTTTCATCCAGGAGCAGTTCTTCCCCATCGCCCATCCGCACGAGGTGCCGCATTGGGTCCACTACGCCATCCTCGGCCTCCTCGCGGCGGGCGCCCTGCTTGCCGTCCTCATCTACCGCGGCGCACCGCAGAAGGATCCGGTCTTCATCCCGTTCTTCGCGAACCGCCTTTACATCGATGACCTCTACGCCCAGATCGTCCGCTTCGCGCAGGACGGCACCGCCAAGGTTTCCTCCTGGGTGGACCGCTGGATCATCGACGGCATCGGGGTGAACTTCAGCGCCAAGGCCACTTGGGTCGCCGGCTTCACCCTCCGCTTCCTCCAGATCGGCAACATCCAGGCCTACGCCTTCTTCTTCGGCGCCGGCGTCGTCGTTCTGCTCTACCTCCTCATTTCGAAATGAGCCTGCCCAGCCCGCTCCTCTTCCTGACCCTCATCCCGGTCGTCGCCGCCCTGTTCATCATGGTCGGCGCGCAGGCCCGCTTCGTCGCGCGCTTTGCCTCGATCCTCATGCTGGTCCTCACCGGCGCGCTCCTTGCCCAATACCCCGCCGCCGAGGGCGGTTACCGCTTCCTCTCCTCCTTCCCGGTCTCGGAAACCCTCGGCATCTCCCTCAGCTTCGGGGCCGACGGCCTCAGCCTCACGATGCTCCTGCTTTCGGCCATCGTCACCGTCGCCGCCGTCTGGGTCATCCCGCCCATCGCCGCCCGCGAAAATCTCTTCTACGCTTGCGTGCTCCTCATCTCCGCCGGCGTCGTCGGGGCCTTCTCCTCCACGGACATCCTCTTTTTCTACGCGTTCCACGAACTCGCGCTCATCCCCACCTTCCTCCTCATCGGCATCTGGGGCTCCGGCGACCGCCAGGCCGCCGCGTGGAAGGCCACGATCTACCTCGGCCTCGGCAGCTTCGTCCTCCTCCTCGGCATCGTCGGGCTTTACCTCTCGATGCCGGCCGACCTGCGCACCTTCGACCTGCGCTCCGTGCAGGAACTCGCCCTCGCTGGCCAGATCAATCCCCCCCACTGGGTCTTCTGGACCCTGCTCCTTGGCTTCGGCACCCTCATCTCCCTCTTCCCGCTGCACTCCTGGGCCCCGCAGGCCTACGCCTCGGCCCCCACGCCCGCGGCCATGCTCCACGCCGGCGTGCTCAAGAAATTCGGCCTCTACGGCATGCTCCGCCTCATCACGCCGATCTTCCCCGACTCCATCTTCAGCACGAAGGTCACCTGCCTCGGCCTCAGCCTCACGTATCTGGATATCTTCCTTATCCTCATCGTCGGCAACCTGCTCTACCTCGGCCTCGTCACCATCGCCCAGAAGCGCCTCGATTGGGTGCTCGGTTACTCGAGCGTGATGCACATGGGCTATATCTTCCTCGGCATCGCGGGACTCAACGAACTCTCCCTCAGCGGCGCGTCCGTCCTCATGGTCGCCCACGGCCTCTCCATTGCCGCGCTCTTCGCGCTCTGCGGCGCCCTCCGCGAACGCACCGGCACGCTGGAAATGTCCGAACTCGGCGGCCTCGCCAAGGCCGCGCCCACGCTCGGGCTCCTCTTCGGCTTTGC
>JAIYAZ010000108.1 GCA_027488755.1 Verrucomicrobiaceae bacterium | reverse complement strand
GGAGGCGAGGAAGTAGCCGCCGGTGGCGCCGAGGGTCATGAGGATGGCCTCGGGCCAGACGATGAGGCCGGCGAGGATGAAGTAAAGGGCGGCCACGAGGTTCACGAGGGCGCCGAGGACGGTTTTCAGCGCGTTCATTTCGTGGATGTCGTGCATGCCGAGGATGCCGAGGGTGGCGAGCATGAGGATGCCGATGCCGGCGCCGAAGTAGCCGCCGTAGACGGCGACGGCGAACTGGAAGGCGAGCGCGAGGGCGAAGCCGCGGCGGTGGAGGAGGTCGGCGGGGCGGGCGAGGGGATCGATACGGACGAGGCGGCGGAAGGCGTTGTTCGCGAGGAAGAGGATGGTCGCGAAGAGGAGGAGGAAGGGGACGAGGGCGGAGAAGAATTTTTCGCTGCTGCAGGTGAGGAGGATGGCGCCGGCGAGGCCGCCGAGGGCGCTGACGAGGCCGAAGCGGGTGATGAGGGGGGCGACGGCGCGGATGGGGCGGCGGTAGCCGTAGACGCTGCCGAGGATGCCGATGAGGAGGGCGAGGGTGCTGGTGGCGTTGGCCTGGATGGCGGGCATGCCGAAGGCTAGCAGCGCGGGGAAGGTGAGCACGGTGCCGCCGCCGGCGACGGCGTTGATCGCGCCGGCGAAAAAGGCGGCGAGGGTGAGGATGGTGATTTCGGCGGGGGACATGGGGCCCGGCTAAGGAATAGAGCCTAGACGGCCCCGAGGGCGAGGCAGGCGTTGATGCCGCCGAAGCCGAAGCTGTTGGTGAGGACGTGGCGGACGGGTTGTTCGCGGCCGTGGTTGGGCACAATGTCGAGGTCGCAGGCGGGGTCGGGCGTGGCGTGGTGGAGGGTGGGCGGGATCCACCCGCGCGCGATGGCGAGGCAGCAGATGGCGGCCTCGATGGCGCCGGTGGCCCCTAGGGGATGGGCGGTGTAGGCCTTGGTGCCGCTGACGGGGACGCGCCGGGCGTGGGGGCCGAGGGCGTCGTGGAGGCAGCGGGTCTCGGTGGAGTCGTTGAGCTGGGTGCTGCTGGCGTGGGCGTTGACGTAGTCGAGGTCGGCGGGGTGGAGGCGGGCGTCGGCGAGGGTCTCGCGAATGATGCGGGCGGCGGGTTCGCCGGTGGGGTGGGGCGACGTCATGTGGTGGGCGTCGTTGCTGAGGCTGTAGCCGAGGACTTGGGCGTAGATGCGGGCGCCGCGGGCGCGGGCGTGTCCGTATTCCTCGACGATGAGGGCGGCGGCGCCTTCGCCCATGACGAAGCCGTCGCGGTGGAGGTCGAAGGGGCGGCAGGCGCGGGGCGGTTCGCCGCGGCTCATGGTGCGGATGAAGTCGAAGGCGGAGTAGGTGAGCGGGGCGAGGGGGGCTTCGGCGGCGCCGGCGATAACGACGTCGGCCATGCCGTCGCGGATGTAGCGGAGGGCTTCGCCGATGGCGATGGGTCCGCTGGCGCAGGAGTTCGAGTTCGTGGTGCCGATGCCCTGGAGGCCGAATTCGATGGCGATGTTCGAGTGCGCGCTGCCGCCGAAGACCTGGAGGGCGAGGAGCTGATTGACGGCCTTCGGGCCGCGGGTGACGAAGCGTTCGTTTTCGGCCTCGGCGTTGGCGATGCCGCCGAGGGCGGTGCCGAAGCTGACGCCGATGCGGTCGGTGGGGGTATCCGGGGAGCAGGTGAGGCCGGCGTCCTCGAGGGCGAGCCGGGCGGAGACGACGGCGAACTGCGCGTAGCGGTCGAGGCGGCGGAGGCGCGAGGCGGGCAGCCAGCGGGTGGGGTCGAAGTCATTGATCTCGCCGGCGCAGCGCGCGTGGAGGTGTTCTCCGGCGAAGCGGGTGAGGGGGCCGATGCCGCTGCGTTCGGCGCGGAGGCCCTGCCAGAGAGCCTCGCAGCCGGTGCCGATGCAGGTGATCGGGCCGAGGCCGGTGATGACGGCGCGGCGGCGGCTCATCGTTCGAGGTGGGCGCGGAAGGCGTGGAGGGTTTTGGTGGCGATGTTTTCGATGAAGAATTCGCCGATGATGCGGTCGGCGACGGGCGCGAGGAACGGAACGCGAAATTTGAGGACGTGGACGATGCGGACGAGGGTGCCGTCGGGGGTTTCTTCGAACGACCAGACGACGCCCATGCCCTTGGTGAAGGCGCGGAGGTGGGTGAAGTGGATTTCCTGCCGGGTGCGGTCGATGACCTGCTCGGAGACCCACGAGATCGGGATGCCGTCGCGGTGGGCGGCCATTTTGACGATGTGCCGGTCGTTGCCGCGTTCGAGGTAAATGATGTGGCGGTAGTGCGGGAGCACGGCAGGCCAGCGCGAGAGGTCGGCGGCGGATTCGAAGATCTCGGCCTTGGGCGCGCGGATGAGGAGCTGGCTGGTGGTGTTCATCGACGGAGGGCGCGGTAGCGGAGGAAGCATTCATCGGCCACGACGCGAAGGGATTCGAGCCGGAAGGGGCGGATGGTTGCCAGAAAGGCGGGGTTGGTGCCGGTGAGGGTGGGCGCGGCGGCCCCGCCGAAGAGGCAGGGGGCGAGGGTGAGGTGGAGTTCGTCGAGGGCGTCGAGTTCGACGAGCTGGCGGAAGAGGGTGGGGCCGCCTTCGCAGACGAGGGTGCGGACGCCGTAGAGCTCGCGGAGGGCGGTGAGCACGTCCTCGAGCGGGATGGTGTCCGCGTCGAGCAGGTGGAGGTCGCAGAGCGGGGCGAGGGCGGCGCGGGTGGCGCCGGGCATGTGGAACGTGGAAAAAATCACGCGGGGGGCACCGCGGGACTGGAACACCTTCCACGCGGGGTCGAGGTTGCCGCGGGCGCTGAGAATGACGCGGAGCGGCTGCGCGGACTGACCGCGGGCGCGGCGGCGGGCCTGGAGCGCGCGGTCGGGCAGGCGCATGCTCATGGTGTCGGCGGCGACGGTCGTGCGGCCGACGAGGAGGGCGTCGCCGCGGGCGCGGATTTCGAGCAGGCGGCGTTTGTCGCGGGGCGAGGTGAACGTGGAGGGAGTGTGGGCGCGCGTGGAGACCTTGCCGTCGACGGTGAGGGCAAAGTTTGCGATCACGCGCGGCCGGTTCCGACGGTTCATGGCTGGGCGTCGGGGTGGCGGGCGATTTCCTGGGTGGCGGAGGTCATTTCCGAAATCGAGGCGGATTGTCCGTCGCTGGGCCGGTAGAAAAGGTAGACGAGGCCGCCGATGAGACTCCAGAAGACGAGGAGCAGGTAGCCGCAGCTGCCGATGAGCACGGCCTGGGCGGCGGGGGTGCCGTGGAGGGAGCCGAGCAGGCTCTGGAAGAGTTGCTCGCGGAAGCCGACGCCGCCAAGGCTGATGGGCAGGGAGGTGATGACGTTCACGATCGGCATGACGGAGATGATGTCGCCGAGCGAGAGGGTGTCGGTGAGGGCGCGGGCGGCGCAGAAGAACGACACAAACAGCAGCAGGTGGGAGGGGATGGAGATGGCGAAGGCGGCGGCGAGGGTGCCGGGCGAGCGGGCGTAGCGTTGGGTGGCGGCGGCGAGGTCGATGATGGCGCTGCGAAGCGGCATGCGGGCGGGCAGGCGGTGTTCGAGGCGGAGGGCGGCAACGACGGAGCCGGCGATGACAACGGCGACGGAGCCGCCGAGGATGAGGCCGATGGTGAGCACGGAGACGCGGGCGACGGGCGAGCTCATGAGGTGCGGCCATTCGATGATCACGACCACGGCGGAGACGACGGCGAGGGCGAGCAGGCCGATGACGCGTTCGAGGGCGATGCTGAGGAAGGCGCCGGCTTTGTCGGAGCGGGCTTCGCGCATGGCGTAGAAGATGCGGACGACGTCGCCGCCGGTCGCGCCGAGGAGGAAGAGATTGAAAAAGAGGCCGATGAGGTTGAGGCGGAGGCAGCGCCACCAGCCGAGGGGGATGTCGACGGCGCGGAGGAGCCAGCTCCAGCGGAAGGTTTGGAGGATGATGACGAGGCCGATGCAGGCGAGGCCGGGGAGGAACCAGAACCAGTCGGCTTCTGCGAGGGCGGCGGCCATGCGGGCGCGCTTTTCGGGGTCGTGGAAGATCCACCAGAGCAGGCCGGCGGAGACGAGGATTTGGAGGGCGGTGATGAGAAAGCGCTTCATGAAAAAATCGGGGCCGGGTGGCGGCGCGGGACTAGGCGGGGAATTCGCGGCGCCAGCGTTCGGCGGCGGCGACGATTTGGGCGGCCTCGCGCTTTGGGTGGAGCTCGATGACAAAGGGGATGCCGGCGGGGAGCAGGGGGACGAGGGGTTGGAAATCGACGTCGCCGGTGAAGGGCACGCAGTGGTCCTCGACGGGCCAGCGGGTGTCGTGGAGGTGGCAGCCGATGGCGGCGGGGCCGATGGCTTGGAGCCAGGCGCGGTGGTCGAGGAAGCCCATGTTTTCCTTGCGTTGGGCGTGGCCGAAGTCGTGCCAGTAACCGCAGGTGGGGCCGAGGCGGTCGAGGACGGAGAGGAACTCGCGTTCGGTGGGGACCTGTTCGTAGGAGTCGCGGTTTTCGATGCCGAGCTGGATGCCCTTGGCGGCGGCGGCCTCGACGACGGGCTTGAGGGATTCCACGAGGCGGTCTGTGTAGACGTAGGAGAGGTCCTCGCGCTGCTGGACGCCGCGGAGTTTTTCCTCGGCGTAAGCCTTGGAGACGAACTCGCCGTTAATGATGCGCTGGATGAGGCCCTTGGTGAAACCGCGCATGGGGCCCACGGTGCCGGAGTGGATGACGATGCGCCGGGCGCCGAGGCGGTGGGCGAAATCAATCGTCTGGAGCGACATTTTGATGGCGCGCTGGCGGACGTCGGGCCGGCTGGCGGTGAATTCGTAGCAGTCGGGCGAGTCGGTCATGACCTCGACGGGCTGCGGGCAGTAGTTGTGGAGGCTGGTGAAGGTGACTTCGCCGCGTTCGGCGAACTTCAGGATGCCGTCCATCTTGGAGATGTTGAGGCCGTGGCTGAGTTCGACGTGGTCGAAGCCGAGGTCGACGATTTCGCGAAGCATGTCCTCACCGCTCGTGTGGCGGTGGGAATTCCAGCAGGTCGAAAGGGCGAGCATGGGATGAGTGTAGGCGGGAAGGGCGGGAAGAGCCAAGGGGCGCGGTCAGGCGAGTCCGGCGAGGATGGCGCGGGCGACGCGTTCGCCGGATTCCATGGCGAATTGAATGCTGGCGGAACCGGTCTGGTCGCCGGCGAAGAGCACGCCGGCGGGGGCGTTGGGGCGGACGAGGCGGGCGGCGAAGCCGGGGGGCTGGGCGGGCAGGGCGTAGGGCACGCGGACGACGGGCAGCGGGGTGAGGTGGCCGCGGGCTTCGGGGAAGATTTCCTCGATCTCGCGGGCGGCGGCGGCGCGGAGGTCGGTGTCATCGAGGCCGCGGGAATCGAGGACGGTGGCGCTGAGGAGGTGCCAGCCGGCGGGCGCGGCTTCGGGCGCGACGTTGGTGACCTGCAGGCAGTGGCGGACGAGGCGGGGGCCGGCGGGCAGGACGAGGAGGCCGCCGGCGTAGAGCGGGCGGGGGGAGGCGAAGTAGACGACGGCGGTGGAGCGGGCGGGGCGGCTGGCGGCGGGGTCGAGCCCGAGGATGCGGCGGGCGGAGGGTTCGTCGGTGGCGAGCACGATGCGGTCGGCGGGCAGGCGCTCGGCGCTTTCGAGGAGGACGTGGCCGGAATCGACGGCGACGGCGCGGGTGCGGAGTCGAATGCGGTCGGCGGGGAGGTGAGCGGCGAGTTGGGCGGGGATGGCGCCCATGCCGGCGGCGGGCAGGAGGGCGCGGCCAGTGGTGAATTTTCGAAGGTAGTAATTGAGGAGGCCGGCGCTGGTTTCCAGGCCGTCATCGAGGAAGACGCCGCCGAAGAACGGCTCGAAGAACCGGCGGATGGTGGTTTCGGTGAAGCCGAGGCGGAGGAGGAGGGCGCGGGACGATTCGTCCGAGGGCGAGGCGCAGCGGGCGAGCAGGGCGGCGTCGGGGTGGACAAGGGCGCTGGCGCCGAGGAGGGCGAGGCGGAGGCGGTCGGCCGGCGGGAGGGCGGCGGTGAGCAGCGCGGGGAGGGTCCACTCGGGGTGGCGGAGGGGATTAAGGAGCCGGTGGAAATTGCCGGCGTCCCAGAGCAATGCGCCGGAGTCGAAGTAGCGCGGGGCGAGGGCGGGGAGGTCGAGGTGGCGGCTGGCGGCGGGGTAGCTGTCGAGCAGGACCTGAAAGCCGCGGTCGAGGTGGAAGCCGTCCACGACGTCGGTGCGCACGCGGCCGCCCACGGTGTCCGCGGCGTCGAGGAGCACAAAGGGGGCGCTGGCGGCGTGGAGCACTTTGGCGCAGACGAGTCCGGCCAGGCCGGCCCCGATGATCACCGTGGAGCGGCTCACGCGAAAGTTCTCCCTGGTTGCATGCGGGGCAATAAATCCGCGCCCCGACCTTCCCACAACCAGAAACTCCCCCGGCGGCGGCGAAAAGGAATGAGCTTTTCCGAACGCGGCATCGCCTGTAGGCGTAACTTCGCAACATGAAATATCGCACGTTTCGCGGCACCGATGTGAGGGTGAGCGAGGTCGGGTTTGGCCTCTGGACCGTTTCGACCGGATGGTGGGGAAACTACACCGACGAGGACGCGGTGGCGTTGATGCGCCGCGGCCTGGATTTGGGCGTGACGTTGTTTGACGCGGCGGACACCTACGGCAACGGGCGGAGCGAGGAGTTGATCGCGAAGGCGTTTGGCGACCGGCGCGACGAGATCGTGATCGCGACGAAGGTCGGGTATGACTTTGTGAACCACGGCGACGGCCGCCGCGGGCAGCGGGAGATTCCGCAGGACTTTGCGCCGGAGGCGATCCGCGGCGCGGTGGACGCGGCGCTGGCGCGCTTGAAGACGGACCGCATCGACATTTTGCAGCTGCACAACATCCGGATGGAGCAGACGGAGGATGATGCGCTGTGGGAGGTGCTCGAGGATCTGCGCGCGAGCGGGAAGATCCGGGTCGGGGGCGTGGCGCTCGGGCCGGCGATTGGCTGGCTGGGCGAGGGCGCCCAGGCGATCCGGCGGCGCAATCCCGGCGTGATGCAGCACATTTACAATCTGCTCGAGCCGCATCCCGGCGCGGCTTTGCACGGGGTGGCGCGCGAGAGCGGGGCGGACACGATGTTTCTCATCCGCGTGCCGCATTCCTCGGGCATGCTGGAGGGTAAATACACGGCGGAGACGGTGTTCCCGCCGAACGACCACCGCAATCACCGCCCGCGTTCGTGGCTGCTGAACGGCGTGAAGAAGGTTGAGCAACTCCGGTTTCTGGAGCGCGATGGTGCGCGCACGCTGGGGCAGGCGGCGATTCTCTGGCTGCTGGCGGACGACCGCTCGGCCTCGATTCTGCCGAACATCTACGACGCGGAGCAGCTTGAGGAGTTTGCGCGGGCTTCGGATCTGCCGCCGCTTTCCGCGGAGGAGCTGGAGCGGGTGGCGGAGTTGGTGGCGCGAAATTTCGGCCTTGAGCCGGAGGAGGCGAAGTTCAAGGGCACAATGGAGTTGGCGAGCGCGTGACGCGCGGCTAGACCTGCGGGTGGCCGGGGCGTTCTTCGGCTGCCCACCTTCTTCTC
>JAIYAZ010000054.1 GCA_027488755.1 Verrucomicrobiaceae bacterium | reverse complement strand
TCTCCGCCCTCAGCGGAGCCGCCGGCCTCTGGGTCAGCGCCTTCTCCACCGCCGTCGTCACCGCCAGCATCGGCCTCGGCATGGTCGCCGCCAACGCGCTCTTCGCCCGCCGCGCCCGCGCCGCCGGCGCCGAATTCCACTCCGAACTCTGGCGCCTCTGGGCCTGGGTCGGCGCCGCCGCCTCCCTCGGTTTCTACCTCCTCGAATATTTCCCGAACCACCTCGGCATGCGCCTTGAGGTGAACCACCCCCTCTACGCCCTCGCCTGGTTTGGCGGTGGCCTCGGCACCGCCGCCCTCGCCGGCTGGCTCGCCCCGCGAGATACTAATCCGAACCTTCTTGTTGAAACCTTGAAAGGTGGAAAGTGGATTCATTGCCAACAAGATAACCCGAACCCCTTTCCCTGGGGCACCGTCCTCCTCAGCGTCGCCGCCTGCCTCGCCCTCCCCGTCACCCTCGTGCTCGGCGGAGCCCGCTTCTACATCCCGCAGGATCCCTTCATGCAGCGCCTCTGGGTGAACATCGCCGAGCTCCTCCCGCTCGTGAAGCGCTTCCAGACCGGCACCCTCACCTGGGAGGCCGCCTTCGGACTCTACCCCGCCTTCTTCGTCATCGGCGTCGTCCTCCTCTTCCTCCGCCGGATCCCCGCCGTCGAAAAAGCCGCCCTCGTGCTCGTCATTATGCCGGTCGCGGCCACCACCGCCCTCCAGTTCTACCAGTCCCGCTGGGGCATGCTCGCCGGCCCGCTCTACATCGCCCTCGCCGCCATCACCGTGCCCGCCCTCTGGCGCACCGTCCCCGCCCGCTCCACGCCCCGCACCTTCGCCGGCATCCTGCTCGTCCTCGGCGCCCTCGCCATCGCCTACCCCTCCGTCATCCGCTCGCTCGGCATGCCCTTCGAGCAGTTCCGCAACCCCGACGTGAGCCGCATGTCGCCCGACCAGGCGCTCCACCTCCTCCACCGCGACATGGCCCGCGTCATCCGCGACAACGCCGCCGGCAAACCCGTCGTCCTCCTCAGCAGCCCGAATTCCTCCACCCTCCTCTCCGCCCTCGGCGGCTTCAAAACCATCGGCACCCTCTACTGGGAAAACGTCGACGGCCTCAAGGCCGCGGCCGCCACCCTCAACGCCCAGTCCGAGGAAGAAGCCCTCGGCCTCATCCGCAAACACGGCATCACCCACATCTCCATCATGCCGTGGGAAAACTTCATGGAGCCCTACTTCCGCATGCTCTACCCGAAGGCCGCCGAAACCGGCGAATCCTTCGACCGCTCCTTCGGCAACGCCATCTTCTTCAAGCGCAACATCCCCACCTGGCTCCGCCCCATCATCTACCCGCCCAACGCCCTCACCAAGGGCCTCCAGCAGGACGTCCTCCTGTTCGAGGTCGTGCCGAACCAGAACCGCGAGGAAGCCCAGTTCCACCTCGGCCGCTACCTCCGCCTCGGCCGCGGCGACCTCCCCGGCGCCGAAGCCAACTTCAAGGACATCCTCGCCCGCTCCCCCGGCAGCACCGCCGCCCGCATGGAGCTCGTCGACCTCTACATCCAGCAGCAGCGCTTCGGCGAAGCCGTCGAGCAATTCACCCTCGCCCTGCCCGACATCCCCGCCGACCAGCGCGAAAACCTCGTCCTCCAGGCCAGCCAGAAACTCACGACCAGCGGCGCCGCCAACTCCGCCCGCCAGCTCACCCTCAACGCCGCCCGCCAGCCCGACGCTTCCAGCAAAGTCCTCTCCCAGGCCGCCTGGATGCTTTGCACCACGCCCAAAGCCGACGCCCGCGACCCGAAAACCGCCCGCGAACTCCTCGCCCGCCTCGACCAGAAATCCCCGAACCCCACCGAACGCGCCGCCCTCGAAGCCGCCGCCCTCTCCGCCGAAGGCCGCTACCCCGAGGCCCTCGCCGCCGCCCGCAACCTCGAACAGCTCGCCCGCACCTCCGGCAACCAGGCCTTCGCCGACCTCGCCCGCAACATGCAGGCCCGCTTCGCCCGGAACGAGCCCTGGACCGACGATGCCTCCTGAGGTCACCATCCTCATGCCCTGCCTCAACGAGGCCGAGACCCTCGTTGCCTGCATCCAGGCCGCGCAGCGGGGCCTCGCCGACGCCGGCGTTGAGGGCGAAATCCTCATCGCCGACAACGGCAGCACCGACGGCTCCCCCGACCTCGCCCGCGCCCACGGTGCCCGCGTCGTCCACGTCCCCGCCAAGGGCTACGGCAACGCCCTCCGCGCCGGCATGGAGGCCGCCGCCGGTCGCTACCTCATCATGGGCGACGCCGACCAAAGCTACGACTTCTCCCGCATCCGCCCCTTCGTGGAACGCCTCCGCGCCGGCGCCGACCTCGTCATGGGCTGCCGCATGCCCGCCGGCGGCGGCACCATCGACCCCGGCGCCATGCCCTGGAAACACCGCTGGATCGGCAACCCCGCCCTCACCACCATTGGCCGCATCCTCTTCCGCTGCCCCGCGCACGACTTCCACTGCGGCCTCCGCGCCCTCAGCAAGGACGCCTTCCAGCGCCTCGACCTCCGCACCACCGGCATGGAATTCGCCTCGGAAATGGTCATCAAGGCCTCCCTCCGCGGCCTCCGCATCGAGGAGGTCCCCATCACCCTCCACCGCGACGGCCGCTCCCGGCCCCCGCACCTCCGCAGCTGGCGCGACGGCTGGCGCCACCTGCGCTTCATGCTGCTCTTCTCGCCCCGCTGGCTCCTCCTCTACCCCGGCCTCGCCCTCAGCCTGCTCAGCGCCGCGCTCTTCACCCGCCTCTTCCTCGCCCCGGTCGAAATCGGCGACGTCACCTTCGACCTCAACTCCCTCGAACTCGCCGGCCTCGCCCTCCTCTTCGGCTACCAGATGATCCTCCTTGCCGTCTTCGTGCGCATCTTCGCCCACACCCGCGGCCTCCTCCCCTCCCAATCCGGCCTTCAGCGCGCCTTCACCTTCTTCACCCTCGAACGCGGCCTCCTCGCCGGTGCCCTCCTTTCCCTCCTCGGCCTCGGCTGGATCGCCTTCGCCCTCTTCGGCTGGGTCCGCGCCGGCTTCGGCGACCTCGACCCCCAGGTCGCCACGCGCTGGGTCATCGCCGGCCGCACCCTCCTCTCCCTCGGCGGCCAAACCGTCCTCTTCAGCCTCATCTTCAGCTACCTCGGCCTCGACGACAAACCCGCGACCGCCACGCCTCCCCATAAAGCCTGACCCACCTCACCATGGTAAACCCTGGCTACTTTGCCGTTCTGCTCTGGAGTCTGCTGGTCCTCCTGTCCTTCTGGGGCTACGGCGAACTCCTCCGCCGCCGCATCAACCAGCCTGAGTTTGCCGACCTCGGCTTGGGCCTCACCTGCGCGTGGGGCATGGCCGTCGTCCTTGCCCTAGGTGGCGTCCTCATGGCCTTCCACCTCGCCAAGGCCCCAGTCCTGACAGCCGTTGTCCTCTTCGGGGCCGCTGTCGCCGCTTTCTATCTAATTGAAAAAATCCCTGCGGAAAAAACGAAAAGCACGAAAGGGAACAAGGGCAATCCAAAATCCAGAACTCAAAATCCAAAATCAGCCTCTTCTTTCGGATTTCAGCTTTCGGGTTTCAACTTTTCAGCTCTCCTCCTCTATTCCCTCGCTGCACTCGCTTTCGCCTCGTCGATTGCTTGGCCGATTCAAATCGATCCGAACGATGATCTGATTTGTTACTTAATGCTGCCCGAGAAACTTTTGCACACGGGCACCCTTATTGAGCCGTTTAACTTGCGAAGGGCTGGAACTCTTGGAGGTCATGCGTTTATACAGGCGCTCGTGATGATTGTCGGCGAAGACCGATCCGGCCATGTCGCCGACTTGGGATTGGGAAAACTTCTGCTCTTCGGCGTGGCAATGGGATTCATCAAAGGAAACGGACGGACACAATCCATCCAGCGAATAGTAATCGGAGTTTTTGTTATTTTTTTTCCGGTTCCCCGTATCAATACCATGAGCGCTTACACTGGGGCTGCGCTGCTGCTCGCCTTGATGCGCTCGGTGACTTTGATTCCAAAGGACCGCCTGCCCCCGCGGCTTTGGATTTGGCTCCCTGCTTGGATTCTGTGTGCTGCCTGCGCAACTTTGCGCCCGCAATTTGGCTTGGTTGCTGGAATGGTTCTGACTGTTACTTGGGGAGCCTACTTTTACGAATGCTGGAGACAAAGACTACCGAGAATTTGGACAACTTTTGGAATCCTAATACCTCCTAGCTTGCTCGCCCTGCCTTGGATGCTAGTCCTATTCCAGTCCAACGAAACCTTCTTCCTACCTCCTTGGCATGGAAATGTGAATCCGGTATTTCTAATCAACACGGACGCCGACCTCGCAAATGTGGGAGATGTGGTCTTGAGATTCTTCTCCCGCCCCGAGGTCCTGCCCCTTGTTCTCTTGGGTGTTCTTGCCCTGCTTGGCCCCAGCCCTCTTGTCGGAAGTTTTTTCTTGTTGGCTTGCTTGGTGGCCTCAGTCGCCGTGGCCTACAAAATGTCGGCGACCATGCCGGTCGAAATGCCACGATACATTGTCCCAATCCTTCTCCCGGGTGCGATTTTCGCACTATGTGTCGCAAAATGGTCCCGCCTGGAGATAGGAATTTTGGCAAGTGCCGCGTGTGTCGCATCTCTGGCGGTGAACGGCACGTTCATTTGGGAAGAATCCAAATTCCGCGTCTCGTCCTTGCCCGGGCAAGTTGCGGGATATCCTCCACTTCATCCGGACGATCCCCAAAACCCCGGAACCTATTTCACCGGTCTTCGAACTCTTCAAAAAAAGGTTCCTGCAGGAAAAAAAATTCTTTCGGTCATCGATTTTCCCTACCTGTTGGACTTCAGCAGAAACGACATCGTGTGTATCGATACGATAGGCGCTGCGGGACCTGCCGGTGGCTTGCCCTTTGGCAAAGGTCCGGATGCCCTGAATAAATACCTTAAAGAAAACGGGATAGAATATGTGATTACCATGGATTTTGAAAATGGACTGCTACTATACAACAGAAACTACTGGAAAAATCATCCCCGACAGGAGTGGTATTACAAGAAGGTCTGGGTTCCGAGATTCTTAGACTTTATGGACAATTTGGATTACCTGTCATCAGATAGCTCTAATGTAACGAGATTTTATAATATGCTAACTTTTGAGTTAAAATGATTTTTGTGAACAATTTGAATCATCACTTAACTTTTGAATTTCTGGATAATGATTGAGACTTAAAGACAGAGCCCTGAAGTGTCGCTAATGCGAAAACTAAATTTACATATACCAATTTTGGTTGTGCTTGTTTTCATTTCTGCAATTGTCGGAATGCTTCGTTTGCAAAGCTACGGCTTATCGCACGGGGACGACCATTCAGACGGGAATTCGCTGATGGCCGGGCGCAACTTTGCAAAACAGGGATTTTTTGAACTTGGATTTATTCCTTCCACTCAACCGCAAGTGTCTGCTGGCAAGGAGCTTTATCCGAACTATCCACAGGGAGCCGATTTGATGAGCGGGGTGATCCAATCGGTCTTTCCAAAAGACAACCTTCTTGTTTTCAGAATCCTGATGCTGTGTCTAAGCCTCGTTGCTCTGATCATTTTCTGGCTGTTTTTGATGGAAGTCACTAAATCAGAGGCGTTGGCGTCGATTGGCACCCTGCTAATGCTGTTCAATCCCATCCAAATCTCACTACTGGACTCCCTTCATCAAACACCTTACACTTCGGTATTTGTCTCGCTGACCCTCTTTTTTTGTGCGCTTTTGCTCCGGCACAATGCCAAGAGTCCGAGATTCCGAAACTTGATCATCGGAATTTCAGTGGTGGGCTTTTTTAATGCTTGGTTTACATACGAAACAATTGTGGGACTCTTCCTGATTCCCGCATTTGTTCTCTTCTTCCTGAAGCGGGAACCGTTGAAATCTCTTGCGTTTTGGACGGTGGTCGTCGGGATTGGACCGGCTTTGGCATCCTTCATCCGCTTGGGGATTGCGTCAGCCCACTTCGGTGGCCCTGCGAAAGCTATAGGTTATTTTTTGGAACTCGCCAAGGAACGCAGCCTGAGCGGAGTGGAGACACAAAACATGCTCACATTCCGGAGTTGGATTGATGGCGTATTTATCAGGATTTTTGAGACGGCGTTCTCGGCGCCCTTCATTATTGTATTATCCTGCGCAATATTGCTTTGGGCTGTTTCACTGGCTTTGGAGGAAAAAAGGTTGCGTTCCCTACTGGGATGGATGGTGATATGTCTTATCGCCGGGGCAAGTTGGTATTTTCTAATGCCGGCACATACGGTGGCGCATTCAGGGCTCACATTTATTCATCGCCACTTGTTGGTCCCGGCCGTCCTTTTCTGGGTGGCTTTGACGATGGGGATCGCAGCCGGTCTTGCCAAGGCGGGCAGTGCGATCGGCAAGCGGCGGCTTTTCAATTATGCTTGTTATGTTCCGGCAGTGCTTGTGATGGTGGCCGGTTTTTTGAAGAGCGATTTGCCGCTTGGTGAGGCAGGGCGGGACCGTAGCCGAGAATTTGAAAAACTCGCCAGTCAACTACGCGAAACCGGCTCGAGGATCGAGCAGTCTTGGCCCGGGGCGACCAATTATTTGAGGCGGCCGTTTCTAAGCTATTACTCAGACCGCAATTTGGTTTGGCTGAATGGTCCTAAGGAGTATTTGGACAAGGGGCGCGGGGTGCGGTTTTTCCTTTTGGTGCCTTACCAGACTCCGGAGGTGCAGGAACTGTATAACAAACTTTTGAAGGATGGTTTTTTCGTCAGCGCACGCTTGGAGAACGGATACTTGCCGATCATTGTTTTGAAAAAGTGACCCAATGGCGAATCTGACGAAAAGCAAACTGATCCAGCTCGACCGAGTTCTATCGATCCTCGTCGGAATGGCGAATTGGGCTGCCTTGGCGCTATCGCCTGTATTTGCGCGTTTCCGCAGAGGGGCACACGTGACCCCAAGGGAGGCGAGGACAATTACGATCGCTAAATTCGAGGGGATTGGTTCGATTCTTTATGCCATCGGATTGGCGCGGGCGATTCGAAATGCCCATCCGGGTGCGAAACTCAAATTCTTCACGCGTGAGGAAAATGTGAAATTCGTCGAGAGGTTTTGTGAAATTGATGAAATCGTGTTGTTGAAAACTGAATCGGTAGTTCAACTAGCGCTTTCTTGGATTCGGGCGGTTTTCAAGGCGAGGTCAGATATCTATATCGACTTGGAGGTTTATTCGCATTTCTCCGCCCTCACTTCCTTGGCGACTTTTTCCTGGTGGCGTGCGGGATTTTTCCGTGAGTCCGCGAATTTCCGCACCGGGCTCTATACCCACTCAGTTTTCTTCAATTCCTTTAGGCATATCACATGCAACTACCTGCAGATCGGTCGTTGCTTGGGATTCGAGATCACCCCTACGGAGCTTCCCCGACCGCGGGTTCATGATGACGAGAGCTCGAAAGTTCGCGCAAGCTACCGTGAGAAACATCCCAAATGCCTGCTTGTCGCTGTCAACCCGAATGCGTCCGACCTTCTGTATGAACGGCGCTGGCCTTTGGAAAAGTTCGCCACGGTTTTAATCGCCGCTTGCCGTGAGTTTTCAGACGCCGTCTTCGTCATCACCGGCTCGCCATCCGAGAAGCCCTACGCGGAACAGTTGATGGGGCTTTGCGGAAATATGGCAAACAACCGTGTTTTGAACGCTGCGGGCGCGCTCTCATTTGGACATTTTTTGGCTTTGATTCGGGAAGCTGACCTTTTGTTCACAAATGATTCCGGTCCCCTGCACCTGGCCTTCGCTTACGCTACACCTTCGCTCTCAATGTGGGGGCCGGGGGACAGCGAGCACTACGGACCGCTGCATCAGGAAATCCACTCTGTAGTTGAAACGAACCTCTTTTGCTCGCCGTGCATTTACCAGACCAGCCCGCCACCGTGTCGCGGCGACAATATTTGCATGAAAAATATGCCCGAAAGCGAAGTGCTGGGGCTTTTACTCGCCAAGTTGCGCACGGCCTCATCGGTTCCCTCCAACTCGCCGAGATCGGCATACCTCATCAGCCCATGGAAGAACGAGAAATACAATGACTATCGGCCGTCTGGCGTGGCTACTAACGAAACAATCAATACTCCTCTCAAATGAACCTGAATTGCCCTGCGTGTTTCAGCCTAACAAGCGGAGAAACCGTTTCCACTCGATCCGGCCTTCTGAATGTTTGTCCAAACTGCGGAACAGTCTGGCGTAAATCGGGTGCAGTTTTTGAGGAATACGGTGACGAGTATTTCAAGACCCGGGGGCATGAGGGAATGGAACCTGCCGTCAGGGACTCCAAGATAGCAACCTTTCGATTTTTCTACCGCAAAGCCGGAATACCAACCGGCGCCAAAGTCTTGGAGATCGGTTGCGCCACGGGCTGGGGCTTGGTCGCGGCGCGCGATATGGGATTCCAGGTGAGGGGACTCGATGTGGCCGAGGAATCCCAGCGTTACGCGGTCGAGCGTGGATTCCCGCCGGAAACCGTGGTGCGGACATTGAAAGAACTGGGTGGGGAAAAATTCGAAGCGGTGTCTTTTTTCGACGCCCTCGAGCACATCCCCGACCCAGAGAATTTTTTAAAGGAACTGCACGGGCATCTCTCGCCTGGCGCACGCCTTTTGGTCGTGATCCCGCGCGCCGACACATTTTCTCGAAAAATCCTTGGTCAGCTGTGGCCGCATTATCTCGCTGACCACTGGGTGCATTTTTCGCGCGACGGACTCCGAAAACTCATGGACCGGGCTGGATTCTCGCCCGAGCAGAATTTTTTCCCGCTGAAATGGATCACGCCCTTCACGGTGGCGCAGCATTTGTTCCTGCACAGTGGCTTGAAAATCCCCGTCCCCGCCCGCCCGATGTTCCCCTTCAACTTCGGCGAAGACGGATGCGTTTTCGTCGCGCGAGTTTGATCAACCGGTGCAGCGCGGGGAGATGTGCCCTCTTTGATCAGATTCCCTAGACTGTTTCGTTCCCGGACTTTTCGGTAGTCACCCCTTGCAAAATACTTCTCGAGCCAGACGTAAAGGTTATCCAAGCTAACATTCAGTTCTCCGCATTACGCAAAAGTGTAGTTTTTCGGAAATGCCACTACCAAAAACGCTACTTTTTGAGCGTGTTACTCTCTAGGGCCGGTCGCAGTCGCGCGTTTTCCCGGCTGCGCTGTAGGAGCGTGTTCACCGTCGGCAGGGCGATGGCCCGCACCACCATCTGATACGCAAACAGCGACGGCCGCAACCAGGCCAGCCGCACATGCACCCTTGACAATAAATCCGCAAACGCACCCGTCCCCAGGGCCAGTTGATAAGGCGGCGGCGTATAGCGCCACTCCTGCACTTCGTAACCACAGTCGACCAGCAACTCCACAAAGGATTTCTGCGTGAACAAAAACGCGTGGGTGTCGTCCAGAATTCCCCGACGCCCATAGTTCAGGCGGCCAAAGAAAAAAAACATGATCCGCAGCGGCAGAAACGCCGCATTCGGCACCGAAAGAATAAACTCGGTCTCCACCGCCTGCTCCGCGCGCAAGGCTTCAAGCACCAGCGTTTGCTGCGCCCGGGGCAGGTGCTCAAGAAAATCGAGCATTAGCACCGTGTCCACCGGCCCCAGGCCATGCGGCACTTCCAGTGCAAGATCCTTGAGCACCGAGCGATGGGTCAGCGGCGGGGCCACCCGGAAATACTTGTCCACGATGGTCACGGTGCAGCCTTTCCCCCGCGCCAATTCGTCCGCGATCCAGCCATTGCCTCCACCCACATCGAGCACCGTGGCTCCCGACCGCACAAGCTCCGTCGCCAGACAATGCGACGAACCTTTGATCTGCAACTTGGATTCGTAGCGCGTCTCGGGCGGCGCGACATCGAACCGCCGGCAATAAAAAATTCCCTTCTGCGTCAGCCAATCCCGCGTGCAACTGCGCAAACAATCGAAGAAGTAGGCCCATCCGTTGACGTGGCAGACCTCGTCCCCATAGCGCGTCGGAATGGGGATTTCCGTGACGCGCGCCCGCACCCGATGACACTGAATCAAAATGTCCGTGTCGAAATGGAAATCGTTCGTGTTGAGCCGGAAAGGAATCCGGTCCAGCGTCGCGACGCGGTAGGCGCGCAACCCGGTGTGGAATTCCGTGAGATCCATGCCGAGGATGCGGTTCTCCAGCCAAGTCAGGACCTGATTCCCGATCCACTTGTAAAGTGGCATCCCCCCCTTGATGGCGTCCTGCTTGCGCATCATCCGCGAGCCCAGCACCACGTCCGTCTCCTCGGCGCGGATCGGCCCGAGCATCTCCGGAATCAACTCCGGGGCATACTGCCCATCCCCATGAATGAGCACCACGGACTCAAACCCCTCACGAATCGCATACTCGTAGCCGAGCTTTTGGTTGCCGCCGTAGCCGAGGTTCACGGGATTCTTCAGCAGCGTGCAGCGGATCGGGCAGTGGGCAGCCGCGCGATGCGCCGCCGTAAACGTATCATCCGGCGACGCGTCGTCGATCAACAGCAACTCCGTGCCCGGCTGAAGTCGCTCGTAGGGAATCCGCGCCAACACGGACTCAATGTGCCGCTCCGCATTGTAGGCGACGATGAAGATGAGGGATTTCGGGGACAACGCGTCCGACCATTACAGGTTCGCCATCGCCATTCAATTCACCCTTATAGGGTCATCATTCGACTGCCGACGACGTTCGCCAACTGGAGCACCGGGGATTAGGACTCAGATCAGTATTCCGACCTGCACGCCAAAGCGACCCACCCGGCCGGTGAAGCCGTATGCGCCGGGAATTCTCGGCGTAAAAATGCTATTTTTTGATCGGCCATCCCGAGTTCCCCCTCGAAACGTGCACTCTTTCGCCATGCACGGGGACGGTTTGCGACTGCTTTTTGCCATTTTCACTCTGCACGCGCCCACAAACACTCTGCACACGCGTCCAAACGCTCCGGACGCGAGCAATCTACCGAGCGAACGAAGCCTTTTGCCGTGGGAAACTGACGCCCAATCCGAGGAGTTTGGAAACAGATTTATGAGAGGCTAACCATGCAGACAGGATAAGACAACAGCGTGATGAAAATCCCTCAGCCACAACCATCTCGGACAAAACTAAGCACCCACCGAACCCAAAACCGCTCGCCGCCTGAAGGCGCCAACCGCACCTAAAATATAACAAGGGGTTTCACCGCAGATTTTTCATGCAGCCACTCCTAGCATTTCCAGGCACCGGCGTCTGATAGCCGGCAAAAATCCTGATCCAACCCCCGTAACTGGACGCTTTTGGAAGTGCGTCTGCGGGCTGTTTTCTTGTTTAGTTGTTGATGGTGAGTTTTCCAGCGTGAACTGGAGCGCAGGCCGGAGGCCGGAGCGGAAGTTCACGCAGCGCGGCGACGGACGGGGGCCGTTTGCCCAGAATGCCGTGAGGCCGCTTGAAGTTGTAGAGGTGGGCCCAGTCCTCGAGCGTCGCGCCGACCTCCTCCAAGGTTCCCGGTCGAGCAACTCGGCTCTGAGCTGGGCGTGGAAGCTCTCCACGCAGCCATTCTCCCAGGAAAAGCCTAGCTCGATGTCGCGGGGTCCGATCCCCACGCGCTTGAGCCAGTCGCGCACCGCCCCGGACCACGATCTTGTCGCTGCGCACATACGCGGGCCACCGCCCGCTGCAGAGGATGGCTTCCTCCAGAGCATCGATCACCCGCCGCGCCGGGAAGCTACGAGCGCCCCGGAGCAGAACGCACTCCTGCGTATACTCATCGATGATCGAGAGTATCCTCACCGTCCCGCCATCAGCCGTGCCATCACGCACGAAGTCGTAACTCCACACTTCGTAGGGGCACTGTGCCCGTATGCTTAACGCCTCCCTTGGTGTGACCCGTCTCCGCTTGCAGCCCCCACGCGAGGCCAGCAGACCGCGCTGCCGATTGATCCATTCGGCTCAGGTTGTCGATCCCAAGCACCGTCAAACCCGCCACGCGCTGCATTAACTCCCGCGCAAGGACGCTGCCGACAAAGCCACAAACTCCGGTTAGGAGAATTTTCACCGGGAAACCCTTCTGAGGAGCATGCCCGGCAGCATGCCGGCTTCGCGAACCGCACAAAAGCAAAACCACCCGGGGCCTGAACCTTCCGATCCAGGAAACCTTCCCTTCGGTGCGTGGAGCGTCGCCGCCCTATGCCGAGGTCAATCCGACCATTCCGGTTGCGGAATCCTGAAACGTCGTCGCCCGAAATCCTGCCCGCTGGAGCGATGCGCAGATGGCTTCATGGGAGATCGTTGCCGGGCGGTAGGAAACCCACGCCCCGCGTTGAACCAACCGCACCCCGGTGACCCCGGGGAGATCGTGCAGGATTCGCCCGGCCCGGGCTTCGTCCTCACGCGAATGCATGTTCGGGATCGCGAGATCCACTTCTTCGTTGATCGCATTCATCGCCGCCTTCATTCACCCGTTCGGTCCCGTTTTCAACCTCCG
>JAIYAZ010000066.1 GCA_027488755.1 Verrucomicrobiaceae bacterium | reverse complement strand
CGATGATCGGTTGGTTTGCGATCGCGGCGCTGACGTGACGGAGGCGCGGGGGATTACAGACGGCGACGACCGCTCACGAGTTGAAGCACGAGCACGACGAGGGCGATTACGAGCAGGATGTGCACGAGGCCGCCGGCGACGTGAAAGCTGAAGCCGAGCGCCCAGAGGACGATGAGAATGGTGAGGATGGTCCAGAGCATAATGAGGTGGGGGTTTACCTCACTATCGGTCCATTCCGGGAAAGCGCGCGGGGTATTCGCCCGAGAGGGCGTTTAACTTCGCCCGAGGTGGCGTCGGCCGCGCTAGTTGCGGGTGACGAAGACCACGACGGCGCCGGAGGCGAGGCCGTCGAGGTTCACGGAGCGGACGTTGATCTGGGTGCGGCCCTTGGGGACGGCGATGTCGGCCTTCCAGGAGTTTTTGCCCGAGGCGCGGACGTAGCCGCTGCTGCCGACCTGATAGCTGACGCGGTCGATGCCGACGGCGTCGAGGGCGGTGCCGGTGAGGGTGATTTTGTCGCTGGTCGTGGTGATGTCGTGGCTGCCACTCACGCGCACGATGGGGCGCATGGGCGTATAGAAATTCCGGCTGGCGAAGACGATGACGGCGTCGGAGGCCTGCCCGGCGGTATCGACGGAGCGGATGTTGAGGCGGTTCGTGCCCTCAGGGAGCTTGATGCGGGCGCGCCAGCTGGTGGTGCCCTGGGCGCGGACGTATTGGCGGGAGCCGAGCTGGTAGCTGACGCGGGCGATGCCGTTATCGTCGGCGGCGGTGCCGCTGAGCGTGATGGTGGAGCCGCGGGTGAAGAGGCTGAGGCGGCCGTTGACGGCGACGGTCGGGGGATTGTCGGTGGCGGAAAAGCGGAGGACGCGGTTGTTGAGGCGGTCGGCGACCCAGAGGTTGCCGGCGGCGTCGGCGCCGAGATGGCCGTCGAGGAGGGCGACGCGTTTGCTGGAGAGTCCGGGGAGCTTGGCGGTGAAGGTGGCCTGGCCGATGACGGCGGTGGCGTTGCCCCCGTCGGTGCGGTCGGCGGCGTTGTCCCAGCGGAGGACGCGGTTGTTGTAATCGTCGGCGACCCAGATGCTGGTGCGGCTGACGAGGACGGCGGTGGGGTGGTTGAGCGTGCCGGCGCCGGTGGCGTTGGCGGTGCTCGTGGTGTAGTTCGCCTGGCCAAGCACGAGGTTTGCCGGGGGGCCTGCGATGAGCGGGGGGTTGGCGAACATGAGCACGCGGTTGTTGTCGCGGTCGGCGACCCAGAGGTTGCCGAAGCCGTCGGCGGAGACGCCGGTGGGATTGTAGAGCTTGGTCTGGGTGGTGTTCGCGGTGCTGCTGGTGAAGTTACCCTGGCCGATGACGTAGTCGGCGGTGGGGCCGTTGGCGGAGAGGTTGGCGTTTTTGTAGCCGATGATGCGGTGGCTGCCGGTGTCAGCGACCCAGAGGGTGGCGTTGCCGTCGACGCTCACGCCGCTGGGGGAGGCGAGCTTCGTCGCGGTCGCGTCGGCGGTGGTGGTCGTGAAATTCGGCTGGCCGTAGACACGGTCGGCGAAGAGCGGGACGCTGAACGTCGTCGCGGCGGCCTGATACATGAGCACGCGGTTGTTGCCGGCGTCGGCGACCCAGAGGCGGCCGGCGGAGTCGGTGACGAGATCCTTCGGGCCGGAGAGGGTGGTGGCGCTGGCGTTGCCGCCCTGGTTCGAGGCGTTGCCGGAGTAGTTGAGCTGGCCGATGACGTGCTCGGCGGGGGCGCCGTTCGCGAGGGCGCTGGCGCTGGCGAAGCGGAGGACGCGGTTGTTCAGCTCGTCCGCGACGAAGACCTTGCCGGTGGTTGCGTCGATGGCGACGCCGGAGGGTTTGTTCAGGCTGGAGGGGGTGGGGGGATTGGCGGAGCTGTTCGTGGCGAACGTGCTTTGCCCGAGCGCAAGGTCGGCGGCCGTGTTCGTGAGCACCGCCCCGGCATGGAGCGGACTGCGGCCTGCGAGCAACAGTGCGGCGAGCGTGAGCAAAAGGCGGCAGGCAAACTTCATGAAACCTTAATCTTCCCTCGATTTTTGGCGTTGTAAACCTTAAGCCGCGCCCGGCCGCGGTTTTGCGGAAAATCTGCGCGCAAGCAAATTCGGTCGGCTTGCGGCTTGGATGTGCGGGGGAATGGTGGCAGGACTTGGACTTCTCGATGAACCGTCCCGCTGCTCCGCCTTTTTCCGGACGGAGAAACGCGAGCCGGGGATTCCGGCCCCGGCTGTGGGAGGTGTTTCGCGGCGGATACACGCGGGCGGATCTGGCGGCGGACGCGCTGGCGGGGGTGACCGTGGGGTTGATTGCACTGCCGCTGGCGCTGGCGCTGGGCGTGGCGAGTCTGCCGTCGGGCCTGGGGGTGCCGGTTTCGCCGCCGGCGGTCGGGTTGTTCACGGCGATCCTGGCGGGGGCAGTGATTGCGGCGTTCGGAGGGAGCCGGGTGCAGATTGGCGGGCCGACGGCGGCGTTCGTGCCGGTGATTCTGCTGATCGTCGACGAGCATGGTTACGGCGGGCTGATTCTCGCCACGCTGATGGCGGGCGGCATCCTCGTGGTGATGGGCGTGGCGCGTATGGGCACGCTGATCAAATTCATCCCGTGGCCGGTCACGAGCGGATTCACGACGGG
>JAIYAZ010000111.1 GCA_027488755.1 Verrucomicrobiaceae bacterium | reverse complement strand
GGAGAGAAGACGGTTTCTCCGCGACGGTGCGTCCCTGCGTGCATGGAGCCTTACAGCGCCTTGGCGGCGGCGACAACGGCCTCGGGTGTCATACCGAGTTCCTTCATCACGACGTTGCCGGGGGCGCTGATGCCGAAGCGGTCGATGCCGAGGACTTTGCCGTCGAGGCCAACGAAGCGGAACCAGGGGTCGGAGATGCCGGCTTCGATGCTCACGCGCTTGCGCACGGCCTTCGGGAGGACTTCCTCCCGGTAGGCTTCGCTCTGGGCTTCGAAGCGCTCGAAGCAGGGGAGGGAGACGACGCGGACGCCGGCGCCCAGTTCGTCGGCGGCCTTGAGGGCGTGCTGGAGTTCGCTGCCGCTCGCGAGGAGGATGAGTTCGAGCGGGGCGGTCTCCTTGCGGGCGATGTAACCGCCCTTGAAGACGCCTTCGCGGCGGACGTTGACGGGGATTTCGTTCTGCGTCGGCAGGTTCTGGCGGCTGAGGATGAGCATCGTCGGGCCGTCGGTTTTCTGGAAGGCGGCGGCAAAGGCGCCGGCGGTTTCCTCGGGGTCCGCGGGGCGGATGACGTCGAGGCCGGGGATGGCGCGCAGGGCGGCGACGGTCTCGACGGGCTCGTGGGTGGGGCCGTCCTCCCCGACGCCGACGGAGTCGTGGGTGAAGATGTAGACGCAGGGCAGCTTGGCGAGGGCGGCGAGGCGGATGGAGGGCCGGCCGTAGTCGCTGAAGACGAGGAACGTCGCGCCGGAGGGGCGGAAGATGCCGTCGTAGGCGAAGCCGTTCATGATGCCGCACATGGCGTGCTCGCGGATGCCGAAGTGGATGTTGCGGCCTTCGTGGTTCTGGCGGTCGAAGTTGCCGGCGCCTTCGATGTAATTGAGGGTCGAGCCGTGGAGGTCGGCGCTGCCGCTGACGAGGGTGGGCATGGCCTTCGCGATGGGCTGGAGGACGATGCTGCCGGCCTTGCGGGTGGCGATGGATTCGTCGGGCTTGAAGGCGGGGATGACGGAGAGGAGGTCGGGCACCTGGTTGCCGACGGCGGCGTCGAGCTCGGCGGCGAGGTCGGCGTTGCCGGCGCGCCAGGCCTGGTAGGTCTGCTCCCAGGCGGCGTAGGCGGCTTTCTGGCTGGCCTTGTGGGCGGCGAAATATTCGCGGGTCTTCGGGTCGACGAAGAATTTCTCCTCGGGGAGGCCCATGCCCTTGCGGGCGTTGTCCGCGAATTTCACGCCGGCTTCGCCGTGGGCCTTGTTGGTGCCTTCGACTTCGGGGATGCCCTTGCCGATCATCGTCTTGGCGATGATGAACTGGGGCTTGCCGCTCCTGGAGTTTTTGGCGGCTTCGTAGGCGGCGGCGATGGCGCCGAGGTTGTTGCCGTCGATTTCGTGGATTTCCCAGCCGTAGGCTTTGTAGCGCTCGGCGGTGTCTTCGCTCTGGGAGACAGGGCCCATGGCGTCAAGGGTGACGTTGTTGGCGTCGTAGAAGAGAATGAGGTTGTCGAGGCCGAGGTGGCCGGCGAGGGCCGAGGCTTCCTGGGCGACGCCTTCCTGGATGCAGCCGTCACCGGCGAGGCAGACGATGTGGTGATTGAAGATGGTGTGGGCGGCGGTGTTGAACTTCGCTTCGGCCATCTTGCCGGACATGGCGTAACCGACGGCGTTGGAGATGCCCTGACCGAGGGGGCCGGTGGTGGCCTCGACGCCGGGAGTCTCGTGGAACTCGGGGTGGCCTGGGGTCTTGCTGTGGAGCTGGCGGAAGGCCTTTACGTCGTCGAGCGAGACGCCGTAGCCGGCGAGGTGGAGCCAGCCGTAGAGGAACATGGAGCCGTGGCCGGCGGAGAGGATGAAGCGGTCGCGGTTCAGCCAGCGGGGTTCGTCGGGGTTGGAGGAGAGGGCGTGGCCGAAGAGGACGGCGCCGATTTCCGCCGCGCCGAGGGGGAGGCCGAGGTGGCCGGATTTGCAGGCGGTGACGGCGTCGAGGGCGAGGCCGCGGGCGTCGCGCGCGGCGAGGGCGAGGGATTGGGTGTCGAGGCTCATGGGTTCGAAAAATCGGGTTCGCTGAGGAAATGAGACGCTTCCCCGGATGGCAAGCCCCGTTTCGCGAAACCTTGGAGGCGGGGTGGGCGCGGGCGCGGGAAACGTGCTAGGCTGGGGCGTTATGAGGCGGTTGGCATGGCTGGGCGGGCTTTTGGCCCTGGGGATGATCGGGGCGCGGGCGGAGACGCCGGTGCGCTACGACATGGGGTTTGCCGTGCAGTCGGTGCCGGTGAGCGGGGGGGCGAGTTTTGGGCAGCGGTTCTATTTTGCGAACGGGAACCGGGTGGCCTACCGCGTGGTGCCGGCGGGGGGTTCCGAGAGCGAGCCGGCGGCGCGCTGGGAATACTGGGCCTCGGCGACGGGCGGGCAGGCGATTCTGCCGGTGGCCGGGGATGCGGCGGTGGATGTGCGCGGGATGAATGCGTCGGGCGAGGTCGTCGGGCAGACGATCGGCGCGAACGCGACGCGGAACGCCGCGATGTTCTGGACGCTGAGCGCGGGGGGGGCGGTGCCGGCGGGGTTTGACGCGGGTTACAGCGGGTTGGAGGCGATCAGCGTGAGCGGGCGGGCGGCGGGGTTTACGTATTCTGCGAATGTGAGCGGGGAGGTGCGGGTGACGTGGAATGCGTCGTCGCCGCTGGACGCGGCGGTGGCAATCACGCCGCCGGCGCAGACGTCGGCCCCGCAGGTGGTGGGGGTGAGCGGGGCAGGCGATGTCCTGCTTTACGTGAGCGCGGCGGGCGGCACGAAGCGGGCGGCAATCTGGAACGGAACGTCGAGCCGGCTCATCGGGCCGGCTCCGGGGTCGGGCGAGACGTTTTATCCGGCGAACTCGGCGATCAGCGGGAATGGGCACGTGGCGCTTTTATATTTCACGGTCGGGGGTGGTTTTCGCGTGATGGTGATCGCGCCGGAGGACCGGACGACGTGGAAGGAGTTCATGTTCGCGGGGCCGACGGACTCGGTTTACAACCTGCGCGTGAGCAACGCCGGGCTGGCGACGTGCGACACGGCGATCGGCGGCACGAACGTGGTGTGCGTGGCGAATGCGGCGCGGGACACGCAGCGGACGTTGACGGGATACCGGTCGTTTCTCAACGACGGGGGCGAGATTGTTTACGGGGACGGGGGCAAGGTGTGGTATTGGGCGGCGGCGGGGGGCGCGGGGGATCCGGTCGAAGTGCCGGTGTCGGCCACGACCACGTCGGGCGGGCTGGATTTGCTGGGTTTCAACGACGAGGGGCGCCTGCTCGCGCTGCTGACGCAGGGCAACTCCCGCACGCTGGCGGTGCTGGCGCCGGCGTTTCCCGAGCCGGGAGTGGTGCGGCTGCGGGCGGTGCGGCCGCAGGTGAACTGGGCGCTGGGGACCTCGGGGAGCCGGCGGTTGGTGCGCGCGGAGATCGGCGGGCAGAAGCCGGTGACGAATCTGCGTTACGTGCTGCGCGGAACGCCGCCGGCGGGACTGCGTTTTCGGGGCCGGGATGCGGTTCTCACGGGCCGGGCAACGGCGGCGCAGAGCCGGTCGGTGCGGGTGCAGGCGATCTATGTGGCCGAGGGCTTGACGAAGCGCAGCCCTTCGGTGCGGGTGCAGGTGGTGGTGCGCGCTCAGTGAGCGGCGAGCCAGTCGCCCGAGGCAATGACCGGGTGGCCCTCGACGCGGGCGGCCGCGGCTTCGTAGACCCACGCAATGGCCAGCGAGCCGTCGGGGCGGGTGACGTGGGCCTGCACGCGGCGATAGGGGCCGCCGGTCGGTGTGCTGGCGTCGATGCCCTCCCACTCGTCGAATCCGGCGAGGGCCTCCGGGGTGACGTGGACGAGGTTGCCAACGACCCAGCCGGCGGTTTCGTCGAGGCGGATGCCGGGGTAATCGCCGAGGTGGTGGAGCGCGCCGCGCACGCGGCCCGGGCCGAGGAAGCGGGCGCCGGGGTAGAAGGCCTCGGCGTCGCGGGTGCCGCCGGAGCGCAGGGTGCCGTAAACGAAGATGAGTTCGCCGTCGGACATGGGCGGGGGGCGGTTAGCGCGAGGGCGAGAGGCCGGTGATGTCGCGCACGCGGGCTTCGAGTTCCTTCACGCGGGTCTCGAGGCGGTGGATGGTGTCCGAGGCCATGTCGAGTTGGCGGCGTTTTTCGAGGAGGGCGACCTCGAGTTCGCGGATGCGTTTCTGGAGGCTCAGGCGCACGATGCCCTTCGACGGGGCGCGGCTGGAGAGGAGGTATTCGTGCCCGGGCAGGGTGGGTTGGGGATAAAACGGGGTCTCGCGCAGCGGGGATTCCGTGGCGTGGCAGCAGTCGATGATGGTGGTGGAGCCGGAGATTTCGTTGTTTTCCAGAAACTCGAGGACGGCACCGACCGTGGTGGGGCCGTAGAAGTGGTCCTCGTCCAGCTTGATGAGCCAATCCATGCGCAGGTCGGGCACCATGGGGGCCTTGGTCCAGATTTCGCCGTCGGTGGACACGCTGTCCTGCGGGGCGATCTGGGCGGTGCCGGCCCATTCGGTGATGCGGCTGAACGGCACGGGGCCGAAAATTTCGCCGTTGTCGTGCTTTTTGAGATACCAGGTGTCGAGATGGTCGGAGGGCATCAGAGGGGGCGAATTTGCAGGTATTTTCGACCCCGCGCCCCGAAAACACAAGCTCCGCCGTTCGGTTCGGTCCCGCTTCGCGATGGGGGTTCCTTCCGGGGGTGAACGCGGGGCCGGTGGCGTCAGCGGGCCTGGGGATCAAGCGCTCCTCGGGTATGGCGAGCGTTACGTCGCGCCGGGGCCGCCGGCCATTCGGGGAGCGGGTATCGCCGCCGCTTGCACCGCGGGCTCCGTCCGCTTATTCTATCGGGCTTTATGAAAGAGACGTTGTTGGACAAGGTGTGGCGGGCGCATTCGGTGCGGGAGTTGGCAAACGGCCAGACCCAGCTCCTCATCGGCACGCATCTCATTCACGAGGTCACGAGCCCCCAGGCTTTTGGCATGCTGCGCGACCTCGGTTTGAAGGTTCTCAAGCCCCATCGCACCTTTGCCACGGTCGACCACATTGTCCCCACGGACGAACGCGAGGAGCCGTTCAGCGACTCGCTGGCCGACGAAATGATCAAGGCGCTGCGGCAGAATTGCGCCGAGAGCGGGGTTACGTTTTTTGATCTGCCCACGGGCAAGCAGGGCATCGTTCACATCGTCGGTCCCGAGCAGGGCATCACGCAGCCGGGCACGACCATCGCGTGCGGCGACTCGCACACGAGCACGCACGGGGCGTTTGGCGCGATCGCCTTCGGCATCGGCACGAGCCAGGTGCGCGACGTCCTCGCGACGCAAACCATGGCGATCCGCAAGCCGAAAGTCCGCCGCATCGAGGTGAACGGCAAACTCAAGCCCGGCGTCTACGCCAAGGACGTCATCCTCCACATCATCCGCAAGCTCGGCGTGAACGGCGGCCTCGGCTACGCCTACGAATATGCCGGCAGCACCTTCGACGCCTTCACGCAGGAGGAGCGCATGACCGTCTGCAACATGTCCATCGAGGGCGGGGCGCGCGTCGGTTACGTGAATCCCGACCAGACCACCTTCGACTACCTCAAGGGCCGCCCCTACTCGCCCAAGGGCGCCGAATGGGATGCCGCCGTCGCCCGCTGGCAGAGCTTCGCGAGCGATGCCGATGCCGTTTACGACGATGTCGTGGTTTACAACGCCGAGGACATCGCGCCCACGGTTACCTGGGGCATCAACCCCGGCCAGGCCATCTTCATCGACGAAGCCGTGCCGACGCCCTCCGAGCTGCCCGAGAAGGACCGCGCGACCGCCATCGAGGCCATCGAGCACATGCACCTCCGCGCCGGCGATCCGATCAAGGGCACCAAGGTCGACGTAGCCTTCCTCGGCAGCTGCACGAACGGCCGCCTGAGCGACCTCCAGGAAGTCGCCACCTACCTCAAGGGCCGCACGGTCAAACCCGGCGTGAAGGCCATCGTCGTCCCCGGCTCACAGGGCGTCGCCAGCATTGCGGAATCCCTCGGCCTCGCCGAAATCTTCCGTGACGCCGGCTTTGAATGGCGCGGCGCCGGCTGCTCGATGTGCCTCGGCATGAACCCCGACAAACTCGTCGGCGAACAGCTCTGCGCCAGCTCCAGCAACCGCAATTTCAAGGGCCGCCAGGGCTCGCCCACCGGCCGCACCGTGCTCATGAGCCCGCTCATGGTCGCCGCGGCCGCCGTCACCGGCGAAATCGCCGATGCCCGCGAGGTCTTTGGCCTCCGCTAGGCCCCAACTCCCGGGAAAGGCGGCGCGCCGACTGCTGGCCGCCGCCCTCCTCGGCCTCGCGCTTCTCCCGGCCCGAGCCGGATCGGCGCCGGGTGACGCCGGGGAAACCATCACCCGCCCCTTCCTCTGGCGCATCGACCGCGCCGGGTCCGCGCCCTCGTGGATTTTCGGCACCATCCACCTCCCGCGCCCCGGGCTCACCGCCCTCAACCCCGCGATCGACGACGCCCTCGATTCGGCCGCCGCCGTCTTCACCGAGATCCCCAACGACCCCGCCACCCTCCTCTCCGTGGCGCCCCGCATGTTGCTCCCCGCCGGCCAGACGCTCCAAAAGCAGCTCCCGCCCGAGGTGCTCGCCGACGTCCGCGGCGAACTCGCGCACGCCGCGCCGGGCGTGCCGCTGGAAGCCCTCCAGCGCTTCAAGCCCTGGGCGCTCTGCGTCTCGCTCGTGATGCTCGGCGACCAGCAGCGCTACCCCGCGCAGATGGCGATGGACACCCTGATCTACCAGCGCGCCGTGCAGGCGGGCCGGGAGGTCGCCGGTCTGGAGACCATCGAAGACCAGCTCGGCATCTTCGACGATCTCACCGCCGCCGACCAGGTCGGCTTCCTGCGCGACACCATTCAGCAGCTTCGCGCGTTGCGCCGCACGGGCGAAACGCCCGCCGACGTGCTCGTCCGCCTCTACCTCGCCGGGGATCTCGACGCCCTCGCGCAGGAGCTCGAACGCTGGAACCAAATGGGGGACGACCCCGCGCGCACCGCCCGCTTTACCGAGCGCATCCTCTACGGGCGCAATGCCACCCTCGCCGCCACCATCCTCCAGCAGTTCGCCGCGGACCCCGCCCGCTCCTGCTTTTTCGCCCTCGGGGCCGCGCATTTGCCCGGCCCGCGGGGCATCCTCGCCGCCCTCGAAAATGCCGGCTGCACGCTCACCCGGGTGAAATAATTCTTCAGCCCCGCCCCGGAAACTCCTAACCTCTCCAACTCTTATGGCTCTCGAGAAAATCACCCAGGTTGCCGGCACCGCGATTTACGTCCCCGGCGACGACATCGACACCGACCGCATCATCCCGGCCCGGTTCATGAAATGCGTGACCTTCGACGGCCTCGGGGAGTTCGCCTTCATCGACGTGCGCGTCGACCCCACCACCGGCCGCAAAACCGAGCACCCGCTGAACGATCCCCGCTTCGCCGGAGCCAGTATCCTGCTTTCCGGCTCGAACTTCGGCTGCGGCAGCTCCCGCGAGCACGCCCCGCAGGCCCTCTACCGCTACGGGTTCCGCGCCATCCTCGCCGAGAGCTTTGCGGAGATTTTCTTCGGCAACTCCACGACGCTCGGCATCCCCTGCATGGTCCTCAGTCCCGAGGATTTGCGCGCCATCGCCGGCCTCATTGAGGCGAATCCGAAAGCCGAGGTCATCGTCGACGTCACCGAAAGCAAGGTGACCGTCGCCGACATGGACTTCGCCGGCAAACTTCCGCCGCACGCCCACGAGGCCCTCGTGAACGGCAAGTGGGACGCCATTGCTGATTTGCTGGAAGGCATCCCCGCCGTCGAGAAGACCGCCGCGGAGCTGCCCTACATGCAGCGCGCCTGATTGGCCGCCCGGGCTCCGGCGCTACGCCGACGGCTGGAGGCTGCGGGGCCGGGCAAACACGCCGAGGCTTTCGAGGATCGGACTCCGCTCGCCGCGGAGGAAGGCGAGCAACTGGTTGCGCGCCTCGATGGCGTCGATCCCGGCCGCCTGCAACTGCTCGAGCAGCGTGTTGAACATCGCGCGGCGGCGCATGCCGTTCTCCGTGCAATCGCGCCGGTCGCAGCAGAACGTCGCGATGGAGGTCCCGCAACTGCACGTGCGAAACATTGCCACCTGCTGCCGCGACTGGTCGCCCATCTCGTAGCCCATGAGGCCGCTGCCGTCGTTCACCGCGGCCGTCTCGTCGACAAAGGACTCCAGCGAGGGGTAGACGCGGTCGCACTTTGGGCAGGTCTTCGGAAACTCGTTCTGAAGCAACGCCAGCAGCCCTTCGTAAACAGTATGTTCGGTCGATTCCCCCATTCCACAATCCCGGCAGGCCATACTTTGCGTAACATCCGCCCCCGGCGCAACTTCCAAAAAAGGCCCCCCGCTTGCAAACATCAGGATGGCGGGCGGTGTGCGATCCGTGCAATGTCGATCTCGTGAGTCCGGAAGCCCGTCCCGCCGTTCCCTTTCACGCGCAGAAGATGGAGGTGATCGGCCGCCTCTCCAGCGCGATCATCCACGACCTCAACAACCTCCTCACCGTCATCCAGCTCAACGCCGCGCTTCTTGAGGGGGGCGGCTTCGAGGCCGACGAGGTGGCCGAGATTGCGCAAAAAATTTCGCAGGCGTCCCAGCGCGCGTCGGACCTCACCCGCAAGGTCCTCAGCTTCGCGCGCAGCAAGGCGTCGGAGCCGCAGACGTTCGAGATCGGGGAATTGTTCCGCGGCATGGTTCGCCTGCTGGAGCCGCTGGTGAGCAAGCGCGCGCAGATCGACATGCGGCCCGGCGACCTGCCCTGCCGCGTGCTCGGCGACCGCAGCGCGATCGAGCTCGCCGTTTTGAACCTCGTGCTGAACGCCGCCGAGTCGATGGCCGACGGCGGCCGCGTCACGCTTAGCTGCGAACCCCGCCGGCGCGACGACGCGGACTACGTGCTGATCCGCGTGGTCGACCAGGGCAACGGCATCCCCGAGGAGGACCGCGCCCGCCTGTTCGAGCCGTTTTTCACGAAAAAGGCGACCGGCACCGGCCTGGGACTTTCCATCGTGGCCAACATCGCCGCCGAGCACCGCGGCATCGTTGACTTTGAATCCACGGTCGGCGTGGGCACCGAGTTCCGTCTCTGGCTGCCCGCCGCGCCGGCCGAGCCGGGCGTCGCGCCCGTGCCGATTCCGGTGGTCGACGCGCCGCTCTCCGGCACGATTCTTCTCGTCGAGGACGACCCCGGCATCCGCGCGCTGTCCCGCCAGCTGCTGACCAATGCCGGCATGACGGTTGTCGAAGCCGCCAATGGCCCCGAGGCCCTGGCGGCCTTCGATCAGCACCGCGACGAGGTCCGCGTGCTTTTCACCGACCTCGTTCTGCCGGGCACCATGTCCGGCCGCGACCTCGCCGTCGCGCTGCTGGAACGCTCGCCGCAGCTCGCCGTGCTCTACACGAGCGGCTTCAGCAGCGCGTGGAATGACGCCACGTTTTTCAACGAGAACAACTTTCTGCCCAAGCCGTTTCACCCCGCGGAACTCCGCCAGGCGGTGCGGCGGGTGCTTTCCCTGCGGGCGTCGTGAGCAATACGGAGGGCGGCCATTACCGGGGCGAGCTGCTCCGCAATCAGCTCTGGCAGAGCGCGAACTTTGTCTCGAAGGCGCTCTTTCTCGTGGCGCTCACTCCGCTGATGATCGACCGCTGGGGCGCCGAGCAATTCGGCCTCTTCGCGCTGGCCTCCTCGCTGCTTGTTTCCATGGCGCTGCTCGACGGCGGCGTGCGCAACCTCACGCGGCTGCGTCTGGTCGAGGCGGAGCAATCCGGCGACGAGGCGCGCTACCGGCGGGCGTTCGCCGAGGGC
The DNA here is from genome assembly GCA_027488755.1 of Verrucomicrobiaceae bacterium. GTDB lineage: Bacteria > Verrucomicrobiota > Verrucomicrobiia > Chthoniobacterales > JAATET01 > JAATET01. The sequence goes on along the minus strand of JAIYAZ010000111.1, from coordinate 3,196 downwards.
GTGCTCACCTTCGGCGCCGTGGTCGTGGCGGCGACGGTGGTGTTTGCGGCGTTTTCCGCGAGCGGCTGGTTGGAGGCGTGGTTCCGCCTCCCGGCCAACGGCCCGCTGGTGCTCGCGGTGACCGTGCCCCTCACCGGGCTGATGATGCTCACGCTCTTCGGGCTGGAGCCGCTGGCCGCCCGGGGCCGGCTTTCCAGCGTGAAGGAGGCGAACACCTGGGGCGCGCTCGCGGCGATGCCCGTGGTCGGTGCCGCCGTGGCCCTGCGGGCGGACGTCCTTACCGTCGTGATCCTCTACTCGGCCTGCCTCATCGTGCCGAACCTCATTTACGCCTGGCGCGGCGGGGTCTTTGCGCTGCGTCCGTGGGCGCATGTCCGCAGCTTCGGGCACCGCGAGCTCGCCGGGACGCTACGGGCGGGGTTCTGGTATTACCTCACGACGGTTTCGCTCGTCGCGAAGACCCACGCGCTCACCTTTGTCGTCGCCGCGTTCGCCGGGCCGGCCGAGGCGGGTCTGTTTTACATTCTCCTGCGGTTGACGGAGATCGTCGGCACGGTCGGGGCGACGGCGAGTGAGACCACGCTGGCCTCCCTCGCGGCGGCGCCGACGCCGGCCGAGCGGGCGGTGCGGTTCCGCCAGTGCTGGCTCTACGTGGCGATCTTCTGTTTGCACGCGTCGATTGCGCTGACGTTTCTCGGCGAGTCGATGCTGCGCTACTGGCTGCCGATGGACCACCAGATCGTCGCCGGGCTCGGACTGGCGATGGCGCTTTTCGGCCTGGCCGGGGCGGTGAGCCGCACCGCGGTGAATGCCTCGATGGGCCTTGGATTGGTGCGGGGCGCGGCGCAGGCGAACGCGGTGGAGGCCGGCGTGGATATCGCGCTGGCCTGCGCGGGCTGCGTGGCCTTCGGTCTCACGGGCGTGCTGGTCGGCGGGAGCATCGGCGTGCTGGCCATGCTGCCGGCGTTGCTCCGGATTGCGCGGGAGTGCGGGCAGACGATGGTCGCAGCCTGCATCCAACCGCTGGGCCGGCTGGTGCCCGGGCTGCTGGTGGCCGCCGTCGCGCAAGGGTTGGCTGCGGCTTACGGCGGTCTCCCGGCTTGGCTGGCCTCGCTGGCCGTGGCGGGGGTCGTCGCGCTCGCGCAGCTGCGGGCGGTGCACCGCGCGGCGGATGCGGCCTAGAGGGCGCGCACGCCGGGGGCGCGGGCCGGGCAGTTCTGCATCACGACGCCTTCAACGTGCCAGTGCGAACCGTGGGCGCGCTGGGCGGTGAGGAGGACGTCCTGCGTGCGGTCGCGGTGATAGTCGGCCACGACCACGAGCGGGCTGCCGGTGGGTAGGGCGAGCATGAGCGTCCAGTCGAAGCGGATGGCGGGGGAGACGAGCAGGATGAAATCCCATTCGGCCTGGAGCCGGGGCAGCTCGAGGGCGAGCGGGCGGCGGGCGAGGAGGTCATCCACGTCGCGCACGGAGTCGTCAAAGCCAAGCACGGCCAGTTCGCGCACGGCGGTAAGGCCGACGCATTCGCTGATGGGGATGTCGGAGGCGAGCCATTCGCGCAGGCCGCCGCGGCGCTGCGCGCCGAGCATGGGGCCGATGCGCGGAGGCGAACGATGCAGGTCGATGACGAGCGTGCGCCGCTCCGCCTGGGCCAGGAGGATGGCTAGGTCGGCGACGAGGCGGCAGGCGTCCCCGTCCATGCGGGAGGGGCTGAAGCCGATGATGCGGCGGTTTTGCGCCTCGATCGCGGTGCGCAGAAGGTGGCTGCGGAGAAAGCTGAGGCCGAGGGGGGAGTAGGGGTGGTGCACGGCGCCGGGCCGGAGGCGGCGGGACTTGCGCAGGGGCGGGAGCATGGCCAGGCAGGGCTGCCCGGTGCGCTGCTCGACGAGCTCGGGGGAGTGGAGCCGGCGGTCGAGGAGGGTGCGCGCGAGGGCGATGCCAAACCCGGCGCCGCCGCCGAGCAGCAGGCCGAGGGCGAGGTTCAGCGCGAGCTTGGGGCGGATGGGTTTGAGGTTGGGCGTGGCCTGGTCGATGACGACGACGACGTTGCCGGAGCTGTCGGTGCGCTCGGTGGAGTCGCGCAGGATGCGCTCCATCTCGATGGTGTTGCCGTAGCTCTGGACGAGCTTCGACGTGCGGTCGTTGAGGATCTGGATGGCCTGCTGGTTGGCGTCGAATTCGGCCTGGAGGTTGCGGAGCCGGGTGGTGGCGATTTCGAGTTCGGAGCGGATGGCGTCGGCCAGGGCGCGGGAGTGGGCGGCGATCTGGCGTTCGAGGCCGCGGAGTTCGGATTGTTTGCTGGAGAGGCGGGAGCCGCTGGTGACGGCGGAGGCGACGCCGTCGTATTCGGATTTGACGAGGATGAGCTGGGTTTTGAGGTTGTTGAGGGTGGCGTCGTTCGAGAAAGCGGTGAAGGAATCGAGCGGGAGGCCGCGCTTGATGTAGGTGTCGAGCTCGGCGACCTGCTGGGCGAGGGCGTTGCGTTTCGAGGCGAGGTCGAGCGTCTGCGTGAGCAGGCTGTCGGCCTTGGCGCGGGCGACGGTGAGGTCGAGCCGGAGTTGTTTGAGGCGGCCGCCGATCTGGTTGTAGAGCTGGAGCTTGTCGAGGATGACGTTGACGATGGCGGCGGCGAATTCGGCCGACTGCGAGGTGGCGGTGATGACGCCGATGCGGCTGTCCTTCGTGGCGGTGACTTCGATGTTGGCCTCGGGTTTTGGTCCGGTGAGGCGAAGCGGGAGGTTGCGGTCGGTGAAGGAAATGCGGCTCTCGTCGATGCCCATCGTCCTGGCGACGGCCTCGCGCATGTCGCCGCTGGCGATGCTGAGAATGAGCGTCTGGACGAGCTGGCGGTCGGTCTCCGCGTCGATGTTGACCGCGCTCTGCTTGCCGTAGGGGAGTTCGTCGACGACGAATTTTCCCTTGGATTGGTAGGCGGTCGTTGTGTGTTTGTGGAGAAACAGGCCGCCGCCGATGCCGAGCGCCAGGCCGGCGAACAGGATGAGGAAGTTCTTGGCGAGGAATTCCACCGCGTGCTGGAGCCCGAGGCTCTCGCTGGTGAGGGGCGTGGGGCGCCGGATGTCCCATTCGGAGGATTCGTCGGGCATGGCGGCTAGAGGAAGTTGCGCGGCACGGTGATGACGTCCCCGGGGCGGAGGAGGAGGTTCTGCGAAAGGTTTTCGCCGCGCAGCATTTCGCG
>JAIYAZ010000157.1 GCA_027488755.1 Verrucomicrobiaceae bacterium | reverse complement strand
TCCGTTGGGGTTGTAATTGGCGGCGGTGGCGTCCGACCATCGGAAGTCCACAACCACAAGATCGTATCCGCGTGGAAGCAGCTTTTCCTTCAAGTAGTTCACGTTCGCCATGAACTCCTCCTCGGTGACACTGGAACCAAAGGCATCATAGCTGTTCCATCCCATGGGAGGAGTCGGAGCAAGTTCCCAGTGGGCCGGGGATTGCGCGTGGCCCGACGGCATCATCGCGGGCAAAGCGCAGAGCAACATCGATAGCGTCACTTTTAGTCGGGGCATCATTTCAGGAACTGGTGGGGGGACATGAGCAAAGCAAGATTCGCGGAGGCCCTCAGAGAGCGAATTCGGGTGGCCATGGATTCATTGATCGGAGGAGCTGAGAATCCTGCCGGAAGACTTTTTGGACGATGGTTGTGCGAGATCCACCGTCACTTGGGAGAAATTTCGTCTAGGAGGATGCGTCGGCCGGGAAGGACGAGGAGGAGCGCATAGGCCTAAGGTCTTTCTCCACGGAGGTCGAGTGCAATGAGATTGGGAAGGACTTTCCGGAGCTTCATCATGGAAACGTGCGGAACTCGGCGATGCTTGCGTTGCGGTGTTCTTCCACGTTGACCCGCAGGTAGCGCACATGCGGGCCGTCGAGGTTCAGGAGCGAAAACTCCTAAGCTCCCGGTTTTCCCATCCTTCGCTGCGGCCTAGCGTGTGTCTGTGTCGCCGCCGAAAAAATGGTGCGGTAAATCGCGTGGCGTCCGCCCGCATCCCAAACGGGCCAAACTTCGATTACGTCGACTGCGATCACGGAACGACGCAATGCGGAGGTTTAGGCCGGAAGTCATTTCCTTCGCGTGCTCTTCTTTTTACTTGCAAATTAGAGACGAAGCAGTTTTTTGAGCCGGTTCGCATCATTCCAAAAGCTGCGTTTGTCGAGGGAATGAGGAAATGATGGCACCGACGCGAAACTCCGCTCCACATGATTCCGATCCCTTCCTTCCGCTCCGGCACCCCCGGGCTTCGGGTTCTGGTCGCCGTCGATAAGTTCAAGGGCTCCCTCACCGCCGCCGAGGCGACGGACGCCATCTGCCTCGGGCTGCAAAGCGCCCTCCCCAACGTGCGCCTGCACCGCCTTCCCCTCGCCGACGGCGGCGAAGGCACCACCGAGACCTTCATCAAAGCCTTCGGCGGCCACCTCGTCGAATGTGAGACCACCGATCCCCTCGGGCGACCCATCGTCGCTCGATACGGCTGGACCCCCAGCCAGCACCAGGCCGTCATCGAAATGAATGCCGCCGCCGGCCTGCATCTCCTCAAGCCGGAGGAACGCGATCCCCTCCGCACCTCGACCTTCGGCGTCGGCACCCTGCTCATCGACGCCGCCCGCCGCGGCGCGCGCAAAATTCTCGTCGGCCTTGGCGGCAGCGCCACCAACGACGCCGGCGCCGGCCTCGCCGCCGCACTCGGCCACCGCTTCCTCGACGCCCGCGGCACGCCCCTCACCCCCACCCCGCGGAATTTCCCCGTCATCCAGCGCATCGAGCGCTCGACCCGCATCTTCACGCCCGAGGTGCTCGCCATCTCCGACGTGCAAATCCCCCTCCTCGGCCCCACCGGCTGCTCGATCACCTACGCCCCGCAAAAGGGCGCCTCCCCCGAGGTCGTCGAGCAACTCGAGCGAAACGTCGCCCACTTCGCCGAGATCGTCCGGCGCGACCTCCACTGCGACTTCCGCGGCCGCCCCGGCTCCGGCGCCGCCGGCGGCCTCGGCTTCGGCCTGCTCTCCTTCTGCCAGGCCAGCATCCAGTCCGGCTTCGAAACCTTCGCCAGCCTCATCGGCCTCGAACGCCTCATCCGCGACGTGGACCTCGTCATCACCGGCGAAGGCTCGCTCGACCCCCAAACCCTGCAAGGCAAGGGTCCCGGCGGCCTCGCCCAGCGCGCCAAGGCCCTCGGCAAACCCGTCATCGCCTTCGCCGGCTCCGTCAAGGGCGAGACCCAGCTCGAAGCCTGCTTCGACGCCGCCTTTTCCATCGTCAGCGGCCCCGTTACCGCGACGGAGTCCATCCGCGACGCCCGCCTTTTGCTGCTGCGCGCCGCCGAACGAGTCGGTAAGGTCATCTCTTTCTCCCAAAAGCTATGACCCCTAAAATCGCACTCCTCTTCGCCGGACAGGGCGCCCAGACCGTTGGCATGGGCAAGGACCTCGTCGCCGCCTCGCCCGCCGCCGCCGCCCTCTTTGCGCAGGCCGATGCGCAACTCGCCTCCCCCCTCAGCCCCATCGCCTTTGAGGGCCCCGCCGAGGAACTCACCAAGACCGCCGTCGCCCAGCCCGCCCTCTACGTCCACGGCCTCGCCCTCCTCGCCGCCCTCCGCGAACGCCTGCCCGCCTTCACCTTCCAAGCCGCCGCCGGCCTCTCGCTCGGCGAATTCACCGCCCACGCCGCCGCCGGCACCTTCGACTTCGCCACCGGCCTCGGCCTCGTCGACAAGCGCGCCCGCGCCATGCAGGACGCCTGCGACGAAACCAACGGCGGCATGGCCGCCATCATCGGCGCGGATGAAAACGCCGCCCGCGACCTCGCCGCCGCCGCCGAGGTCGACGTCGCCAATCTCAATTCCCCCGGCCAGATCGTCCTCTCCGGCGAAGCCTCGAAAATCGCCATCGCCGTCGGCCTCGCCAAAGAATTCGGCGCCCGCAAGGCCGTGGAACTCACCGTGGCCGGCGCCTTCCACTCCCGCCTCATGGAAAGCGCCTACCAGCGCCTCAAGGTCGCCCTCGACGAAACCGCCATCGTCGCTCCCGGCGTTCCCGTGGTCTGCAACGTCGACGCCCGCGCCGTCCACACCCCCGAGGAAATTCGCCGCACCCTCGCCGACCAGGTCACCGGCAGCGTCCGCTGGACCGAGAGCATCGAATACCTGCTCGACCACGAAAAGATCGACCTCTTCATCGAGCTCGGCCCCGGCGGCGTCCTCGCCGGCCTCGTTGGCCGCATCCGCAAAGGCACCCCGATCCTCTCGATCAGCAACGTCGCCACCCTCGACGGCGCCGTCGCGACGCTCAGCGCCGCGTAGGACGCGAACTCACCCCACCGGACAAGCCTCCGCCTCCCCGGCCGCGAGCCAGTCCGGCAGGCGCACCCTCACCCGCGCCCGCAGGCGCGCCAGTAGGGAATAGAGGCCGAAGTAGGTCCGGTTCACATAAAGCGAGTGCGGCGAGCCCCGCCGCCCGCGCATCGAACGCAGCAGGCCGTTGCTTCGGTTTTCCTGCCCCATCTCGTAGATGCGCGCCATGAACTCCGCGTCGCCAAAATCAAACGTCGCTCCGCGAAACGGCCGCGCCAGCAGTTCCAGCGACCGCGCGCACAACTCCCGCAGCTGCCGGCGATCGCCCGGCGAGTCCGTCGCCAGCAGGATGCCCATCGCCTCCAGCGCCGCCTCCAACCGCGCCGGCGCGTCGAGCAAACCCGGATCCAGAAACGCGAACTGCCGCCGGTAAAACTCCTCCTCCAGCTGCTTCGTGCAGCCGAAGTCGATCACCCAAAGTTCCCCCTCGCGCACCAGGAAGTTCCCCGGATGCGGATCCGCGTGAAACTGCCGCAGCGCGTGCACCTGGTGATCGTAAAAGTCCCAAAGCGCCTGCCCCACGCGATCCCGCTCGTCCTGCCCCGCCGCGCCGTCAGCAAATTTGTCCAGCGTCTGCCCGTCGATCCAGTCCATCGTCAGCACCCGCCGCGACGACCACTCCGGGTAGTAACGCGGGAAGCGCACGCCCGGCACATGGGCCGACGCGGCCGACAACGCCAGCGACCGCTCGAGCTCCAGCCGGTAATCCGTCTCCTCCAGCAGCCGCTCCTCCACCTCGCGGAAATAGTCCTCCACGTCCGTCTCCCGCACCCCGAGCATCCGCACCGCAATCGGTTTCACCACCCGCAGATCGCTCTTCAGGCTGTCCGCCACGCCGGGATACTGCACCTTCACCGCGTAATCATGCCCGTCCCGCCGCGCCCGGTGCACCTGGCCGATGGACGCCCCGTGCGCCGCCTTCTGGCCAAACTCCGCAAACACCTCCGTCGGCTCCTGACCGAACTCCCGCCGGAACGTCCGCGCCACCAGCGGATACGACAGCGGCGGCGCCGAATACTGCGCCGCGGAAAACTGCTCCGCATACGCCGCCGGCAGCAGATTCTGGTCGATGCTCAGCATCTGCGCGACCTTCAACGGCCCGCCCTTCAGCTCGCTGAACGTCCGGTAAACCTCCGTCGCATTCGCCTCGTGCAGCGCCTCCTTCGAGGCCGCGCCATCCGCCCCGAGCGCCTGCCGCCCGTAGTGCTTGAGGTAGTTCACCCCGACCTTTGCGCCCGTGCCCGCCAGCGCGGCCACCCGCCCCAGCCGACTGCTCGTAATGGAATCCTGTTCGGAACTCATAAAAAATATCCCGCAAAGCCGCGAAGCCGCGAGGACAAGGGAAACTCCCTTCGCGTCCTTCGCGCCTTCGCGGGAGCCCTACCGCCTCGGCACCAGAAACCGCGCCAGATCAAACGCCGAGTCGATCGCCTGCGTCCCCGCCACGTCAAACGCCAGCGCCACCGTCTTCTCAATGAACGCATCCGTCCGCTCAAAGCCCTCGCTCTCGTCCTTCGCGTAAAACTCCACGCACGCCCGCAGATGCGCATACAACGCCCGCGGATACGCCCGCGCCAGCCGCCCGCGCTCGGCGATCTCCCCCGTGCTCCGCCCATGCGCGATCAACTGATCCGCAAACGCCTCGAACCGCCGCTCAAAACCCCGCAAAAACGCCGGTCGGTCCGTCAGCCGCAGCGGAGCCAGCCGCAGCAGAATCAGCGACCGCTCGCCCAGCGCCGCCTCAAAAAACGCGTAAAGAAACGCCAGCAGCCGCTGCCGCGCGGAAAAATCCGCCCACTCCGGCCCCGCCTCCACCGCACCAATCACCCGGTCCAGCATCCGCTCCCAGAAGGCGGACTCCACCGCGTCCAGCGAGGAAAACGCCGCGTAAAAATCCCGTTCCTCCAGCCCATGATCCCGGCAAAGCCGAAAAACCGACTCCGGCCCGCGCCCGTGCTCGCGCCAATGCGTCATCACCCCGTCGATCACCCGATCCTTCGATGCATCGTCCATATACCTTCCATACGTCGCCCACATCGCGGAGGTCGCAACCAATCAATTCCGCGCCCCGCCGCCCTCGCGCCCCTCTCCGCGGTTCCCCAAATCCCGTTAATCCTGTAAATCCCGTCCGTCCCGTTTAGTTTGCTCTTCGCACCGCCCATGTCCGCCGTCGCCACCACCACCGACCTCGTCGAGGAAATCCTCGCCCTCAAACGCGCCCGCAACGCCGTCATCCTCGCCCACAACTACCAGAGCCGCGAGATCCAGGAACTCGCCGACTACGTAGGCGACTCCCTCGGCCTCAGCTACCACGCCGCCGAAACCAACGCCGACGTCATCGCCTTCTGCGGCGTCCACTTCATGGGCGAAACCGCGAAAATCGTGAACCCCACGAAAACCGTCGTCATCCCCGACCTCGACGCCGGCTGCTCCCTCTCCGACTCCTGCCCCGCCGACCAGCTCGACGCCTACCTCCGCGCGCACACGGACAAAAACTACTACGTCATCGCCTACATCAACTGCTCCGCCGGCGTGAAGGCCCTCAGCGACGTCATCGTCACCAGCGGCAACGCCACCAAAATCGTCCAGGCCGCCCCCGCCGACCGTAACATCCTCTTTGTGCCCGACCAGAACCTCGGCGCCTGGGTCACCGAGCAAACCGGCCGCAAAATGGACCTCTGGCGGGGCAACTGCTACGTCCACGTCGAATTCACCCGCGACAGCATCGCCCGCATCCGCGCCGAACACCCCGACGCCAAAGTCGTCGCCCACCCCGAGTGCACCTACGCCGTCCGCATTCTCGCCGACGAAGTCTGCTCCACCGAGAAAATGATCTCCTACTGCCGCGACAGCGCCGCCGGCAGCTTCATCATCGTCACCGAGAGCGGCATGCTCCACCGCCTCCGCCGCGAACTCCCCCACAAAACCTTCATCCCCGGCCCCACCGACGCCTGCGCCTGCGCCGACTGCCGCTACATGAAGATGAACACCCTCGAAAAACTCCACGCCTGCCTCCGCGACCTCTCGCCCGAAATCCTCCTCCCCGAGGACCTGCGCGCCCGCGCCGAGCGCCCCATCCGCCGCATGCTCGAGCTCTCCCGCTAACCGCCCACCCATGCAACTCCCCGCCCTCCGCGTCGCGCTCGCCCTCCTCCTCGCCCTGCCCTGCCTCGCCCCCGCGCAAAACGCCGTCACCGCCCTCCTCGGCGACCGCGCCCCCGAAAGCGTCCGCCGCACCATGCTTGAGCCCACCCCCGTCGGCCAGCAACTCGCCGGCCTCCTCTTCAGCGGCGGCTACGAAGTCATCGGCGAACCCGTCCCCCTCACCCCCGCGCAGATCGCCCGCCTGCAAGCCGCCCTCCGCGCGCCGGACGCCTTCTCCGGCGAGAAGAACGAGGAAAAAATGCGCCCCGGCGTCCTCTACCGCTTCGGCTCCGGTGACACCGCCATCGACCTCCTCGTCTGCTTCTCCTGCGACCGCGTCGCCCTCGCCCCGCACGACGCGGAGAAACCCACCGAGCTCTTCCACCTCGCCCAGCCCATGCGCGAAGCCCTCCTCGAAGTCGCCCAGGAAGCCCTGCCGAACGACGAAGCCCTCCAGGCCGTGCCCCGCGTCCGCAGCAAAACCCCCGTGCCCCCGCCCCCGGCCCCCACGCCGCCCGACCTCCGCTGAAAATCCGTGGGCATCCGTGCCCATCCGTGGCCGCTCAGTCCACCAGCCCCGCCTTCACCGCGTAGCGCGTGAGCGAAGCCACGTCCCGCACCCCCAGCCGCTGCATGATCTGGTTGCGGTAATGCTCCACCGTCTTCGGGGATAGCGCCAGCCGCTGCGCGACCTCCTTCGTGCTCTTCCCCTCCGCCACCATCTGCAGCACCGTCCGCTGCTTCGGCGTCAGCACGCTCTCCGGCCGCGCTTGGTGCTGGATCTCGTCCACCAACCGCGTCGCAAACGGACTCATGAAACTGATCCCCTGCACGATCGCGCCGCAAGCCTGCCGAAACGTCTCCAGGCTCTCCGTCTTGTGCACAAACCCATGCGGACGCGCCTCAATTCCCGCCCACAGCAGTTCCAGATTCTTCGAACCCGAAAACACCAGAATGCGGGGCGTCGGCTCCAGCTTCCGCAACTCCTTGATCAACTCCGGCCCGTTCATCTCCTTCAGCGACAAACCCACGATCACCAAATCCGGCCGGTGCCGCTCGTAAAGCGGCAGCGCGTTCATGCCCGAAGCCGTCTCCGCCACCACCGCGAACCGGCCCTCGCGATCCAGCACCATCGCGACCATCTCCCGCACCGCCACCTGATCGTCCACCAGCAAAACCCGCCAGCGGCTCGAACGAAAACCCTCGGAATCCTCCTGCGGCAAAGTCGGTAGCATCGGTAAAAAATCCCCCGACTCGTCCTACCCGCCCCGCCGACCGATTGCACGAAAACTCTTCTTTGTGCTTGGTTACCTCTCCTCTCCCAAAGGCAGTTCGAGCAGAACTCAGTGGACTACGCCCAACAAGCTCCAAAAGCCTAGCATCGAGGCACTATCCCTCCCCGTCAGACTTGGATGGTGCACTCCAAGTCATCCCCCCGACGCTCTTCGCCCCCCCGGCGGTCAAATTCCCATCCGTGGCATCCGTGCCATCCGTGGTCTCCCTCCCGCCGCCCTCAAAACCCCGCGTGCAGCAACGCCTTGAGGGAAACATCCTGATCCAGCGCCTCCCACCGAATCCCCATGCCGGGACCAATCAGCGTCCAGCCCTGCCGCTCGTCCTCCGCCGCGGCCCGTAGGCGCGGAAACCACTCCAGCGGCACGGCCAGCAACCGCCCATCCTCCAACGACACGACAAGGGACGCGTCCGTTACCAAAACGTCGCTGATCCGCGCGATGCTTCCGCGTTTGCCGTTCGCTGCCACCAAATCCTCCGCCGCATTCCGCCCCGACCCCACCGCCGGGAAACCCCGCGAAGAAGCATTTTTGATTCCTACCCGGAAAGCGCGCGCGCGTCACATTTCCGCCACACGGGGCCGCCGCCCCGCCGCTAGCCCAGCGCCCGCTCCACCGCGTCCAGCACCGTCTTCACCGCCTGCACGCGAGCCGACCACTTGAAATTCGCCGGAATCACCGTCCACGGCGCAAAGTCAAAACTCGTCCGCTCGATCATCTCCTCCGCCGCGGCCACGTGCTCGTCCCACTTCTTGCGGTTGCGCCAGTCCTCGTCGCTGATCTTCCAGTGCTTGTAGGGATCCGCCTCCCGCCGCTTGAAGCGGTTGAGCTGCTCATCCTTCGTCACGTGCAGCCACAGCTTCGCCAGGATCGCCCCGTCGTCCGTCAACTGCCGCTCAAACTCCTCGATCTCGCGGAACGCCCGCTTCCACTCCGCCTCCGTCGCAAACGACTCCACCCGCTCCACCAGCACCCGCCCATACCACGAACGGTCAAACACCGCCGACTCCCCGTAAGGCGGCAGCTTCGTCCAGAACCGCCACATGTAATGGTGCGCATACTCCTCCGGCGTCGGCTTCACGATCGAATACACCCGCATCAACCGCGGATCCAACCGCTCCACGATCCGCTTGATCGCCCCGCCCTTGCCCGCCGCATCCGGCCCCTCCACCACGAGAATCAGCGAACGCTTCCGCTCCTTCAGCTCAAACTGATGCCGCAGCAGCCGCAGCTGATACTTCTTCAGCCGCTCCTTGTATTCGGATTCATCAATCGGCGTGTTCTGATCGAGTTCATCGAGGCGGATACGCGGCTTCGGCATAAGGGATGCCTGCCGAATTGCCGGAAAACCCCGCCCAGCGCAAGGCTCGATCCCACGCGCGCCGCGCAACCCCCTCAACGCGCCCGCCCCAGCGCCTCCAGCACGATCGCCTCCGTCAGCAACTCCGGCAGCACGATCGGCTCCTCCGGCCGCCCCGCGGGATACACCACGTAAACCGGCACCCCCACGCGATTCAGCGCCTTCAACGCCGCCGTGATCTCCGGATTCGCATTCGTCCAATCCGCCCGCACCGGCACGATTCCCAGCTCCGCGATCTTCGTCCGCACCGCCGGCCGGTTGATCGCCACCCGCTCGTTGTATTTGCACGTCAGGCACCAGTCCGCCGTGAAATCAATAAACACCGGCTTGCCCTCCGCCAGCCACCGCTCCACCGCCGCCCGTGAATACGGCTGCCACGCGATCCCGTCCAGCGCCGTCGCCCGCGCCGCCCCCGCCGGAGCCGTCGCCGCAAACAACTGCCCCACAAACAACCACCCGCCCCCCGCCAGCAACGCCCCCGCCGCCAGCAGCCCCAGCCCCCGTGCCCGCGCCGACACCGCCGGCCCCGCCACCGCCCCATAAATCCACAGCACCACCGCCACGATCAGCAAAAACGCCAGCGCCCACGTCACCCCCTCCGCGCCCCGCTGCCCGCCGATGATGAACAGCAGCCAGATCAACGCCGCCAGCAACGGAAAGCCCATGAACTGCTTCACCCGCTCCATCCACGCCCCCGGCCGCGGCAGAAACCGCACCCACCCCGGCCGCACCGCCAGTGCCAGATACGGCAGCGCCATCCCCGTCGCAATGCTCGCAAACAACAGCAGCGTCACCCCCGCCGGCTGCGCAAACGCAAACGCCAGCGACGACCCCAGGAACGGCCCCGTGCACGGCGTCGCCAGCAGCGTCGCAAACACCCCCTGGAAAAACGAACCCCCCAGCCCGTCCCGCGAACCCGCCGCCCCCAGCGCCGTCGACGCCCGCCCCGGCAGCGCCACCTCAAACACCCCAAACAAATTCAGCGCAAACGCCAGCACCACCACCGCCACCCCGAGATTGAAATACGGATTCTGAAACTGCGCCGCCCACGTCATCTCGAACCCCGCCGCCCGCGCCGCCACGATCACCCCCGCCAGCCCGAGAAACCACGCGTAAACCCCCGCCGCAAACGCCACCCCGTGCAGCGCGATCCGCCGCCGGCTCTCCCCCGCCTGCCGCACAAACCCAAACACCTTCAGCGAAATCACCGGCAGCACGCACGGCATCAAATTCAAAATCAACCCGCCCAGCAGCCCCCCCAGCAACGCCGCCCACAACGTCGTCCCCGCCCCCGCCGGCCGTTGCGCCGCGACCGCCGCCGGCTCCGGTTTCGTCCCCACCGCCGGCGACTCCACCCACCACGCCCGGCCATCCGCCGTCGCCAGCACCCCGCGCAGCGGCCCCGCCGCCGGCACCACGATCCGCCCGCCCTCGGTGCGCGGACGCCCCACCTCCGCGCCCGCCTCCGGCCGCGGAAAAAACGTCACGCCTTCGACCGCCGGCGCAATCGCCCACGCCTCCCCCACCCGCTCCCAGCGCACCGCAAACGGCGGCGCCCCCCCCGCGGGAATCCGCGCCTCCGCCGCCGCAAACAACGCCTCGTTCGCCGGCGCGCCCGCCGCCCGCACCGGCAGCGTCAGCGTCACCTCCGCCCGGCCCGGCACGCAGATCTTCTCGCACATCAGCCACGAAACCTTTGCCCGCAGCGTCACCTCCGGCCCCGCCACCTCCGCCGGCACCGTGATCGTCTGCAGCAGCGCGATCTCGCCCGAGTAGGCGTAAACCAGCAAATCCCCCGGCTCCACCGTCGCCTTCGGCAGCGGCCAGCGTAGCGGCCCCGCGGCAAACCCCGGCGGCAACGCCCACGTCACCCGCGTCGGCATGCCCGCATCCCCCGCGAATTCCCAATACGTGTGCCAGCCCGGCTCCATCCGCAGCACCGTCGCCACCCGCAGCGACTGCCCGGGCACCACCGCGTCCCGATCCGCCACCAGCCGCACCGTCACCGGCGGCGGCGTGGCCGAGGGAGCCTGCGCCCGCAGCGGAGCCGGCCCGAAAAACCCCACCGCCAGCGCCACGCACAGCCAGAACTTCATGCCCGCGACCCTAGCACCGCCCGCTTGCCCCCGCAACGCAGCCACGACACACTTCCCGCCATGCTGCTGCTGATGATGGCCCAGTCCGCCGCGCGGACCGCCCCGATCCTCACGCCCTTCACCCACGAATGGTGGCTCAAGCGCCTCGACGAGATGCTCGACTGGCTCATGGACGACGGCCTCCGCATCGTCCTCGTCCTCGTCCTGCTCGCCATCGCGCTCAAGGTCGGCCGCGCCTTCGTCCGCCGCACCGTCGCCCTCGCCGTGCGCCCCCGCGGGCAGGACGCCCTGCAGGACCTCATGCTCGCCAAGCGCCAGACCACGCTCGCAAACCTCTTCGACGCCGTGCTGACCATCGCCCTGCTCGTCACCGCGACGCTCATGATCTTCCAGCTCCTCAACTTCAACGTCGCCCCGCTCCTCGCCAGCGCCGGCGTCGCCGGCGTCGCCATCGGCTTCGGCGCGCAAAGCCTCGTGAAGGACGTCCTTGCCGGCTGCTTCATCATCCTCGAGCAGCAATTTTCCGTCGGCGACGTCGTCCGCATTGGCCAGCAATCCGGCGCGGTCGAAGAGCTCAACCTCCGCACCGTCGTCCTCCGCGACGCCGACGGCAGCGTCCACATCATCCCCAACGGCCAGATCGACCGCGTCACCGTCCTCACCCGCGACTGGTCCCGCCTCGTCCTCGACATCGACGTCGCCTACGACGCCGACATCGCGCAAACCACCGCCGTCATCAAGGAACAGCTCGACCGCTACGCCGCCGAGCACCCCGACTTCGTCCTCGAGCCGCCCGAAGTCCTCGGCGTCCAAAACCTCGCCGAGAGCTCCGTGCAAATCCGCGCGTGGATGAAAGTCCTGCCCGGCATGCAATGGCCCGCCGGCCGCGAACTCCGCGGCCGCATCAAAACCGCCCTCGCCCAGGCCGGCATCGAAATTCCCTTCCCCCAGCGCACGCTCTGGGTGAAATCCGAACCCTCCGCCCCCTCCGCCCACAAACCATGATCCTCGCTCCCCTTCCCTACGGCCACACCACCAAAGGCGCCGCCATCGACCGCTACCTCCTCCGCAACGCCCACGGCATCGAAGTCGAGCTCATCAGCCTCGGCGCCGCCATCGCCGCGCTCCGCGTGCCCGATCGCGCCGGCCATTTCGCCGACGTCGTCCTCGGCTATGACACCCTCGCCGAATGGGAGACGGGGCGCGCCCACCACGGCGCAATCGTCGGGCGGTTCGGAAACCGCATCTTCCAGGGCCGGTTTTCCCTCGACGGCCGCACCTACGCCATCCCCACGAACGACGGCGGCATCAATGCGCTGCACGGCGGCGGCGGCGACGGGGCGTTCCACTGGAAACCTTGGACCGCCACTCCGGTCGAGGACGGCGTGCGCTTTCGCCTCGTCAGTCCCGACGGCGAAAATGGCTTCCCCGGCACCCTCACCGCCGACGTCACCTACACCCTCAACGACGCAAACCAGCTCCGCCTCGACTACCGCGTCGAAACCGACGCCCCCACCATCCACAACCTCACGAATCACGCCTATTTCAATCTCGCCGGGGAAGGCGGCGACTCCATTCTCGACCACATCATCCGGCTGAACGCCTCGCACTACACCCCCATCCACGCTGCGCTCGTGCCCACCGGCGAGATCGCCCCCGTCGAGGGCACCCCGCTCGACCTGTGTCGCCCCACCCGCATCGGCGCACGCATCGGTGAAGACTTCCCCGCCCTCACCCTCGCCGGCGGCTACGACCACAATTTCGTTGTCGATGGCGAGGGACTCCGCGAGGTCGCCGCCGTTCTTGAGCCGACGAGTGGCCGCACCCTCACCGTCCACAGCACCGAACCCGGCGTGCAGTTTTACAGCGGCAACTTCCTGCGCGGCGAAAACGGCAAAAGCGGCCACCTCTACCCGGCCCGCAGCGCCTTCTGCCTCGAGACCCAGCATTTCCCCGACAGCCCGAACCAGCCCCACTTCCCCACCACCGTCCTGCGGCCCGGCGAGGTTTACGCGTCCACCACGATTTTCGCGTTCGGCGTTTCCCCCGCGCCAGACGCATTCGTTGTTTGACCCAACGCCCCGTTCCCGCTTTATTTCCTCCTCACCCAAGGTGAGGTGGCTGAGTGGTCGAAAGCAGCGCTTTGCTAAAGCGCCGTAGTCCAAAAGGCTACCGGGGGTTCGAATCCCCCCCTCACCGCCAGTTTTTCGCCCGCTCCTTTTCGCCGATGATCGCTTCCGCGCGCGTCCCCGCCACCTCGGCCAACGTCGGCCCCGGCTTCGACGCCCTCGGCCTCGCCCTCAACCTCGCGAACACCGTCACCGTCCGCGCCGCCCGCCCCGCGCCGCCGCTCGACCCCATGCCCGCCGCCGCCGCGGACGCCTTCTTCCGCGCCGGGCGCAAAAAACCCTTCGGCTTCACCTGGACCATCACCGGCGACGTGCCCCAATCCCGCGGCCTCGGCAGCAGCGTCACCGTCCGCCTCGGCCTCCTCCACGGCCTCAACGCCCTCGCCGGCTCGCCCCTCGACGCCGACCGCCTCTACCGCCTCTGCGCGGAGCTCGAAGGCCACCCCGACAACGCCGCCCCCGCCGCCTTCGGCGGCTTCACCGTCGCGCGCCCCGACTTCTCCTACCAGCGCTACCGCCTCGCCCCCTCCCTCCGCTTCGTCCTCCTTATCCCCGACTACGAGGTCCGCACCGCCGACGCCCGCCGCGTGCTCCCGAAAACCATCCCCTTCGCGGACGCCGTTCGCAGCGCCGCCAACGCCGCCGCCGTCGCCGCCGCCTTCGCCGCGCGCGACTACCCCGCCCTCGCCGGCTGCTTCGACGACCGCCTCCACCAACCCTACCGCGCCCCCCTCATCCCCGGCCTCGATCAAATGATCGCCGCCGGCGTGAAGGCCGGGGCCATCGGCGGCTGGCTCAGCGGCTCCGGTTCGACCGTGGCCTGCCTCACCCTCGCCAACCCCGACCGCGTCGCCGCCGCCCTGCGCCGCGCCTGCCCCGACCGCTCGGCCCGCACGGTGATCGCCGCCCCCGACAACCGCGGCGTCGTCACCCGCCTGCGCCCCGCCTGACCATGCGCCGCTGGCTCGAAGGCATCGAGACGTTCGCCATCGACGTCATCCTCGAGCGCCGCTACGGCAAGCGCGCGGAAATCCTGCGCTGGATCCTCCAGGGCCTCTCCCACGTCTACCGCGCCATCGTTTCCGCCCGCCTCGCGCTCTACCGCCGCCGCATCTACCGCGAACACGCCCTCGGCGCGCCCGTCGTCAGCGTCGGCAACATCACCGTCGGCGGCACCGGCAAAACGCCCGTCGTCGAACTCCTCGCCCGGGAACTCACCGCCGGCGGACGCAAGGTCGCCATCCTCTCCCGCGGTTACAAAAGCGTGCCCAAGCCGCTGCCCGTCCGCGTCTGGGAAAAACTCACCGGCAAAAAACGGAGCTTCACCCCGCGCATCGTGAGCGACGGCCAGGCGCTCCTGCTCGACTCCCGCACCGCCGGCGACGAGCCGTTCATGCTCGCGAACAACCTCCGCGGCGTCGTCGTGCTCGTCGACCGCGACCGCGTGAAAAGCGGCCTCTACGCCCTTGAACATTTCGGCGCGGACGTCCTCCTCCTCGACGACGGCTACCAATACATCCGCCTCGAACACCGCATCGAGATCGCCCTCATCGACCGCCAGGCCCCCTTCGGCAACGAGCACATGCTCCCCCGCGGCACCCTCCGCGAACCCCCCGAAAACCTCCGCCGCGCCACGCACATCCTCCTCACCAAATGCACCGGCGCGGACAACTCCGACCTCATCGCCCGCATCCGGAAATTCAACCGCACGGCCGACATCATCGAGACCACGCACCGCGCCCGCCACCTCCGCAACCTCCTCACCGGCGAGGTGAAGCCGCTCGAATTCCTCGCCGGCAAACGCATCGGCTCCCTCTGCGGCATCGCCGCCCCTGAAAGCTTCGAGGGCGCCCTGCGCGGCCTCGGCGCCCGCATCGAACTGGCCAAAACCTACACCGACCACCACCGCTACACCGACAAGGAGGTCGAAGGTTTCATCAGCCGCTGCGCCCGCCGCAACGTCGACGCCATCCTGACGACGGAAAAGGACGCCGTCCGCATCCCCCGCATCCTCGACCCCGAAGTCCCGCTCTATTACCTCCGCGTGGAAATCGAAATCCTCCGCGGCCAGGACGCCTGGGAACGCCTCATCGACCAGCTCACCATCCGCCAGCCCCTCCGCAAACCGCTCCCGGTCTTCGCCTAACCGCCGGTCTTCCCGCGCCGCAGGCGCTGTAGCCCGCCCATCTCCGCCACCGCCGGCCCGAGAAACGGCAGCCCCAGCAACGCCGGCAGCACGTAGCGCAGCGTGCAAAGCAGCCCGAGCGCGGCCGCCGCCGGGGCGGCCATGTAGGGATCGTAAAGATACACCAGCGCGGCGTCGCGCGTGCCCACGCCGGCAAAGGTGAGCGGCATCAGACCGGCCAGAATCGCCAGCGGCGACAGCGCGAGGCTCGCGAGGAAGGGCACGGTGGTTTTCAGCGCGAGCGTGAACATCCAGATCTGCACGAGGTGCAGGAACCAGATAAACAGCGAGTTCCCCGCAATCCGCGCGAGCCGCGCCTTATCCTCCCAGAAATAGCCGTGCATCTCCGTCCACGACGCCCGCATCGTCGCGAACTTCCCGCCCATCTTCCCGGGCGCAAACCGCTCGCCGAGGCCGAAACAAAGATTCGCGAAATGCGTCGAACCGAGCAGCAGCGCGAGCGCGAGAAATCCAGCGCCCACCGCCGCCGTGAGCGCCCAGAACACCGCGTCCTTCTGCGGGTAGAGCAGCAGACCGAACACGCACCAGACGAGCAGCGAAAGCATGTCGCAGGCCTTTTCAAACACGACGAGCGCGAGCGCCAGCGAGCCGCGCAGGTGGCCGCGGTCGGCCATGAACACCGACTTCGCCATGTCGCCCATCTTCGACGGCAGCACGAGGTTCAGCACGCTCGCGAGCAGAATGAGGCGGTTCGCCTCGAGGAACCCCAACGGATGCTGCCGGGGCATGAGCTGGCAGAGTCGCCCGGCCGTGAGCAGCGTGAGCGGCACAACCATCAGCAGGCTCGCCGCGAGCCAGGGAATCGACGCATTCGCAAAGACGGGAATCGCCCGCGCAAAGTCGATCTTCCAATACAGCACCGCGAGGATGCCGAGACTGACGACGAGGGAAATCGCGCGCTTCATGCCGGCAGCCCTCAGAGCACGCGCTCGTGGACAAGCGGCTCGCCGGCGGGCAGCTTGCGCACGGTCTCGGTGAGGTCGATCCACGGCAGCATCTGCCCGGCCTGGAAGGTGCGGCTCATCACGACGTAGATGGACGTCTGGTCGCACCCAATGCCCGCGCGCTTCACCGCGTCCCAACCGGCACCGGCCTCCACGCGATCGCGCACGGTGAGCCGGTCGCCGTTCCAGACAAACTCGCGCTCAAACCGAAAGGGCGCGGGCTTTTTCCCGGTGATGAGAAGGCGCTGGAGCAGCTTGCGCACGAGGTTCGGGAAGAACTTGCCGCCGCCCAGCATGATCAGACGCAGGACGATGAGGTTGAACGGCGTCATCTTTTTCTGCTTCGCCCAGCCCATGTCACCGCGCACGACGATCCGGCCGCCCTCGACCTCGTTCGGGTAGTCGCCGACGAGATGGGCCACGGCGTTGCGCGACTTGCCGGCTTCGACGACGAGCGAAACCTGCGTGTCGGAGGCAACGAGCGCTCCGTCGCGGAAGAACTTGAACGTGCCGCCCTTGTTGAGCGCGACGTAAAGCTCGGCCGAACCCCGCCGGTCAATGAGCAGGCCGGCGTTCGGGAAGTGCGTGCGGCCCTCGGCGCGGGGCGCGGGCTTGGGGCGGGCCGAAGCAAAGTCGCGCCACGCGAGCAGGTAGTTCCAGACGTGGTGGCCGACGATGTGGTCGTCCGCGTAGCAGGCGTTGCGGCCCGCGGCGAGGCCGGCGAGAAAGAGGTCGTTCACCGCGAGCGCGGCGGGTTCGTGGCGGCCGAAGACCTCGAAGCCGTGGGGGAAAAAGTTGTAGGTGTTGCGGCTTGCGTATTCGCCGCCGAAGGAACCATCGGGATGGACGAATTCCGCCGCCAACGCAACGGCGCGGCTGAGCGCGTCGCGCAACTCCGGCGAAGGCGTTTTTTCGTAAACCTGCGCGAGCAGCGAGACGGTGAGCGTGTGGTAGCCGGGGTCGCAGCCCTCGTATTCCTGAAACCAGCCCTCGGCATTCTGCCACGTGAGCACGCGGGCGAGCCGCTCGGCGCGGGCCTTCTCCCACTTGGTCTTGCCGAGAAGTTCGCCCACGCGGTCGAGGCAGACCACGATGAGCGCCTGGTGATTCGTGAGCCGGCCGCTCTCGTTGTGGTGGGCGAGCCAGTCGGCGCGGCGCTCGAAGAACTGGAGCACCTCGTAGTTTTGCAGGCCGAGAATCCGGTAGGCTTCCGTGCAGGCTAGCAGCGAAAACGCCGCGGCCCCGCCCGCCTTCTCGTAGGGAAAATAATCGTCGCACGAGGCGTCCGCGTGCGCGCTGCGGGCCGCAAAGACCATGCCGGCCTCCGCCCACTCGCGAATCGCGGCCTGGCGGTGGAACGGATTGCCCGGCAGGTCGGTCTCCCACGCGAGCGCGAGCGGGAGCACAAACTCCTGCGACATGCCGCTCGGGAAATCGATGATCTTGTATTGCCAGTAGTTTCGGTCGAAGCAGCCGTAGGTGGGGCTGTGGCGGTTGCGGTCCTGCAGGGTGAGGATTTTCGGAATCCACCGCAGAGCCTCCTGGGCAAACAAATCACGCATGGGCAAAAGGGCTAGTCGGGTTTGGAGTCGCGCCGCCGCAGGCGCAGCTGGATGTCCTCCAGCAGGCGACGGTTCACCGCGATGAGGTCGGCGATCAATCCCAGCGCCCAAATCTGCACGCCCACGAGCACGCAAACGGCCGCCACAATCAGGCTCGGCAAATGCGTGCGGCCGGAATCCACCACGAGCCAAAGCCACACCCAGCGCCCCATGAGCGCGACGCCGAGGGTGAAGGGCACCGCGCCCACCAGCGTGAAGAACCGCAGCGGCTTGTAGACAATGAAGATGCGGCCGATCGTGAGAATCGAGCGCTGGACGTAAGCCGGAATGCTCTTGAAAAGGCGCGACGGGCGCAGGAACTCGTTCGTGCGCACGGGCACCGAGGCCATGCGCAGGTTGCGCTGCCCGCCCTGGATGATCGTTTCCAGCGTGTAGGTGTATTCGTTGAAGACGTTCATCTGCAACGCGGCCTCGCGACTGATCGCGCGAAACCCGCTCGGTGCGTCGGCGATGGTCGTCTGACTCGCCTTGCGCACGACCCAGCTGCCGAATTTCTGGAGCAGCTTTTTCACCGGCGAAAAATGCGCGATCTCCCGGATCGGCCGCTCGCCGATGACCATGTCGGCCTCACCACGAAGGATGGGCTCGATGAGCTTGGGAATGTCCGCGGCGTTATACTGATTGTCCGCGTCGGTGTTGACGATGATGTCCGCGCCCAGGGCCAGGCAGGCGTCGATGCCGGCCATGAACGTGCGGGCCAGCCCGAGGTGCGGCCGGTCGATCACGTGATCCACGCTTAGCTCCCGCGCGACCGCCGCGGTGCGGTCCGCGCTCCCGTCGTTGATGACGAGCCACTCGACGACGTCCACCCCGGGCAACGTGCGCGGCAGCTCGCGGAGGGCCACGCCAAGCGTCTCCTCTTCGTTGTAGCAGGGAATCTGGATGATCAACTTCATGGCGCGGCCGGCAACCCGGAAGGCTGGTTTTAGCGTGAAGGCGGCGGGCCGGGCCAGAGTTTACTTCCCGCGCCCGATTCGGCAGACTCGCGCGCTTCGATGACGTCCGATGCCCCACCGTTGCTGTCCCGGGTCGGGAAGTTCGCGGCCCTCGTGGTTGCGCTGTGCGCCCTCGCCCATCTCGC
>JAIYAZ010000034.1 GCA_027488755.1 Verrucomicrobiaceae bacterium | reverse complement strand
GTCGTGGCGGTGGCGCCGCGGGCGAGGGTGAAGGTGCCGTTTGCGACGGTGATGGGGCCGGAGAAGGTGTTGTTGCCGGCGAGGGTGAGGGAGCCGTTGCCGGTTTTCGTGAGGCCGGCGGCGCCGTTGATGGAGGCGACGTTGGCGAGGGTGCCGGAGAGGAAGTTGAGGGTGGTGAGGGCGGTGGTGCCGTTGCCGCCGAGGGCATAACCGCCGAGGTCGAGGGAACCGCCGTTGAGATTCAGCGTGGCGGTTTTGGTGCCGGGGCCGCCGGTGGAGCCGGAGCGGAGGGGGGCGGTGAGGGTGAGCGTGCCGCCGGTGAGATTGAGCGTGGCGGTGGACTGGCGCGTGCCGGACGTGGGCGCCGTGAGGGTGACGATGTCGCCGAGGGTGAGGCCGGCGCTGGTGATGGCGCCGCCGGCAACGGTGAGGGTGGCCTGGGCGCTGGCACCGGCGGTGGTGACGGTGGAGCGGTTTTCGGCGACGAGGATGCCGCCGCGGAAGATCGCGGTGTCGGCGGCGGTGGAGTTGCCCGAGCCGAGCGTCATGGAGGCGACGTGGATTTTCTGGGCGGCGGCGGGGGCCTGGGAGAGGACGACGGGCTGGAGGACGTCGAGGGTGCCGCGGTCCCAGCGGAAGGTGTCGGCGGTGACCTGGGCGGGGCTGCTGGAGGCGTTGCGGCGGCCGACGACGAGGGTGTTGAGGAGGAGGTCGGCGGAGCGGCCGGAGACGTCGAAGGTGGTGGTGAGGAGGCGGCCGGTGGTGGAGCTGTTGTCGTTGAGCTGGAGGTTCGCGCGGCCGGTGCCGTCGGCAGCGCGGAGCTGGAGGGTGGCGTTGGCCGAGCCGGCGGGGAAGGTGACGGAGCCGTCGGAGCGGTTGCTGACGCCGGGGCGCTGGCCGACGAAAAGGTTGTCGACGTAAAGGACGTTGTCGCCGGAGCCGAGCACGAGGGCGTAGGTGCCGCCGGTGTTGGCGTCGCCGACGTAGAGGTTGGCGGCGGTGAGCGTCGTATTCGGCGCGAGGCGGAGGGTGTCGCTGGTGACGGAGAGGTTGACGCCGAGGTAGGCGTTGGCGGCGGTGATGCTGAGGCTGGAGAGGCCGGAGAAATCGGCGGTGACGATGCCGCCCTTGTTGCCGCCGGCGACGATGAAGTTGCCGCCGGGGTTGGTGAACGCGGCGGAGCCGCCGCCGGTGAAGGCGATGGAGGTGGTGGTGTTCGCGGTGATGTTTGCGCTGTTGCCGTTGAGGCCGAGGGTGACGGGGCCGGTGACGGTGAGCGTGGCGTTGGCGCCGACGTCGACGGTGTTGGCGCCGAGGTTCTGGACGGTGAGCGCGGCGAGGTCGGCGTCCTGCGTGAGCTGGAGGGTGGCGTTCGAGGAGCCGGCGGCGGTGGCGCCGAAGGTGAGGGCGGCGAGGCCGGGGGTGGCGCCGTTGAAGCGGGTGGTGCCGCCGTCGAGGGTGAGGGTTCCCGCCCAGGCGCTGTCGCCGTTGACGGTGAGGGTGGAGGGGCCGGTTTTGGTGAGGTTGCCGGAGCCGCCGAGGCCCTGGCCGAAGACGACGGGCTGGGCGGCGGTGAGGGTGACGGGGGCGTTGTTGATGCGGACGGGGGCCTGGACGGCGAGGGTGGCGTTGCCGGAGGGAACGCCGTTGCTGAGGGAGGCGGAGAGGACGAGCGCGCCGCCGGTGAGGGTCGTGGCGGTGCCGTTGACGGATTGGCTGAGGGAGGCGACGGCGACGGGGCCGGTGAGGGTGACGGTGCTGGCGGTGCCGCTCTGGAAGGCGATGGAATCGAAGTGCCAGAACGTGGTGCGCGTGCCGTTGCCGTCGGCGGCGGAGTTCCAGTTGACGGTGGAGACGGGGTCCCAGGTGCCGTTGCCGCCCTGGAGGCCGGGGGCGGCGGAGGTGTCCCAGTAGCGGGTGGCGGGGGCGCTGCCGGCGGCGCGGACGAGGATGCTGCCGTCGACGGGCAGGCCGGTGGTGTCCCAGACGAGGCCGGCGTCGAGCGCGGGGAGCGTGAGCGCGGCGAAAGTGCCGGCGTAAAGGGTGGAGCCGAAGAGGACGAAGCGGTCGCCGGCGAGGAGGGCGGGGCCGGCGTTGGTGACGGTGAGGTTGCCGCCGTAGGTGATCGCGGTGGCGCCGGTGACGGTGGAGCCGGCGGCGGGGGAGGTGCGGTTGAGGGTAAGGCTGGTGGTGCTGTTCGCCGTGAGGGTGAGGGTGTTTTGAACGGTGAGGGTGCCGACGCCGTTCCGGCCGGGGGCGAGGAGGCCGCTGAGGGTGACGGGGCTGCGCACCACGCCGGTGCCGGCGAGGGTGGCTCCGGCGGAGACACTGAGGCTGGAGGGGGTGCCGTCGCCGGCCCCGAGGTTCTGCGGGTCGCCGAGGACGGCGCCGGCGTCGATGCGCAGAGTGCCGGCGCTGACGAGGGTGGCGCCGGTCCAGGAATTGGCGGCGGCGGTGAGGACGAGCAGGCCGGCGCCGGATTTCGTGAGCGCGGTTTCGGGGTCGGCCTCGGTGACGTTGCCCGCGAGGGTGAGGGTGCGGCCGGCGTTGACGGTCCAGGTTTGCGGGTCGTTCAGGACGACGGGGGCGTTGACGGTGAGATTTTGCGTGGAGGTGGAAAGGTCGAATCCGCCCGCGCCGAGGGTGAGCGGGCCGGTGCCGGCGTTGAGGACCACGGCCTGCGAGGGGCTGGTGAGGCGGAGCTGGGCGACGGCGAGGCCGGTGCCGACGGAGACGGTGGCGTTGGCGTAGGTGCCGTTCCAGAGGGCGGTGTCGGCGAGGGTCGGGGCCACGCCGGTGGACCAACTGGAGCCGACGTCGAGGGCGGTGGTGTTGTTGGCCTTCGTGGCGGTGCCGGCGAGGGGCGTGCCGGAGGCGACCGCGGAGGGCAGGGATTCGCCGGAGGCGTTGAGCGCGGTGACGACGTAAAAATACGTGGTGCCGGTGAGCAGGGCTGCGTCGGTGTGGGTGGTGGCGTTGCCGGCGGGCGAGGCGATCGGGGTGAAGGGGCCGGCGTCGGCGAGGGCGCGTTTCACGCGGTAGCCGGTGGCGCCGGGGACGGCGGACCAGGTGAGCGCGTTGGTGGTGAAGCCGGGGGTGACGGCGAGGCCGGTGGGCGCGGCCGGCGGCGGGCCGGAGGTGACGGTGGTCGGGCGCGCGAGGCTGTCGGCGCCGGTGAGGCGGTAGTAGTATTGGGTGCCGGGGACGATGGTCGTGTCGGTGAACTGCGTGGTGGTGAGGCCGGTGGCGATGCGGGTGAAGGGGCCGTTGGCGGAGAGGGCGCGGTCGAGGTCGTAGCTGACGGCCATGGAGCCGGTCCAATCGAGTCCGTTCGAAGTGGCGCCCGGGGTGACGAAGGGGGTGACGACGACGGGGAGGTAGGCGGAGAGCGTGACGGTGTTGCCGGCCTGGCTGACGAGGAAGCTGCCCTGGCCGTCGGCGACGAGCAGGCGCGAGCCGAACGCGACGTTGGCGAAGGCGCCGGTGAGCGCGAAGGTGGAGGTGAGAACGGTGAAGTTGGCGGAATTGGCGGGGGTGTAGGCGTTGGCGAGGGAGACGGTGAGGTTTCCGGCGAGGGTGGTGGTGCCGTTGACGGTGAGGGTGTCGAACTGGCTGGCGTTGCCCTGGAAGGTGGTGGCGGCGGTGGCGCCGCCGAGGTCGAGGGCGAGGGTGGCGTTGGCGCCGAGGGCGTAGTTGCCGGTGAGGGCGGTGCGGCCGGGGGTGCCGAGGTCGCCGGGAGCGAGGGTGCCGGCGGTCTGGGTGAGCGTGCCGTTGGCGGCGAGGTCGGCGGAGCGGAGGTTGGTGGCGTTGACGGTGCCGGCGGCGAGGGTGCCGCCGTTCATGGCGAAGATCTGGCGGGCGCCGGATTGCGCGCCGCTGAGGGTGCCCGCGACGAGCAGTTTGCCCGTGCCGCCGAGGGTGAAGGTGGCGGTGCCGTTGCCGGCGGAGTCCGCGCCGAGTTGGAGGTTCCCGGTGGTGGTGAGGTTGCCGCCGCTGAGGGTGTAGGCCGGGCTTTTCGTGGGGTCGGTGTCGGTGCCGCCGAGGTTGAAGCTGGTGACGGCGAGGGTGCCGCCGGTTTGGAGGCCGGTGACCTTTTGGGCGCCGACCTGGGTGGGGCTGTTGGAGCCGCCGAGGCGGAAGCCGAACTGGGAGCTGGCGGTGAGGTTCGCCGAGCCGCCGGTGACGGTGAAGGTCTGGTTGGCGGTGGCGAGCTGGAAGCGGTCGAGCGCGGTGGAGGTGAAGGCGCCGCCCTCGAGGCGGAAGTTGAAGGCGCCGCCGTTGGTGGCGAAGTTGACCGCGCCATTTTTGACGGTGAGGTTCATGCCGGCGACGCTGCCGCCGAAGGCGAGGGTGGCGGTGGGCGCGCCGTCGACGAAGAAGGTGGCACCGGCGACGCCGGTGAGCGTGGTGAAGGCGTTGGCGGAGCCGGGCGGCAGGTTCGCGGCGGTGAGGGTGAAGGTGCCGGTGGCGCTGTTGACCTGAAGGGTGCCGGCGGTGGCGGTGAGCGCGCCGCCGAGGGGGGCGTGGGCGTCGGTGCGGTTCGAGCGGAGGGTGCCGCCGCTGAGGACGAAGGGGCCGGCGACCGAACCGCTGGTGGTGCCGGTGGTCGCGCCGAGGTGGAGAGTGCCGGCGGAGAGCGTGGTGGGGCCGGTGTAGGTGTTGTTGGCGGCGAGGACGGTGGAACCCGCGCCGGAGAAGGTGAGGCCGAAGGCGGAGCCGGCGTCGGAGATGAGACCGTTGAGGTTGAGGGTGCGGCCGCTGGCGACGGGCCAGGCCTGGGCGGCGGTAAGGACAACGGGGGCGTTGACGGTGAGGCTCTGGGTGGCGGCGGAGAGGTCGATGCCGCCGCCGCCGAGGGTGAGCGGTCCGGTGCCGGCGGTGAGGGTGATCGCGGCGGAGGGGGCGAGGAGCTGGAGGCGGGCGGCCGCGAGTCCGCTGCCGACGGAGACCGTGCCGCTGGCGTAGGTGCCGTTCCACGTCGCGGTATCGAAGGAGCCGGGCACCACACCGCCGGTCCAGCTGCCGGCCTGGTCGAGCGCGATGGTGTTGTTGAGTTTGAGGATGCCGGCGGGGTTGAGGGGCGTGAGGGCGACGGGCGCGGAGGTGGCGTTGCCGGCGGGGTTGGTGACGACGACGTCGTAGGTGCCGGCGTCGGTGGTTTGCACGGTGGCGATGGTGAGGGTGGTCCCGGTGGCGCCGGGGATGGGCGCGCCGCCTTTGCGCCATTGGTAGGTGGTGGAGACGCCGGTGGCGGTAACGGTGAAGCTGGCGGACGCGCCGACGGTGACGACCTGGGGCTGCGGGGACTGGGTGATCTGCGGCGGGACGATGACGGTGAGGGTGGCGGCGGTGGAGGTCGCGTTGCCGGCGAGGTTGGTGACGATGACGTCGTAGGAGCCGGCGTCCGCGGCGCGGGCGGAGGGGATCGGGTAGCTGGCGGCGGTGGCGCCGGGGATGAGCGCGTTCGACTTGCGCCATTGGTAGGTGTTGCCGATGCCGGTGGCGGTCACGGTGAAGGTGGTTGCGGCGCCCTGGTTGAGGGTCTGGGAGAGCGGATGCTGGGTGATTTGCGGGGGCTGGACGACGGTGAGGGTCGCGGCGGCGGAGGTGGCGTTGCCCTGGGAGTTGGTGACGACGACGTCGTAGGAGCCGGCGTCGGTGGTTGCGGCCGAGGGCAGGGTGTAGCTGGCGGCGGTGGCGGCGGGGATGGGCGCGCCGGCCTTGCGCCATTGGTAGGACAGCGCGCCGCCGGTGGCGGTGACGCTGAAGGTGGCGGGCTCGCCCTGCGCGACGTTGATCGAGGCGGGCGGCTGGGTGATTTGCGGCGGGACGATGACGGTCAAGGTGACCGGCGTCGACGTGGTGATGCCGGTCTGGTCGGTGACGACGACGTCGTAGGTGGCGGTGTCCGCGCCCTGCGCGGTGGCGATGGTGTAGGTGGTGGCGGTGGCGCCGGGGATGGCCGCGCCGTTTTTGCGCCATTGGAACGTGCTGGCGATGCCGGTGGCGGCCACGGTGAAGGACGCCGGGGCGCCCTGGTTCACGGTGAGCGAGACGGGTTGCTGGGTGATTTGCGGCGCCACGCCGAAGAGGGCGACGCGGGAGCCGAAATACTCGGGGTCGGCCACGACGGCCTTCGCGGTGTAGAGGCCGGTGGCGGTGGGAAATGTCGGCGCGCCGTCGTAGGTGATGACGGGGGTGATCGCGGGCTGGGTGGAGGTGGCGGTGACCGGCGAGGCCGCGGTTGGGGCGGTGGTGTTGGCGAGCGTGACGGCGACGGCGGTGGCGTTCGTGATGAGGAGGCGGCCGGTGGCGGAGGCAGAATAGACGGGGTCGTCGAGGGTGGCGACGATGTCGTAAAAGCCCGGGGCGGTGGGCAGGGTGGCGGAGCCGTTGTAGGTGACGGTGACCGGCGAGGTGAGGCCCTCAATGGGGAGGACGCCTCGGACGGCGACGGGAACGTCGGTGGCGGTGTAGGCGACGCCGTTGTAGTCGGAGGTGTAGGCTTTTTTGACGATGAGCGGGGCGAGCAGGCGGGAGGCGGGGACCATGGGCACGGGGGTGGCGCCGAGGCCGCGGACGTCGATGGTAAGGGTGCGGCGGGTGTCGGCTTCCACCGCCATGCTGAGCGGGACTTTGGCGGTGCCGACCGGGCGGACGGTGAGCGTCATGGCCTTGGTGGTGGTGCCGTCGATGTTCCGGGCGGAGAGGGTGAGGGAGTAATTGGTGTCCACGGCGACCGTGGGCAGGGTGCCGGAGATGAGGCCGGTGGTGGCGTTGATGGTGACGCCCGCGGGAAGACCGGTGGCGGTGTAGTTCGGGGTGCGGGTGGCGGGGACGAGGTTGGAGACGGGCACCTGGTAGGACCAGGCCGCGCCCGAGGAGGCAAAAAGCTGGGCGGGGGTGCGGAAGATGGGGGGGTAGTTGATGCGGGTGGGCGGGCTGGCCTGGTAGCGGTGGGGGTTGCCGGCGGCGGCGAGGCGGGCATTGAGCTGGTTTTCGTAGAGCGAGCGGACGGACATGCGGGTGCCGTTGGACCATTGCTCGCCCTTGCCGAGGAAGGGGGAGGTGTAGGCGTAGGCGCCGCTGGAGACGGAGTTGATCCAGGTGGCGGCGCCGCCGCTCGCGGTAGTGGTGCCGAGGGACCAGTTCGGCGAGAGCGGCATGTTCTCGAAGGTGATGCTGTTGAGGATGCAGTTCCAGGCGACGCAGGAGGCCGAGGGGCGCTCCAGCTTTACCTGGAGTTTGTTGTCGGTGACGTTGTCCCAGAGGCCGCCGTTGTTCCAATCGAGGTGGGCGCCGGATTCGTTGTAGCTGCCGATGGCGGTGCTATCGACGAAGACGATGGGGCCGGGCACCGCGGGCCAACTGGAGACGAACGCGTGGCGACCGTAGCGGGAGATGGCGTTCGAGACGAGTCCCAGCTCGCCCGAGAGCAGAAAGCTGTAGCGGCGGGCGCCGATCAGGCGGGAGATGCCGTCGAGGTATTGGCAGCGGTTGATGGTAATCTTGCGCGTGCCCACGCTCACGGAGGCGATGGAGTAGGCGAAGTAGCGGGCCGTGCAATTGTGCATGAAGCCGTCCTCGACGTTGCTGAAGACGACGGCGTTCGCGGCGTGGGTCTCGTCGGTGTCGCTCGCGTAGGTGCTCTCGAAGTAGCAGTTGGAGATGCCGACGTTGACGATGTTTCCGAAGGTGGTGACCGGGACCACGTAGGCGCGGCCGTAGGCGGGATCCAGCGGGGTGGTGATTGGCGCGTCGATGGTGATCGAGTTGGGCGTGACGGCGGTGACGATGCGGTTGCAGGTGATGGCCGGGTCGACGTCGGCGGTGGCGGTGGTGTTGTAAAAGCTGGCTTTTTGCCAGGCGACGCTGCCGGGCCAGCGGACCTGGATGCGCTGGTTGACGGTGAAGGGATGTCCGGCGATGGGGATGACGCTGGTGCCGGACGGGACGTAGACCGCGTCGACGAGGGACCGCGCGGTGGTGTTCGCCGTGATGGAGCCGCCGCTGAAGGTAAACAGCGGCGTGCGCGGAAGCGTGCCGCCATTGGTGTTTTCGTTGGTCGTGCCGACCGCATAAATCCGCGTGCCGGTGAGCGGATGGTCGCCCTCGCCGCGGATCACCACGCCCGAAGCCTTCACGGCGAGCTTGTTGATGGAATGAACCTCCCAGCGGCCCGCCTTGAGCAGGAGGGCGCCGCGGAAGCCGTTCACGAGCGGCTTCGCGGAGATGAAATCAATGGCCGCCTGGATGCGGTCGGTCTGGTCGCCGGATTGCGGCGACAGCGTGACGGCAACCGGCACCTGGTAGCCGCCGGGCTCGTCGGGCAGCGGAGCGTTGCCGTAGTTGTAGCCCACGGTGGAGAAGTCGGGGATGCGATCTCCCTTGGGCGTCCGGTTGTAGGTGATGGTCTGGTCCGGATTGATCGTCACCGGATTCGGAAACTGCGGCGTCTGCGCGCTCCCCCGCGGCAGAATGGCCACAAAAAGAAGCCCCACGACCGCCGCCGTCGCGTGGCGATGGCATCGGAAAATCATTGGGAACCGGCGTTCGGGCGGGGGAACCATCGGGGCGGGGGGAACTACGAAAAACGGAGAAGCCCACTCTGGCACGTGCCGCGTCCGATCGCAAAGACCGCGATGCACGCTGCAAAATTTCCGGATTTCTTTGGCACAAAAGCGGGAAAAGCTGCGAGTTACTCCCGTTTCCAGCCAAAAGTCTAACGATTTCCCCGGCCGCAAGCCGCCTGCCTTGTTCGCCGTCGAGGTCGCGGCCCATCCGCCCGGAACAAACCTCCTGCCGGCAAAAAAGCGGCGGTCCCATTCCGCGTCCAAAATGGGCGTCGTCACGTCCCCAAACCCGCAAAAAAACAAGGCGGAGTGGCGACCCTAACGGGATTCGAACCC
>JAIYAZ010000125.1 GCA_027488755.1 Verrucomicrobiaceae bacterium | reverse complement strand
GCAGCGGCGACAAGACGCAGCGCCTCGGCCTCGTCCCCGTCGTGGTTGACCCCCGCCTCGGCGATGATCTCGCAGCCCGCAGCCTGTTCGCTCATGGGCAAGGCATAGCCGCGTTCGCGCCCCTGACAAACACGCTGAAGCGCCCTGGCTGAAGCCTCTGCGGCTCAGATGATTCTACCGGCGACCGATTTCCTCTGTAGCTTCAACGCCACGCTTGTGCAGCGACGCTACAGGAACGTCGGGGGGCTATCGACCTTGTGCTGCAACGCTGTTATGACCCCCGCAAGGCGGTGGGACCGCCCCATAAGATCAATTGTGGCTGCGGAGGGCTCACACCCATGCGTTTCAAGACCTTGTTCCTGGCTTCCAGCGCGGCGGCGGCTCTTGCCCTGTCGGCTGGTGCTGCTTCGGCTGAGCCGGATGGGTGGTATGGCGCGGTTGACGCCGGTTATCACACCATCGACGACATCAACGCGGAGTCTTCGACGACGGGCGTGAACTTCAATTATGAAGTGAACAATGGCTGGGCGGCGTTTGCGCGTCTTGGCTATCGCTTCAACCCGAACTGGCGCGTTGAGCTTGAGGGCGGTTACCGCTCGGGCGACGTTGGCACGGTTCGTCGTGCGAACAACAACGTCCCGTCGGGCGTTTGCAACGCGGTTCCGGCGTCGGGTGCGTGCTTCTCGCCGGAAGGCGACATCGAATCGGTCACCCTGATGGCGAACGTCATCTATGACCTGGGCGGTGAGTACTGGGGCGTTCGTCCCTTCGTCGGTCTGGGCGTGGGCGTGAACCGCGTCAACACCGACATCCTGGGCACGCTGCGGGGCAACCGTACGGTTGCGTTTGCCGCGGACGACACCTCGACGAAGTTCGCTGCTCAGGCGATCGCGGGTCTGGCCTACGCCGTCGGCGACCGGACCAACATCGATCTGACCTACCGCTATCTGACGGGTGACGCGGAGTTCGCCTCCTTCACCTCGACGGCTGCGACCAACCTGGGCACCTGGGAAGGCGACTACGACCAGTCGCACACGGTGACGCTGGGCCTGCGTTACGCCTTCGGCGCTGACGCCCCGCCGCCGCCGCCTCCTCCGCCCCCGCCGCCTCCGCCGCCCCCGCCGCCGCCGCCTCCTCCGCCCCCGCCGCCGCCTCCGCCGGCTCCGCAGGCGCGTGAGTTCGTGGTGTACTTCGACTGGGATCGCTCGACCCTGACGGCGGAAGCCAGCTCGGTCGTGACCCAGGCGGCGAACTACGCCAAGTCGGGCCGCCCGACGCGCATCCTGGTTGTCGGTCACGCCGACACCTCGGGTTCGGCCGCCTACAACGTGGGTCTGTCGAACCGCCGTGCGCGCACGGTCGCCGATGCCCTGGTCGCCCAGGGTGTGAACGGCGGCGTGATCTCGCTGGACGGCCGTGGTGAAACCCAGCTGGCCCGCCCGACCGCCGATGGCGTTCGTGAGCCGCTGAACCGTCGCGCCACCATCGGCATCAACTTCTAAGACCCTTGGCCGGGGCCTGGATCCCTTGCGGGTCCGGGCTCCGTGCCCTTGAGGTTGCAGAAGGCGATGGATGGCCGCGGGGCCCGTTCCCGGAGCCTTTCCGTCGCACCGATGATCCGTATGCAGAGCCGCCGGTTTTCGCCCTGAAGACCGGCGGTTTCGCTTTTTTGGACAAGTCGGTTGATCCGGCGCGGAGAGGCGGCGACAAAGGCCCCATGTCCGCGCTCGCGAGCCTCTCTCGTCCGGTCTTCGACGGAACCGCCCTTCCCCTGCGTTCAGGGGAGAGGAGGGGGACGCCGAACCGACACCCGAGCCGTGGCGTTCAACCGTCCTGCCTGCCAGACTTCGCGTGAGCCGGTCCATTATGACGGACGTCCGCCAGCTTCAGAGCCTGACCCGCGAGACCGCTGCTGCGGCTCCCGTGCTCACGCCGGCTGCGCCTGCTGCCTCGGCCTTCCCGTTCGCCCCGCTGGGACGCGCGGTCGCGGGCCAGAGCCTGCTTGGCCGCCGCTTTCTGATCGTGACCGCCCCCTTCGGCCCGTTCGGCCGGGCGCTGGCCGATGCGTTGCAGGCCGAAGGCGCGTCGGTGGCGCGCATGCTGTTCAACGCCGGCGACGCGGCGTCGTGGCGTCGGTCCGGGGCCGTGCCCTACACCGGCGACGTGCGCCGCTGGCCCCAGCGCCTGGCCCGACTGGTCCAGGACCAGGGCCTGACCGACCTGATCGTGTTCGGCGAAGGCGGCCCCTACAATCAGGGCGTCCTGTCCCAGCGCGACAAGCTCAAGGCCCTGGCCGCCACGCACGCCGTCGAATCCGATGCCGAGGCCACAGGTGACGCCAACGACCAAAGGCGCGCTCAAGCAGCGAGCGACCGCGTCGCGAGCGTTAGCGCGGGTGCCCATGCCCACCCCTTGAGAATCTGGGTGCTCGAGAACGGCTACTTCCGGCCGGACTGGATCACGGTGGAGGAGAACGGGGTCAATGCCTCCTCCGGCCTGCCGCGCCGGGCCCAGGCCTATGATCCGCCCATCCCCGAGATCCTGCCGACCCGGCCGGCGGGGCGCATCCTGCCCCACCACGTGGTCAACATCAGCCTGTATCACATGGTCCAGCCGCTGGGCCGACTGGTGTTCCGCCGCTACGTCTATCCCTACACCCAGAGCCCGTGGCTGCAGTTCGCGGGCCATGTGAAGCGCTTCCTGGGCCTGACCTTCGCCTCGCGCTCGGAAGCCGACGCCGAGGTGATCCGCGCGCGCGGGCCCTTCTTCATCGCCTGTCTGCAGCGCGAGGGCGACGCCCAGCTGCTGCGCTACTCCCACTACGCCGACAACACCGCCTTCCTGGCCGAGGTCCTGACCTCGTTCGCCCGCCACGCCCCCGCCGACGCCCGGCTGGTGGTCAAGAACCATCCGCTGGATCCGGGCCTGGTGGACCTGCGCCGCATGACCCACGTCCTGGCGGTCGAGCGCGGCATCGCCGACCGGGTCGACTTCATCGACGGCGGCAACCTGGCCCAGCTGTGCCGCGCCTCCTCAGGCATGGTGGTCAACAACTCCTCGGCCGCGCTGTCGGCCATGGGCTTCAAGACCCCCGTCAAGGTGCTCGGCGACGCCTTCTTCGACTTCGAGGGCCTCGCCGACCAGAAGCCCATCAACGCCTTCTGG
>JAIYAZ010000134.1 GCA_027488755.1 Verrucomicrobiaceae bacterium | reverse complement strand
GGCCGCTGGCCGCTCTGGATGCCGGCCTTCCTCCGCACCTGCGCGACGAACGCCGACATCGACTGGCTCTTTTTTACCGACCTCGCCCCGCCCCCGTTCGCCCCGCCCAACGTCCGCTTTCTCCCGTTCACGCTCGACGCCCTCAACCGCCGCGCCACCGAGCGCTGCGGCACCCCGGTGCAAAAGACCGCCTACACCCAGGTGGACCTCAAGCCCGCCTACGGCGACATCTTCGCCCCCGAGCTCGCCGGCTACGACTTCTGGGGCCACGCCGACATCGACGTGCTCTGGGGCCGGCTGCGCTGCTTTTTTCCCGACGAAACGCTCGCCGCGCACGACGTGATATCCTCCCGCCTCCGCGCGACGTCCGGGCATTTCACGCTCTTCCGTAACGCGCCCGCCGCCACCGGCCTCTACCGCCTCGTGCCCGGCTGGGAGGCCATGTTTGCCGACCCCGGCCTGCACGCCTTCGACGAGTCGAAAATCTCCCGCCACCTCCGCGCCTTGCTGGCCGAGGGCCGCGCCCCCGTGCGCGTCGCGTGGGAGCAGGAGCTCGTCGTGGACCGCCCCGAGCTCAATCGCCGCCCGCACGGCTGGCACTGGCGCGATGGCGGAGTCTTCGACGCGCGCGGCCGCGAACGCGCCTACCTCCACTTCGCGGAGTGGAAGCACACCTTCCAACCCCCGCCGCTGGATCCCGCCGCCTGCGCCCAGGCCCGCTACTTCGCGCTCACCCGTTACGGCGTGCATCTCCGGCCCGTCTCGCGCTGGGAGCATCTGCGCACCGCGTGGCGGCTCTGGCGGCAGCGGCGCGTTATGACATAATTTCGACTTTCCCCCCGGCCGCTCCGCGCGTAACTATATTGCCAGCATCAAGAGCGGCCCAAGGAAACGCGGGTCCGGCAACCTGACGAGGAGACGTCGAGGTGCCTGGTTCTTCCGAACCGATGTGCGGTCCCGACCAACGGGCCGAACTGTTTGTCTCCAGC
This sequence comes from Verrucomicrobiaceae bacterium, assembly GCA_027488755.1. GTDB lineage: Bacteria > Verrucomicrobiota > Verrucomicrobiia > Chthoniobacterales > JAATET01 > JAATET01. The sequence continues at coordinate 44,238 of JAIYAZ010000134.1, read as the reverse complement.
GGCTTCGCGCGAGCGGGCCCTCTCTTCGATGCGTCAATCGAACCAAAAATCCGAAAAACGCATCCCATGTCCACGTTCAACCTCGCTGACGCCGTTCCCGCCATCCGCATCGCGGATGAGAATCCCGACCACCACCTCTGGAACAACAACGGCACCTGGTGGATTCACTACACGCTGCACCTGCCCGACTACACGAAACGGCGCGTGCGCCGTTCGCTGAGCACCCGCCGCTCGGCGGAGGCCCGCCGCCGGCGCGACGAAATTTTTGCCGGTCTCCTCAGCGAGCCGGCCAGCGGGCTCAACTGAGGCCGACCGCGTCAGTCCGCGGGCGGGGCGTCCTTTGACGCCTCGGCCTGCGTCACGCGGAAGAAGGCGGCGATCAGCTCGGTGATCTGGCGCGAGAAAATGCCGCCGTCCTCCACGATGCCGCCGTGCCCCTGGAGGATCACCGGCGGCACGTCCACCACCCAGTAGCCGCCGACGGGCAGGGCGCGCGGGCGGTCCGGCGGCAGCGGGGTCATCGCGAAGGCGTGCAGGCGGTCCCGGTCGTCGGTCACGTAAAAGCGGCCGGGGCTGGCGGAGTCGGTGTTGAACTCGAAGGCGCTCTGCTCCGGGGGAAGCGCGCGGGCGGGGATCTGGTTGACCTCGTGCGTGAACGTCTCCGGGCGATGCCCCGCCGTCGAAAACACATACTTCCGCTGCGACTCCGGCGGGCTGGTGCGCGCGTAGGAGCGGAATCCGCCGAAGATGTGCTGGACGAATTGCCCGAACGGCCATGCGACCGACGTGACCATGTCGGAGTCCGCCGTCACGGAAATGATCGCCGGCCGCGGATCGCTCCACGTGCGCAGCGCGAGTTTGATCTCGCGGGCGTAGAGCGCTTCGGAGGCCGAGTTGATCAGGATCGTGAGGTCGGCGGGAAAGATCGCGCCGTCGCGATCCGCGGCGAGCGCGTGCTGCATCACCAGCGCCTGCCCGAGCGTGCGTTCGACGATGCGACCGCCGAACGAGTAACCGAGCAGCACGGAGACGCCCGGCCCCCCGGAGTGCTCCCGCGAGGCCGCGACGATTTCGCCAATGGCGCGGGTGAGCGGCACGCCGGCCACGCGGTTGGTCGCGCCGAGCCGCGACCAGAACGTGGCCAGCCGCGGCAGACGGCCGATGACCGTGTCGTCGAGCCAGTCCGCGAGCGTGGCCCCGCGCCAGCCGATGAAGACGCCGGTGACGGTGAACTCGCGGGCGATGCGCGGATTTTTGGCCAGCTCGGTCAGGTAGTCGCTGAAGGTGTGGAGGTCCTTGTTCGTCGGCCGCGCGTTGTTCTGCCAGCCGTGCACGTAGACAAAGAGCAGCGGCGGCTTGGGCGTGCTTTTCATCATGCGGGCCGCGCGGTTGACCTGGTCCTCGCACCACAGGTCGCCCTGCTCGTCGATCTCGACGACCGCGAGCTGCGGATAAAACGCCGCGGCATCCCGCTCGCGCGGCAGCACGGCCGCGGCCTCGGCCCCGCGTCCCGCCATCCAATACGCCCGGTTCGGCTCGCAGCCGCTCAACAGAATCACGAGAGCGGACAAAAGGAGGGCGCAACGCACGCGGCTCTGCATACCGCACGCGAGGCCGCGGCCCAATGCCATTTTTCGTCCCGGCTTCGACCCTGCCCCGGAAAGAACGCTTGCCCCTCCGGCACCTCGCGTCGTTAGTGAATGATTGGCCACGAAATGAATCGGCCCACCGTGCTCGTCCCCCGATTGATTCCCCATCCCTACCTTCATCCCGTGAAACGCTATCTCGCCTCCCTTCTCCTTCTCCCCGCCCTGATCGCTCCGGCTCTGGCCGCCCCGGGGGACCTTGACCTGACCTTCGGCGCCGGGAAGGGCTTCGCGACGACGTCCTTCAATGGCACGGGTCTCACCGTCGGTGGTCTGGTCGTGCAGCCCGATGGGAAGATTCTCGTGGGCGCCGTGGAGCTGGCCGACAGCAACCTCACGCTGATGCGGTTCAGTTCCAACGGAACGCTGGACGCCGACTTTGGCGCGGGCGGCAAGGTGAAGTCGCCCCTGGGGACGTCGTCCATCCCCGCGCGCATCGTCATGCCGGGGAATGGGACCTTCGTGGTGGTGGGGCAAATCCTGCCGGACTTTTCCAGCAGCCAGTCGATGTTTGCCGCGCGGTTTTCCGGCAACGGCACGCTTGACCCCACCTTCGACGGCGACGGTCTGGCTTTCACCAGCGTCGGCGGCAGTTCCAACACCGGCTCGGATGGCCTCGTGCAGCCCGACGGGAAGGTGGTCGTGGTGGGCTCCCTCTACCTCTCGCCCAGCGATTCGGATTTTGTCGCCGTGCGTTTTTCCACCAACGGGACGCTGGACCCCGACTTCGGCACCAACGGCCGCGTGCAACTGAATCTAGGGAATGGCTTTCCCTCGGGCGGAAGCAACGACAATTGCGCGGCGGTTGGGCGGCAGAGTGATGGCCGGCTGGTGCTCGGCGGCTCGATGCACAACAACGACTTCGCCCTCGCGAGGCTCACCTCGAATGGCACGCTCGACCCGACCTTTGGCACGGCTGGGGTGGTCCGCACGGACGTGACCGGTCGAGGGGATAACGGGAGCGCGGTGGCCATCCAATCCGACGACAAGATTCTCCTCGCGGGGACCTGCTTTGGTTCGCAATTCGGCCTCGTGCGTTACACCGCCGCCGGGGCGCTCGACTCCACGTTTGGCACCGATGGCGTGGTTCTGACGGAATCCGGCAAGTCCCTCGCCTACGTCACCGGCGTGGTCGTCGACTCCACGGGCCGCATCCTTGTGAGCGGATATACCAACGACGGTTACCAGACCGCGGGCAACCTCGTGATCTTCCGCTACACCGCCGCGGGCGTGCTGGATTCCACCTTCGGCACCGGGGGCAAGGTCACGACCGGGCCCGGCACCACCACGGATGATCTCCAAAGACTCGCGCTCCAGCCCGACGGCCGGATTCTTGCCGCCGGCAGCGCCGCCGGGGAGACCGGGCAGGTGAATTTCGCGCTCACCCGCTACACCGTCGCGCTCGACCCGCCGAATCAAGCCCCCGTCGTCACGCTCACCGGCCCGAAAAAGCTCACGGTCAAAACTGCCGCGGTGACGATCAAGGGCACCGCGAAGGACGACGCGCGCGTCTCCCGCGTCCTCGTGAAAGGCACCACCGGCGCGGCCAGGGCCGCCGCGGGCACGACGAGCTGGAGCTGCCGGCTCGCGCTCAAGCCAGGCACGAACAAATTCACCATCACCGCGGTGGATGCCGCCGGTCTGGTTTCGCGGCCGGTGACGCTGACCATCGACCGCAAGTAGCGGGTGGTGGTCTCCGCGCCTAGCGTTTGAGCGTCTCGGCGAGGAACGGCGCGGTGCGGCTGCGTTTGCTTTTCGCGACCTGCTCCGGCGTGCCGTGCGTGACGATTTCGCCGCCCGCGTCGCCGGCCTCGGGTCCGATGTCGATCACGTAATCGGCCTCGGCCACGACGTCGAGGTGGTGCTCGATCACCACGACGGTGCCACCCTCCTCGACGAGGCGGTGCAGCACGGCGATGAGATTGGCGACGTCGGCGGTGTGCAGACCGATGGTCGGCTCCTCCAGCACGTAGAGCGTGCTTTTGCCCATGCGGGTGGTGCGGAGCACCTCGGACTTCGCCGTGCCGCGTCGGGCGAGCTGGGTCACGAGCTTGATGCGCTGGGCCTCGCCGCCGCTCAGCGTCGGGCTGGGCTGGCCGAGCGTGAGGTAGCCGAGGCCGGTTTCCACGAGGAGGTCGAGCGAGCGCTTGATCTTCGGGTGCGCGGCGAAAAATTCGGCGGCCTGCTCGACCGTCATCGCCATCACGTCGCCGATGGATTTGCCGTTGTAGGTGACCTCGAGGGTGGGGGGATTGTAGCGTTTGCCGCCGCATTCCTCGCAGGGCATGTAGGTCGGCGGGAGGAAGGTCATCTCGAGTTTGATGACACCCTGGCCGGCGCAGTTTTCGCAGCGGCCACCCTCGGTGTTGAACGAGAAACGGCTGGCGGTGTAGCCGCGCACGCGGGCCTCGGGGAGCTGGGCGAAGACGGTGCGAATCTCGTCGAGCACCTTGATGTAGGTGGCCGGCGTGGAGCGGGAGGTTTTGCCGATGGGGGATTGGTCCACCTCGAGCACGGCGCCTATGGGCTCGAGGCCGCGGATCTCACGGTAGTCGCGCGAGGGCTGGCGGGCCTTCTTTTTGCCGCGGGCCAGGGCGTCGCGCACGGCGGGCACGAGCACACCGCGCACGAGGGAGCTCTTGCCGGAGCCGGAGATGCCGGAGACGACGGTGAGGCGGTTCACCGGGATGCGGACGTCGATTTCCTTGAGGTTGTGGAGCCGGGCGCCGTCGAGCTCGATCCAGCCGGGGGCGTCGGTGATGCCGCGGCGGGCTCCGCGCAGCGGATGCACCATGGGGCTGCGGAGATACTTCGCGGTGAGGGATTCCTCGTTGCGCATGACGTCGGCGACGGTGCCCTGCGCAACGATGCGGCCGCCGTTGCGGCCGGCGCGCGGGCCGAGGTCGATGAGGTGGTCGGCGCGGCGCATCGTGTCCTCGTCGTGCTCGACGATCACGAGTGAATTGCCGTTGCGGGCGAGCTGGACGAGGGCGTCGAGCAGGCGGTCGTTGTCGCGCGGGTGCAGGCCGATGGTGGGCTCGTCGAGCACGTAGAGAACGCCGCGCAGGTTGCTTCCAAGCTGGGCGGCGAGGCGAATGCGCTGGGATTCCCCGCCGGAAAGCGTCTTGGCGGAGCGGTCGAGGCTGAGGTAGTCGAGGCCGACGACGTTGAGAAACCGCAGGCGCTGGTCGATCTCGACGACGATGTCGTTGGCGATGGGTTTTTCCGCGGCGGTGAAGCGGAGCTTTTTGAGGAGCTCCAGGCCGCGGGCGGCGGAGGCTCGGGTGAAGGCGGTGATCGGCTGGCCCTTCACGCGCACGGCGCGGGCGGCGGGGTTGAGGCGGCCGCCTTCGCAGACGGGGCAGGTTTCCGCCTCGCCGTCATCGAGGTTTTCGAAGGTCTTTTCCTCCGCGAGGTCGGCCTCGAGCTGGGAGTCGAAGTCCTCGGCGTTTGCGCCGGCGTGCCGCCAGACCTCGCCAAAGCCGCGGCAGTGCTCGCACCAGCCGTGGGGCGAGTTGAAGGAGAACATGCGCGGGTCGAGCTCCTCGAAGGCGAGACCGCACGACGGGCAGTTCATTTCGGTGCTGAGGACGACGGATTTTTTCCGCGCGTCGAGCACGCGGGCCGTGCCCTTGCCGACCTTGAGGGCCTGGCGGACGAGCGGCGGCACGCCCTTGGCGTCGAGGGCTTCGCCGATGAGCACGTCGATGGTGTGCTCGCGGAAGCGCTCGAGCTTTTGGAAGCCTTCGACGGGAGTGAGCTTTCCGTCCACGAGCAGGGTGGTGTAGCCGTGGCGTTCGGCCCAGCGGGCGACCTCGGTGTGGAAGCCCTTGCGGGCCTTCACGAGGTTCGCGAAGAGTTTCACCGGGCCCTTTTTGACGAGCTCTTCGACGTGCGTGACGATGGCGCTCACGGTCTGCGTCTCCACGGGCACGTCGCATTGCGGGCAATGCTGGGTGCCGAGTTTCGCGAAGAGGAGGCGGAGGAAATGATAGACCTCGGTAACGGTGGCGACGGTGGATTTGCCGCCGCCGCGGGTCACGCGTTGCTCGATGGCCACGCTGGGGGGCAGGCCCTCGATGGCGTCGACCTCGGGTTTCTCGAGCTGCTCGACGAATTGCCGCGCGTAGGGCGACATGCTGTCGAGGAAGCGGCGCTGGCCCTCGGCGAAGAGGATGTCGAAGGCTAGGGTGGATTTGCCCGAGCCGCTCATGCCGGTGACGACGACGACCTGGTCGCGGGGGATTTCGAGCGAGATGTCCTTGAGGTTGTGCTCGCGGGCGCCGCGGATGCGGATGGTGTTCGCGGTGTGGCGGACGGCGGGCAGCGCGGGGGGCGGGAGGGCCTCGGCGATGCGGCCGGTTCCGCGCAGGATTCCGCGCAACGCGAGGCCGGTGTGGGAGGCGTCGACTTCGGCGACGTCCTCGGGCGTGCCCTCGGCGACGAGGCGGCCGCCTTCGTCCCCGGCATCCGGGCCGAGGTCGACGATCCAGTCGGCGCATTTGAGGACTTCGAGGTTGTGCTCGATGACGATGAGGCTGTTGCCCTCGTCCACGAGGCGCTGGAAGACGCGGAGGAGTTGGGCGATGTCGTCGATGTGGAGGCCGGTGGTCGGTTCGTCGAAGATGAGCAGCGCGCCCTGGTCGCGCTTTTCGACGAGGTGCTGGACGAGCTTGAGGCGCTGGGATTCGCCGCCGGAGAGGACGTTGAGCGGCTGGCCGAGGCGGAGGTAGTCGAGGCCGACGTCGGCCATGAGCTGGAGCGGGCGGGTGATTTCGCCGTTGCGCTCGCGGCCGGCAAAAAACGGGATCGCCTCGCGGACGGTCATTTCGAGCACGTCGTGGATCGATTTGCCGTCGATCTGGATGCGCAGCACGGGCGGCTGGTAGCGGCGGCCTTCGCATTCGGGGCAGCGGAGGAAGAGGTCGCTGAGAAACTGCATTTCGACCTTTTCGAAGCCGAGGCCGGCGCAGCGTTCGCAGCGGCCATTGCCGGAGTTGAAGGAGAACGAGCCGGGGGTGAGGCCGGCGGCGGTGGCGTCGTCGGTGGCGGCAAAGAGGGCGCGGATGCCGTCGAACGCGCCGAGATATACCGCCGGGGTCGAGCGCGGGCTGCGCGCGAGCGGCGATTGGTCGACCATCACGATGTCCTCGATGTCCTCGCCGCCGTCGATGGCGGCGACTTTGCCCGCGGTCTCGAAGTCATCGCTCTCCCCGCCGACCAGATTGCGGTAGAGGACGTTGTGGATGAGGGTCGATTTGCCGGAGCCGGATACACCGGTGACGCCGCAGAGGACGCCGAGGGGAATCCGCACGTCGAGGCCGCGGATGTTGTGGTGATCGACGCCGGTGAGGGTGATGAAGTCCGCGGGTTCGCGGCGCGTGTCCGGAATGGGGATGGATTTCTCACCGCGCAGATACTGGGCGGTGAGGGAATTCTGGATTTTCGATTTTGGATTTTCGATTTCCCGCAGCGGTCCGCTGAAGGTGAGTTCGCCGCCGAGGGCGCCGCGGCCGGGGCCGATGTCCACGAGATGGTCGGCGGCGCGCATGATGGCCTCCTCGTGCTCGACGACGAGCAGGGTGTTGCCCTTGTCGCGGAGGGCGCGCATGACGTCGAGCAGGCGGGCGGTGTCGCGCGGGTGGAGGCCGACGCTGGGCTCGTCCATGACGAAGAGGGCGTTGACGAGGGAGGCGCCGAGGCAGGTGGTGAGGTTGACGCGGGCGATCTCGCCGCCGGAGAGCGTGCGGGTGGGGCGGTCTAGCGAGAGGTAACCGAGGCCGACGGCTTCGAGGTAGCGGAGGCGGGTGCGGATCTGCTCGCGCACGAGGGTGATGCTGGGGTCGCCCTCCGGAACGTCGGCGGCGTCGAAGAGGGCGCGGAGGCGTTTGACCGGCTCGTGGGCGAGTTCGGGCAGGGTGAGGTGGGCGGGTTCGAGCCGGTAGTTGAGCGTTTCGGGCTGGAAGCGGCCGCCGTGACAGGCGGGGCATGGCTGGTAGCTGCGGTAGCGGGAGAGCAGCACCCGGATGTGCATTTTGTAGGTGCGGGCTTCGAGCCACTGGAAGTAGCCCTTCACGCCATACCAGCCGCCGCTTTCCCAGAGCTCTTCGGCGCTGGTGTCCACGTCGGTCTCGCCGTCGAGCACCCAGCGCTGGTCGCGCTCGGGGAGCTCGTTGAATGGGGTGTAGACGTTGAGGTCGCGGGCGCGGGCGGCCTTGAGCAGGTCGTTCTGGCATTCCCGCGAGTGGCCGCTCTGGAAGGGTTTGATGACGCCGTCGGCCAGGCTGAGCGAGCGGTCGGGCAGGACGCGGTCGTAGTCGATGCCGATGATGCGGCCGAAACCGCGGCAGTGCGGGCAGGCGCCGAGTGGGTTGTTGAAGGTGAAGAGGCCGGGCGAGGGCGGGCGGATCGAAACGTCGCAGTGGGCGCAGTGCCAGCCGCTCGAGTAGGGTTGCTGGTGGTTGGTTGAGGGTTGCTGGACGGTGATTTTGCCCTGGCCGAGGCGGAGGGCGGTCTCGACGGCTTCGCTGAGGCGGGTGCGGTTCGCGGCGGTGGCTTCGAGGCGGTCCTGGACGACGAAGACGATACCGGGCAGGGCGGGGCGGGTGGGCGGCTCGTCGGTGCGGACGAGTTCGCCGTAGAGCAGGACGCGGAGGAACCCCTGGCTTTGGAGGAAGGCGTAGAAGTCGGCGGGTTTGGTGCCGGCGGGCACGGACACGCCGAAGGTGACGAGCACGTTTTGCCCGGCGAAATCGGCGAGGACGTGGGAGACGATGGACTGGGTGGTCTCGGGCCGCACGGGGCGGGCGCAGGAGGGGCAGCTGGCCTTCGCGGCGCGGGCGAAGAAGAGCTTCAGGTAATCATTGATCTCGGTGATCGTCCCGACGGTCGAGCGGGTGGAGCGGACGTTGTTGGTTTGCTCGATGGCGATGGCCGGCGGGATGCCCTCGATGGCATCCGCGAGCGGCTTGTCCATGCGGTCGAGGAACTGCCGCGTGTAGGGGCTGAAGGTCTCGACGTAGCGGCGCTGGCCCTCGGCGTAGATGGTGTCGAAGGCGAGGCTCGACTTGCCGGAACCACTGGGACCGGTGACGACGATGAACCGCCCAAGCGGCAGGTCCAGGTCAATTCCCTTGAGGTTGTTTTGACGGGCGCCGCGGAGGCGGAGGAACTTCGACACAACTTACACTACGACACGGATCAAGCCGGCGAAGCGCTTTCCGACTTGATGGTGTCGGTGCGGAGCAGGACCCGCTGGCGCATGACCTTGCCGGCCTTGAATTTTACGGTGGCGCGGGCGGGGATGACGACGTCGGTTTCGGGTTTGTTCGGGTTGCGGCCGACGCGGGATTTGGTGAGGCGCACCTCGAAGACGCCGAAGTTGCGAAGCTCGATGTTCTGGCCGTCGGCGAGGGCGTCGGTGACGTAATCGAGCGTCTTTTGAATGACGTCGAAGACCTCCTGCTGGGGGAGCCCCGTTTCGTTGCTGATGCGGACGACCAAATCCCGTTTCGTCAAGTTACCCATAGCGTCGTTTAGATTGGTGGAGACGGAAGCAGAAATCGGACCCAGTGGCGCGCTCAATTCGCGGCGCGGCCGGTTTCGACGAGAATTTTACGCAGGGTGCGGAGACTGTTCCGGTGGGTGCGCGCCAGCTCCTCAATGGGCGCGGCGAGGCGGGCGGTCCAGTTCTGGTCGCCGATGGCGCCGGGGAAGTTGAAGCGGTCGTCGGTGCCGAGGATGTCGGTGATCATGGGGATGGCGAGCCAGGCGTTGGTGGCCATGAGGCCGCGCATGGTAACGGCGTGGATATCCTCGTCGAAGGGGCGGGGCTGGGCGAGAGGCGGCGCGCCGCAGAAGGCGAGGAGCGCGTTCATTTCGGCGAGGGCGTGGGCGGCGGCGGCGGCATCGGGGCCCTGGGTCTGCGTGAACCATTCGTTCCAGAAGGTCCGCACGGGGGGATGGTCGTGGGTGGCGTAGGTGGCCAGCGCGAGGCGCGGATAGCCTGCGCCGGGCTGGTAGCGGCCGTCGGGTTCGCGCTCCCAGGGTGGGATTTTGAAGCCGGGGATGTGCAGGCGGTCGAGCACGGGGCGCACGTAGTCGGGCACAAGGCCGAGGTCCTCGGCGATGAGGCGCGGGGCGGGGATTTCCTCGAGCATGATGCCGAAGAGGACTTCGCCGTGGCGCTGGTTGGCGGCTTCGTTTTCGGGGGTGGAGTCGTCGCGCGGGATGAAGCCGGGGAGGCGGCCGCCGGTGCGTTCGCGGGCTTCGTCTTCGGTGAGCGGGAGGAATTCGGCGTTGCGGTTCGGCCGCCAGGGGAAGCCGTAGATGCGGAAGAAGCCGAGGGCGTGGTCCACGCGGATGAGGTCGTAGAGGGACGTCATGGCCTGGAGCCGGCGGCGCCACCAGGCGAAGTTGTCCTTCGACATGGCGAACCAGTCGTAGAGCGGGAAGCCCCAGTTCTGGCCCCATTTTTCGGTGAAGGGATCGCTTTTGAAGACCTTCTCGGGCGGGGCGCCGCTGGAGCGGGTAAGGTCGAACTGGTGGGGCTCACTCCAGACGTCGCAGCTGTAGATGCTGACGCCGACGGGGACGTCGCCCATGAGGGAGACGCCGAGGGTGGCGGCGTGTTCGCGGACGGCCTGCCACTGCGAGAAGGCGATCCACTGCGTGTAGCGGTGGAGGTCGGCGAGGTGTTCGAGGGCGAGGCGTTCGGGGTTGTTCTCGGGCAGGCCTTCGAGCCAGGCCCGGGCGGCGGGGAGGGAGCGCTGCGGTTCGGCCCAGTGGTCGAAGACTTCGTTTTCGCCGTGGCGCGTGACGAGGGCGCGGTAGAGGGCGTAGGGCTCGAGCCAGACGGCGTGTTCGGCGCAGAAATCCTCGTAGGCGGCGAGGCGGTCAGGGTCCGGTTCCGCGCGGAAGGCCTCGTGGGCCGCGGCGAGGAGCTGCCGCTTGAGGGTGGTGACCGCGCCGTAGGCGACCGGGCCGGCGCGCAGGGCGGCGAGGTCGGCGGACTTCGTGAGGCGTTTGAAGTCGGGGCGGGAAAGCTCGGGGAGTTCGTCGGGCAGGGTGGCGATCGTGAGCGGATCGAGCGCCATCGAACTCAGGATGTTGTAGGGGCTGTGGTCGGAGCCGGGTTCGTTGACCGGGAGGATCTGCACGATGCGGAGGCCCTCGGCGGCGGCCCAGTCGACGAACTCCCTCAGGGCGAGGGTGTCTCCGACCCCGAGATCCTCGGATCCGCGGAGGGCAAAGACGGGGGCAAGCACGCCGGCGAGGCGCTGATCGGGGTCGAGTTCGGGCACGGAAAAGCGTTTACCCGGCCAATCCGGCAGCGGCAAGGGCGGAGGTCGCCGGTTTGGCGGGAGGGAAGTTTTCGTTGCCGAATCCCGGCCGAAGTGGCAATCCCGCAGCATGTCGCGAAGCCGTCACTTGATCGTCCAGCCGGACGATGGCGTGGGCCCCGTGGTCGATCTGATCTCCCGCGCCCGCCATTCCCTCCTCATCAAGCAGTTCACCTTCACGGAGCCGCGCATTCTGGCGGCCGTGATCGAGCGGCATCGGGCCGGGGTCGCGGTGCGAGTGATGCTCAATCCGAAGCGTTCGTCGGGCAGCCGGGCGAACGATGCGACCTTCGCCGACCTTGAGGCGGCGGGCGTGGCGGTGCGCTGGGCCAGCCCGCATTTTGCGGTCACGCACGAGAAGTCGATCGTCGTGGATGGGGCGACCGCGCTCATCGCGACCTTCAATCTCTGCGAGAAGTATTTCACGCAGACGCGCGACTACGGCGTGATCATCGAGGATGCGGGGCAGGTGGCCGAGGTTGTGCGCGGGTTTGACGCGGACTGGGAGCAGCGGCACTGGCATCCGGCGGATGACTCGGGCCTGCTCTGGAGCAACCACAACGCGCGGGAGCTTATGGTTGAGTTCATCGACCGGGCCGAGGAGTCGCTCGACGTGCAGCACCCGAAGTTTGTGGATGCCACGGTGACCGAGCGCATCGCGGCGGCGGCGCGGCGCGGCGTGCGGGTGCGCGTGCTGTGCGGCGGCAAGCACGGGATCAGCGAATGGGACATCCTGGACACCTTTTCGTCGCTGCGGTTGCTGCATTATCTCGGCGTGCGGGTGCACAAGCAGAAGAATCTCCGGCTGCACGCGAAGCTGCTGCTGGCCGACGCGCGCCACGCGCTGGTGGGCTCGATGAACATCGACCGCAGCGCGTTTGATCTGCGGCGCGAGCTGGGCGCGACGATCACGGACCCCACCGTGGTCGAGCAGCTTGGGATCGTGTTTGAGGACGACTGGGAGCACTCGCACAAATACGATCCGCCGGAGCCGATGAGCGCCATCCACCACCACGAGGACGATTTTCCGCACGATCCGGATTTGCACCATGAGTGAGGGTGGGGCCGCCAACCCTTCACTGATCGAGTTGGCCCTGACGTTCAACAAGATCGCGCTGGCCAGTTTTGGCGGCGGGCTTTCGGCGTGGTCGCGCGAGGTCGTGGTCGTGGAGCGGCGGTGGATGAGCGAGGAGGAGTTTCTCAGCGCGCTGACGATTTGCCGGATTCTGCCCGGGGCGAATCAGGTGAATCTGGCGGTGTTTGTGGGCACGAAGTTTCACGGCGTGGCCGGCGCGATCGCCGCGACGGTTGGCCTGACGACGGTGCCCGTGCTCGTGGTGCTCGCGCTGGGGTGGTTTTATTTCACCTACCGCGAGGTTCCGGCGATGCAGAGCGTGCTGAAGGGGATGACGGCCGCGGCGGTGGCGATGACGCTCGCGATGGCCATCAAGACCGGCCGCAAATGCCTGCGCGGGCCGGTCGCGATTCTGCTCTTCGTGGCGATTTTTGTGCTGAGCGCGCTGGTGCGGCTCCCGTTGTTTGTCGCGCTGGGCATCTGCGGGCCGCTCGCGTTGTGGTGGGCGTGGCCGCGGAGGAAGGTGGTGGCGCCGTGAGTCCACGCACGCTGGTCCAGTTGCTCGCGGTCTTCGGCTCGCTGTCGCTGCTGTCGATCGGGGGCGGAAACACCGTGCTGCCGCAGATGCATCTTGACGCGGTGCAGACCTACCACTGGCTGAATTCGCGGCAGTTCGCGGATGTGTTTGCGATTTCGCAGGCGGCGCCGGGGCCGAGTATTTTGATCGTGACGCTGGTCGGTTACGCGGCGGCGGGCTGGGTGGGGGCGCTGGTCGCCACGGTGGCGATGCTCGTGCCGGCGGGGGCGTTGGTGTATTTCCTCGCGCGGTTTTGGAATGCGTCGAAGGAGGCGCCGTGGCGGCAGGCGGTGGAGAAGGGCTTTGCGCCGCTCACCGTCGGGCTCGTGCTGGCGAGCGGCGTGATCGTCGCGAAGTCGGCCGATCACGGCTACCGGGCCTGGGCGTTGACCGCCGTGGCAACGGTGATTTTCACCTGCACGAAAACGAATCCGCTCGTCGTCGTGGCCGTGGCCGGGCTGATCGGCTGGCTGGGCTGGGTGTGAGCGGCGGGCCGGCTCAGCGGGGCGGGTCGAGGCGGTAGATCGTGAAGGTCGCGTCGCGCGCGACGACGGGGCATTCGGCGACCCACGGCTTCGACGAAAGCGGGAAGCGGCGGTCCTCCATTTCGCCCCAGTAGAGGTAGTTCGCGCCGAGGCGCTGGGCCCGTTCGCGCCAGTCGGGGGCGCCGCGCATGAGGTTTTCGAGGTCGGCCATTTTGCCGCCGTAGTCGAGCCCGTGGCTCCAGAGGTGGCCGTCGTAGCCGACGACGAGGTTGCGGCCGGCGAGGAGCAGCGGATGGGCGAATTCGGGCGCGCCGGCGAAGCGGGCGGTGACGGGGATCGGGCGCACGGCGGAGCCGACGGCCTCGACTTCGGTGAGGCTGGCGAGGCGGTAGCCGTGGCGGTTGTCGAGTCCGCCCACGAGGGAGACGGCGCCCGTGAAAAAGAGCACGAAGCAGACGGCGGCGCGGAGGGGGAGGCGCAGCGGGGCGAGGAGTTCGGTCCAGATGCCGGGGGCGACGGCGAGCCAGCACCAGAGCAGGAGTTTCGTGTTGTCCCAGGGCCAGACGGCGAACGAAACAAACACGCAGGCGGCGAAAACGACCGCCGCGGGCAGGGCGATGGCGAGCTGTTCGCGGGAGCGGCGGTGGATGGCGAGTCCGAGCAGGGCGGCACCGAGCGGCAGGTAGAGCCCGAAGTTCCGCAGCCAGAACCACCAGGCGGGCACGCCCTTTTCGTCGTTTTGCATCCAGCCGGGGAGGAAGTGAATGCCTTTGCTCACGGCGAAGCCGCCAGTGACGAGTCCCGCGCAGAGGGTTGCGGGCACGACCGCCGCGGCGACGAAGCCGAGGCAGCGCCAGCGGGCCGGGGCGGGGGCGAAGATGAAGGTGAACGCGAGGGCGACGCTGAGGTAGAGGAACGCGTGAACGTTGTGCAGCGGCATCGTGGCGTAGAGCAGCAGGGCGGCCCAGCCGGGGAGCACGCCGGGCTCGCCGCGGAGCCAGCGGGAGCGGGCGTGCGCGAGCAGGAGGAGCCCGGCGGGCAGTGCGAGCAACAGGCCGCGCTGGGTCACGAAGAGGGCGAGGAAGAGATTCTTCCACGTGGCCTCGCCCTGGAGATCGGCAAAGGCGAAGTGCCCCGTGGCGACTGCCTCTCGCAGCCAGCCGAAGCCGGCGAGGCCGCCGCCGAAGAGGAAGGCCGCAAGCGCAAACGCGCCGCCCCAGCGCCAGAGCGCGATGACGGTGAGGATCGAGCCGCCGAGGGCGACCCAGACGAGGCCGGCTTCCAGCGGGAGACCGACGCGGAGGAGCAGGGCGTTGAGGAGGTCGGCGGCGAGCGGGTATTTGAGCGGTTCGCCGGTGAGGATGGGGCTGGCGGGCCAGAACGGGACGCCGGCGGCGAGGTTTTGGATGAAGGCGAGGTGGAGCGAGAGGTCGCCGAGGTTGTTCGGCGAGAGGATGAACCAGTCGGGGCCCTTCGGATACAGCAGCCAGAAAAAGGCGCGGAAGCAGACGAGTGCGAAGGTCGCGATCACGAGCCATTCGACCGGGTGGCGCGGCGGCGAGGCGGCGGCCGAGGCGGGGCAGTCCCGGCCGGCGGCGACGCCGGTGAGCAGGCCGCCGAGCAGCGCGAGCCAGGCGACGGCGGGGGTGACGCCGCCGAAAGCAAACGCGAGGGCCACCCCGAGGGCCACGGCGGCAAAGGCCGCGGTCAGCAGGCCGACGGCGATCCTCATGGCGCGGGCGTGGCGGCGGGGCCGACGACGGTTGGGCCGGGGAATTGGTCGCGGAAGACCGAGACGCGGAACCACGCCACGCAGTCAGCCTGCGCGTCGCGGAGGCGGAAGGGCACGCGGTAGTAGGGTTCGCGCAGGGCGGCTTCGACGCGGTCGGCCTTGTCCACCTCGGCGGCGATGAAGTCGAGGTTGAGATCGGGAGGCCAGGCGGTGTCCTTGTGGTAGCCGATGTTGTGGAAGTCCCCGAGCATCCAGGGCAGCGGGTAGTAGCTGCCGAGGATGAAGGCGCCGCGGAGGTTGTAGGTGTTCGGGTCGCGGCGGGCGCGCTCGAGCAGGGGATCGGTGAGGCGGCGGATCTCGGCGAAGGTCTGCACGTAGACGTAGGGCTCCCGAGGGTTGTCGAAGTTGCGGAAGTTGAGCTGGATCGATTTCATCATCGATCCGGTGACCGCCGCGGCCCCGAGCATGGGCACCCAGACGTAGCGGGCGAACTCCTGCATGAGCGCGCCGAAGGTGAAGAAGAACGGCCAGAGCAGCACGAGGATGAGCCAGGGCGTCTTGTAGGGGATGATGCTGTAGGCCACGAGGGCGCCGGCCCCGGCGATGGCGAGGTAACGAATCGCGCCAGGCGTGGGCCCGAGCAGGCGGAAGCAGGCGAGCACGCCAAGGAGCGCGGGCCATTCGTAGAGGGCCATGAGCTTGAGCCAGTAGTAGTTCACCGGGCCGAGCTGGCAGTCGGTCTTCGCGTGGCCGTTGGCCTCGACGCCGGTCTTGAACCACGCGGCGTAGGTTTCCCAGAGGCCGGTGACGCCGTGCCAGTTCAGGAAAAACCCGGAGTAGAAGGCGACGATGAGCACCGCGCCGACGGCGACCGCGCCGAGGAGGTCGCGGGCCTTCCAGAGCCGCGGGGCGACGGGCAACGCGGGGCGGGAGGGGACGAGTTTTTGCCAGAGCCAGAGGGTGGGGATCGCGAGGGCGAGGCAGCCGGCGTGGATGAAGTAGGTTTCCTTCGTGAGGATCATGCCGGTGAGGCCGGCGACGACGGCAAAGAGCCCGCGGCGGCTGCCGTGGTGCCAGAGCTCAAGCACGCCCCAGGTGGTGATGAGCAGGAAGGCGAGCAGTTCGGATTCGTGGATCGAGTAGCGGCCGTAGAACACGCAGGCCGGCGAGACGGCCATCGCCGCGGCGGCCCAGCGGGCGGCGGTCGGACCGATAAACCGGCCGAAGCGGAGCATGAGCCAGACGCAGATGAGGCTGGCGAGGACGGACGGCAGGCGCAGGGCGGAGATGTCGCGGCCGAGGAGTTTCTGCGCGGCGAACACGGCATACATGTGCAGCGGGCCGTGGTAGTTCGTGGGGTCGTAGTCGTAGAAGCCGGTCTCGGTGATGCGGTCGGCGAACCAGCCGTTCACCCCCTCATCGAAATGCGGCGGCTTCACGTCGAGCGCGGCAAAGCGCAGCGCGGCGGCGATGAGCAGGATGAGGATTTCCGGCCAGGGCCAGAGACGAAAGCGGTCTAGCATCCCCGGGGATTTAGCGGCCGGCAGGGCGGGTGGCCAGCTTTCGCGCGTGGGGCGCGCGAAAGCGGAAATGGGAAAGCGGAAAGCAGAAATGGGGAAGCGGGGCCGACGGGCTTCGCTGGGGTGCGGGGGCGGAGCGCGATCACATTCCGACGTCCTCCGCTCGGCTGCCATCGGGCTCTGCTAAGCCGCCGGCTCTCACCCGTAGATGCGCATTGGTCAGGTTTGATCCGATGAGGCAGCATTTTCCTCAGATCACCGCTTGAGCTTGCTGATCCATTTCGAATAGCCCAGTGCAACGCCATCGGCAGGCCATGCTCGCATCCAAACTCATCATCCAAGCGGACATTCACCAGATCGTCTTTCGGAAGGGCGACAACGAGTTTCCGCTTGAGCCTTTCGTCTATGTCACTCGCGATGACGCGAAGGTCATCAAAGCCATTGGCGAACATCCCTCGAACAAGGATGAGTTGGACCGGGTTGACCTTTTCTCCGAGCCCACGGTGGAATTCCCATACGGAGACGCTCTCGGGGAGGTGTTGAAGTTCGGGGCGTCGAAGGTTTCGGGGAGATTCGCCCTGATGAAACCCTCGGCGCACATCACCGTCTCCCGGCCGCTGAGTCTGTATCTGCGGGGTTTTGCGTCCCCGGTTTTCTACCACGCGGTGCGCTTCTCCCTGCAGATCGAGTCCCTGACCATTCAGACCTTCGCCTGACCTCTTCCCCACATGCCCTTCATCAACCTGCAAATCACCAAGGGGGCGACCCGCGAGCAGAAAAAGCGCGTCGTAGAGGACTTCACGGCTTCGCTGGTGACCCACCTCGGAAAGAAGCCGGAGCACATCCACATCGTGATCGAGGAGATCGAGGAGGAGAACTGGGGATTCGCCGGGATGCTCACGGATGATTTCCGGCGGGACGAAGGCAAGTGAGAGAAAGCGACTAAGGGTTGCATACTGGCAACGGGCGTCGCGCGTCCCCAGGTGAACCAAAGGTCGGGGCGAGACGGGGCTTTTGCGCCCGGCCGGGGCGTTTAGCGCACCGCGATGGTGTGCCTGGGCCAGCTGGCGAGTTTCGCGCCGAGGTTCCGGGGCGATTTTTTCAGGGCGAGGGCGGGGGTAGCTGATGAATTGGTGCGCGGGGGGGGACGAAGGCGGGGCGCGGTGGGGATAAGTCGGCGCGCGGGGCCGCGCGCCCTCCATTGGGGCGGCGGTATGACCGGCGTTGGCAACGCCGGGGGAGCGCGCTAGGATTGGCGGATTATGGGTAGTATTTTTGGTCAGGTTTTTCGGATCGCGACTTGGGGGGAATCCCATGGCGGTGGCGTGGGCGTCGTCATCGAGGGGTGTCCGCCGCGGTTGCCGCTCACGGAGGCGGACATCCAGCCCGCGCTTGATCGGCGCCGGCCGGGGCAGAGCGACATCGTGACGCCGCGCAAGGAGAGCGATACCTGCCGGATCCTGAGCGGGGTGACGAACGGGCTCACCACGGGCACGCCGATTTCGATCCTGGTGCCGAACGAGGATCAGCGCTCGGAGGCTTACTCCGAGATGGAGACGATGTATCGGCCGTCGCACGCGGACTACACCTACGAGGCGAAGTATGGGATTCGCGCGGTGGCGGGCGGCGGGCGGGCTTCGGCGCGGGAGACGATCGGGCGCGTGGCGGCGGGCGCGGTAGCGGCGAAGATTCTCGCGGCGTTGTATCCGTCGCTGGAGATCGTGGCGTTTGTTTCCGCGATTCAGGACCTGGAGGCGGAGGTGGATCCGCTCACGGTGACGGCGGCGGAGGTGGAGGCGAGCCCGACGCGGTGTCCGGTGCCGGCGGTGGCGGAGGCGATGATCGCGCGCATCAAGGCGGTGCGGAGCGAGGGCGACTCCATCGGCGGGGTGATCGGCTGCGTGGTGCGGGGCGGTCCGGCGGGGCTGGGCGATCCGGTTTTTGACAAGCTGGACGCGGATCTGGCGAAGGCGATGCTGAGCCTGCCGGCGACGAAGGGGTTTGAGATCGGCTCGGGGTTTGCGGGCACGCGCTTGCGGGGCTCGGAGCACAATGACGCGTTTGAGATGCGGGACGGGCGGGTGGCCACGGCGACGAATCGCTCGGGCGGGGTGCAGGGCGGGATCAGCAACGGGGAGCCGATTGTGTTCCGCGTGGCGTTCAAGCCGACGGCGACGATTGCCCGCGCGCAGCAGACGGTGACGAGCGGCGGCGAGGCGGCGGAGCTGAAGGCGCGCGGCCGCCACGATGCCTGCGTACTGCCGCGCGCGGTGCCGATGGTGGAGGCGATGACGGCGCTGGTGCTGTGTGATCATGCCCTGCGCCAGCGGGCGCAGGGGGCGGTTGGTCAATAGTCATTTGGTCATTCGTTATTGGTCATTGGTCATTGGTTTTTTGATGCATCTTCAACGATTCTTTCCTGCGCATGCCTGACGCTTCTCCCTTTTGGCAGAATGCCTTCCTTGTGGGGGTTTTTGTGGCCATTGGCTGGGGGGTGTGGAGCGGGTGGCGCGAGGGCGTGGTGCGGGCGGGGTTTCGGCTGGTGGCGCTGCTGGGTGGGGGCTTTGTCGGCTTGGCGGTGGGCGGCGTGGTGGCTCCGCTGGTGGCGGTGTTTTTGCCGGTGCCGGCGCCGTTTGTGGCCCTGGCGGTGGGGCTGGTGATCGCGTTGGCGATTTACGCGCTGGCGTGGATCATCAGCGCGCTCTTGTTCAAGCGCACGGCGCAGCAGCCTTCGGCGCTGTTGCGGCTATTTTTCGGCGGGGGCGGCGGGTTGATCGGGGCGTTCATCGGGTTGACGATCGTGTGGGCGGCGTTGTCGTTCGTGCGCGGAATGGGTGGTTTTTACGAGGGGATGCTGGAGGCTGGGAAGGACGCGATGGTGGTGCCGGGGAGCGCGGGCGTGGCGCTGGTGAAAATGAAGCGCTCGATCGAGGCGGGCGGGCCGGCTGCGCAGGTCGTGGCCCTCGATATTGTGCCCGCGGAATATTACCGCATCGGCGAAAAGCTGGGCCGCGTGAGCGCGGACCCGGCGGCGTTGCCGCGGCTGCTTTCCTATCCGCCGATCCAGCAGTTGCTGGCCGATCCCAAACTCGCCGCGATCACGAGTGATCCCAACGCCTACGAGGCGGTGCGCAGCCAGAGCCTGGCCGGACTGCTTGGCAACCGCGGGATGGTCTCGGCGTTGAGCGATCCCGCCTTGATCGCCCGGGTGCAGAAGATAGATATCGAGGCCGCGCTCGATTACGCGCTCGCCGCCCCGGCCCCGCCCGCCGCGAAACCTTCCCCGTAACCATGCCCCAAGATTACATCGCCACCATCGGTCTCGAAGTTCACGTCCAGCTCAAGACCCGCAGCAAAATGTTCTGTGGTTGCCGGGTCGAGTATGGCGCGGAGCCGAACACGAACGTCTGCCCCGTCTGCCTCGGCATGCCCGGCGCGCTCCCGGTGATGAACGAGGAAGCGCTGCGCCTCACGGCCCTCGCCGGCCTTATGCTCGGCTGCGAGATCGCCCCGCGCTGCAAGTTTGACCGGAAGAATTACTTCTACCCGGACATGCCGAAGAACTACCAGATCTCGCAATACGACCTGCCGATCTGCCTCAACGGCGCGGTGCCGCTGCACGATCTCGCCTACCCGAAGGACGCCCAGAAAACCATCGCCACGCCGGACAAAAAGATCCGCCTCACGCGCATTCACCTCGAGGAGGACGTCGCCAAAAGTTTCCACAGCGAGCACGGCACGGGCATTGATTTCAACCGCGCCGGCACGCCGCTCATGGAGATCGTCTCCGAGCCGGACATCGCCTCGGCCGAGGAGGCCTTCGCCTACCTCACGGTGCTCCAGCAGGTGATGATCTACGGCGGCGTGAGTGACGCCGACATGGAGAAGGGCCAGCTCCGTTGCGACGTGAACGTTTCCGTGCGCCCTGTGGGCACCGAGAAATGGGGCACGAAGATCGAGCTGAAAAACCTGAACACGATCTCGGGCGTGCGCCGCGCGCTCATTTTCGAGATTCCGCGCCAGATCGCCGTGCTTGAAGCCGGCGGCACGCTCGATCAGGAGACCCGCCGCTGGGACGACGCGCGCGGCGAGACCGTGCTGATGCGCATCAAGGAATCCGCGCACGATTACCGCTACTTCCCCGACCCCGACCTTCTGCCCGTGGAGACGAGCGAACTCGTCGCCTCGGCCCGCACGCGCCTGCCGGAGTTGCCGTGGGAGAAGCGCGCGCGCTTCACGGCTGACTACGGCGTGAGTTCCTACGATGCCGGCGTGCTCGCGAATGACCTCGCGCTGGCCCGGTATTTCGAGACCGCGGCGAAAGGCGCGAAAAAGCCGAAGAACGTCGCGAACTGGATTCTCAACGACCTCCAGAGCGCGCTCTCGGCGGAGAGCCTCGCCATCAGCGACTGCCCGATCCCACCCGAGGCGCTGGACGAGCTGGTGAACCTCATCGACTCCGGTGCCATCAACGGCAAGCAGGGCAAGGACGTCTTTGCGGAGATGTTTACCACGCGGAAACCCGCCGCGGTGATCGTGAAGGAGCGCGGGCTGGAGCAGGTGAGCGACACGGGCGCGATCGAGGCGTTCTGCGATCAGGCGATCGCGAACAGCGAGCGCGCCGTGGCGGAATACAAGGCGGGCAAGATCGCCGCGATCAACGCGATCAAGGGCCAGGTGATGAAGCTCTCCAAGGGCCAGGCGAACATTCAGCTCGTGAGCGAGATTCTCGAGCGGAAGCTCGCGGGGTAGGGGCGGCGTTCCGTTCCCGCCGCGCCCTTGCCTACGGGGCCGGGCTTGGGCTAGGGCTGGCGGTCGGGGCGGTGGCTTCGTGGATTTTTGCCCGGGCTTCGTCGGCGGCTTGCTTGAACGCGGTGCCGGCTTCGTGCAGCGCGGGCGCGGCTTCGAGGGCGGCGTCCTTCGCGGCTTCCGCCGCCCGGCGCGCTGCCTCGGTGGCGGCCGCCTTGGCCACATCGGCCATTTCGCGAGCCTCGCGTTTGGCCCGCTCAAGGGCGCTTTCCACCGCCGGGGTGGGGCTCGGGGTGGCCGTTGGGGCCGGCGGCGTGCGCGGCTCGCAGGCGGCGAGCAGGAGGCAGGAAATGGTCGTGGCGGCGAGGAGCGGAAGGGTGGTTTTCATGGCGTGGCGTGGGCGTGTGATTTGATTTCAGGCGAGGCGTCGGGCGGCGTCGGCGGCGAGCCATTGCCAGGCGGCGTCGAGGCGCGCGGCGGCGCGGGCTTTGGCGGCGGGGAGGTCGGGGGTCGGCGGCTCGACGGCGAAGAGGTAGAATTTGATCTTCGGCTCGGTGCCGGAGGGGCGCACGGCCACGCGGAGGCCGTCGGTCTCGAAGATGGTCATGGCTTCCGGCGGGAGTTCGTCGCCCTCGATGTCGCGCAGGCCGCCGGCGGAGAAGTCGCGGACGGCGGTGACGGGGAGGCCGGCGAGGGCGGTGGGCGGGTGTTCGCGGTAGGAGGTGGCGAGGGTTTGAATCTGCGCGGCGCCGTCGGCGCCTTCCATGGTGAGGGATTCGCTGTGCTCGAGGTGGACGCCGAACTCGACGAAGAGTTCGTCGAGGAGTTCGGGGAGGGTGCGGGCGGTGGATTTCGCGTAGGCGGCAACCTCGGCGAGCATGACGGCGGCGGCGTTGGCGTCCTTGTCGCGCACGAAATCCGCGCCGCTGTAGCCGTAGCTTTCCTCGCCGCCGAAGACGAAGGTGACCTCGCCGGTGCGTTCGTATTTGGCGAGCTTGGCGCCGATGTATTTGAAGCCGGTGAGGGTCTCGACGCAGCGGAGGCCGAACTTGGCGGCGATGGCTTTCTGGAGTTCGGTGGTGACGAAGGTTTTGATGATGACGCCGTTGCGGCCGCCGGCTTCGACGAAGCGTTTGGCGCGATACCAGGCCATGAGGGAGCCGAGCTGGTTGCCGGTGAGGAGGTGGAGCGCGCCGTCGGGGCCGCGGGCGGCGACGCCGAGGCGGTCGGCGTCGGGGTCGGTGGCGAGGACGAGGTCGGCGCCTTCGGCATCGGCCTGGCGCATGGCGAGGGTGAGGGCCTCGGCGTTTTCGGGGTTGGGGGAGGCGACGGTGGGGAAGCGGCCGTCGGGGACGTCCTGCGCGGCGACGGTGGTGACCTCGCAGCCGATCGCGCGCAGGGCGGGCACCGAGATGACGCCGCCGACGCCGTGCAGGGCGCTGAAAACGACGCGGAGATGGGCGGCACGGGTGGTGGCGGGATCGAGCAGGAGAGTCTCGAGTTTGGCGAGGTAGGCGGCGTCGATTTCGTCGCTGAGCGGGAGGAGCTGACCGGGCTCGGCGCTGGGGGTGAAGCGTTCGCTGGTGACGGCGTTCACGCGGGCGATGATGTCGCTGGCGTGGGGCTCGACGATCTGGCCGCCGTCGGTGAAGTAGACCTTGTAGCCGTTGTAGGCGGGCGGGTTGTGGCTGGCGGTGAGGTTGATGCCGGCGGTGGCGCCGGTGAGGCGCACGGCGAAGGAGAGCTCGGGCGTGGAGCGGGCGGCGGCGAAGAGGTGGGCATCGACGCCGAGGGCGGTGATGACGCCGGCGACGAACTCGGCGAATTCCCGCGAGAAGTGCCGGGTGTCATGCGCGATGACGATGGCCGGGCGGCCGGGGCGGCCCTGGGCGGCGTGCCACTCGCGTGCATAGGCGACGAGGCCCTGGGTGGCGCGGCTTAGGTTCCAGAAATTCATCGCGTTCGTGCCGACGCACGGATGCTCGGGGCGGTCGTTCGGGCCGCCCGCGCCCTGCTCGGCGCGGGTGATGGTGGCGCCGATGGATTTGCCGCGCAGCCCGCCCGTGCCGAAGGCGAGCGAGCGGAAGAAGCGGTCGTCGAGTTCCTTCCAGTTGCCGGCGGTGGCGAGTTCCGCGATGGCGTCGGGGACGACGGGGGAGGTGGCGTCCGCGAGGAGGCGGGCGATGTTTTGCGCGGAGGTTTCGCGGAGGCGGCCGCCGGCCGCGGCGGCCTGAATGGACTCAAGAAGGGCGGACATCACCCTTCTTGCTAGCGGGAATGGCGCGCTAAGGCAACGCGCCCCGGCGGGCTCAGGCGGCCTTGGGCTTTTTCGGCAGCAGGCGCGCGGCGAAGTAGATGCAGCCGCCGGCGACGAGGAGGAGCGGGATGCCGATGAGCGGGCGGTAGGCGAGCCAGGCGACGGCGATGGTGCCGATGGTGAGCGGCAGCGCGACGACGAAGGCGAGGGCGCCGAAGCCCATGCTGACGACGTCGCCCACGAGCGGGATGACGGAGGCGAAGACGGCGATGGGATTCACGATGAGGCTGAGGCCGATGAGCATCATGACGAAGCCGCCGAGGCGCACGAGCCAGGTGAGGAAGGTGTTCGACTGGGCTTCGAGGGTGAAGACGTTTTCGGCGCTGAGGGTGCCGGCGCGGAGGACCTCGATGGTGCCGAGGCCCTTCACGGAGAAGGATTCGAAGGTGTCCTGCACCTGGCGGGCGACGACGGTGACGGGGCCGGCTTCGATGACTTCGAAGCTCACGCGGAGGTCACCGATGGCGGGCGTGGCGGGATCGGCGCCGACGTAGACGCCCTGGTTGGCGAGGGAGACCTGCTCGTTGTCGAAGGAGATGTTGATCGGGGTCTGCTTCGTGATCGGGTAGGCGGAGAAGTCGCTGAGCTGGGAGAGGAGGCTGTCGGGGAGGACGAAGTCGCCGAGGGTGACGTCATCGGGCGTGAAGATCGTCGTCGAGAGGGGCATTTCGCCGGGGTTCTGGTGGCCGTCGGGTTTTTGGAAGGAGGAGGAGTCGATGACCTGCGAGGACCATTTTTTCTCGTAGGTGTAGGTGGTGACGGTCTCTTCGCCGCCGCCGAGTTTCTGCTTCGTCTCGGACTTCGAGCTTTCGCTCCACTGATACATCTCGACGTTGCGGCGGAGCTTCACGACGGGGAGGGCGAGTTCGAAGACGGGGTCGATCGCTTCGCCGTTCGGTTTCGCGTCGCCGGTGACGTGGACGAGTTTGCCTTCGTTTTCCTTGGAGACGGGCGAGGCGGGCACGGTCACCACGGACTTGCTGCCGATGTCGAGGGTCTTTTCCCGCTGGATGGCGCGGCCTTCGTTCCAAAAGAGCAGGGCGAACGAGCCCAAGAAGAGGACGATGCCGAAGAGCACTCCAGCAATGGCGTTGCCCAAGCGGCCAAACCAGGACTTGGAGGAGGTGACGCTGACGGAGTCGTTGCTCATGGCGCGAAGAAAAGTCGGCGCGCCACCGGGGAGTCAATCTGAATCTTATTGCTCGGGGATAATCTCGCCCCGAACAAGGTCCTCGTAGGTCTGGCGCTCGCGGATGATGCGCCAGGTGTCGCCCTCGACGAGCACTTCGGGCAGGAGCGGGCGGCTGTTGTAGGTCGAGGACATGACGAAGCCGTAGGCGCCGGCGCTGAGGAGGGCGATGAGGTCGCCGGCGGCGAGCGGGGCGAGGGGGCGGTCCTGCGCGAAGAAGTCGCCGCTTTCGCAGACGGGGCCGACGACGTCCTGCACGACGGGGGCGGCGGTGGACTGGGTGAGGGGATGGATCTCGTGGTAGCCCTCGTAGAGCGCGGGGCGGATGAGGTCGTTCATCGCGGCGTCGACGATGCTGAAGCGCTTCGTGGGCGTTTCCTTCACGTAGAGGACCTCCGCGAGGAGGGCGCCGGCGTTGCCGACGAGGAAGCGGCCGGGCTCGAGGAGAATCTTGAGGCCCAGCGGGAGGAGGAGCGGGACGACGGCCTCGGCGTAGGCCTCGGGCGTGATGCGGCGCGGGTGGTCGGCGGCGTTCCACCAGGCGGGGTCGCCGCTGGCGAGGGCGGGGTCGTAGACGATGCCGATGCCGCCGCCGATGCTGAAGAATTCCAAGTTGTAGGCGGCCTTGAGGGTTTCGACGAGCGGGATGAGCTTGGCGACGGCCTCGGCGAAGGGCTTCGGGTCGAGGATTTGGGAGCCGATGTGGGTCTGTACGCCGACGATGCGGAGGTTTTTGCGGGCGGCGGCTTCGCGGTAGACCTGCTCGGCGCGGTCGAGGCCGATGCCGAACTTGTTTTTGCTCTTCCCGGTGGAGATGTATTTGTGCGTGCCGGCGTCGACGTCGGGGTTCACGCGCACGGCGACCGGGGCGACGAGACCGAGTTGGCCGGCGACTTCGTCGATGAAGGCGAGTTCGGCTTCGCTCTCGACGTTGAAGCAATGGACGCCGGCGCGGAGGGCCTGCTCGATTTCGGCGCGGGTTTTGCCCACGCCGGCGAAGGTGCAATGCCCGGCGTCGCCGCCGGCTCGCTGGACGCGGAAGAGTTCGCCGCCCGAGACGATGTCAAAGCCGGCGCCCTCGCCGGCGAGGAGGTTGAGGACGGCGAGGTTGGAGTTGGCCTTCACCGCGAAGCAGATGCGGTGGTCGAGCGGGGCGAGGGCGCGGTCGAGGCGGCGGAAATTCGTGCGGATCGTCTCGGCGGAATAGACGTAGGCCGGGGTGCCCACGGCGTCGGCAAGGGCGGCGAGGGGGACGTTTTCGCAGGTTAGCTGGTCGTTGACGTAGCGGAACGAGTGCATGGAAGTGGGCCGGTGGAAGAAAAACGAGTCGGGCATCTTGCGGGATCGGGCGCGCGCTGGCAACGCCGCTCTCGGCGCGCGCTGGCGGCTTGAAGCCCGCGGGGGTTCGTGGAATGGTTCGCTTGCCGACCGGACCATGACACGGATTTTTCGAACTTTCTCCCGGCTGCGCTGGCTTTCGCCCGGCCTCGCGGGGCTTTTGGCGGTCGGGTTGGCGCGGGCCGATTATCTGACCGATACCGGTTACACCGCCCTCGCCAGCCAGCTGCAACTCGCGGGAACGCCGCTGCCCAATGGGGCGAACGTGACGGTCGCACAGATCGAGGCGAGCGAGCGCTCGGTGGTGTCGGGCAACGTCACGAGCTACGCGTATGTGGCGAACGTGACCTCGGGATTTTCCGGGGTGACGCTGACCAACGCGAGCGAGATCCGCTACCCTTCGGTCTCGTCCGGCCATGCCGGGACGGTCGCGGGGTATTTATTCGGAGATGGGGCGATGGCCCGAGGGGTCACGAATGTCACCGCGTATCTGGCGGATGACTGGATCGGGGCGGGTTCGCTGAACACGACCACGGCGGGCCTTTCGTTGACGGCGCCGAATGTCGAAAACGCCGAGGTGACGAATTCCAGCTGGGTCGGCACGACCGGTAATGTGACCTACGATCAGCGGGTGTTGAGCCGGCTGGATTACGCGGTCCAGCGGGATGATTTTGTCGCGGTCGTGGGCGCGAACAACGGCGTGGTGCCGCAGAATTTGATGGCGAGCGCCTACAACGTGATCAGCGTCGGACTGACGAGCGGCGGGCATGCCTCGGGCAACAGCACGAGCGTGAATGGCGCGGTCACCTTCCCGCATCTGGTCGCGCCGCTGGGCGTCACCAGTTACGCGACCCCTGTGGTGGCTTCGGCGGCCGCGGTGCTCATCGAGTCAGCGCGCGCGTCCGTCGGGACCGCCACGAACGGGGCGCGTTCGGAAACGACCAAGGCCGTTCTTTTGGCCGGAGCGACGAAGTCGGAGTTCCCCGGCTGGAGCCGCAACGAAACGGCCCCGCTCGACCGCGTTTACGGCGCGGGCGAGTTGAATATTCAGAACAGCTACCAGATTCTCACCGCAGGGGAGCAGACCACCGATGGTGCCGTGGCGGCGAGCGGCTGGGATTTTTCCACGATTTCGCGCAACGCGACGGCGACCTACACCTTCGATCTCGCGGCCCCGGCCGATGTGAGCATCGTGCTCACGTGGAACGCGATCTACTCCGGTTCAAACTTCAATGCCCTCACGCTCGGGCTGGCGAACCTGGACCTGTCCCTTTATTCGGTCGGCACGGGCGGAGTCCTTTCGCTGGTGCAGCAGAGCCGGTCGAGCGGAAACGTCGAGCACGTGTGGGCCACCGGTCTCACGGGCGGCACCTACCGTTTTGCGGTCAACTACGGCGCAAATTCCGCCGGCAATCTCTCCAGCGTGGACTACGCAGTGGCCTGGCAGAGCACGGGGACGGGTTTCGCCGTGGTGCCGGAGCCCGGGGCGTGGTCCGCGGGTTTTGGGGTCCTGCTCGGGCTGGGGATTCTGGCCCGCCGCCGCCGGCTCAGGCGAGCAGCGGCGTGACGGTCGAGAGCGCCTTGAGATAGAGCGGGTGCTTGCCGGCGCGGCTCAGTTCCATGAGCAGCGTCTCGTGGATGCGGTCGCGCCCGGCGGGCAGAAGCTGCGAGGATTCCCCGCACTCCGGGCCGTGCATCGAGGCGTGGTAAAATTCGCCCTGCGCAGAGCGGTCGAGGGTGAACTCGGACTCGCCCGCGGTGAGGCGACACTTGGAAATGCAGGCACCGCGGGCCTCCTCGAGCGAGAAGGTGATCTCGGCGTGGTTGCGGTCGCGAAACGCGTGGCGGCCGAGCACGGAATCGAGGGTCCAGCCGAGTTGGTGCGCGAGCCAGCCGAGGAGCAGGATCGCGGAGGTGCGGGCGCCGGGCGCGTGGGTGATTTCGACGCGGTCGATGCGGCGCAGCGAGGGCAGCGCGCAGGCGTTGTCGAAGAAGTGGGCGAGGCCCTGGCGCAGGCTGAGCAGGCGGGTCCAGTTCAGGTCGCACAGCACGGTGCGGGCGTCGCCGAGGTGGGCGATTTTTTGGACGAGGCCGAACTGCGTGGCGGGATCGTCCCAGGCGTTGCTGTCAAAAATGAGGCGGTCGATCCACGTCCAGAAACGCGGGTCGAGCGGTTCGCGGAACGGGCCCTGCCACCAGAAGCAGAGCGGCAGGTCGCTGTCGAGGTGGGCAAACACGACGTTCGTGAGCGCGGAGGGCGAGTCGCCGTCGATCTGGAAGGTGATCTGCTCGGAGCAGAATTCCTTTTTGTTCGCGGCGTGGCAGTGGGCGTTGATCCAGGCGCGCACGCCGCGCTCGGGCGCTTCGGGCCGGGCGTAGATGAGGATGGCGCGGCAGGCGTGCTCGCTGGCGATCTGCGAAATGAGGTCGGTGTTGCGGGCGACGCCGGCGGCGGATTCCGTGTAGATCGCGAGGTTGATGAGGGAGGCGCGGGTTTTGTCCCCGATGGATTCCCAGAGCTTGCCGAGTTCCTTTTCGATGCGGCCGACTTCCACGGGGAAGCCGAGGTTGGCGGCGGGGTCGTCCGTCATAGCCGTCTCCAGGTGGCGCCGGACGCCTGCACGAGGGCGTCGGCTTCGTCGGGACCCCAGGTGCCCGCGGCGTAGCTCACGACGGGGCCGCCCTCGCCGCTGTCCCACGCGGCGCGGATGGCGTCGACAAATTTCCAGGCCTGTTCGACCTCGTCGCGGCGGGCGAAGAGGGTCGCGTCGCCGGCCATGGCGTCGAGCAGCAGGCGCTCGTAGGCCTCGGGTGTGGCCTTGCCGAAGGAGGTGCCATAGTGGAAGTCCATCTTCACCGGCTCGATGCGCAGCGCGGAGCCGGGGAGCTTCGCCGACATGCGCAGCGAGACGCCCTCGTCGGGCTGGATGCGGATGACGAGGACGTTGTCGTCGATGGCGTCGCCGGTCTGCGCGAAGAGCACGGGCGGCACGCTCTTGAAGTGGAGCGCGATCTCGGTCGCAGCCTTCGGCAGGCGCTTGCCGACGCGGATGAAGAACGGCACGCCCGCCCAGCGCCAGTTATCGATGTGGGCTTCGAGGGCGACGTAGGTCTCGGTCTGCGAGTCGGCGGGGATGTTGGCCTCGTCGAGGTAACCGACGACGTCCTTGCCGTTGACGGAGCCGGCGGCGTAGCGGGCGCGCACGACGTGGCGGGCGACGTCCGGGCCGGTGAGCGGGCGCAGGGAGCGGAGGACCTTCACTTTTTCGTCGCGGATCGCGTCGGCGGTGAGGTCGGTGGGCGGCTCCATGGCCGTGAGGCAGAGGAGCTGGAGCAGGTGGTTTTGCACCATGTCGCGCATGGCACCGGATTTGTCGTAGTAGCCGGCGCGGCCCTCGACGCCGAGCGGTTCGCTCGCCGTGATCTGGACATGGTGGAGGTAGCGGGCGTTCCAGACCTGCTCAAAAATCGCGTTGGCGAAGCGCAGGACCATGATGTTTTGCGCGGTCTCCTTGCCGAGATAGTGGTCGATGCGGAAGGTGTCGCGTTCGGCGAAGGAGCCCTCGACCATGTCGTTGAGCGCGATGGCGCTGGGCAGGTCGATGCCGAACGGCTTCTCAACGATCACGCGGGACCAGCTGCCTTCGCGGGCCTGGTTGAGGCCGCTTTTGCGCAGGTTCTCGAGGATGACGGGGAATTGATCGGGGCCGGCCGAGAGGTAGAAGAGCCGGTTGCCGCGGGTGCCGCGCTGGGCGTCGAGTTCGTCGAGGCGGCGGGCGAGGGATTCGTAGCCTTCGAGGTTCGTGAATTCGCTGCGGTGGTAGTAGATGCCGCCGGAGAAGTTCGCCCAGAGGTCGTCGTTGATCTTCTGCCGGGAGAACTTGCGCGCGGCTTCCTCGAGCTCAGTGCGGAATTGCTCGTCGGTCTTTTCGCGCCGGGCAAAGCCGACGACGGAAATTGAGGGCGGCAGGGCGCCGTCGGCGGCGAGGTTGTAAAGGGCGGGGACGAGTTTGCGGTGGGTGAGGTCACCGGTGGCCCCAAAGATGACCAGGGAGCACGGCTCCGGCGCGGAGCGGCTGAGGAGTCCTTCACGGAGCGGATTCGTGGCTTTGGCGGTGGACATGTTTTGAATGGAGGGCTCCGTGATAGCGGCGAGGTGCGGGGATGGCAAGGGGCCATGCCGGCGGGTCGACGGGGAGAGGGGAGGAATGCGCGCTGCAGGGTTCGAACCTGCGACTTCTTGCGTGTGAAGCAAGCGCTCTACCACTGAGCTAAGCGCGCGGAGAGAGGGCGGGGAAAATTTCCACCGAGCCGGAAAATCTACCCGCGCCGCGCGCGGACTGGCAAGAAGATCACGGCGGCGGGGGGTAATTTTTTTCCGCGCGGCCGGCGGCGGTTTCTTTGCTTCCCCGCGAAAAACGGGGCTGCTATACGCTGGCGCGTGTCGAGCAATCCCGTCTACGCATTCTTTGCGACCCCCAAGAGCTTCGGGCCCTTTCTCCTCCGCATGCTGCTCGCGGTGGTGTTTTTCGTGCACGGCTCGCAGAAGGCCTTCGGGTGGTTCGGCGGCGAGGGCTGGGCGGTCACGGCCAACGCCTGGGCGCAACCCGGCGGGATGAATCTGCCCATGGGGATGACCGCTCTCGTGATCTTCGCGGAGCTGGCCGGCGCGGCGGGCATGTTCCTCGGGCTTTTGACCCGGCTGGCCGCCCTCGGTCTGGCCGCTGTGATGGCGGGCGCGATCCTGCTCGTTCACACGCCGGGAGGCTTCGCCGCGTGTGAGTATCCGCTGGCGTTGCTGGTGATCTGCCTCGCGCTGCTGTTTACCGGCGGTGGTCGCTTGTCCATGGACCGCGGCATCAGCGGGCAATTGCTCCCCTCGATCGGGTGATGAGCCGGATCCTCCGGGCGGAAGACGATTGGTCCCAATGGCAGCCGACGGAGCGGGCGACGCTCTGCTTCGTCGTGCGGGGAGGGGAGATCCTGCTCATTCGGAAAAAGCGCGGCCTCGGCGCCGGGAAGGTGAACGGCCCCGGCGGTCGGCTCGAGCCCGGGGAGTCGCCGCAGCAATGCGCCGTGCGCGAAACTCAGGAGGAACTCGGCGTCACACCGCTCGACCCGGTGTGCCGCGGAGAACTTTTTTTCCAATTCTGCGACGGCTACGCCCTGCACTGCGCGGTGTTCTTCGCCCCCGACTGCGAGGGGGAGGCGGTCGAAACCGACGAGGCCATCCCGCTCTGGACGCCGCTGGACGCGATTCCCTACGAGGAAATGTGGGCCGATGACATCCACTGGCTGCCCGGCGTGCTCGCCGGACGCACGTTTCGGGGCTACTTCGTCTTCGACGGCGAGCGCATGCTCTCCCGCCGCGTGGAGTGGTCGGAGGAAAATGCGCCTCCGGTGGGCGTTGTTTAAAACCCTGACGGCCAACGCTTTGAAGTTTTATCAAAAAAATCTGAAATTTCCCTTGCGCGGCGGAATCGTTTTGTTACCTTGTGCGCATCGAAAGATTGTTCTGGGGGGAACAACAGCCCGTCGTAGCCATCGGTTGCGGCGGGCTGTATCTTTTCCGGCGGGCGTGTGTGCGCTTGCCATCGCCCCCGTGATCAGGCTGTGAATGGAGGGACGTCGTCTTTCACCGTGTCCGCTGCTGCCGCCCCTTCACCCGCCCGCCGCCGCCGTTTCCGGGCGCTGGCCATCTGTCTGATTCTCGCGCTGGCCGTTTGGTTCCTCCACGAGCCGGTGCTCGTGTGGTCGGTTCGCAAGGCGGTGGACACCTTCCTGCCCCGGCTCGGCTTGAAGCTCGACGTCGGCCGAATGCAGATCCATCTATTCCGCCCGATCGAGTTCAGCGACGTCCGCTTTCGCGTGACAAATCCCCCGGCGTCCCGCACCGACGCCCGTCTCGACCGGTTCAGCCTGCGGGCGGAGTCCGTGTGGGAATGGCTCTTTGGCGACGGCCGCATCTTTCGCCGGCTCGAGGTCAGCGGGCTTTCCGGCACGTTTGACTTCCGCCGCGAGGCCCTCATTCCCCAGCCCATCCCCACGCTCAGCCGCCCGCAGCAGGAGCAGCTCTGCGGCTGGATTCTCCGCTTTCTGCCCAAGGCCCTCGTTCTGAAAAACTGCGGCGCCACGTTTCTCGCCGACAACCAATCCTACACCGTGCAGGGCGTTGACGGCACCTTCAGCGAAACGGATCGCGGCCGTCTCACCGTGCAGCGCGTGGACATCCGCGCCGGCTCCATTCACCAGGAGCTCAGCGCCGGCCAGGCCACCACCGCCTGGAAGGAGGGCGCCCTCTACCTCTCCGATCTCAAGGTCCGCGACGACATCGTCATCCGGAATTTCGTGGCGAACTTCGTCAACATCGGCGGCATCTCGCTCGACTGGGACCTCGGCGCCTACGGCGGCACCATCCGCGGCAGCATCGTCTTCGGCTCGGAGAACGACGAGCTCCTGCTCCAGGCCACCACCGCCATTGTGAACATGCCCGTCGCCGCCCTCCCCGGGCTGCTCGCCCTGCCCGCGAAGACCGAGGGGATCATCCGCGACGCCCGCCTCACCTTCCGCGGCAACCCCGACCACCGCCTCGACAACGAAATCTCCCTCCGCGTCTCCGCCGACAACTTCCGCTGGAATGAACGCGGCTGGCAGTCCCTCGTCATCGGCGCGAACTACATCGGCCGCCGCCTCTACCTCTCCGGCTTCGACCTCACCCAGGCCGACAACCGCATCTCCGCGAACGGCGAACTCGCCGTCCCCGACTCCCTCACCGCCCTCCCGAAGGCCACCTACCTCGTCAACGTCGCCGCCGACGTCCGCGACCTCGCCTCCCTCGCCGCGCTGGCCGGCCCGCCCTTCGACCAGCTCGTTGGCCAGGTCTACGCCCACGGCTCCTTCAAGGGCGACGCCGGCCAGCTCACCGGCTACCTCACCGCTCAGGCCAGCGGCCTCCGCTACGAAAACCTTCCCATCGCCTCCGCGAACCTCTCCATCATCGCCCAAAACGAGGAATTCCAAATCCGCTACGCCGACCTCTGGGCCGGCCCCGACCGCATCGAAGCCCGCGGCTCCCTCGGCATCCGCTCCCCCCACGCCTACGCCGGCGAGTTCACCGCGAAAATCGCCGACCTCGGCCTCTACACCCCCTTCGGCGGCGAAGCCGTCGCGCAGAACGTCTTCTCCGGCGCGGCCACCGTGGAATGGCAGGGCGACGGCACCCTCAACGCCCACTCCGGCTCCCTCCGCGCCCGCCTCGTCGACGTCATCACCAGTGCCACGCCCACTGGCCTCACCGGGGAATTCGCCGGCACCTACTCCCCGCAAAACGTCCACCTCTCCACCGTCCGCCTCAACCACGGCCCCCTCCAGCTCGACTCCCAGGTCACCCTCTCCGCCAGCGGCGTCAACATCCGCGCCCTCACCCTCCAGCGCGGCAAACTCGGCCTCCTCAACGGCGAAGCCTTCGTCCCCCTCAACGCCTTCGCCCTCGCCGCCGGCCGCTCCCTCGCCGACGCCCTCGCCGAAAACGCCCCCCTCTACGCGAACTTCACCTCCGGCGACCTCCCCGTCGCCGACCTCGTCCAAATGGTCGGCCAGCACGCCTCCGTCGGCGGCCGTCTCCGCCTCAACCTCGGCGCCTCCGGCACCCTCGCCCAACCCCTCCTCGCCGGCCAGCTCACCGGCCGCGACCTCACCGCCAAAGTCGAGGACTTCGCCCTTCCCCCCGCCACCGCCGACCTCCAGCTCGCCACCCGCGAAGGCAAGCTCGCCCTCGACGGCGCCCTCCGCATCCGCGGCTTCCAGCCCCTCACCGTCACCGGCAGCCTCCCCGTCGGCTACGAGGAACTCCCCGACGGCCTCGTCCGCTTCTTCCGCCCCGACGCCCCGCTCACCGCCCGCCTCGACTTCCCCGGCACCAGCCTCGAAATCCTCCGCCCCTTCCTCCCCCCCATGCGCCGGCTCCAGGGCACCCTCGCCGGCCGCCTCGACGTCCAGGGCACCCCAGCCGCCCCCCGCATCACCGGCGAGGCCTCCCTCGAAAACGGCGACATCGAAGTCAACGACACCATCCCCCGCGTCACCCAGCTCGCCGCCCGCCTCCACCTCGAGACCACCCGCATCACCCTCGAAACCCTCCGCGGCGAAATCGGTGCCGGCCCCTTCTCCGCCAGCGGCGCCGCCGACCTCACCGACCCCGCCGCCCCCAAGCTCGACCTCCAGCTCAAAGGCACCAAAATCCTCCTCGCCCGCGACGCCGGCATGCGCCTCCGCGCCGACGTCGACCTCCGCGCCACCGGCCGCGCCGACGCCGGCAGCCTCACCGGCACCATCTCCCTCGTCGACGGTCGCATCTTCCGCCGCCTCGAAGTCACCCCCCTCCTCGTGCCGAACCCCGTCAGCGGCGGGCCCGCCTTCGTCCCCCCCGACCTCACCGGCCTCGTCCCGCCCCCCTGGGCCGCCTGGAAACTCGGCGTCACCATCCGCGACGGCGCCCCCTTCCTCCTCGTCGGCAACCTCGCCACCGGCGAAATCTCCCCCGACCTCACCCTCGGCGGCACCCTCGGCGCCCCCCTCCTCACCGGCACCATCTCCCTCCGCAACCTCCAGGCCTACCTCCCCGCCAGCACCCTCCTCATCCCCGAAGGCCGCATCTACCTCACCGCCGAAAATCCCCTCATGCCCATCATGGACGTCCGCGCCCGCGCCGACGTCTCCGGCTACACCGTGCAAATGTATGCCTACGGCCCCCTCAGCGAATCCCGCATCGCCCTCCGCTCCGATCCCCCCCTCTCCCAGGAAAACCTCATCTTCCTCCTCACCACCGGCCTCACCCCCGCCGGCATGAGCGGCGCCGACCTCGGCGAAGCCGCCGCCGGGCAGGGTGGCATCCTCCTCCTCCGCTCCCTCGCCCGCCAGCTCGAGCCCATGGGCCTAGACCTGAATGGCTTGGTCAACCGCCTCAGCGTCCGCGTCATCCCCGCCACCGACCCCTCCCAGGCCGCCTCCCTCCGCAGCGAGCTCCGCCTCACCGACCGCTTTGCCCTCACCACCGGCCGCGACGGCTTCGGCTTCTACAACGCCGGGGTCCAATACACCCTCCGCTTCCGGTAGCCATGCGGGGCGCGCTCCTCGCCATCCTGACCCTCTTCGGGTTCTGGTCCAAACCCGCGCCCACCCCCCCCGGCGACGTCCGCTTCGAGGGCAACACCTCCTACCCCGCCCCCCAGCTCCTCGCCATCCTCCGCAACCGCTACTACCTCACCCTCGGCCCCGACTTCGGCCCCACCGACATCGACGACGCCGCCTTCTACCTCCGCACCTTCTACTTCACCCGCGGCTACCGCGACGCCGACGTCCACGCCACCTACACCCCCGGCCCGCCCCCCGGCGCCCTCTTCCTCATCACCGAAGGCGACCGCGTCCACATCGGCACCGTCACCTTCCTCGGCGACTCCGTCCTCCCCCCCGACCAGCTCCACGAAATCTTCAACGCCGCCGTCCGCCAGGCCACCCTCCTCCCCTTCGGCCGCATGCGCTACGTCGAAACCGCCGTCGAAGCCGGCCGCGCCGCCGTCGTCAACGCCCTCGTCCAAAAAGGCTGCCTCGACGCCACCGCCACCCTCACCACCGCCCCCGGCCCCCGCGACCACCTCGTCAACCTCACCCTCACCCTCGACCAGGGCCTCCAATACTTCGTCCGCGACGTCACCTTCACCGGCGCCCCGCCCGACCCCGCCGCCCTCCGCACCGTCCTCGCCGCTTACCTCGACCACCCCTTCCAGCGCAGCCAGGAGACCCTCATGCGCAACCGCCTCCTCGACTGGCTCCGCAACCACGGCCACCTCCAGGCCGACGTCCGCTCCGCCTTCACCCTCGACCCCGCCACCGGCCGCGTCCTCGGCACCTTCGACATCCAGCCCGGCCGCATCTACACCCTCGGCCGCATCCGCGTCGAAGGCCTCGGCCACACCCGCGACCGCGCCGTCCGCAAACGCGTCGCCCTCACCCCCGGCACCACCTACGACGCCTCCCGCGTCGACGAAGCCGCCCGCCGCCTCTGGTTCAGCGGCGCCTTCGCCGAAGCCGAAATCCAGCGCGAACCCCAGCCCGACGGCACCGTCGACCTCCTCGTCAAAGTAACCGAAGCCCCCGCCAAACGCCTCCAATTCGGCCTCGGCTACAGCCAGTGGGAGCAGGTCTACGGCGAAATCCACTACGTCGACCGCAACCTCCTCGGCACCCTCAACCGCTTCACCATCGACGCCGGCATCTCCCAAAAAAGCTACGGCATCGCCACCGCCCTCACCGACCCCTGGCTCCTCGGCACCGACCTCGAAGGCACCGCCGCACTCTCCCTCGCCCGCCGCGAACTCCCCGCCTACCGCGCCGTCCAGGCCGCCGCCACCCTCAGCCTCACCCGCCGCTACAACGCCGACACCCTCACCGGCTACCAGGTCCAATACGGCTACTCCCTCGTCACCGACGCCGTCATCTTCGGCGACGACCAGGACATCCCCGACCCCAACTACACCGTCGGAAGCATCGCCTTCGGCCAGACCTGGGACACCCGCAACAACCTCCTCAGCCCCATGCAGGGCCTCTACCTCAACTACAACGTCCAGCTCGCCAACCCCGCCCTCCTCGGCACCCTCTCCTTCCTCCGCCTCACCAGCCAGGCCACCTACTACCTCCCCCTCCGCCCCATCACCCCCGAGCGCCCCTTCGTCCCCTTCCTCATCTTCAACCACCGCGCCGGCCTCCTCCTCCCCTACGGCAACACCGACAACCTCCCCGTCCAGGAACGCTTCTTCCTCGGCGGCCCCAACACCGTCCGCAGCTACCAGCTCGACGGCCTCGGACCCCGCGACCCCGACGCCGACCCCCTCGGCGGCCTCGGCTTCCTCCTCTGGAACGCCGAAATCCAATGGCCCGTCTTCAACAACATCTACCTCGCCGCCTTCGCCGACGCCGGCAACCTCTGGTCCGAAGCCAGCCTCATCCAACCCCTCGACCTCCAGGTCGGCGTCGGCCCCGGCCTCCGCATCTACACCCCCCTCGGCGCCATCCGCGTCGACTACGGCTACAACCTCAACCGCCAAACCGGCGACCCCATCGGCGCCTGGCAAGTCGGCTTCGGCTTCACCTTCTAATCCCGCCGCGGCAGGCGTCCCTCCAAACCCGGCAGCCCCCCATCCGAAGGCGGCAACGCCCCATCCGATGGCGGCAGCGGCTCATCCGAACCCGGCAGCGCCCCCTCCGAAGGCGGCAGCCCGTCCTCCGAACCCGGCAACGCCCCATCCAAACGCGGCAACCCGCCCTCCGAACCCGCCAACGCGCTATCCGAACCCGCCAACGCCCCCTCCGAGCGCGCCAACGGCATATCGAACCGGGGGGAGGGGTCCTCCGAAGCAGGGGAGGCCTCCCCGCGCCTCAGCGCTGATCCAGCTCAAACGCGATATTGATCGTGTAACCCTCGCCCTTCGCCAGTCCATCGGGCAACGGCGCGATCCGCGTCGTCCGCTTCGCCGCCGCCAGCACGCTCTCGTCCATCACCGGATTCCCGCTCGATTTTTTGATCTCCGCGTCCGACACCGTGCCGTCCGCCGCGATCCGAATCTGCAGCACGCACACAAACGTCCGCCCCTCGCTGTAAAGCGAAGTCGGTTGATCCCACTGACTGTAAAGCGCGTCGTGGATCATCTCGTGATACCAGCCGAAATCGCTGTCGCCCCCGCCGCCCGATTTCGCGCCCGTGCCCGCGCCCGCCTTGCCCGCGCCATCCTTCGTCTGCGCGCCCTTCTTCGGGCTCGTGTTCTTCGGGCCCTCCTCCTCCTTGGCCGACTCCTCGTCCTCCCCCGAGTCCTTCGGCGTCGCCTTCGGTTTCGGCTTGGGCGTGGCCGACGCCTTCGGCTTCGGTTTCGGTGAAGCCGTCGGGGACGCCTTCGGCTTCGGCTTGGGCGACGCTTTCGGCGTCGGCTTCGGGGTCGCCTTCGGCGTGGGTTTGGGGGTTGGCTTCGGCGTCGGTTTCGGCGTCGGCTTGGGAGTGGGTTTCGGCGTCGGTTTGGGCGTCGGCTTCGGGGTGGGGGAGGGCGTCGGTTTCGGCGTCGGCGTCGGCGTCGCCTCGTTCAGCGCATCCTTCTCCGGCGTCGCCTCCGGGGTGGGGGGCGGCGTCGGTTCCGGCGTGCTCTCCGGCGTCGGCTCCGGCGTGGGAGGAGGCGTCGGCTCCGGCGTCTCCACCGGCGTCGGCTCCGGCGTGCTCTCTGGCTCCTCCGTCTCGTCCTCCGGCGTCGGGGCCGCCCGCAGCGCGTCGGTAAACGCCCCCGCCTCCATCCACACCACGTCGCCCATCGGCACCGCCTTCGGCGCCCGCGCCGCGAAAAAAATCAACGCCCCCACCGCCACCGCATGCAGCGCCGCGACCCACACCAGCGTCCCGCGAAACTGCCGGCGCTGGATCGCCTCCTCCGGATCCCGCCGCGCGTGGCGATTGGCGACCATCAGCGCACCGCCCGGGCATCCTCCGGCGGGCGCGTCATAATCCCCACCTTCGCGATGCCCACCCGTTTCAAAATATCCATCACCGCAATCAGCCGCTGCACCGGCAGCTCATTGTGCGGCCGCACCGCCACCGCCACCTCCGGCTTCGTCCGCTTCAACTCCGCCAGCTGCCCCTCCAGCGCCTCCGCCGTCGTCGCCACCTCGTTCAACTCCAGCGCCCCATTCCGGTCGATCGACACAATCTGCACCTCCCCCGGCTTCACCTCATTCTTCGCCGTCGAGCTCGTCGGCACCACCAGGTCCATGCTGTTCTCGATCAAGGGCGTCGTGATCATGAAAATAATCAACAGCACAAACGCCAGATCCAGCAGCGGCGTCACGTTCAGCTCCGCCAGCGCGTGCAAACTCGTGCGATCGGAATAACGGCGCATCGTCAGTTACCTCCTCCGCGAAACGCTCTCCGGGTGATGCTCCACGTAGCGATGCTCAATCTCGCTCGCCAGCTCCGCCGCAAAATTGTCGCACTCCACGATCATCGACCGAATGCTCGTCACCAAAAAATTGTAGCCAAACATCGCCGGGATCGCCACCAGCAGACCCACCACCGTCGTGATCAACGCCCCCGACACCCCCGGCGCCATCGCCGCCAGATTCGCGCTCCCCGACGCCGCAATCCCGCCAAACGCATCCATCACCCCCCACACCGTCCCCAGCAAACCAATGAACGGCGCCCCGCTCACCGCCATCGTCAACACATTCATCTGGCTCTCCATCCCCAGCGCACTCTCCCCCACCGCCCGCTCCATCGCCGCCGTCACCGAACGCATCTGCGCCGGCGTGATCTTCGGCGACGCCTCCAGTCGCGCCGAAAACGTCTCATCCAGCTCCGTCGAACCCAGCATCTGGAAACACAGCTCCGTAATCCCCGCATCGTAAATCCGGAACAACGGCGACCCCTCAAACCGCACCCCCGTCTCAAACAACCGCAACGGCTCCCGGTCCCGCCGGAACAACGCCGAAAACCGGTCCGACTGCCGCCGCGCAAACCGCAGCACCCGGAACTTCGTCACCATCACCGACCAGCTGAAAATCGACGCCACAAACAACGCCAGCAGCGTCGCCTTCCCCTCCGCCGTCGAATTGACAAACGCGTAGTAGAGGCCCGTGCCATCCTGCGCAAACAGCGGTAACCAAGGCAACATGCCCGCATCAAACGGGCAACCCCGTCCCCCGCGCAACCGCAAAACATCCCCCGCGTTCGATTTTGCATTACCGCCCGCCCCCGCGTATTGCTCTCCCCCATGACCCGCCCGCTCCTGGCCACCGCCCTCCTCTTCATCGTCCCCCTCGCGGGCACCCCCCTACGCGCCGCCGAAGCCCCCGCCGACAACCGCTTCGACATCATCTTCAAAGTCTTCAAACCCTTCTTCAGCGTCCTCCTCGTCGGCGGCAAACAAGGCGACCGCGCCGCCTCCCTCCGCCTCATCATGCGCGACGTCACCGGCCGCCTCCCCGCGCAATTCCGCGGCGCCACCCTCGAAGCCGCCGTCCAGTTCCCCGACAAACTCAAACTCCAGGCCCCCGTCCTCGGCGAACAAATCACCGTCTGCCGCAACGGCAACGAAGTCTGGGCCACCCCCGGCGAAAAGGTCGAATACCTCCTCAAACAATTCGCCGGCAAGCTCCCCAAACCCCGCAAATCCACCAACACCCCCCTCTTCCTCCCCATCACCGCCCAGCAGGCCATCTTCCTCCCCGCCCTCTTCGTCCTCGACGAAGGCAAAACCTACGAAGACATCAACGGCGAACCCACCCGCGTCATCAGCGGCAGCCTCATGCCCGAACTCGCCACCGCCACCAAAGCCGAAGACTTCCGCGCCACCATGTGGGTCGCCGCCGGCTACCTCCCCCGCCAAATCAAAGTCACCCGCCGCGACTTCACCGCCACCGTCGGCATCGAAGAACTCACCTTCGCCCCCAGCCTCCCCCCCGCCACCTGGCTCCCCCCCGCCGGCACGCAGGACATCTACCGCACCACCCCCGAAGTCCTCGAACAACTCCTCTTCGTCGTCATGAACTCCGTCAACCTCTCCAACCCCCTAACGGCCCCCGCCCCCTAGCCGGCCCGCCCCGCCCCCGCCATCCGCCCACAAAAAAAGCCCGGGAAACCTCCCGGGCTTTTTCATTTTCCACCGCCGCCTCCGCGCCAATCCGGCCAAACTCACCTCCCTCCGCCAACCAGGCCGGGCACCGCCACCTCACCTCCGGTAGCTGTAGCGCCAGATATCGAACAAATCATAAACCGCCACCTTCTCCCGCCACGTCCAATGGGCCGTCGCCTCCTCCAGGCCCGCAAACGTCGCAAACGCCCGATCCCGCTTCACCTGCCGATCATACCGCTCCGCCGCCTTCGCAAAATCCCCAACGCCATAAAACCCCAGCGCCACGGTAATCTCATTCTGCGGGTGCTCCCCCCGGCAAAACGCCTCCGCTCGCAACCACTGATCCCGTGCCTCCGCGAACGCCCCTGCGTTAAACAACGCCCACCCGTAACTGATCTGATACCACTCATTCTTCGGATCGAGCTGAATCGCCCGCCGATAACTCTCACGCACCGTCGCCACATCGTTGATGTGCGACGCCGCATACCCCCGCCAGTAAAACGCCTTTGCATCCCGCGGATCCTCCGCCATCGCCTCCCGCAAAGACTCCGCGCGCGGCGAACTCCAGGCCTTGAAATCCTGGCCCTGCGGGCGGCACCCCAAAAGAAAAACCCCCGCAACCAGCCCAGCGATCACCCTCATCCGCCCACCTCAAACTCACCAACCCCAAACCAGCGAGCCAAAAAAATTGCAAACCGTCAAAAATCCGCCCGCCAAACCCAGCCCCAAAACCTAGGCGCTGCCCGTCGCGCGTGGTTCCAAAAGATAGCGTTCAAACGTCGCGAAATCCGTAATCGGAAATCGATCCGACAACCTGTCTTTGTCTTCCTGCTGAAAAGCATAAAAGCCAAATACCAACGGAAATGGAAATACGACCACGGCTCCAACGTCCTCAAACTCAGTGGATCGTGGCCT
The DNA here is from genome assembly GCA_027488755.1 of Verrucomicrobiaceae bacterium. Classification (GTDB taxonomy): domain Bacteria; phylum Verrucomicrobiota; class Verrucomicrobiia; order Chthoniobacterales; family JAATET01; genus JAATET01. The sequence goes on along the minus strand of JAIYAZ010000134.1, from coordinate 2,691 downwards.
CACAAATGATCGATAAAACGAAATGCTGTAATCCTCGTAATCCTCGATCCATTCCGTATGGCAGATCGAGCACAGGGATGTGATCCGGCCCCGTTCATCGCTCGTGCGGGAAGTATAAGGCGTGAACTCCCTTCGAAATAAGGTATCGACGATAAGCTCGGTTTCGATACAGCCAACTGGCCCCGCGTCGAAGTCACGATGGAAGAAACCAGCCAGAAATCGAAATCTCGGAAACCGGCAAGGGCAGCCCGCTTTCCCTGCGGCCGGCACAAAAAACTCCTTCAGCCAGATACGGAAATCATCGGGATCCTGCAACTTAGTCACCATTAGCGAACGTCAATCTCTGCCTCCCCAAACCGGCGATCAAGCGTAAGTTCAGGCCGAAAGGAAAAAGCCGGTCGGTCGAAGCAAAACCGGCCCGTGCGCGTCTAGGGGTTAGCTGCAGCGCCTTGTTCGGCTTTACTGCACCTCGCTACCAGCGAACGGAATCTGTGTCTTGCTAACATCAAGTAGTGGGCCAAGCTCAAAGATGTTCGTATATCCGTAAGCTTTTAAAGAGGTGTATGTAGCAAGATTGAGTGATGCGGCTGGTGACTTGGATGCAAATGCGATTGGGCTGCCTTCGAAATTATTGTTACAGTAAATCAAAACCTTAGTGGATTTTGACGGAATGACTCTAGATAGGGTCTCGGCGGTGAAATCAGTGAAAGGGAGATTCAGTGCACCTTTAATGTGTCTCAAGGCAAATTTACCTGGGCTTCTTGCGTCAAGAAGAACAATGCCATCCTCTGAAAGTGCATCAATGAACTGTTGCTCGGTTAATCGATGAGATTCACGCTCAGCAGCCGAAGTCAGCACGATGTTTTGGAAGCCTGGGTAATCGATGAGGCGATTCGGAATGGGCTCCACTGCAAAAAGAAGGGGCGTTGTGCCAAGAAGAAAGAGTGTGGATAAGAGTTTCATGATTTCAATATAGCCGAACGTCAAGCTCAGCTACCCTGAACGGGCGACCAAGCGTAAAGAGAGGTGTGAGGGAAAGGCCGGTCGGTCGGAGCAAAACCGGCCGGTGCGCGTCTAGGGGTTAGCTGCAGCGCCTTGTTAGCCCTGTATGGACTTAAGATATGCGATCATTCTCGGAGCGCGCAGCATCAATCTCTTCGTGGTATCGGTATGCTTCTCTTGGGACTCACACCATAAAAAGTCTTTTTGAACTGAGTCTAACGCCGTCAATCCGCGGTCGTTCCTTATGGACGGATTCGCGCCACAGGAAAGTAGATACTGAACAAGTTCAATGTGGACCCAAGTTACTGCCATGTAAAAGGCAGTGGTTCCATGCTCACCAGTTTGATCAATCGTTGCGCCCGCCTGAGTGAGAAGCCGCGCAATAGAAACCGTTCCAGGGAAAATACCTTGAGCAGTAAACCACAAAGCAGAGTTTCCGCCATCGCCACTAATATCTTTAAAATTAATTTCATTGATTGAGGCGCCGCGCTCCAGAAGTAGCTCCACAATCGTAACATGCCTGTTGCGGCACGCCCACATCAGTGGGGTCAATCCAATATTTTCTGTGAAGTGGACATTTAATAGATCCGGATGACTATCTATAAGTATCTTGGTCTCGGCTGTATCGCCATGAGCGATCGCAAGCTCAAGAGAGCGTTGTGGGGAATTCATAAAATGGGCTAACGTCAAGCTCAGCTACCCCGAACGGGCGACCAAGCGTAAAGTGAGGGGTGAGGGAAAAGCCGGTCGGTCGGAACAAAACCGGCCGGTGCGCGTCTAGGGGTTAGCTGCAGCGCCTTGTTAGGCCAATCTGCGTCAAAGTAAGGATGGGGGCTCCTCCCAGAAATGCTTCTTCATGAAACGAGCGAGGAAGAATGCGGGTATAGCTGAGACAAGGAAGATGAAGCCGGTGAAATAATCACCTGAAAAAAGGTAAATCGCTCCAGTGATGGGTAGAATAATGGTGGCACCGGCCGAAGAAATCAAAAGCACTGAAATGATAATTCCAATAGGAGTCCACACAGTGGCTCGCCACAAAAGTTGGAACCAGGGAAAACTTTGTTTAGACTTCATTTGGGAAAGAGTGGGGGAATAGCCGCGGACACAAGTTAGGGCGGCGGAAAGTAGATCAGAGAGGGTGTGGCTCTGCACACGCTCTCTGATCTGCGGGGATGCAGGAATAAACCGTAGAATGCATCAGGGGAGAAGCCGCTCTTGGCCTCCGACAGGAGGGCCAAGATGGGCTGATGTAGTGGCAAGCTTGCCCTGTCTTGATTGAAATGGCCTAACGTCAAGCTCAGCTACCCCGAACGGGCGACCAAGCTTAAAGAGTGGGGTGAGGGAAAAGCCGGTCGGTCGGAACAAAACCGGCGCGGTCGCTTCTAGGGGTTAGCTGCAGCGCCTTGTTCGGCTTATTCAAACTCACGCCACAAATGTCCAACCAACTCAAATCGCGGGGAATCATCTAAAAATGTTTTAGCTCGTCCAGGAGACTCCCAAATCACTCTGCTTTTTTGAGGTTTGTAGCTGCTTGGATTGTATGTTGCCGCCGACCACAAATATCCATCTGGGGCATGAAGTTCAAATCGATAGAGAGGATCATCTCTGTCCAAAATTGATAAAATCAAATTCCCTAGTGAGTTTGTGCGAGGAATCTCCACAATATCAATGTAACTTTTATAGGTCGGG
>JAIYAZ010000142.1 GCA_027488755.1 Verrucomicrobiaceae bacterium | reverse complement strand
GCGGATGTTTCGCAGGCGGTGCAGAGCGGGGTCGCGAGCACGTCGATGACGTCGACGGAGGCGTTTGCGCCGGCGAGTCCGGCGGATTCCGACCTCGGCGAGCAGGTCATCCTCCAGCAGGAGCAGCGCTACCAGCCCTTCAGTGCCTGGACGAACTGGAACGTCTTTTGGACGAACAACGCCGAGCTTCTCGACGACACGCAGGGGTCGGACACCTTCCTCACCGGCACCGTCGGGGCCGGCTACCTCCCTCACCTCGGCGGCAACCTCTTCCTCGACCTCTCCGCCGAGCAGAGCATGTATCGCTACGCGGAGAATTCCTCCCTCGACTTCGGCAGCCTCCAGCTCAAGGCCGGCCTGGTTTACGTCGTGCGCCCGCTCGGCGACCTCACGATTTTTTCGCACTACGCCTACGACCTCATCACCTCGCGCGGGTGGAACTCCGAAATCTTCTCCTCGCAGAGCTGGAACACCGGGGTGCGGAAAGTTTTCGCGCTGAATCGCGCCAACGTCATCTACACCTCGGCCAGCGCGGACTTCGTGCTCGGCGGGCAGCCCTCCGAGGCGCTGCGCAACGAATTCGCCGCCCTCGTCGGCTACCAGCTCGCCCTCACGCGCAACCTCAAGTTCGACCTCTACTACCGCGCCGCCGCCCAGGCCTACCGCTTCACCGACCGCTCCGATTTCAACCAGCTCATCGGTGGCGGTCTGACCCTCGATGTCACCCGCTGGTTCAGCGTCCAGGCCCTCACCACCATGGGCATCAATCGCTCGACCGAGGAAACCTACAACTACTTCTCCGCGAATTTGGGTGGCGGCATTGGGATTTTGGTGAACTTTTAGCCTATGAACCTTCTGCGGCGCATTCCGCTCGCGACCGGGGCCGCCCTGGCGCTTTCGTCCTCCCTCCTTCACGCCGCCGGCACGCTCGAAAGCGCCTCGGTCACCCGCACCTACAAGCAGGTCGACCTCCTTGCGCCCGAACGCCCGGCCCAGCCCGCGCAGGTGGGCGACCGCGTGACCGGCCGCACCGCCGTTCAAACCGGAAATCAGGCCCGCGCCGAGCTGGAGTTCAACGACCAGACGATCGCCCGCCTCGGCTCGAACTCCGTGTTCAGCTTTGACCGCGGCACGCGCGACCTCAACCTCAACGAGGGCGTCATCCTCCTCGAGGTGCCGAAGAACGCCGGCGGTGCCACAATCAACACCGCCGCCGTCACCGCGGCCGTGACCGGAACCACCGTCATGATCGAGTCCCGCCCCGGCTCGAAGAAGGGCCAGGGCGTTGTGAAGTTCATCGTCCTTGAGGGCACGATGCGCCTCTCGCTCAACGGCCGCCCGGGCGAGTCCGTCCTGCTCCGCGCCGGGCAGATGCTCACCTTCACCGGCTCGCCGAAGCGCCTGCCTGATCCCGTGACCGTCGACGTCGAGCGCATCTCGAAGACCTCGCGCCTCCTCGGTGGAGACTTCACCCCGCTGCGCAACGACCCCTTCATCCGCCAGACCATCGGCGAGCAGAACGTCCTCAAGGCCAAGGGCAAGCTCATCACCGTGAACTACGCCCTCGCCGGCAAGCGGACAAATCCCACGCTCCAGGTCATCGGCGTCAACAATCAGGCCGGCCTTCGCACGGACGCCCAGGGCGGCAACCGCCCGAGCGCCCCGCGCACCCAGACGCGCCCGCCCACGCCCGTGGCGGTCAGCCGGCCGAACCCCGCGCCGAACCCGCCACCCGTCGTGCGTCCGCCGAAGCCCCCGCCGCAGCCGCCGGAACCCTCGCGCCCGAAGCCGCCGCGGCCGCCGAACGTCCCGCCCGCTCCGCCCGCCCCGCCCAACACCATCGACTAGGCGCGCCCGTCCTTCCCGCCCGTGCGCCTGCTCCTCGTCGACGGTCACTATTACCTCTACCGCTCGTTTTTCGCGATCCGCGGGCTCACGAACTCACGCGGGGAACCCACCAACGCGATCTTCGGCTTCACGAAGGCCGTGCGCCGCATGCTGACCGACCTGCGCCCCGACCGCGCCGCCGTGATCTGGGATGCCGGCGTGCCCGAGCGCCGCTCCACGCTCCAGCCCGCCTACAAGCAGCAGCGGCCGCCGATGCCCGACGACATGCGGACCCAGGAGACGTTTTTGCAGGACTTCGTGCCAAGTCTCGGCCTCGGCAGCCTGGAGCTGCCCGACACCGAGGCGGACGACCTCATCGCCTCCTACGCCGAGCAGTGGGACGGCGAGACGATCATCGCCACGAACGACAAGGATATCCTCCAGCTCGTGAATGACCGCGTGCGCATCTACTCGACCAACAAGGTCGATCTCGCCGAGGGCGCGACCCACGCCCTGCTCGGGCCGGACGAGGTGCGCGCGAAGTGGGGCGTTGAGCCCGCGCAGATCGCCGACGTGCTCGCGCTCACCGGCGACTCCGCCGACAACATTCCCGGCGTGGACGGCGTGGGGCAGAAGACCGCCGCCGCGCTCGTGCGGCAGTTCGGCAGCGTCGAGGCGCTGCTGGAGCGCCTGCCCGAGGTCGCGAGCGAACGCACGCGCGCGAAGCTCGCCGAGCAGCGCCAGCGCGTGATCGACAACCGCGTCATGGTGCGGCTCGATCTCGACCTTCCGCTGCCCGTGCCGCCGGACGCGCTGACGATCGCCCCGCGCTGGGCCGAGTTGCTCGCCGCGCTGCGCGACTGCGAGTTTCGCTCGCTCACCGCCGAGGTCGAGCGGGAGGCCCGCGCGGCCGGCTTTGGCGAGGGTGGGGGTGAGCAGGAGCGCCCCTCGGCCACGCAGGGTGAATTGTTTTAGGCGGTGGCCGGGGAAGATTTGGGTCGGCGCGGAGCGCCAACCCTACCTGGGGAGGCGGTGGGCGCGTTATCTCCAAAAACGAATTGGGGGAAGCCACCGAAATGGCTCCCCCCAATCAAGGTCCTTTCGTTGATTTCACGCGAAGTGAAATCCGGAAGGATTATTTTTTCTTCGCGGGCGCCTTTTTAGCGGCGGGTTTCTTCGCCGCGGGCTTCTTAGCCACGGCTTTCTTCACCGCGGGTTTTTTCGCGGCGGCCTTCTTGACCGGAGCGGCTTTTTTAGCCGGGGCGGCCTTCTTGGCCACAGGCTTTTTCGCGGCGGCCTTTTTGGCCGGGGCCTTCTTGGCGGCGGGTTTCTTAGCAACTGCCATTCGATATCCCCCCTTTCTTACCGCTGGTGCGGAAAGTGTGAAAATCTTGTGAATAACTCACTGGCGTTGTGAATAAGTGCGGGGGCGTAATGCGTCAACGAATTTCTCCCTTTGCGCTTGATTTTTTTCGCGCGTCGCTCCGCGGAAAAATTCGTCATGCCTCGCGCAAGCTGGATTGATGCGGTTCGCGGGGCCATGGAATTTTTTTCGGTGACAACGCGGCGGTGAGAATTTTTTCCGCGCGCGCGGCGATGTCCTCGACATTCCACAACCGACCGATGCCTTCGTAACCACACGCGAGCAGTCCCTCCTCGGGGCCGATGAATTCCGCGCCGCGCGCGCGCAGCGTGGCGACGTTGGCCTGCGTGGCTTCGTGCAGCCACATCTTGCCGTTCATCGCGGGGGCGATGAGCAGCGGGGCGCGCGTGGCGAGCGCGATCGACGTGAGCGCGTCGTCGGCGAG
>JAIYAZ010000169.1 GCA_027488755.1 Verrucomicrobiaceae bacterium | reverse complement strand
GGATTCTGCGGTTCGGCGGTGATGGCGGCGGCGGCGTATTCGCGGGCGGCGGCGCGCTGGCCGATGAGGTTGAGCAGGAGGGCGAGGCGCGAGAGGTCGAGGCCGCGGTCGCGCGGGAGACGGTCGGCGGCCTCGGCGGCGGTCGGCGGTCGGTAGGGGGTCTGCGCCCCGGGCACAAAGAGCGCGCCGGCGGGGGTGAGGAGAACGAGGCGAAAGTCGGCGGAGGCGGCGAGGTGTTCGAGCAGGGGCTGGAATTCCGCGGTGGGGCCGGCGAGGAGGACGCCGTCAAAACGCTGGTCGCGGAAGAGCCGCCGCCAGGCATCGGGGTCACGGGGCGAGGAGTCGTCGCGGGGGAGTTCGGCGGCGGCGAGGCCGGCGGGCAGGTCGGGGCGGGCCGAGGAATTGACGTAGACGCGGGTGAGGCCCAGGCGGGCGGCCTCCGCCGTGAGGGCGGCGGGGGAGGGTGGTGGCACGGGCGGCACGGCGCGCTGGCAGGCGCCGAGAAGGCCGGCAAGGGCAACCGCGAAAATCCAGACAACGGGACGCATAGAGCGGGACACGCTAAGGGCGGGCTCGCGAAAAATCAAAACCCGTGCGAGCGTGCGGGGCGTAAACTTTGCTGCTGGAATGAAACCCGCCCTTGCCCTCCTTGCCATGTCGATCTCCACTTTGTTCGGAATGAATCTCCACGCCAAGCCTCTCGAAGTCGGCGCGCCCGCGCCGGTCCTGACCGTGCCGGACCAGGACGGGAAGCCGGTGAATCTCGCCGACGTGTATGCACGGGGAATTACGCTCGTGTATTTTTACCCGAAGGCGAGCACGCCGGGTTGCACGGCGCAGGCCTGCTCGCTACGGGACAGCATCACCGAGCTGAAGGGGCTCGGGGTCGAGGTCGTGGGCGTGAGCAAGGATACGCCGGCGGCGCAGAAGGCCTTCGCGGAGAAATATCAATTGCCCTTCACGCTGCTGGCGGATGCGGATGGTCAGGTCATCGCGGCCTTTGGCGTGCCGACGCTGCCGCTTGGGTTCGCGCAGCGACAGTCGTTCCTCGTGAAGGACGGCAAGATTGCGTGGCATTCGGCGAAGGCGCAGACGGCCACGCACGCGGCGGAGGTGGAGGCGGCGATCGCGGAGTTGCGGGCGGCGCAGTAGCCGGGTGAAATTCCCCGCTTGCCGCGACGCGAAACGCCGGGTATTTTCCGCTCCCTCTTCTTCGGGTTGGTAGCTCAATGGTAGAGCAGTACCCTTTTAAGGTATTGGTTCTGGGTTCGAGTCCCAGCCAACCCATCTTCCCCCTTCGCTCGGGGACCTTTTTTTCGTTCGGTTAGCCCGTTGGTTTCTGATGACTTCGGGGCGGAAATCGGTTTAGAACGTTCGCCGTTATGGGTTTTCTCGGAGTTTTGTGGGGGATCTACACGGGGTTGCTTCGTCTGGTGGGCAACATTCTGCTCGTGGGGGCCGGGATCGCGATGTGCTTTTGGGCGACGATACGTCAGTTTGACCCGGTGCAGACGACGGAGCTGAACGTGGCGCTTTTTGCGGCGGGATTTTGCCTGGTTGCGTTTTCTGCGGTGCGGCGGGTGGTCTGGAGCACGCTGGCTCTCGGGGTCCTGTGGACAGGGTTGGCGATTGGCGTGAGCATGTTCACGGTGAGCGACTGGCAGCGGTTTGACCTGACGCCGACGATGATTCTTGTGCTGACGGTGCCGCCGGTGCTGGGGGCGATTTTGCTCGAGTTGATGCCGAAGCCGCCGGGGTCCGAGGGGGACCTGGAGATTTCGCTTTCCGCGCCGAGGTCGCCGGACGACGAGACGCGGGACCGCTAGGCGGTTATTCGGCGGGGCGAGGGGTGGGCGTCGGCGCGGGCCGGCGGCCGGGGCCCCAGATGAGCTGCTGGGGGCGGACGAGAAGGCTGTCCGCAAAGGCGCGCGTGCTGGTGGCGGCGGCCTTGAGTTCGGCGATGGCGAGGCGGGCGTCCTGCGCGGTGGCGTTGAGGGTGTCGCTGTTGGTGCGGAGGAGGGTGTCGGCGCGGCGCGCGAGGCTGTCGAGGTTGTCGGCGGCGGATCCGAGCTGGGTGACGAGTTTTTTGAGGGGTTCGCGGGTTTCGTCGAGGAGGGAGCCGGCGTTGGTGACGAGGGCGCGGCCGTGGTCGACGAGACCGTCGGCGCCGGTGATCATTTTGTCGCCGTGGGTGATGAGGCCCTGGGCCTGGGTGACGGTTTGATCGAGGCGGCCGAGGAGTTGGTCGACCTTCGGGAGGAGGTCGTCGACCTGGCCGGGTTCGAGTCCGCCGAGGAGCTGGCGGAAGGTGGTGAGGGCGCCGGAGAGGTCGCGCAGGAGGGCGTCGAAGGTGACGGGGGCCACGCCGGGGACGAGGGCGTTGTTGGCGAGAACGGGGGCCTTGGGGTTGCCGGCGGTGAGGAGGAGGAATTTGTCGCTGAGGAGGGTGTCGGCGGCGACGCTGGCGGTGACGCCCTCGGTGAGCGGGGGCACGCCGGGGTTGAGAGCGAGGGTGAGTTCGACGGCGTTGGCGGGATTGGCGGCCTGGGCGCGTTCGTCGGGGGGGAGGATGCGAATGCGGTGGATGGTGCCGGCGGTGGCCCCGGCGAATTTCACGAGCGAGCTGGTCTGGAGGCCGGTGGAGTCGGCGAGCTGGACGCGGAGGGTGCGCGAGGGGCGGGCGAAGGGGTTGCCGTGCAGCGCGAAGAGGAGGGCGAGGAACAGCACGAGGCTGCACGCGACCACGGTGAGGGCGATGGCGCCGTCTCCAAGTTTTTTCATACGAGAGCGGACTTAATCACAGGCGGTGTTGGCGGCACAAAGGTAATCCTCGGGGGCGGGGCTCAGAGATCCTCGCGGTGGGGGCGGCCGATGAGGCGGGTGATGTAGTCCTCCGGGGCGAGCTTGAGGGGGATGGGGCCGTCGGGTTCGCCGTTGATGAATTGCTGGACCTCGGCGTTGGGGCTGTTGCGGATTTCGTCGGGGGTGCCCATGGCGATGATCTGGCCCTGTTTTTCGCCGGCGCCGAGGACGATCATTTTCGTGGCGATGTGGAAGGCGCTGACCATGTCGTGGGTGACGACGACGGCGGTCATGCCGAGCTTGCGGGTGAGGTCGATGGTGAATTGATCGATGACGGCGGTCATGATCGGGTCGAGGCCGCTGGTGGGTTCGTCGCTGAAGAGGAGCTCGGGGTCGAGGGCGACGGCGCGGGCGAGGCCGACGCGTTTGCGCATGCCGCCGCTGATTTCGGAGGGCTTGAGGTGTTCGAAGCCGGTGAGGCCGACGAGCTCGAGTTTGAGTTTGACGACGAGGTCGACGATCGAAGGGTCGACGCGGCTGTTTTCGAGGAGGGGGAGGGCGACGTTTTCGCCGACGGTGAGGGACTGGAGCAGGGCGCCGAACTGGAAGTTCATGCCGAAGCGGAGGCGGAGCTGCTCGAGCTCCTTGGGTGGCATGGTGGTGATTTCGCGGCCGAAGATTTTGATGGAGCCGCTGGTGGGTTTGAGCGAGCCGATGATGTGGCGGAGGAGGGTGCTTTTGCCGCAGCCGCTGCCGCCCATGATGATGAGGGTGTCGCCCTTTTCGACGGTGAAAGAGATGCCGTTGAGGACGGAGCGCGAGCCGAATTTGCGGACGAGGTCGCGGACTTCGATGATGGGCTCGCTCATGACTCGGCGACGAAGAAGAGGGCGGTGAGGGCGGCGTTGGCGATGAGCATCATGAGGATGCACATGACGACGGAATTCGTGGTCGAGCGGCCGACGCCCTCGGCGCCGCCGCGGGCTTCGAGCCCGTAGCTGCAGGCGATGGTGACGATGAGCCAGGCGAAGACGATGCTTTTTACGGTGCCGCTGTAGAGGTCGATGGGGGTCGAGCTTTCGATGAGGCGGCGGATGTAGGCGGTGGTCTCAATGTCGAGGGAGAAGTGGCAGATGAGCCAGCCGCCGGCCATGCCGACGTAGCTTCCGAAGACGGTGAGCACGGGAAGCATGATCATCATGGCGAGGAAGCGCGGGAGGACGAGGTAGCGCACTGGGTTGATGGACATGACCTCGAGGGCTTCGATTTCCTCGGAGACCTTCATGGTGCCGAGTTCGGCGGTGATGGAGGAGGCGCTGCGGCCGATGACGACGACGCCGACGAGGAGGGGGCCGAGCTCGCGGAGGAGCGACATGGCGATGAGGTCGGGGACGTAGGCGGCTGCGCCCATGCGGGCGAGTTCGTTGGCGCCCTGCATGGCGAGGGTGATGCCGATGGAGAGGGAGGTGAGCGAGGCCATGGGGAAGGCCTGCACGCCGATGCGGATCATCTGCTGGAAGACCGCGGAGAGGCGGATGGGGCGGCCGCGGAAGGGGCCGACGAAGAGCCAGTAGAGAATCTGGACGTTGAGGGCGAGGTAGCTTCGCACTCCGGGAAAGGCGGGTTAGGCGGCCGCGAGGGCGGCGAGGGCGGATTCCTTGGAATCGGTGATGGTGAAAAGCTCGTTGAGGCGGACGAGTTCGAAGACCATGCGCACCTTGGGCTGGAGGCCGTAGAGGGCGATGCGGCCGCCGAAGGCCTTGGTGTCGCGGACGAATTCCACGAGGGTGGCGAGGCCGGAGGAGTCGATGTATTTGACGGCGGAGAAGTCGGCGGCGACGGCGGGGACGCGGGCCTGGGCGAGGGATTGGAGCTCGGCGCGGAGCACGGGGGAGGCGTGGAGATCGATTTCCCCCTCGGGCTGGATGATGCGGATGCCGTTTTCCTCGGACTTGTTGATTACCACGTTGGTTGAACTAGCGGGGATTCGGCGGCGTGGAAAGGCGGGATTGCGGGAATGTGCGGGGGATCAGTCGCGGAGGGCGGCAATGACGCCGGCGATGACGCGGCGGTCGCGGATCATGAGGGCGTGGAGGGGGACGAACTGGCAGTGGTTGCGCGCCCAGGGGAGGCAGGAGCTGGTGGAGGGGAGGATCATGAGGTCGAGGGGGGTGCGGATGGTGACCCAGCGGGTGGCGGCGAAGCGGTGGGCGTCGGCGTCGAGCGCGCGGAGGAGGGGGCTGCCTGGGCGCATGTCGCAGATGCCGGGGGCGCGGCGGAGGTAGGCGGTCCAGGTGCCGCGGTGGGGCGAAGCGATGCTGACGAAGGTGCGGAGGCGGGCGGGGTCTCCGTGGTCGCGGAGGAAGGCGCGGGCGACGAGGCCGCCCATGCTGAAGCCGACGAGGGCGTAGGGCCGGTCGTCGGCGAGGGCGGCGTGGGTTTGGGCGTGGACCTGGGCGGCGTAGGCGGCGAGGGGGAGGCGGGCGTCGTTGGGGGTGAGGACGACGACGGTGGTGGGGAAGCCGGCGGCGCGGAGGGCGGTATCGAGCCGGGAGAGGGTGCGGGCGTTGTCCCAGATGCCGTGGATGAGCACGACGTGGGGCGCGGGATTTGCGCTGGGGGACTCGGCGGACATGAGGTTAACTCGGCGGATGAATGACGGGGCGATTTTCGACTGGGATGGCGTGGTGATTGATTCCTCCGCGCAGCATGAGCGGGCGTGGGAGTGGCTGGCGGCGGATGAGAGTCTTTCGTTGCCGGCGGACCATTTCAAGCGGGGCTTTGGGAAGAAGAACGAGGTGATTATTCCTGACCTGGGCTGGGCGACGGAGCCGGCGGCGGTGGCGCGACTGGCGTGGGAAAAGGAGGAGCGGTATCGCGAGCTCGTGCGGCGGGAGGGCGTGACGATTCTGCCGGGGGCGCGGGAGTTGCTGGCGGCGCTGGGAGAAGCGGGGGTGCCGTGCGTGGTGGGATCCTCGACGCCGCGCGGCAATATCGAGGCGATCTTTGCGGCGACGGGGTTGGGGGCGTTTTTCCACGCGGTGGTGGCGGCGGAGGACGTGGTGCACGGCAAGCCGGCGCCGGATGTGTTTCTGGAGGCGGCGCGGCGGATCGGGCGGGAGCCGGCGCGGTGCGTGGTGTTTGAGGATGCGTTTGTGGGGCTGGAGGCGGCGCGGGCGGGCGGGATGCGGCGCGTGGCGGTGGCGACGACGAATCCGCTGGAGGCGTTGCGCGGGCATGCGGATCGCGTGGTGGCGAGCCTGGCGGAGGTGACGGTGGCGGAGGTGCGGGCGTTGATCGACGCCGGCGGGGTGTCGTCCTAGGCGATGGTTTCGGACGTGTAGAGCTGGCGGGCCATTTTGGCGACGAGGGCGGTCCAACCGGTCTGGTGGCTGGCGCCGATGCCGGCACCGTTGTCGCCGTGGAAGTATTCGTAGAAGAGGAGGTGGTCGCGCCAGTGGGGGTCGGTCTGGAAGAGGTCGGTGCCGCCGTTGAAGGGGCGGCGGCCGTCGGCGTCGCGGAGGAAGATGGCGACGAGGCGGCGTTCGAGTTCCAATGAGATTTCCCAGAGGGTTTTTTCGACGCCGCTGCCGGTGGGGAATTCGATTTTGAAGGAGTCGCCGAAGTAGAAGCCGAATTTCTGGAGGGATTCGATGAGGAGGTAGTTCATCGGCATCCAGACGGGGCCGCGCCAGTTCGAGTTGCCGCCGAACATGGCGACGGGGCTGTCGGCCGGGCTGTAGGCGAGGGTCTCGGTGCGGTCGCCCTCGGTGAAGGTGTAGGGGTGATCGAGGTAGTGGCGGGAGAGGGCGCGGATGCCGTGGGGCGAGAGGAACTCGGATTCGTCGAAGAGGCGTTCGCAGAGGCGGCGGAGGCGTTCGGGCGGGACGAGGGAGAAGAGGAGTTTGCCGTCCTGTTCGTGGCCGATGTGGTGGAGCTGTTCGAGGAGGTGGGGGCGGTGTTGGCGGAACCACTCGATGCGGTGGCGGAGGAGGGGGAACTGCTGGACGGTGGCGGCGTCGAAACTCTCGACGGCGAAGAGGGGCGTGAGGCCGGCGATGGAGCGCGTCTTGAGGTAGGCGTGGCTGCCGTCGGGGCGCTTGAGGACGTCGTAGTAGAAGCCGTCCTCGTCGTCCCAGAGGGCGAAGCCGCCGGCACCGATGATGTTGACGGCGGCGGCGAGGTAGATGAAGTCGTTGAGGAATTTGTCGGCGATGTCCTCGTATTCGGGTTCGTCGCGAGCGAGTTCGACGGCGATGTTGAGCATCGCGAGGCAGAACGAGGCCATCCAGGCGGTGCCGTCGCTCTGGGCGATGCGGCTGCCGTCGGGGAGGGGGTAGCGGCGGTCGAAGACGCCGATGTTGTCGAGGCCGAGGAAGCCGCCCTCGAAGACGTTGTCGCCGGTGTGGTCGACGCGGTTGGCCCACCAGGCGTAGCTGAGGAGGAGTTTGTTGAAGGCGCGCTTGAGGTAGGCGCGGTCGCCGCGGCCGGCGTTGGCGGCGCGGTCGATGGAGTAGATGCGCCAGCTGGCCCAGGCGCCGATGGGGGGATTCGCGTCGGAGAGGGCCCATTCGTAGGCGGGTTGTTCGGCGCTGGGGGCGGTGTAGCGCTCGCCGCGCAGGATCATGCTTTGCCGCTTGGCGGTGGCGGGGTCGGCGACGGCAAAGGCGACGGACTGGAACATGAGGTCCCAGGCGCAGAAGTAGGGATACTCCCACGAGTCGGGCATGGAGATGATGTCGTGGGCGTGGAGTTCGCGCCAAAGGCTGTTGCGGCCCTGCTTACGCTCGGGTGGGGGCGGGGGAAGGCCGGGGTCGCCGTCGAGCCAGCGACGGACGGCGTAGTGGTAGAATTTTTTGCACCAGAGCAGGCCGGCAAGCGCGCGGCGCTGGACGTGGGCGAGGTCGACGGGCATGCCGGGGGCGAGGTCGTCGTAGAAGGCGGCGCACTCCTGCTCGCGGGCGGTGAAGATCGCGTCGAAGTCCGCGAAGGCGTCGGGCTGGGGCGGGCGGCAGAGACGCAGGCGCAGCGTCCATTCCTCGCCGGGGGCGAGGGTGCGGTGGAAGACGGCGGCGGCCTTGGTGCCGTAGGCGGCGGGGTTGATGGTTTCGGCCGCGCCGTGGATGAGGTGATCGTGGAAGGCGTCCTTGCAGAACGGCGTGGCGTTTTCGGAGCCGTAGAGGCGCTGGGAGTTGGTTTCGTTGTCGGTGAAGAGCCAGGCGTCGGGCGTTTCGGCGTAGAGGTGGTATTCGGGGAGGGCGGGGGTGTCGACGATGACGGCGTGGGCGTCGGAGGCGAGGTGGAGGGAGGGGCGGGTGATGCCGGGGTCGCCCCAGGCCCAGGTGTTGCGGAACCAGAGGGTGGGGAGGATGTGGAGCGGGGCGGGGTCGGGGCCGCGGTTGATGGCGCGGAGGCGGATGCAGACATCCTCGGGGCCAGCCTTGGCGTATTCGACGAAGAGGTCGAAGTAGCGGCCCTCGGCGAAGGTGCCGGTGTCGACGAGTTCGAACTCGGGCTCGGCTCGGGAGCGGCGGGCGTTTTCGGCGAGGAGGGCGTCGTAGGGGAAGGCGGCCTGGGGGTATTTGTAGAGCCCGCGCATGAAGCTGTGCGTGGGCGTGTTGTCGAGGTGGTAGAAGTAGTCTTTGACGTCCTCGCCGTGGTTGCCCTGGGGGTTGGAGACGCCGAAGGGTCGTTCCTTGAGGATGGGGTCGGCGCCGTTCCAGAACGCGGGGGAGAAGCAGAGGAGCTGGTTGGCGTCGCAGATGCCGAGGAGGCCGTCCTCGCCCCAGCGGTAGGCGCGGGAGCGGGCGTGGTCGTGGGGGAAATACGTCCAGGCGTCGCCGTCGGCGGAGTAGTCCTCGCGGACGGTGCCCCACTGGCGTTCGCTGAGGTAGGGGCCCCAGAGCGCCCAGTCTTCGCGCCGTTCGTCGCGGGCCTGGATGCGGGCGGTTTCGGCGGGGGAGGTCATGGGGGGTGGGGCCGGCGGCGGCCGGCGGCGGGGCCCGGCGCTAGGCTTTGACGCGCTCGATGTTGGCGCCGATTTGGTTGAGCTTGTCGTCGATGCTCTCGTAGCCGCGGTCGATGTGGTAGACGCGGTTGATTTCCGTGGTGCCGTCGGCCTGGAGGCCGGCGAGGACGAGGGCGGCGCTGGCGCGGAGGTCGCTGGCCATGACGGGGGCGCCGCTGAGCTGGGGCACGCCTTTAATGATGGCGGTGGCGCCTTCGAGCTCGATGTCGGCGCCCATGCGCTTGAGTTCGGCGAGGTGCATGAAGCGCTGAGGGAAGACGTGTTCGGTGATGACGCTGATGCCTTCGCCCGTGGCGAGGAGGGCGCACATTTGGGCCTGCATGTCGGTGGGGAAGCCGGGGAAGGGCTCGGTCTCGAGCTCGAGGGGTTTGCGCGAACCGTTCGGGCGGATGGTGAGGCGGTCGGCGGCGGTGGTGATGTGGTAGCCGGCTTTCTGGAGGGGCTCGGTGATCGAGGTGAGGTGGGCGGCGTTGACCTTTTGGAGGGTGACCTCCTCGCCGGCGATGGCTCCGGCGACGAGGAAGGTGCCGGCTTCGATGCGGTCGGGGATGACGGTGTGCTCGGCGCCGTGGAGTTCCTTGACGCCTTCGATGATGATGCGGCGGGTGCCGGCGCCCTCGATTTTGGCGCCCATCTTGATGAGGAAGTTCGCGAGGTCGACGACTTCGGGTTCCTCGGCGGCGCCGTCGATGACGGTGGTGCCCTCGGCGAGCACGGCGGCCATCATGATGTTGTCGGTGCCCAGCACGGTGGAGCCGAATTTGCCGCGCATGTTGATGGTGGTGCCGCGGAGTTCGGGGGCGAGCACCTTGACGTTGCCGGCCTGGACGCGGACGGCGGCGCCGAGAGCTTCGAATCCGCGGAGGTGCAGGTCGATGGGGCGGTCGCCGATGACGCAGCCGCCGGGCAGGGAGACGGTGGCCTCCTTTTCGCGGCCGAGCAGCGGGCCGAGGATGCAGACGGAGGCGCGCATCTTGCGGACGATGTCGTAGGGCGCGTCGGTGAGGACTTTCTCGGCCTTGATCTGCACAGTGCCGCTGGCGCGCTCCACCTCGGCCCCGAGCTCGCTGAGGATCGTGAGCATGTAGTGGATGTCGCTGAGGTCGGGCACGCGCTGGATGACGCAGGGCTCGCGGGTGAGCAACGTGGCCGCGAGAATCGGGAGGGCGGAGTTTTTCGACCCGCTGATGCGGACCGAACCTTTGAGCGGCGCGCCGCCGTGAACGAGAATCTTATCCATCTGGAATACCGTTTTGATTAGTGGCGGGCGCGGTGGTTGTCCCGTCAAAATCGCGGGGCCGGTTGACGCGGCGCGGCGCGGTGGTTATGCGGGAGCGATGAATCCACGGGCAACGGAGGGAAATGCGGAGGTGTTTGGCGTGCGGTGCGCGGTGATCGGGATGGTGCATCTCGGCGCGCTGCCGGGGACGCCGCGGGCGCGCGGGGGTGTGCGGGAGATTGTGGCCCAGGCGGTGGCGGAGGCGGAGACGCTCGCGGGAGCGGGGGTCGATGCGTTGCTGATCGAGAACATGCACGACCGTCCGTATCTGCGCACGGAGGTGGGTCCCGAGGTCGTGGCGGCGATGACGGCGGCGGCGGTCGCGGTGCGGCAGCGGGTGAAGTTGCCCTGCGGGGTGCAGGTGCTGGCGGGGGCGAACGAAGCGGCGCTGGCGGTGGCGCTGGCGGGTGGGTTTGATTTCATCCGCGTCGAGGGTTTTGTTTTTGCGCACGTGGCGGACGAGGGGGTGATCGAAAGTTGCGCCGGCCGGTTGCTGCGGGCGCGGCGGGCGTGGGGCGCGGAGCACGTGCGGATTTTTGCCGACATCAAAAAGAAGCACAGCGCGCATGCGATCACGGCGGATGTGGGGTTGGCGGAGACGGCCAAGGCGGCGGAATTTTTCTGCGCGGATGGGGTGATCGTGACGGGGACGGCGACCGGCGAGCCGGTGGATGTGACGGAGCTGGCGGCGGTGGCCGGGGCGACGGCGCTGCCGGTGCTGGTGGGTTCGGGCGCGACGCGGGAGATGGTGGAGGCGTTGTTTCCGCATGCGAGCGGGCTGATCGTGGGCTCGCACTTTAAGGTGGGCGGATGCTGGGAAGGCGCGGTGGACGCGGAGCGCGTGCGGGCCTTCACGGACCGGGTGGCGGAGCTGCGGGCGCGGTAGCGGCGGGGCGGGAACGCAAAAACGCCGCCTGGATTTCTCCAGGCGGCGCTTGCTTTCGGAATCTCTCCCTTATCCCGATAGAGGGTTCCGAGGTTCCGGCGGCCGGTTAGGGCGTGGGAACCGTGGCGATCGTCTGCAGAATGCGGCTGGCGATCTTGTAGGGGTCGCCCTGCGAGTTCGGACGGCGATCCTCGAGGTAGCCCTTGTAGCCGTTGTTCACGAAGCTGTGGGGCACGCGGATGGAAGCGCCGCGATTAGCGATGCCGTAGTTGAACTTGTCGATGGACTGCGTCTCGTGCAGGCCGGTGAGGCGGAGGTGGTTGTCCGGGCCATAAACGGCGATGTGCTCGTTCTTGTATTTGTCGAACGCCGCCATGAGGGACTCGAAGTATTCCTTGCCGCCGACTTCACGCATATACTTGGTCGAGAAGTTGGAGTGCATGCCGGAGCCGTTCCAGTCGACGTCCACGCCGAGGGGCTTGCAGTGGTATACGACGGTGACGGCGTATTTCTCGCAGAGGCGGGCAAGGAGGTAGCGGGCCATCCAGATTTCGTCGGCGGCCTTTTTGGAGCCCTTGCCGAAGATCTGGAATTCCCACTGGCCCTTGGCCACTTCGGCGTTGATGCCTTCGTGGTTGATGCCCGCGTCGAGGCAGAGCTCGAGGTGGGTGTCGACGATTTCACGGGCGATGTCGCCGACGTTCTCGTAACCGACGCCGGTGTAATATTTACCCTGCGGGTAGGGGTAGCCTTCCTTCGGGAAGCCGAGGGGCACGCCGTCCTGGTAGAGGAAGTATTCCTGCTCGAAGCCGAACCAGGTGTCGGGTTCGTCGAGAATGGTGGCGCGGGCGTTGGTCGGATGCGGGCTGCCGTCAGGGAGCATGACTTCGCACATGACGAGCGCGCCGTTGTCCTTGGTGGGATCGGGATAAACCGCAACGGGCTTGAGGACGCAGTCGGAGCTGTGGCCCTCGGCCTGGCGGGTGGAGCTGCCGTCGAAGCCCCAGAGAGGAAGTTCCTCGAGGGTGGGGAAGCTAGCGAACTCCTTGACCTGCGTTTTGCCGCGGAGGTTGGCGACGGGTTCGTAGCCGTCGAGCCAGATGTATTCGAGTTTATACTTCGCCATATACTGATGGTGGTTGCGGTGTCGTTTTTTGTTCGGGCGACGCCGGGTCGCCCGTGGGTTGGGTAGTCGGGAGGGTTAAGCCCCGTTTCCGGCGATGCTTTTGAGGAGCAGGGTTGTGGGTAGCAGGTTTAATGCCAGTGTCACCGCGGCCTTCGCGGATCTTTGCCCGGCTGGACGGGGTGGTTGGTCCGGCTCCGGGCTTGCCGGCGCGGCGCGGGGAGGCGAGGCTCGCGGCGGGCATGAAACCGGTGAAGGACACTCTGCGCGCCCTGGTGCGCATCGGCTACGACGGGCGGGTGCACAAAACGTTCCGCGGGCCGCTGGCGGCGGAACGTTATGCCAACGAGGTTCGGGTGTTGCGTTACCTGGAGGAGCGGGGGTGCCCGTTCGTGCCGCGGTTGCTGGAGGCGGATCCGGAGGCGCTGCGGATCGTCACGACGAGCTGTGGCGCGCGGGTGCATCACCTCGACGAGGAGCGGCTGCGGGAGCTGTTTGCGGAGCTGGAGACGGTCTACGGTGTGCGTCACGACGACGCGGAGCTGCGGAACGTGACCTACAGCCAGCATAGCGGCCGCTTCTGCTTGATCGACTTTGAGTTTGCGACCATTCTCGCGCAGCCTCCCGATGCAATCTCCGATGCCCTCCGCGCCGCCTCGACTGAGGTGGTTCGGCTGGACTGACCAGGGGCGGGTGCGGAAGAACAACGAGGACGCGTATCTCGGGCTGCAGTTTGACGGGGAGGGGGTGCGCCACCTTGGCCGCATCGGGCTTGCGACGCTGGGCGGGGAGGACTTTGTCTTTGCGGTGAGCGACGGCATGGGGGGCGCGGCGGCGGGGGAGTTTGCGAGCCGGATCGCGGTGGAAAAAATCACGCGCCGGCTGCCGCCCACGTTCCGGCAGGCGGCGGCGGGCCTCGATGCCGGGCGCGACGACGTGCTCACCGAGTTGTTTCACGACATTCACCGCGCCCTGCTTTTTCTCGGGGACAGCTACGAGGAGTGCGCCGGCATGGGGGCGACGCTGAGCTTGGTCTGGTTTTCGCCGGGCTGGATGCACCTCGGTCACGTCGGGGACAGCCGCATATATTACCTGCCGGCGGGCGGGGCGCTGAAGCGGCTCACGCAGGACGACACCTACGTCGGCTGGCTCTACGCCACGGGCAGGATCAACGAACGGGAGGCGCGACAGCATCCGGGCCGCAACGCCCTGCAAAAGGCGCTCGGCGCCGGGCATCAGTTTGTCGACCCGCAGCTCGGCGCGGTTGCCTACGAGGCGGGCGACCGGTTTCTGCTTTGTTCGGACGGGCTGGTGGACGGCCTGTTTGACGCGCAGATCGAGGAACTGCTCCGGGCCCCGGCGGGCGAGGGTGGGCATCCGGCCGAGCGGCTCGTGCGGGAATCACTCGAACGGTCCGGGCGCGACAACACGACAGCCCTGGTGATTACGGTCGAGGCGGCCTGAGGCCGGGCATTTCGACACTTGACACGGGGAGGGGGCCATGGAATTCTCCCCGGCTCGCGCGGAAACAGAAAACCTTATTTCGCCGTTGGTCCCTGGGTGTCGTTCTTCGATCGGCATCATCCGCGTCAGGGGAAACCCGGTGAAATCGTTTCGGCTGGAAAGATCGGCAACCGCGCGGCACCGCCCCGGGGAGGCCGGAGAATCCAGGCCGGAAAATCCTAGATCCACACCATATGCCAGTTCGTCTCGGTCGCTTCGAAATGCCCAAGTCCCTCGCGCGGGATGAGGCCACGTTCACGGAAACCTACGGCAAGTTTATCGCCGAGCCCTTTGATGCCGGC
Source organism: Verrucomicrobiaceae bacterium (assembly GCA_027488755.1). Lineage (GTDB taxonomy): Bacteria > Verrucomicrobiota > Verrucomicrobiia > Chthoniobacterales > JAATET01 > JAATET01. The sequence goes on along the minus strand of JAIYAZ010000169.1, from coordinate 5,092 downwards.
TACGGCCACACCATCGGCAACTCCCTGCGCCGCGTGCTCCTCTCCTCGCTGGAAGGCGCCGCCATCACCTCGGTGAAGATCGAGGGCGCACCGCACGAATTCACGAGCCTGCCCGGCGTCGTCGAGGACGTGGTGGACATCGTGCTCAACCTTAAGAAGATCAAATTCAAGGCCCACGAGGCCGGCGAAATCCGCAACCTCGTCCTTTCCGTCAACAAGGAAGGCGCCATCACCGCGGGCGACATCACCCCGAGCAACCAGGTTGAGGTCCTCAACCCCGAGCAGCACATTTGCACCCTCGACAAGAAGCAGAAGTTCGAGGCCGAGTTCGAAGTGCGCGTGGGCCGCGGTTTTGCCACCGGCGACGAGAACAAGCGCGCCGACATGCCCATCGGCGTGATCGCGATCGACTCGATCTTCTCGCCCGTCACCCGCGTGAAATACGCCGTTGAGCAGACCCGCGTCGGTCAGCGCACCGACTACGACAAGCTCATCCTCGAGATCTGGACCGACGGCCGCGTGACGCCCGACGACGCCCTGCTCCAGGGCAGCGCCATCCTCCGCAAGCACCTCGACGTGTTCGTGAACTACGACGACACCCAGGTCGAGTTCGACGAGACGCCGCAGGAAGTCAGCCAGGAAAACAGCCGCCTCAAGAAGCTCCTCAACATGAGCGTCAACGAGATCGAGCTGTCCGTTCGCGCCGCGAACTGCCTCAACAACGCGAACATCACCACCGTTGGCCAGCTCGCGCAGAAGAGCGAGGCCGAGATGCTCAAGTATCGCAACTTCGGCAAGAAGTCGCTCAACGAAATCAAGGAGAAGCTCACCCAGCTCGGTCTTGGCCTCGGCATGAAGTTCGAGTCCGGTTTGATCGACGCCCCGGCCGAGCCGCTCGCCTAACGCCCAACCGCAGATCATCCCATGAGACACCGTAGAAAAACCGTGAAGCTCGGCCGCAGCCAGGCCCATCGCGACGCCCTGCTCGCGAATCAGGTCGTCAGCCTCATCGAGCACAGCCGCATCAAGACCACGCTCGCCAAGGCGAAAGCCGTGCGTCCGTTCGCGGAGAAACTTCTCACCCTCGGCAAGCGCGGCGACCTGCACGCGCGCCGTCTGGCCATCTCCTATCTCGGCCAGAAGGAAGCCGTGAAGAAGCTGTTCGAGGAAGTCGCGCCCCGCGCGGCGGCCCGCAACGGCGGCTACACCCGCATCGTGAAGCTCGGGCCGCGCCAGAGCGACTCGGCCCCGATGGCCTACATCGAGTGGGTCGACCTCCCGGCCCCGGCCGAGGATGCCGTTGTCGTCGAAGACGCCAAGCCCGCGAAGAAGAGCGCGGCGAAGAAGGCCGCCGCTCCCGCGGACGAAGCCGCCGCCGAGGCCCCGAAGCCGGCCAAAAAGCCGGCCGCCCGCAAGAAGGCCGACAAGGCCGAGGGCGAGGAATAACGCCTCCCGATCCCGAATCCACGCAGGGCCCCGGCGGTGTCGCATCGCCGGGGCCTTTTGCATCCGTGCCCGACGGATCGGGCCTTCGCCCGCCCTTGATCCGACCGGCTTCCCGCTTCACGCCCCCACCATCGTTCCCTTGACGCTCCCGCGCGCACTCCATACGTTCACCCTCCTCATGATTCGCGGTATTGGCACCTTGACCGTCCGGCTCGCCCTGCCGGCGGCAGCATTGCTTGTTTTCGCCGCCAGCACGCCCCTTGCCCGCGCGCAGAATGCCGCGGACGCCCCGGCGGCGACGGCGATGTATTCCGACGCCCGCACGGCCGACGAGGGCGGGGAGGCCAACGCCGCCATCGAACGCTACCGCGCCGCGCTCAAGCGCTACCCGCTCGCCCCCGAGGCGGGCAACGCCCAGTATCGCCTCGCCGAGCTCCTCGAGGCCCAGGGCGATCTTTCCCGCGCGTTCAACTCCTACCAGACGCTGCTCACGAAATACCCCGACACGCCGAACTTCGAGCGTGCCGTGGCCGCGCAGGTTGCCATCGCCAACAAGTATCTCCAGGGCCGCCCGCAGAAGTTTCTCGGCGTGCCGATCGGCAACTCCCAGCAGCGCGCGCAGCAGATGTATGCCGACATTCTGACGAACGCCCCCTTCAGCCGATACGCGCCCGTGGCGCAGTTCAACCTCGGTCTCGCCTACGAAAAACAAAGCCAGCCCTTCGAGGCCATCAAGAACTACCAGAAGGTGCTCGACACCTACCCGAACAGCGACGTCTGCGACGACGCGCTCTACCAGATCGCCTACGTCTACATGCGCATCGGGCTCGCCGACTCCTCGGAGGACCTCTCGGCCCTCATCCAGGCGCGCAACACCTTCGAGGATTTCCTCATCGAGTATCCGGACAGCGAGAAGGCCCCGCAGGCGAAGGAGAACCTCGCCAAGCTCGGCGGCGAGGAGGCGGACGACGTCTACCGCATCGCCCGCTTCTACGAGTTCACCCGCGACTACAAGGCCTCCGTCATTTATTACAACGACGTGATCCGTCGCCAGCCGCAGACCAAGCAGGCGGAGATCGCCAAGGCCCGCATCGAGGAACTGCGCAGCACCTACGGCGACGACGCCCTGCGCATCGGGCCGGAAAAAGCCGAAACCGGCGAGCGCGCCGCCCTCCGCCGCCGCCTCCAGGCCCAGGTGGAAACCTCCTCGCTGGCCGACTACAGTGGCCCGCCCAAACGTGACATCGTGCCCGACGAGCTGCCGGCCCAGAGCCCGCAGATGCGCACCAACGTCGACGACGTGCGCCCGCTGCCTGCGGCGGTGGAGCCGAGCCTTCCCAGTAACGAATGAGAACCACCCTCGCCTCGCTTGCCGCCCTCTGCCTGGTCGCGGCCGCCACCCTCTCCGGCTGCGGCTACCGCCTGGGCTCGGCCAAGCCCGCCCTGCTCCAGAACGTCAACACGCTCGCCATCCCGACGTTCAAGAACAAGACCTACGAGCCCCGCATCGAGGTGCTCATGGCCGACGCGACGATCAAGCAGTTCCAGCAGGACGGCACCTACGAGATCGTTTCGGACAACCGCGCCGACGCCATTCTTTATTGCACGGTCGATTCCATCGACCGCCGCCAGGCCCGGGCCGTTCTCTCGAACGTTCTCGCGACCAAGGAATTCGGGCTCAAGATGGTCGTGCAATACGAGCTTGTGGACCGCATCACCGGTGCCGCGATCATGGAGGGCAGCGTGAGCGTGGACACCTCGTTCTATACAAACGACGACCTCGCCACCGACGAGCGTCAGGCGCTCTCCACCGCGGCGCATCTCGCGGCGGTGAAGCTCACCGGCCGCATCTCCGAAGGATTCTAGGGATTTTCGATTTTGGGTTTTTGATTTTGGATTGAGGGGGGCGTGGAGCCGGTCGCGAAATCCAAAATCCAAAATCCAAATTCCAAAATCAATCATGCTCACGGTTGTTCCCACGCCCATCGGCAACCTGGCCGACATTTCGCTGCGCGCGCTGGAGGTGCTGCGCGAGGCGGATGTGATCGCCGCGGAGGATACCCGCCACTCCGGCCTGCTGCTGCACCATCATGGGCTCAGCAAACCCTTTGTGAGCCTGCATGAGCACAATGAGGCGATGCGCACGGCCGAGCTGCTGGAGCGGCTGCGGGCGGGGGCGCGCGTGGCGCTCATCACCGACGCGGGCACGCCGGGCATCTCGGATCCCGGCGGGCGTCTCGTGCGCGCGTGCGCGGAGGCGGGGCTGCCCTACACGGTTTTGCCCGGGCCGTGCGCGGCCATCACCGCGCTGGTGGGATCGGGGCTGGACGCGAGTGCGTTTTATTTTGGCGGATTCCTGCCGGTGAAGTCCGGGCAGCGCGCGAACGTGCTCGCGGCGGCCCTGGCACGGGAGGAGACCTCGGTGTTTTACGAATCGCCGCACCGCCTCGACAAATCGCTCGCCGTGCTGGCGGAGACGGCGCCGACGCGGCTGGTGTGCGTGGCGCGCGAGCTCACGAAGAAGTTCGAGGAATATCGCCGCGGCTTTGCGCCCGAGGTGGCGGCGCATTTTGCGAGCCACCCCGTGCGCGGCGAGATTTGCCTGATCGTGGAGGGCGCCGAGGCCGCGCGCCGGCGAGAGAAGGCGGCGCGCTAGCCCGCGGCGGGGCGGGGCGGCTTGCCCCGGGGTTTACTTGCGCTCGATGGTGACCTTGGCGGCGCTCGATTTGCCGGTGGTGCTTATCGCGGTGATCGCGATGAGGTTCGTGCCCTTCTCGAGGTTCGCGGTGATCCGCCACGCCGTGGTGCCGCTGGCTTTCTTCGTCGGGCCGTTGTTCACGCGGTAGGTGACGGAGGTGATTTTGCCGGTGGTGCTTTGGGCGGTGCCGCGCAGCTTGTAGGAGCTCTTGCCGGTTTTGATCAACGTCTTGCCGGTGACGGTGACGTAGGGGTTTTTGTCCGGGGTGATGAGGAAGATGTAGGTGTCGCCGTTGAGGTCGAAATAGGTGCCGGTGGTCTGGCCGGTGGCGTTGCGCGCCGAGGCGTAGGCTCCGCTGGTATTGACGAAGGTGAACGGCACGAAGCTGCTGCCGGTCCAGGATCCGGCGAGGTCGTCCCCGGATTCCGCGCTGATCGAGCCGATGATGCGGCCGGCGGGGTCAATGGATCCGACGCTGGTGAAGAAGGCGCTGGCGGGTCCAAGCACGGTGATCGTGCCGTTTTCCCAGCGGAAGGCGCGGTCGACGAAGGAGCTGTCGGTGAACGTGCCGGCGATGACGCCGCCGGGGGAGATGGCGGTGACGACCGTGTTCGAGCTGCCGTCCGGGTCGATCGAGGTGAAGGTGGTGCCTTCCCAGATGAAGCCGCGGGAGGTGAAGTTGCTGTCGGTGTAGATGCCGGCGACGCGGGAGGCATCGTCGATGCCGACAATGGTTGCGTCGAAGCTTCCGGCCGGCAGCGCGATTTCGGTGTAGGTGCCGTTCGTGCTCGTGAAGAGGCTGGTGTTTCCGATGGCATCGCTTTTCGTGCCGGCGACGACGCCGCTGGCATTGACAGCGCGGGCCTGGCTGCTTGTGGCATTGGGCGGGGTGAGGGTGGTCACGACATCGCCCTGCCAGGTGGCGGCGAAGGTTTTGCCATCGAGGTC
>JAIYAZ010000100.1 GCA_027488755.1 Verrucomicrobiaceae bacterium | reverse complement strand
GTGTCGCGCAGATCGATTTCCACGAGCGCGCGGGCCGGAACGCTGTTGATCGCGCCGGGCTCGACGCGGAAGACCCCGGTGGTGCCGACGGTGTCGGGGCTGCCGGATTGCAGCGCCGCCCGTTCCACGGCCAGAGCGAGTTCGGCGGCGGCCAGCGCGGCGTCACGCCGCACGGGCATGAGCACGGCGCCGGCGTGGCCGCCTTCACCGATGATCCGCACGCGAAAGGCGGCGGGAGCAGCGATTTTTTCCACGACGCCAATGTCGAGCGCCTCCCGCTCGAGGATCGGCCCCTGCTCGATGTGGAGTTCGACGAAGGCGGCGAAATGCCCCGCGGCAAGCCGGATGTCCGCGAGCGAGCCGGTGCAACCGGAGGTGGTCCGCAGCGTCTCCAGCGTGGTGCCGTCGGCGTCGCGCAGCGCGGCGGCGGCCTCCGGCGTCAGACTGCCCGCGAGCAGGCGGCTCCCCAGGCAGCCCAAGCCATAGCGGGTCGGTTCCTCGGCGGTGAACATCACGAGCTCGATCGCCCGGTGCGGGCGGAATCCTTCGCGTTGCAAGGCGCGCACGGCCTCCAGCGCACCGAGCACACCGACGACGCCGTCGTAGCGTCCGGCGTTGGGGATGGCATCCGTGTGGGAGCCGGTGGCGATGGCCGGTAGCGCGGGCTCCGTGCCCTCCCAGCGCGCGAAGAGATTGCCCACCGCGTCCTGGCGCACGTTCAGTCCCGCGGCGGCGAATTTCTCCCGCAGCCAGTCGCGGGCCCGGAGATCCTCGGCGGAGAAGAGGACGCGCGTGACGGCCGGTGGCGGCGCGGAGGTGATCGTCGCGAGTTCGTCGATCTCGGCCTGGAGCAGTTCGGCGTCGATGGTCATGCGAAGGGATCGCGGTTCACGTCCTTGTAGTAGAGGTAACTCGCGGGGCCCTTACCCATTGCGACAAACCATTGCGGGCAGTAGGGCGCCATCCAGATCGCGTCGCCGGCGGTGACGGGATACCACTCGTTTTCGAGCCGATAAACCCCCTCGCCTTCCAGCATGATGAGGCCGTGCTCCATGATGTGCGTTTCGACGAACGGCAGGCGCGCCCCCGGCTGATAGGTGAAAAGATTCACCGCCATGTCGTAGGCGGGGTCCTCGGGCAGGAGCGTTTTCAGCCGCGCGTCGGGGTCCCCGAGGAAGGGTTTGCCCTCAACGCGCGCGGCATCACCAAAGACCGGATCCGGCGCGGGCAGTCCCTCGATTTCCACAAACATCTTTTGGAAAACGGTCACGCGCGTGCCCGCGGCGGGGCGCGACAGCTCGAGCGGACTGCCGGCGGGGGCAAAGACGTAACCGCCGGCGGCCAGCGGCTCCTCCTGGCCGTCCACGGTGGCAACGCAGCCGCCCGCCATCACGTAGGCGCAGGATTCAATCTCCCCGCCGCCGAGTTCCGCGTGGCCGTCCGCCTCAAAGGTCAGCAGGAGCTGGGTGAGACCGGCCCCCATACCAGGCGAGAGAATGACGTTCACCACCGCGCCGGAAACTCCGGGCAGCAGGCTGGGAACAAGGCCGTCGGGCGTGATGAGCGCGTGGCGGTTCGCGACGCGGGTGCGGGTTTCTCCAAACATGGTCATGGGTTTTGGCGGGGTAGGAACGTTCCGGGGTGGCCGGGTGAGCCGACGGGCCTGCCTCGCAGCAGGGCGCGGGCCACCCGGTGGTGAATTTCAGCCCCGACGTAGGGTGAGGTGCGGTGGCGGTAGGCGAGCTCACCCACGGTGATCGCGCGCGGCGCGGTGGGCTCGAGAAAAACGAGGTCCGCGTCGGCACCGACGTCAATGCGACCCTTGCGCGGCGCGAGGCCGAAGCGGTCGGCCGGCGCGGCGCTGGCCAGCGTCCAGGCGGCGGCGCCGCGGGCACCGGCGGCTTCGAGCAGAAGAAGAAATCCGTGCTGACACCCCATGATGCCGCCCCACATGGCGAAGACATCATCGCCGGTTTTCATGTCCGGCGGCGCGGGCGAATGGTCCGAGCCGATCATCTGCACGCGGCCGGCGTGCACCTCGCGCCACAGCTCGGCCACGGTCTCCGCCGGGCGCAGCGGGGGGGCGCACTTGGCCAGCGCGCCGTGGCGGAACATCGCGCTCTCGTCGAGCAGGAGGTGATGCGTGCAGACCTCGGCGGTGACGTCCCGTCCCGCCGCGCGGGCCTCGGCGATCGGGGCCAGCACCTCCGGCGCGCTCACGTGGACGACGTGCAGCGCGCAACCGGTTTCGCCGGCGATTTCCAGCGCGACCCGCACGGCCTCGATCTCCGCGGCAACCGGCCGGGAGTCCAGGAAGGCCCGCGCATCCCGGCGGCCCGCGGCTTTCACCGCCGCCGTGTGCCGCGCGATGATCGCGGCATCCTCGGCGTGGACGGCGACGGGCAGACCGAGCCGCGCCGCCACCTTCATTCCCGCGCGCAGCACGGCGGGATCGACGCCCGGAAAGTCCTCGATGCCGCTGTCGATCATGAAGGCCTTGAATCCGATCACGCCGCAGTCCGCAAGTTCCTCGAGCCGGTCGAGGTTGTGTGGCACCAGGCCGCCCCAGAGCGCGAAGTCCAGGACCGAGCCGGTCTCCCCCGCCGTGCGCTTCGCCTCGAAGGACGCGCGGTCGATGGTGGGCGGCGCGGCGTTGAGCGGCATGTCCACGAAGCTGGTGCCGCCCCCGAGCGCGAGGGCCCGCGAGCCGGTGGCAAAGCCCTCCCAGTGGCTGCGGCCGGGATCGTTGAAATGGACGTGCGCGTCGAGCACGCCGGGCAGCACGAGCTGACCCGAGGCATCAATGACCTCGCGGGCGGGCTCGCTGATTTCCGGCGCGACCGCGACGATGCGGCCTTCGTCCACCGCGAGATCAAGCGCGGCGAATTCCCCCGCGTGCAGCACGCGGCCGTGACGCACGACAAGATCAATCATGCCGGACACTCCGCCAGAAAATCCGCCAGCACGTCAATGGCCGCGGTGATATCCGCCTCGGCCGCGAATTCATTGGGATGATGGCTGAGGCCCGCCCGGCAGCGCACGAAGAGCATGGCGACCTCCATGGCCTCGGAGAGCGCAACCGCATCGTGGCCCGCGCCACTCACCAACTGCGGACAACGCGGCTGCCGCCGGCCGACGATGGCCGCGAGCTGCGCGGTGAGCGCGGGCGAGCAGGGAACCGCTGGCGCGGCGAGCGGGATTTCGATGCGCACCGCGAGGCCGCGCCGGGAGGCAAGGGTCTCGATTTCGGCGAACAATTCCCGGCAGAATTTTTGCCGCACGACGTTGCGGGCATCGCGCACGTCGACCGTAAACCAGACGGTGCCCGGGATGACGTTGCTGGCGGCGGACGCGATCTCCAACTGGCCGACCGTGGCGACCACGCCATCCCCGGCGCGGGCCCGGCTTTCAATGAGGGTGATGCATTCGGCCGCGCCGGCCAGCGCGTCGCGGCGCATCCGCATCGGCGTGGTGCCGGCGTGACCGGCCTCCCCCGTGAGGACCACCCGCGCGCGCGTCTGCCCGGCAATGGCGGTCACCACGCCCAGCGACAGATTCTCCGCTTCCAGCACCGGCCCCTGCTCGATGTGGGCCTCAACGTAGGCGCGGAAGCGGCGCGGCGGCGGCGGGGGAAAGTCCGGGCGGTGCGCGGCCAGGGCGGCGGCCACGCTCACGCCGGCGCGATCCACCGCGGCGCGTTCGACGGGGCCAAGACGGTCCACGAAGGCGCGGCTGCCAAGGTAGGTGGTTTGAAAGCGAACGCCCTCCTCGTCGGAAAAGGCGACGACTTCAAGGTGGTGCCGCGGGCCGCGAGCGATGGCGCGTTCGACCGCGAGCAGGCCCGTGATGATGCCCAACGCTCCGTCGAAGCGGCCGGCGTTGCGGACGGTGTCGAGGTGCGAGCCGCAGACGAGCGTGGCGGCGGCGGGGTCCGGGGCCTCCCAGCGGCCGATGAGATTGGCGCCGGCGTCCTCGTAGACCGTGAGCCCGATTTCCCGCATCCAGCCGGCGACGAGATCCTTCGCCCGGGCGAGGGCGGGCGAAAGAAAGGTGCGCGTGAGCCCCGGGGGTTCGTCGGTGACGGCGCCGAGCGTCGCCAGCCACTGCCAGGCGCGGGAGTCCGGCGGCGTCATCAGCTTCCGCGGTAGGTCGAGTAGCTCCACGGCGTGCAGAGCAGAGGCACGTGGTAGGATTGCGCCGCGTCGGCGAGGTGGAAGCGCACGGGCACGACGTCGAGAAATCCCCCGCCGCCGAAATACGCCCCGACGTGAAACCGCAGCTCGAAGGTGCCGGCCACCATCTCGTCCGGCCCGAGGAGCGGCGCGTCGGTGCGGCCGTCCGCGGTGGTATGTGCAGTCTTCACGAGGGTGCCGGCGGCGTCGAGCAGGTCGATGCGCACGCCGGCCGCCGGGCCGCCGCGGACGAGATCAAGAACGTGGGTGCTGAGTTTGGGGGTCATTCGGAAACGGTGTCCGCCAGCCGGTAGGCGGCGATCTTGTGAACCTCAGCAAGAGCCGTGCTCAGCTCCGTGGCGCGGTCGTTTTCCAGCCGGCGCGAAAAGGCGGCGCGGATGGAGTCCTTCGAGTTTTCGCGGACGCAGATGATGAACGGAAAGCCGAGGCGCTCGCGGTAGGCGGTGTTCCAGGCGGTGAAGGCGGCGAATTCCTCCGCGTCGAGCCGGTCGAGTCCGGCGGAAGCCTGCTCGCGCGTGGACTCGGCGGTGAGGGCCCCGGCGCGGGCGAGCTTCCCGGCGAGATCGGGGTGGGCGCAAAGGAGGGCGAGCTGGCGCTCCTCGCCGGCCTCGCGCACGATGGTCGCCATGGCTGCGGCGAGGTCGGCCCGGCTCGCGAATGGCCGCCGGGCGGCGGCGGCCTCGACGATCCACGGGGAGTGCTCCCACAGGCCGCGCAGCGCGGCGCAAAACGCGTCGGCGGGGGCGGCATTCAATTCGGCGATCGTCATTCCCGGGGAAACTCCTCTCCCGCACTTACCGGCCGCCCCGGCTTCGCGCAATCTTTTCGAGCCCCGCGCACGGAGGCTGCTATAACGGGGTCCATGGCCACCCTTGGACAAAACCGCTACGGCAAACAAAAGGTGCGCGTCCTGCGCAAGCACATCGACGGCGACCGCCAGTCGGTGGTGGAAATCTCGGCCGACGCCCTGCTGGAGGGCACGTTCGACCGCTCGTTCCTGAGCGAGGACAACACGCAGATCGTCGCCACGGACACGGTGAAAAACACGATCATCGCCCTCGCCCACCAGCACCTCGGCCCCTGCCTGGAGTGTTTCGCGCTGCAGCTCGGCCGCCACTTTCTCGGGCGCCACGCGCACGTGGACCGCGTGCACATCGAGCTGCGCGAGCGGCGGTGGGACCGCATGACCATCCACGGTGCGCCCGCGCCGCACACGTTTCTCCCCTCCCCGCTGGGCGAGCCGTTCACGCGACTCGTGATGTCGCGCGTCGGGCAGGAGCTGGAGTCCGGCGTGCGCGGCCTGCGCGTGTTGAACTCGACGAACTCCGCCTTCGTGAACTTCGACCACACCGAGTTCACCACCCTGCCCGACGCGACGGACCGCATTCTGTCGACGGAAATGGAGGCGAGCTGGAAGTTCCTGCCCGGCGAGACCGAGTTCCCGGCGGCGAACGCGCGCATCCTCGAAACGCTGCTCGAGGTCTTTGCCGGCGAGTTCAGCCCGTCGGTGCAGCGCACGCTTTTCCAGATGGGCGAAGCCGCGCTGGAGGCCGTCCCCGGCATCAGCGAGGTCGCGCTGCGCATGCCGAACAAACACTACTTCACCGCGAACCTCGCGCCCTTCGGCCTGGAAAATCCGAACCTCACCTTTTTGCCCCAGGACGAGCCGCACGGGCAGATTGAGGCCGTGGTGCGGCGGTAGGGTGGCAAAAAAAGGCAGCCACGTATGGGCGCGGATGCCCACGGATGGAATGCGCGGCGGCGCGGGGGCGCAGGGGGCGGCCTAGAGGTTGCCCTGGATGACCTTGAAGACGTCGGTGTTGTCCTTGAGGCCCTGGAGTTTTTCGGAGCCGGGGCCGGAGCTGACGGCAATGACGTCTTCGGCGACGCCGATGGCGGCGGGCGTGGGGAAGGCGGAGGGCTCGGTGGATTTCGCCGGCTGGTCGGGGGCGGCGGGGTCCTTCGGCACGGCGCCGCCGGGACCGGTGGACCAGGTGAGCGAGGGGACGGACTGGGGGTTGATGCCGGTGACGGACATGCCGCGGTCGTTTTTGAACGGGTAGCCGTTCATGCGGAGGCCGCCGAGGGATTGTTTGCCGGTGACGATGATGAGGGAGTTCGGTCCGGCGTAGCGGAGGGCGGCGCCGACGGCGCGGTCTAGTTCCACGATTTCGCGGAGGTAGCGTTCGCCTTCGTTGCCGCGGGCGGCGCGGGCGATGAGGTCGGCGTCGACGACGAGGAGGTAGCCCTTGGGGTTGTATTGGAGGCGGGAGATGGCCTGGCGGACGAGGTCGACGAGCGAGGGTTGGGAGCTGTCGCGTTCGCCGATGTCGGCAAAGTCGAGCGGGCCGTCGCGGAAGACGCCGAAGACGCGGGGGGCGCGCCAGACGGGGACGTCGACGAGTTCGCCGCGGTCGCGGACGATGTCGTAGCCGCGGGCGCGGAATTCGAGGAGGAGGTCGCGGCCGTCGGTGCGGCGGCCTTCCTTGGCTTCGGGCAGGAATTCGGCGCGGCCGCCGCCGAGGAGGAGGTCGAGGTTTTTGTCGACGAGTTGGGCGGCGAGGCCCTCGCGGTCGGCGGGGTCCTTTGACCGGGCGTAGAACGCGGCGACGGTGGCGTCGGTGAGCTGGCCGTTGGTGACGAGGCCGACGGCGCGGCCGCTGCGCTGGGCGAACTCGACGAGGTTGGCGAGCGGTTTGCCGGCGGCGTCGAGGGAGAGCGTGCGGTTGTTGACCTTGCGGCCGGTGGCGAGGGCGCTGGCGGCGGCGGCGGCGTCGGGGACGGCGAAGTCGTTCGCGTAGGTGGTGAGGAGCGCGAGGTGCGGGAGGCGCTCAAGGTTGAGGCGGCTTTGGGCGCCGTCGTTGTAGATGCGGGCGGGAGCGAGGGAGCCGGTGGTGAGGCCGTCGCCGACGAAGAGGATGATGGCGAAGGGTTTTTGGACGACCCAGTTCGTGTACAGCAGGAGGCCCGCGCCGGCGAAGACGAGGAGGCAGAAGAGCGCGAGAAAACGGTTGCGCAGTTTTTTGGACATCGGTGTGGGAGCCAAGGTTCCACCATAGAAGTGGGGGCTTGGCAACTTTGCGCGTTGCGGGGCGGGGCTTTGTCGCGTAAAAGCTCAGCGTAATTACCCGATGGTGTAACGGTAACACAGAAGCCTTTGGAGCTTTTATTCATGGTTCGAATCCATGTCGGGTAGCCAAATTCCTTTTGGATTTTTGATTTTGGAATTTGGATTTGGCGGTTGGGTTCAGGTATCGCGGCGATTTTTTGGTTGAGCCGGGCGGCGGGGCGTGCATTCTTCCTGACTCGCGGGTTTGCCCCGCATTTTTCGCCGATGTAGCTCAGGGGTAGAGCAGCTCATTCGTAATGAGCGGGTCGCCGGTTCAAATCCGGCCATCGGCTCCACCCCTCCCCTTTCCTTCCCACCCGGCGCGCGTCCTGCTAGGACTTCGGTCCATGGGCTGCCATGTCGTGGATCATCCGTTGATCAGGGAGAAACTCACCACGCTGCGCGATGCGCGGACGCCGCTGCGGGGATTTCGCGCGGCCCTGCATGAGCTGAGTCTGCTCATCGGCTACGAGGCGCTGCGGACGCTGGGCGAGGAACCGCTCGCGGTGACCACGCCGCTGCGCGAGTGCGCGGGCTCGCGGGTGCGGGATCCGATTTACCTGATGCCGATTCTCCGCGCGGGCCTGGGCATGGCGGAGGCGCTGGCGGAGTTGCTGCCGGACGCGCCGGTGGGCCACATCGGAATGTTTCGCGATGAGGTGACGCTGGAGCCGCAGCCCTACTACCTGCGCGTGCCGCCCGACGTCGCGCGGGCGAATGTCGTGTGCGTGGATCCGATGCTGGCCACGGGGAACAGCGCGGTGTCGGCGATTGACCAGCTCAAGAAGTGCGGCGCGCAACGGCTGCGGCTGGTCTGCATCGTGGGCTGCCCGGAGGGCGTGGCTCGGATGACGGCGGCGCATCCCGACGTGCCGATTTTCCTCGCCGCGATCGACGACGGGCTCAACGAGCGCGGCTACATTGTGCCGGGCCTGGGCGACGCGGGCGACCGCTACTACGGCACGGCGCCGGCCTAGTAGGCGGGCGCGGTGAGCAGGCGCACCTCGGGCTTGATCGAGCGCGGGTCAGCGAAGATGAGCGGGGGATTCGTGTCCTTGAGCTCGTATCCGGTGAGGACGAACTCGGGGTAGAACGAATCGCTGGCCGGCTCGTAAACGGTGTCGCCGGAGAAGGAGCCGGTGAGGCGGTATTCGAAGTTGTTGTCGGTGCCGAGGCGACCCTGCTGGCGGTCGGGCGCGAGGGTCTTCTGCTCGTTGAGCATGACGAGTTTCGCGGTCTTCCAGGGCTGGCCGGGCTGGCGAATCCAGCCCCACATTTTGTAGTCCTTTTTGTAGAAGCGGCGGCCGACGAAGTAATTGCCGGGGGCCTCGGTGCGGATGGCCTCGTTCATCGCAGCGCGGCGGGCGACCTGCTCGTTCGGCACGGTTTCGCAGCCGGTCAAGAACGCGAGGGTGAGACCGGCGGCGAGGAGGAGATGAAGGGATTTCATGGGATTCATAAACCGTGGGGGATGAGGCTAACGTTTGCGCATGAGCCAGTAAACTTCCCCCGGCCAGCCGGGGAAGGCTCCGCCCCAGCGGAGGTTCAGGCGCATCCAGGCGGCGGAGTTCTCCAGCACGCTGCCCTTGCTGCGCATGAGGAACGCGCCGCTGAGAAATTCGGTGTCGCATCCGGCCGCCTCGCCCATGCGGCGGACGCGCTCGGGCGAGAAGACGCTGACGTGGCCCATGGGTTTCGCGGTGCGGCGGACGGAGCGCTGGCGGGCGTTGACGAGAATGTCGGGCAGGACGGGGAAGCCGCCGATGAGCACGCCGCCGGGGCGGATGCGCGCGGCGATTTTCTGGAGCACGGCCTCGGGTTCGAAGAGGTGCTCGAGCACGTGGAGCAGAATGGCGGCGTCGTAATCGCGCGGCAGAGCGAAGGCGGGGTCCTCGAGGTTCGCTTCAAGGAAATCCTCGTAGCCGGCCTTGCGGAGCTTTTCCGTGAGCATGACGGCGTCGACGGCGGTCCAGCGGCCGAGCGCGGGAACGACCGGGGCGGAGCGGACGAATTCCAAAAACTGACCGGTGTGCACGCCAATCTCGGCGACGTCGAGCGGCCGCCCGGCCCGCGCGGCCTCGACGCGCAGGAGGTGGTAGCCGAACCAGTAGCGGAGCAGGCGGATCGGGTAGCGGACGGATTTGGCTTCCTTCGGGATACCGAAGCGTTTCGTGCGAAGCACGGGGTTCGTCGCGAGGAAGTCGATGTCCCAATCGAGAGGCTTGTAAGCGTTCAAGGCGCGGTATCCTGCGGAGCGGGCCGGGGCGGGTCAAGCCACGGCGAGACCGCCGGTGGCACGCCCCTCGTCAGCGTCGAGGTAGTCGAACATCACGAGGATGTCCGTGCGGTCCTGATAACCACTCTCCACGATGCGCTCGGCGAGCTTGGCGGCGAGTTCGTCGTTCCAGCCGCGTTTGCGCATGAATTCGCTCCAGACCTCGACCTCCTCCTCGGTCGGGCGGCGGCCGTTCGTGAAGCACCATTCCAGCACGGCGGCGTCGGAGAGGCCTTCCGTAACGCGGGCGACGACGTCGGCGTAAGCCACGCCGAGGAAGCGGCAGCAGCGGTCGTCGAAGCCGAGGCCGAGATTCGCGAGCAGGTCGGGGCGGAGCTCGCCCGCCTGGTGCAGGCGGATCTTATCGAGCATGCGGCGGAAGTATACGATGCCCTCGATGTGGGCGTAGGGAGAGACGGGGACTTTCATGGGGCGATGACGGGTTGGGGCTGGCGTTTGGCTTCGAGGAGGGAGTGGATGAGGAAGAGGCCGGCGGCGGTGCAGATGCAGGCGTCGGCGACGTTGAAGGCCGGCCAGGGGTTGGCGGGCCAGACGTGGAGGTCGACGAGGAGGAAGTCGATGACGTGGCCGTGGCGCAGGCGGTCGGTGAGATTGCCGAGCACGCCGGCTGCCAGCAGCGCGGCCCCGAGGCGGGACGGTGTATCGCGGAACGTTCCGCGCCAAATCAGCACGGCCAGCACGAGGATAGCCACGGCGGACAACGCGACGAAGAAGAGGTTGTTGTTGCTCAGGAGGCTGAAGGCGGCGCCGGTGTTGTGCCATTGCACGAGAAAGAACCAGCCGGGGATGACCGGAATGGCCTCGTGCTCGGCAATGGTGCGCAGAACGATCTCCTTCGTGATCTGGTCGATCACGTAGAGCGGCAGGGAGAGCGCGAGGAGGAGACGTTTCACGCGGCGGTGCAGGTCGGGACGGCCGTGGCGCAGCGGCCGCAGAGGCCGGACGCGGTCGCGCCGACATCGGGCAGGTGGCGCCAGCAGCGTTCGCAGGCGGCGTCCGTGGATTTAGCGAGCGTGACCGCCGGCGCTTCGGCCGCCAGAAGCTCAAGATCGCTGATGATGAAAAACTCCGCGAGCTCGGCGCGGGCGGCGGCGAGGCCGTCGAGTTGCGCGGCGGGCACGGCCAGGGTGACGCGGGCTTCGAGCGATTTTGCAATGGTGCGGGCCTGGCGGGCGGGCTCGATGGCCTGCTGGTAAACGAGGCCGCGGAGTTTCAGCCATTCCTCGACGCGCGCTTCGAACTCGGGGTCGCGGAGCGTGGCGTCGGGCTCGGGGAAGGTCTCGAGGTGCACGCTCTGCGCATGCCCGGCGTAACCCCAGGCTTCATCGGCGGTGAAGACCAGGATGGGCGCGAGCAGCCGGGTGACCGCCGTGAAGCAGGCGTGCATCACGGTTTGCGTGGCGCGGCGGCGTGGGCTGTCGGCGGCGTCGCAGTAGAGACGGTCCTTGGTGACGTCCACGTAGATCGCGCTGAGATCGACCGTGCAAAACTGGTTCAGCGCCTCGAACACGCCGCGAAAATCATACGCCTCGTAGGCGGCGCGGCATTTCTCCACGACGGCCTGGAGCCGGCTGAGCACCCAGCGGTCGATGGTGGTCGCGCCGTCGAGCGAGGCCTGCGCGGCGGAGAATCCGTCGAGGTTGGCGAGCAGGATGCGGAGGACGTTACGAAAGCCGCGGTAGCGCTCGGCGACCTGCTTGAACACGTCTTCGCCGAAGGGCACCTCGTCCGTGTAGTTCACGGTCGAAACCCACAGGCGCAGGATGTCCGCCCCGTATTGGTTGACGAAGTGCTCGGCGTGCGTGGGCTTTTTGTATTCGGCGGACTTGGAGATCTTCTTGCCATCCTTGTCCACGACGAAGCCGTGGGTGATGACGGTGCGGTATGGCGCGACGTCGTTGAGCGCGATGCTCGTCATGAGCGAGCTTTGGAACCAGCCGCGGTGCTGGTCGGTGGCCTCGAGGTAGACGTCGGCGGGGAAGCGGAGTTCGGGCCGGCGGCGCAGCACGGCCTCGTGCGAAACTCCGGAGTCGATCCACACGTCGAGCGTGTCGTTGCGGCGCGTCGTTCCGGCCGGCAGGCCGACGGCATCGGCCCACCAGGCGTCGTCGCGCTCGAACCAGAGATTGGTCCCCTGCTCCGCCACGAGGTTCGCGACCTTTTCGATGACGGCCGGATCGAGGATCGGCTTGCCCGCCGCGTCGTAAAACACGGGCAGCGGCACGCCCCACGTGCGCTGGCGGGAAATGCACCAGTCGGGTCGGGACTCGACGGTGCCGGCGATGCGGTTGCGCCCCCACGTCGGCAGCCACCGGGTCTCGTCAATGGCGGCAAGGGCCGGCGCGCGGAGGTCGTCCACGCGGATGAAAAACTGCTCCACGGCGCGGAACACCACCGGCGTTTTCGAGCGCCAGCAATGCGGGTAGTCGTGCACGTAGTCGTGCGCCGCGAGCAACGCGCCGATCTCGCGCAGGTGGGCGACGACGTCCTTATTGGCGTCGAACACGTATTTGCCAACCCACGCGGCCACGCCGCATTCCTCGGTGAGCCGGCCGTGGTCATCGACCGGGGACAACGTGGGCAGGCCGTTTTGCTGGCCCGCAAGGTAGTCGTCCTTGCCGTGGCCCGGCGCGATGTGGACCTGGCCGGTGCCGGAGTCCATGGTCACGAAATCGGCGGTGATCACGCGGGATTCCCGCGGCAGGAACGGATGCCGCGCCGACGCGCCCAAAAGCTCCTCGCCGCGAAAAACCGCCAACTCACCAAGAAACTCCAGGCCACTCTCCGCCGCAAAGGCCTCCCGCCGCTCGCGGGCCACGAGGAGTTTTTGCCCCCCGAAATCCCCGAGCACATACTCCGCGCGAGGGTGCACGGCGATCGCGACGTTCGCCGGCAGCGTCCACGGCGTGGTTGTCCAGATCACAAACGACGCGTCCGCCAGCGGTCCCTCCGCCGCCGCGCTCGCAAACTTCACGTAAATTGCCGGGTCCGTGCGCTTGGCGTATTCGACCTCGGCCTCCGCCAGCGCCGTCTGCGCTCCCGTGCTCCAAAGCACTGGCTTCTGGCTTTGATAAACCAGCCCGCGCTCCACGAAGCGCCCAAAGCTTCGGATGATGTCGGCCTCGTAGCCCGGATCCAGCGTGAGGTAGGGATTCTCCCAATCGCCAAAGACCCCGAGGCGCCGGAACTGCCGCCGCTGCGTGTCGATGAACTGCCGCGCGTAGGCCTCGGATTTCTGCCGAATCTCGACCGGCGAGAGGCCGCGCGATTCCTTCACGACCTTGAACTCAATCGGCAGACCGTGGCAGTCCCAGCCCGGCACGAACGGCGCGCGGAAGCCGAGCATCGTGCGGGACTTCACGATAAAATCCTTCAGCACCTTGTTCAGCGCGGTGCCCATGTGGACGTCACCGTTGGCAAACGGCGGGCCGTCGTGCAGCACAAACAGCGGCGCATCCGCCCGCCGCCGCTGGATCTCGCCGTAAAGGCCGGCCGCCTCCCACCGCGCCAGCATCGCCGGCTCGCGCTCGGTGAGACCCGCCTTCATCGGAAAATCGGTCTTCGGCAGGTTTAGCGTCGTCTTGTAATCGCTCATCGGGAAAACCTTCCTAACTACCAGCGCCACCCGGGAGGGTCAATTCCCGCCACGCCCCCGCGGCACTGTCTTTACAGTGTATAAAAAGCAACTTGCCCAGCGCGGTAGGTGGTGTTTCGTTACGGACGGCGGCCCTCCCCCCCCCGGCCGCCTTCTCGACTGCGATGCGCCAATCCCTCAAATCCGCGCTCCGGTGGATTCTCTCCACGCCCCTGGTGGTCGCCGCGGTCATCGGGGTCTCGATGCTCTACCAGAACGAACATTCGACGCCCCGCGGCGTGGAAACGATCCAGGACTACTACCGCCGCTACGGCGAGCCCCACACGGTCCGGTTTTTCGCCATCAACGGCCGCACGTTTTATCGCGTGGTCGGCGAAATTGCCGCCCCCCTCGCCTTCCCGCGCGGCAATCCCCAATACATCTTCGACGACACCGGGCGGCTCGTGGATTGGTCGTCCGCCGTGGACGGCGACCCGGATTTCCGCGCGCGCTGGGATGACTCCCTTTCCCGCGCCATGATCGTCTCCTACTTCCTCGAGCGGTTTCCGCCCGGGAACTGATCGGCCGCGCTGCGCGGTTGCACGTTGCCCGGCCTCGGTTAGGCTGCGCGGCATGATTTTCCGCTCCGCCGCCCTCAGCGAACCGCCCGCCGCCAAAAAAACGCCCCTCCGCTCCGAGGTGCGCCCGGAGGACACCTGGGACCTCACACCGCTCTTCGCCGATGACGCCGCGTGGGAGACGGAGTTTCAATCCCTCCTCGCCGACTACCCCCGCGTCGCCGAATTCCGCGGCCGCGTCGGTGCCTCCGCTTCCACGCTCCGCGACGCGCTGGAGTTCGAAAAATCCGTCGACCTCCGCATCGAAACGCTCAACCAATTCGTCGCCCTCCGCACCACCGAGGACAGCAGCAACGCCGACGCCCTTGCCCGCGAAGCCCGGTTCCAGGCTGCCCTCGTGCAGATCGGCGAGGCCTTCTCGTTCCTCTCGCCCGAGGTCCAGGCGCTCGACGACGCAACCTTCGCCGCCTACCTCGCGGACCCCGCGCTCGCCGACTGGACAATCCCGCTCCAAAAGCTCCGCCGCCTCAAGCCCCACACGCTCAGCCCCGCCGAGGAACGCCTGCTCGCGCTTGGTTCCGCCGCGATCGGCGGCCACCAGGAAACCTTTTCGCAGCTCACCAACGTCGACATGAAATTCGGCGTCATCCGCGACGCCGAGGGCCGCGAGATCGAGCTCACCCAGAGCTCCTTCTCCTCGCTGCTCGTGCGGCGTGACCCCGCCGTGCGGCGCGAGGCGTTTGAGAAATTCTACGTCGAGTTCTCCGACCACAAGTTCACCCTCGCCTCCGCCCTCGCCAGTTCGGTGCGCAGCGACGTGTTCTACGCCCGCGCGCGCAACTACCCCTCCGCCATCGAGTCCGCCCTCTTCCGCGACGACGTCCCGGCCACGGTCTACGACAACCTCATCGCCTCCGTCCGCAAAAACCTCCCCGCCCTCCACCGCTACTACGCGCTCCGCCAGCGCGTGCTCGGGCTCAAGGAAATCCACCACTACGACACCTGCGTGCCGCTCGTGGCCGGCGTGGAAACCCACATCGAATGGGACGGCGCCGTCGACCGCGTGCTCGCGGCGGTGAAGCCCCTCGGCGAAGACTACCGCGCCGTCCTCGGCCACGGCCTGCGCGAAGGCCGCTGGTGCGACCGCTACGAAAACAAGGGCAAGCGCAGCGGAGCCTTCAGCTACGGCACCTACACGAGCCCGCCCTACATCATGATGAACTACAAGGCGGACGTGTTTTCCGACGTGTTCACCCTCGCGCACGAGGCCGGGCACTCGATGCATACGTGGTATTCCAAGCACGCCCAGAGCTACCAGAACCACCACTACCCCATCTTCCTCGCCGAGGTCGCCTCGACCTTCAACGAGATGCTCCTCACGCACCACCTGCTGGAGTCCACCGACGACCCGAAGATGCGCGCCTACCTCATCAGCCGCCAGATCGACGACTTCCGCGGCACCATCTACCGGCAGACCATGTTCGCCGAGTTTGAAAAAGCCATCCACGCCACCGAGGAGGCCGGCGAAGCCCTCACGCTCGACTCGATGACGACGATCTACCGCGGCCTGCTCGAAGCCTACTTCGGGCCCGACTTCGCCCTCGACGACGCCCTCTCCCTCGAGTGCCTGCGCATCCCGCACTTCTACAGCGCCTTCTACGTCTACAAATACGCCACCGGCCTCAGCGCCGCCGTGGCCCTCTCCCGCCAGGTGCTCGAGACCGGCGACGCCAGCCGCTACCTCGGCTTCCTCCGCTCCGGCGGCACGCAATTCCCCATCGACACGCTCGCCGCAGCCGGCGTCGACATGCGCACCCCCGAACCCGTCAACGCCGCGCTCGCCCTTTTCGCGGACCGCGTCGACGAACTTGAGGGCCTCCTCGCCGAACTCGCCTGATCCCGCCACCCCGGCGCGGTCTTGAGTCCCACCCCCAACCAATCGTAAATTCGTTTTCCCATGAGCCAACCCGCCTTCGCCCCCGCCCTCGCCGCCACCGTTGAACAAGCCGGCATCGTCGCCGTGCTCGTCATCGACGACGTGAAAGACGCCGTGCCCCTCGCCCACGCCCTCCTTGCCGGCGGCGTCAACGTCATGGAGCTCACCCTCCGCACCCCCGCCGCGCTGGACGCGCTCCGCGAAATCAAGGCCGCCGTGCCGGAAATGCTCGCCGGCGTCGGCACCATTCTCAGCCCCGCCCAGGTGGACGCCGTCGTCGCCGCGCAGGCCGCCTTCGGCGTCGCCCCCGGCACGAACCCCCGCGTCCTCGCCGCCGCCCGCACCGCCGGGCTTTCGTTCGCCCCCGGCATCGCCACCCCGACCGACATCGAGATCGCCGTCGAGCACGGCTGCAAAATCCTCAAACTCTTCCCCAGCGAGCCCATGGGCGGCCTCACCTACCTCAAGGCCATCGCCGCTCCCTACGCCCACCTCGGCCTCAAATACATCCCGCTCGGCGGCGTGAACGCCAAAAACATGGGCACCTACCTCAGCGACCCGCTCATTGCCGCGCTCGGCGGCTCATGGCTCGCGCCCCGCGATCTCATCAAGGCCGGCAACTGGGACGCCATCACCACCCTCGCCGCCGAAGCCGTCGCCACGATCAAGACCGTCCGCGGCGCCTGATCCCGCCCGCTCCCGCCCGTTGCTTCGCCGGGGGGAACCGGTTACGTTAAGCCCATGGAGGCTTGGCAAAACCGCAACCCCGGCGACCTCGACGACGCACTCCCGCCCATCTCCGCCGACGACCCCGCCGTCGCGGTCACCCGTGCCGCCCAGGCCAATCCCGCCTGGGCCTCCCTCGGGCTTGAGGCCCGCATCGCGGCCCTCCGCCCGCTCCAATCCGCCATTCGCGCGGAAGCCGAAACCCTCGCCGCCCTCATCGCCCGCGAGACCGGCAAACCCCTCACCGAGGCCCGCGGCGAACTCGGCGCCGTCGTCGCCAAGTTCGATCTCACCATCGCCGACGCCGAGCGCTTCCTCGCCGACCACCCCGTCACCGACGGCCCCCACCCCGCCCGCGTGCGCTCCCGGCCCCGCGGCCCCGCGGCCGTCATCGCCCCGTTCAACTTTCCGATCCACCTCGGCCACGGCGCCGCCGTCGCCTACCTCCTCGCCGGCTCCCCCGTGCTCTTCAAACCCTCGCCCCTCGCCGCCGTCACCGGCGCTGCCTACGGCGCAATCATGGCGTCCGGCCTGCCCCCCGGCGTCTTTCAGATCGTCCAGGGCGGCGGCGAAGTCGGCCGCGCCCTCTGCCTCGACCCCCGCGTCCGCAACGTCTGCTTCACCGGCTCCATCCCCGTCGGCCGCGCGCTCGCCCAGGAACTCGCCGCCGACTACGCGAAATCCCTCGCCCTCGAACTCGGCGGAAAAAACGCCACCCTCATCTGCGCCGACGCCGACCTCGACCTCGCCGCCACCGCCGTCGCCGACGCCCTCTGCCTCACCGCCGGCCAGCGCTGCAACGCCACCAGCCGCGTGCTCATCGCGCAGGACGTCCTCGACGAGTTCCTCCTCCGGCTCCGCGCCTCCCTCGCCCGCTACGTGCCCGGTGATCCCCGCGACGAGGCCACCAAACTCGGCCCCGTGATCAGCGCCCCCGCCGTGGAACGCTACCGCCTCTTCACCGCCCTCGACGTCGGCGAATGGCTCATCCCCGGCCACGTTCCCGCCACCGTGCAAGGCCGCCGCGGCCACTACGTGCAGCCCGCCATCGCGCTGTGCCCGGACCCCGCCCCGCTCCTCGCCAGCCCGCTCCACACCGACGAAGCCTTCTGCCCCGTGCTTTCGATCCTCCCCGCCCGCGACGAGCAGGCGCTGCTCGACCTGCACAACCTGACGCCCTTCGGTCTCACCGCCTCGATCTTCACCGCCGACCACGACCGCTTCGAGCGCCTCGGCGATTCGCTCTCCGTGGGGAATCTCTACTGGAATCTCCCCACCACCTTCTCCCCCTCGACCCTGCCCTTCGGCGGCCTCGGTATCTCCGGCAACGGCAAGCCCGGCGCCCGCGGCTTCATCCGCTTCGCCGCAGACGAGCAGGCCGTCCAGTGGCGCAGCAGTTGATGGTTGCGCGTTAAGGGTTGCGCGGAGGCATGCCGGAGCTTGCCCAACCACCAACAACCAACAACCATCAACCTCCGCATGAAGCGCGGCTTCCTCGACAAACTCATCCACCGCCTCAACGTCGTGCAGCCCGCCGACGTGCAGAGCTACCTCGTCGAGCTCGCCCGCGAGAAGGGCTTCCTCGAAACCATCTTCAACGCCATCCTCGAAGGCGTCATCGTCACCGACCCGAAGGGCCGCATCATCTGGCTCAATCGCGCCGCCTGCGGCTTCTTCGCCATCGAGGCCGACACCAG
>JAIYAZ010000041.1 GCA_027488755.1 Verrucomicrobiaceae bacterium | reverse complement strand
CGTGCGCGGATTCACGATCACGGAATAACGACCCCATGAACGCCGTCTCCCTCCGCAACCTCACGCGCATCTACCCCGTGCCGCTCCGGCGCGAACGCCTCGTCGCCGTGCGCGACCTCTCGCTCGAAGTCCGCGAAGGCGAAGTCTACGGCCTGCTCGGACCAAACGGCTCCGGCAAAAGCACCACGCTGAAAATGCTCCTCGGGCTCGTCACGCCCACCTCGGGCACGGCTGAGGTCTTCGGCCACGACAGCCGCGCCTTTGCCGCCCGCAGCGAAGTCGGCTTCCTCCCCGAGAACCCCTACTTCTACAAGTTCCTCACCGCCGAGGAGACCCTCCGATTCTACGGCAAACTCTGCGGTCTCGGCGGGGCCAAACTCCAGGCCCGCATCAGCGAGCTCCTCGCCCTCGTCGGCCTGGAGGACGCTCGCAACCGCCGCGTCGGCAGCTACTCGAAGGGCATGCTCCAGCGCATCGGCCTTGCCCAGGCCATCATCCAGGATCCCCGCCTCGTCGTGCTCGACGAACCCACCGCGGGCGTCGATCCCGTCGGCTCGCGTCAGATCCGCGACCTCATCCTCGGCCTCAAGGAACGTGGCATGACCGTCCTGCTCACCTCGCACCTCCTCGAGCAGGTGCAGGAAGTCTGCGACCGCGTTGGCATCATGGCCCGCGGCCGATTGCTGCGGGAAGGGGACCTTGACGACCTCATCGCCGTGGACAACCAGACGCAATTCGTCGTGGAAAACGCCCCGCCCTGTCTCACCGCGCAGATCGAGTCCCTCGTCGCCGCCAGCGGTGCGCGCCTCGTGGAAACCCGCCGGCCCCAGCGCACGCTCGAAAAGGTCTTCCTCGAAGTCACCTCCGCGGACGCGCCCCGGCCATGAATTATTTCATCACCGGGACGGACACCGACGTCGGCAAGACCTTCTTCACCGCGCTGCTCCTGCGCACGCTCCGTCAGGCCGGTTACGACGCCGTCGGCTACAAACCCGTCGCCTGCGGCAGCTGGGAGGATGTTGACGCCATGCTGGACGCCGCAACCGACAGCGGAGAGACGCGGGCCACCACCTGCGTCGAGTATCTCGACATGCCCGCCTCGCCGCTCACGGCGGCCTGGGCGGCCGAGCGGCAGCTCGATCCCGCGCGCCTCGTCGCCGGCTACCACGCGCTCGCCGCTCGGCACGACATCGTGCTCGTCGAAGGGGCGGGCGGCTGGCTCGTGCCGATCACGCCCACCTACACCATCGCCGATCTTGCGGCGGAGCTGGGGCTCCCCGTGTTTCTGGTCGCGCGAAACCGTCTCGGGGCCATCAATCACACCCTCCTCACGCTCGAAAGCATCGGGGCGAGGGGTCTCGACGTCGCCGGCATCGTGCTCAACCACGTCGCGCAATCCGCCGACCCCGCGGCCCACACGAACCGCGCCACTTTTGCCATGCTGCCCTCCGCGCCCGTGGTGGCCGAGATCGAGCCGCACCAGCACGCGCTCGACCTTGCGGTTTTTGCGCCGTTCTTTGGCCCCCGCTAGCGGGCTTGCCGGCGCAGCGCGGCCAGCACGGGCAGCAGCGCCGCCGGGCAGATGGCGGAGACCAGCAATGCGGCCCGCAGGCCGATCTGCTCGGGGGTGAGGTCGCCGAGGGCAATGCCGGGCAGGTGGGCCACGGCATCGGCGATCACCCCGACGCCCCAGGGCATGAGGGCTCCGCCCCCGTCGCCCGCGGCGGCGAGCAGGGCGAACAACGACGCGCCGGCCAGCGGGTAGCGGGCGGCGGCGAGCGAGAGGGCGCCGGGCCAGAGCATGCTCACAAAAAAGCCCGAGGCTCCCGCCATAATCAGGGCGAGCCATGGCAGCGGCAATGTGGCCATGGCCACGGCGCAGGCGGCCGAGGCGGCCGCGCCCAGGCGCATCGTGGCGTCGAGATGCTCGTGCTCGCCGTGGCGCGCAAACCACAGGCGGCCGATCACCATGCCCACGCCGAAGAGACCGAAGCCGACAAGGTCGGCGATGACCTTGGAGAAACCGAGGCCGGTTTCGATGTAGGCCGAAGCCCATTGCGCCACGGTGACCTCGCTCGCGCCCGCGAGGGCCATGGCGGCCAGCAGCAACCAGAGCGTGGGCGTGCGCAGCATCGTGAGCAGGCCGGTGCCGCCCTGCTCGGGGGCCAGCGGCGGGATGCGCACGAGCGCGAAACCCAGCGTGTTCAGCAGCGGGACGAGGGCCCAGATGAGCACGACCGCGGGCCAGCTCGCCACGCCGGCGAGCCAGAGCGCGAGGCCGGTGACGATGATGACGGCGACTTTGCCGATGGGATAAAACGCGTGCAGCAGGGCCATCGCGCCGCTTTTGCGCTCGCTCGGCACGGCGTTGATGATCGGGCTGAGGAGGACTTCAAGCAAACCGCAGCCGGTGGAGAAGATGAGGGTGCCGAGCACGAGGCCGGCGTAGGGCGAGTCGAGCACGAAGGGCGCGGTGGCGAAGACGACGAGCCCGAGGGCGGCGAGGAAGTTGGCCGCGACGACGAGCGGCTTGGTCGGCACGCGGTCGGCCAGCGCGGTGCAGACGAGGTCGACGACCATCTGGGTGAGAAAGTTCAGCAGCACAAGGCGGCCGATTTGCTCGAAGGTGAGCCCGAACTGCTCGCGCAACGGAATGAAGAGCAGCGGGGTGAGGTTGATCACCATCGCCTGCACGAACATGCCGAGGTGGCAGCAGGAAACGAGGAAGCGGGAGTCCTTGGTCATGGGTTAATGGTCATTGGTCATTCGTCAATGGTCATTGGGGCTGCGAGAACTTGATCCCCCAATGACTAATGACCAATGGCTAATGACTCGCCGCGAAGGCCTTCGTCGCGGTGACGATATTCTGCCCGTCGCGGCGCTCGTAATGGACGTCGTCGCTCATCTGGCGCACGAGATGGAGGCCGAGCCCGCCGATGCCCCGGTCCTCGGCTTCGAGGGTGGTGTCGGGCGCGGGCTGCGCGAGCGGGTCGAAGGGGTGGCCGTCATCGCGGACTTCGATGCGGAGCTGGCCGGCGGTGTAGTCGACGGTGAGGTGGATGCGGTGCGCGCCGGGCGTGTCGTAGCCGTATTTGATCGTGTTGGTGACGAGTTCCTCGATGACGAGTTCGGCCAGGAAGGTGGCGGCCTCGGGGGCGTCCGCGGCGGCGAGGTGGGCGCGCACTTCCGCGGTGGCGGGCCCGAGGGCGGCGAAGTCGTTGGCGAGGTCGAGCGCGAGCATGGGGTCAGAAGGCGAAGCGGACGATGGAGAAGTCGTCCTCGAGGGGTTCGCCGCCGCGGAGTTCGTGCACCCAGGCGAGCACGCGCTCGAGGGCGTCGGGCTCGGTGCCGTGAGCGCGGATGAACGCGGTGAAATCGGCAAAATCGATCATGCTGCCGTCGGGGCGTTTGATTTCGTAGGTGCCGTCGCAAAGGACGAAGAGGCGGCTGCCTTCGGGGATTGCGGTGGTTTCGCTGGCGAAGGTGATGCCGGGCAGGGCGCCGATGAGCATGCCCGGGGCGCGGAGTTCGCTCAGGGAGCCATCCGGGGCGAGGAGGAGGGAGGGCGGGTGGCCGCCGCTGGCGTGGCGGAGCGAGCGGGTGGGGCGGTGGTAAACGCCATACCAGATCGTGAAATACATGTTGTTTTGCCGCTCCATGGGGAAGGCCTCATTGAGGGCGGCGAGCACGGAGGAGGGGTCGTGGAAATTGGTCGCGGGGAGGGAGCCGGAGCGCAGCATGTTGATGGCGCTGACGGAGAGCAGCGAGGCGCCGACGCCGTGGCCGCAGACGTCGAGGAGGTAGATGGCGAGGTGATCGTCGTCGAGCCAGTGGTAGCCGAAGGCGTCGCCGCCGAGCTCCATGGAGGGGGCGTAGCTCCAGTCGATGCGGAAGGGGCTCTCGACGGGCTCGGGGAAGATGGAGCGGACGTAGCGGGCGGCTTCGTCGAGCTCGGCCTTGAGGTGGCGCTGCTCGGCTTCGAGGCGGAGCTGGGTTTGCTTGATGCGCTGGAGGTAGTCCTGCTCCTGGTCGCGGAGGGCCTTCTTTTCAAGGCTGGCGTCGATGCGGGCGCGGAGGAGGGTTGGGTCGAAGGGTTTCGGAAGATAGTCCTCGGCGCCGTTCTCGATGCAGCGGACGACGCTTTCGACCTCGTCGAGCGCGGAGATCATGATGACGGGGATGTGGCGGAGGGTGGCGTCGGCCTTGAGGGCCGCGAGGGCGCCGTAGCCGTCGAGCACGGGCATCATGACGTCGAGGAGGACGAGGTCGAAGGGCTCGCGGCGGGCGAGTTCGAGCGCGGCGGCGCCATCGGCGGCCTCGGCAACGCGGTGGCCCTGGCGTTCGAGGCGGCGGGCGAGCAGGGTGCGGTTTTCCTCGTTGTCGTCGACGACGAGGATACGGCCGAGGATTTTAGATTTTAGACTTTGGATTTTGGATTCCGCGGGTGGCGTGGGGTCGGCTTTGGTGGGCGGGATCGGAGCGGAGGTTTCGAGGTGGGCGAAGCCTTCGTCGCTGAGGTTCGCGTCGACCATGCCGAGGAGCTGGCGGGCGGCTTCGCGGATGCGGGTGAGGTCGGGCGCGGCGGTGGTGACGCCCTGGTCGGCGAGTTCCTCGGCGAGGAGTTCGCTGTAGCCGAGGATGTGGTTGATGGGGGTGCGCAGGTCGTGGCGGAGCTTCGCCAGCGGGGTTTCGCCGGGAGCGGTCACGCGGTGGGGGGCGGGGTTTTGCCGACTCGGGTGAGTTGGGCGGCGATTTTT
>JAIYAZ010000112.1 GCA_027488755.1 Verrucomicrobiaceae bacterium | reverse complement strand
TTCGTGAGGCCGAGGTGTCGCTCGAGGGCGCGGTGCACGAGGAGATCGGCGTAGCGGCGGATGGGGCTCGTGAAGTGGGTGTAGTTGGCCTTCGCGAGGCCGTAGTGGCCGAGGGGCGTGGGGTCGTAGGTGGCGCGCTTCAGGCTCTTGAGGAGCGAGATTTTCAGCGCGTTTTCAAACGACTGACCACGCATGGCGGCGATGAGTTTCACGAGGTTTTCGCGCTGGGTGAGGTCGCCGGCCTTGAGGCCGTAGGTGATGGCGATCTGGCGGAACTCGGCGAGTTTGTCGGGATCGGGGGCCTCGTGGATGCGGTAGACGGCGGGCTGCTTGGCGAGGGTGAGCTGCTGGGCGACGCATTCGTTCGCGAAGAGCATGAGCTCCTCGATGAGCTGGTGGGAGATGTCGTTCTCGACCTTCTCGAGCCGCACCGGGTGGCCCTGCGCGTCGAGCCAGACCTTCACCTCGGGGAAGTCGAGGTCGAGGGAGCCGGCGGCGAAGCGTTTTTTGCGCAGGAGCGAGGAGGCCTCCCAGGCGACGTGGACGCGCTCGGAGATTTCGTCGGTGGGCGGCTTTTGCAGGAGGGCGAAAGCCTCCTTGTAGGTGAGGCGCGCAAAGCTGCGGATGATGGATTTCGCAAAGCGGACGGTGTGGACCTTGCCGGCGCGGGAGATCTCGGCGAAGACCGAGAAGGCGAGGCGGTCGACGCCGGGCTTGAGGCTGCAGATGCCGTTGCTGAGCGTCTCGGGCAGCATGGGGATGACGCGGTCGGCGAGGTAGACGCTGTTGCCGCGCGAGAGGGCCTCGCGGTCGAGCGCGCTGCGGGGGCGGACGTAGTGCGAGACGTCGGCGATGTGGACGCTCACGCTCCAGCCGTCCTTCGTGCGCTGGACCTCGATGGCGTCGTCGAAATCCTTCGCGTCGTCGGGGTCGATGGTGAGGATCGGGTGGTCGCGCAGGTCGAGGCGGCGGGCGGCTTCCTCGGCGGGGACTTCGGGCGCGATCTCCTGCGCGTCGCGGAGCACGTCGGCGGGGAATTCCTGCGGCAGGCGGTATTTGCGGATGATGGAGAGGATGTCCACGCCGGGCGCGCCGGCGGGCCCGAGCACCTCGATGACGTGGCCCTCGGGGTTCACGTGGCGCGAGGGCCAGGAATCGAGCTTGGCGACGATCTTGTCGCCGGTCTTCGCGCCGAGTTCCGCGGGCGGGGCGGGGACGTAGAGGTTGTGGACGAAGCGGGGGTCGTCGGCGACGACGTAGAAGAAGTTTTTCGACTTCTGGAGGGTGCCGACGATGGTTTCGTTCGCGCGCTCAAGCACGCGGATGACGCGGCCTTCGCGGCGGCCGGCGGGGGTGCCGGGGCGGTCGCGTCCGGGGGCCGGGCGGTCGGTGATGATGCGGGCGACGACGCGGTCGCCGTGCATGGCGGTGTAGGTGTTTTCCGCGCTGATGTAGAGGTCGGCGCCGCCGCGCTCCTCGTTGAGCACGTGGGCGGCGCCGCTGGTGTGGACCTGGATGGTGCCGGTGAAGAGGTCGGCGTCGTCGGGGATGACGTAGCGGTCCTTGCGGACGCGGGCGACGTCGCCGGCGCGCTCCATGTCGGCGAGGAGGTCGCGGAGTTTGCGGCGCTGCTCGGGCGGAAGATTCAGGCGCTTCGAGAGCTCGATCTGGTCGAGCGGCTGGGCGCGCACGGCGGTGAGAATGGCGGCGCGGAGGTCACCCGCGGCGGGGGCGGAGCGGCGGCCCTCGGCGGCGGCGGGCCGCGGCGGGCGGGCGTCGCGCGGGGGGCGGTCAGGCTGGCGGTCGCGCGGCGGCCGGTCGGGCTGGCGGGATTTTTCCGGGGATTTGCCGGCGGCGCGGGGCCCCTGCGGGGCGGTCTGCGGGTTCGCGCGCTCCGGGTGCTCGCCGGAGGATTTGCGCCGGCGGCGTCGGGAGGAGCGGCGGCCGGACGCCGGGGCGGGCGCTTCCTCGGCGGGGGCGGCTTTCTTTTTCGCGCCTCCCAGGCTGGCGCGGACCATGTCGCCGAAGCGTTGGCGGAGGGAGCGTTTGGGTTTGGCGGGGGTGGGGGCGGATTCGGCGGGCGATTTCCGGCCTTTACGGCGCTCGGGTTTTGGCACGGGCGGAGTCTTTGCCCCCGGCGGTCCGAACACAAGAAAATGCTTGCCTCGGCGGCGGGCCGGGCGAGATTACAACTCCGTTCCGGACCCCATGAACCGCCCTCTCCGCCCCGCGCTCCGCGCCTTCACGCTCATCGAACTACTCGTCGTTATTTCGATCCTCGCGATCCTGATGACGCTCCTCTTCCCGGCGGTGTCCGGCGCGATGGAGAACGCCAAAAAGACGCAGGCGAAAAACGCGGCGACCCAAATCGCCACGGCCATCGTCGCCTACAACACCGAGTATGGCACCTACCCGGGGGCCACGACTGGCTCGGACGTGACCGACGCCAACGAACAGACATTGTGGGACACCCTCATGCCGCCGACCGGCACGCCCCCGGCGGATAACCCCCGAGGAATCACCTTCCTCGAACTCCCTACCGCGAAATCCGGCAAGAACGGTCTTGTGAATGGCAAATATATGGATCCTTGGGGGCAGGAGTATAAGATCGCCATCGACGGCAATTACGACAATGCGGTGGCCGGTCCCAACGGGGATGTCAGAAAAACCGTTATCGTTTGGTCGACGGGCACGCCGAAAAATGGTAGCCCCAACACCGAAGACAAAAAATTCGTAAAGTCCTGGGAGTAAGCGCTCTCGGCCCACGCGGGTGTAGTTCAATGGTAGAACGGCAGCTTCCCAAGCTGCATACGAGGGTTCGATTCCCTTCACCCGCTTTCTTTTTCTAACGGTTCCCCGCGGGAATCGAACCCGAGGGACGAGACCGCCGGCGCGCGAGCGCCTTCGCACGGCCAAAGGCCAAACTCGCGGAGCCCGCGCGTGAGTGCGGGCAATTCGATTCCCTTCACCCGCTCTCTTTTTCTAACGGTTCCCCGCGGGAATCGAACCCGAGGGACGTAACCGCCGGCGCGAATGCGCGCCCTAGCCCGCGCATTTCGTGATTGAGCGGGCGAAGGGGTGGTGGCTCACTACGTCCGCGCCCTTTCCCCCGTGCCAATCCCCCCTGCGCGTCCGTTGATTTTTCCGCGTTTGCTCCCGTTGATTCTGGCGGGAGTTAGTCTTGCGTGTCCCGGCCGGATCGCGTCGGCGACCGAACTGCCGGCTGACGTTTATCCCGGCCTGCGGGGCGCGGACGGCAAGTTGCTCCCCGCCGTGGCGGGTTACCTCGGGCGGGACCTGCGCGTGGTGGAGGTTCCGCTCGATGCCGCCATGGTGGCGCGGCGCGGGGGTTTTGGTTACTCCGACGCGGAGATCGAGCGCTGGTTTTCCGCGCCGCGGCGCATGGTGCTCGACGACACGGGGCTGGATGCCCGTCTGCTCAAGCCGCCGCCGGCTCCCGACGTTCATCCGCGCGTGCTTTTCAACCCGGAGGATCTTCCCGACATCCGCCGCCGGCTCGCGGAGACGGAGTCCGGCCGGCGCATCATGCGCGCCATCCGCGACCATCTTGACCGGACCCTCACCGGGCCGGCCGCAAAGTTTCGCGCCGATTACGAGGCGCTCGTCGCCGGCACGCCCCCGGCCAAGCTCGAAAACACGGTCGCCTACAGCCTGATGTATGAGGCCTTTCGCTGCCTGGTGGACGCAGACGAGGCGGGCGGCGCACGCGTGGCCGCGGCGATCACCACCTTTGCCGGCCTCGTCGACCGCGATCTGGCCGCGGCCCGCGCCCGGGCGCGACCCGGTCCGCTTGACCTCAGCGACCCCGGCGCGGAGCCGCCGCTTTTTGACGCCCGCGTGGTGGCCGGGGAGGCGACCCGCGAATACACCCTTGGGCTGGATTACGATTTTGCCCACGGCTTCATGACGCCCGCGCAACGCGATGCGGTGCGCGGCGTGCTGGCCCGCGCCACCGCCGGAATGACCACGCTTGGCGCGGAGGCCCTCCCGGCGCTGCACCCGGGGGCGAGTTACTGGATCCCGTGGACCTGCCGGCTGCTCTTTGCCGTGACGGCGATTGAGGGCGAGCCCGGTTACGACCCGGCGACCTACGCGCGATTTGCCGACGCGCAGATTGCGTTCCTGAACACGCTCAATCCCACGGGCGAGTCCTTCGAGGGCTGGGGCAAAAACTTCCTGTCGCTCGAGCATTTCGTGATCCTCGCCAAGCGCGGCCGCAACGTGGTGGGCCACACGCGGCTGCGCGCCGTGTTCAACGACTACTTCGTCGCCGCCGCCACGCCCTGGGGCCGCGGCTTCACGTTTTATGATTCCCTCGCGAAGTCGGGCGGGGCGTTGTCCCGACCGGCGGATCTCGTCATTTATCAGGCGCTTTTTCCGAAGGATGCGGCCGGCGGGTTCGCGCTGCGCAACCAGGTCTCCGGCGATCCGGAAAATCTCGGTTCGCGTCTCGTGAACACGCGGCATTTTCTCTCCGTCTACGACGCGTTGAGCGCCGCGATTTTTGCGCGCGATCCCGCGCTCACCGCGCCGGAGGAATTCGCCGCCGTCACGAGCGGGCGGCCGCTCACCTACTTTGGCCCCGACTCGGGCAACCTCATCACGCGCTCGGCGTGGGATCCCGGCGCGCTCTACTTCGGTTACCAAAACCGCTCCGTGCCCGGCAGCCACCCGCTGTGCGACCGTTCGCACTTCAACCTCTACAGCCACGGCCGGTTCTGGGGCATCTACCAGTATGCCCGCGACATCAAGGAACAGAGCGGGCCGATCATGCGGTCGGTGGTGATGACCGGCGACCTCGGACCCTCGACCGCCGAGGCCCGGAGCGTGGCGTTTGCCGACACGCCGCTGGCGACGTTCACCGCCTCCGACCTTGCGAACCCCTGGAATTTCCAGACCGCGTCGTTCGCGCCCGCACCCGCCGGGGCGGAACTCGGCGCAAAGACGCGTTCCTACAATCACTTTCGCCTCACGCCGTCGCCGCTGCCGTGGATGGATCTGCCGATTGGCGGGCTGCCCGACTGGTATACCTCGCAGAAACCGGGGAGCCCCTCCGCGGGGGCCGGCGCCACGGGCCGGCGGGACTGGTATCGACGGTTCGACGCGAAGCACGCGTTCCGCACCGCCGGGCTCGTGCGCGGCCCGCATCCCTACGCGCTCATCCTCGATGACCTCCAGCTCGACGCCACCGCACGCCCCTACGTGTGGGGCATGACGCTGCCGCCCGATGTGCGCCTCGTCTCCGCCCGCCGCCTCGGGGACAACGCGGCGGAAATCCTGCTCGAGGAAACCGCGACCCCCGCCCCGCCCGCGCTGCTCTCCGCGAAGCCGCGGCGGCTGCTCGTGCGGGTGCTCTCCGCCGCCGGGCTCGCGGACCCGCCCGCCGAACTCGCCGTCGTGAAGGTCAAAAACACCGGTCAGCCCGATCTGGCCCTGAACCGCCTGCAAATCCGCGCCACGGCGGTCGATCCAGCGTTCCGCGTGCTTCTCTTTCCGCACGAAACCGGCGATCCGCTGCCCGAGGTGGCCGGCCCGGATGAAGCCGGCTCCGTCACGATCCGCTGGCCGGATCAAAGCGATGCGCTACGTTTTCCGAAAACCCCCGACGGCCGTTCGCGCGTAGTCCTCAAGCGCGGCGACGCGTTTTTTGAAATCCCCTGACACCCTCCCCCGAACCATGAACAAATCCCCCGCTGATTCCCCGTCCCCCGCCTCCGTTGACCGCGCCCCCTGGTGGAGCGAGGCCCGGTTTGGTTTGTTCATCCACTGGGGCGTTTTTTCCGTGCCGGCCGGCGAACACCGAGGGCGCGCCATCGGCGGAGCCAGCGAATGGCTCATGCACTCGGCCCACATCCCCATCGCGGACTACAAACCCTATGCCGCGCAGTTCGACGCCACGCATTACGACCCCGAGGCCTGGGTGCAACTCGCCGTCGAGGCCGGCATGGGTTACATCGTCACCAACACCAAGCACCACGACGGGTTTGTCCTCTTCGAGTCGAAGGTGAACGACTGGAACGTCGTCGACGCCACGCCCCACGGCCGCGACCTCGTGGCGCCGCTCGTCGAGGCGAGCCGCCGCGCCGGGTTGCCCATTGGATTTTATTACTCGCAGGCGCAGGATTGGATCAACGGCGGCGCCAACTACGGCGGCAACTGGGATCCCGCGCAGGAGCGCGACTTCGACGACTACATCGACCACGTCGCCATTCCCCACGTGCGCGAACTCCTCACGAACTACGGTCCCGGCGTGCCCGCCGTGATGTGGTGGGACACGCCGGCGAGCATGACCCCCGAGCGCGCCGCGCGCATCAACGCCGTCGTCCAGGAACTCGCGCCCGGCATCCTCCAGAACGACCGCCTCGGCGGGGATTTCCCCGGCGACTTCGAGACGCCCGAGCAGCGCGTGCCGACCGAACGCCCCGGCCGCGCGTGGGAAACGTGCATGACGACCAACGAGTCCTGGGGCTTCAACCGCCACGACGAGGATTGGAAATCCTCCGCGACCCTCATCCGCCAGCTCGGCGAGGTTGTCTCGCAGGGCGGGAATTACCTGCTCAACATCGGCCCGCGCGCGGACGGCACCATCCCCGAGGCCACCATCACGGTGCTGCGCGAGATCGGCGCGTGGATGCGCGTCAACGGTGAGGCCATCCGCGGGGCGGGCGCCGGCCCCTTCCCGCACCGCCTGCCGTGGGGGTTTGCGACCCGGCGGGGCCAGGCGGTGTATCTGCTCGTCGAGCGCTGGCCGGAAAACGCCACGCTGCGCGTGCCCCTGCGCGACCTGCCCACCGGCGCGCGGCTGCTGGCCGATCCGACGACCGCCCTTTCCTGTGAGCCGGGCGAGGGCGAGTTCCGGCTGCATCTTCCGGCCACCGCGCCCGACCCCGCGCTGAGCGTGATCCGGCTGACGTTTTTCGGCGAACCGCGCCTGGGCAACATGCCCGTGCGGCCGCGGCCGCCGGTGATTCCGCAGCCGGCGGATGGCGCGCTCACGCTGCGCGCCGATACGGCGGAGATCATCGGCGCTCACCTTGCGCTGCTTGCCGGCACCGAGCCGCAGCTCGGTTGCTGGACGTCGCTGGAGTCCCACCCGCTCTGGCGCGTGCGGCTGCATCGCGCGGGGGCCTACCGCGTCGAGATCATCTACGCGGTGCCCGCGCATCGCCAGGGCACGGTGGCCGAGGTTGTGCTCGGCGGGCACCGGCTGCCGCTCACCACGGCGGGCACGGGCGGGTGGGGGGAATTCCGCCGCGTGGAGGTCGGCACCGTGACGCTCGAGCCCACGGAGGAGCTCGAGGTGCGCGTGATCCCCGTGCGCATCCCTGTCGGCGCGGTGATGAACCTGCGCGCGGTCTGCCTTACGCCGGCTTGATGGCCGGCCGCCGGCGGAGCAGGGCGATCCCGGCGAGGAACAGGACGACCGCCCCGGCGAAGGCCGCGGGCTCGGGCACGGAGGTGATCTCCAGCACGAAGCTGTCGCCGGTGCCGAGGCGCTGCCACTCCGCGCCCGGGCCCAGGCCCGTGACGAAGACGGACGAGAAGGTGTAGCTGCCGCTGCCGGCGGTGAAGAGGGCGAACGTGGCCCCGGGCGCGGGCAGAAAGTTCTGCGTGAAGTTGACGGTGAGCGTGCCCTTGTAGTCCACCGCGCCGGTGATGTTGATCGTGTTGAAATTCGTGGCGCTCCAGATGTCGAGGGTGGTCTGCGCGGTGGAGAACTGAGTGAAGTTGCCCGTGATGGTGAGGCCGGTTGTCGCGGTGTCGTTCAGGTTGAGCTGGGATTTGTTGGTAACGTTGCCGACGAGGGCGGTGGGGTTCGCGAGGGTGCCGTTGTTGGTGATCGTGCTCAGGCCGTTGAGCTGAATGTTGCCCGCGATCGTGCCGTCGTTTGTGACGTTGAGGCGTCCCACGGTCCCGGTATAGTTCACGGCGTTGCCCGAGCCCGCGCTGATCGAGGCCACCGCCCCGACGGTGAGGAGGTTGTCGAGGTTGCCGCCGTCCACCCAGACGCCGTAGGCGCTGGTGCCGTTTCCGCCGATGACAGTGTCGTTCACGGTGATCTGCACGCTGCCCAGACCGTGGTTGCCGGCGGTGACATTTTGGGCGAAAATTCCGGTCGCACCAACGCCGGAGGCATGAATCACGCCAAGCTCCTGGCGGATGATCACGTTGCCGGCGTTGTTCCCGCTGTCGTGCACGAAGCCCGAGGCGTTGGAGCCGCCGGTGGAACCCGCGTAGCTGCCCTGGAGACCGCCGCCGCCGGAAACGGACTGGGCGACGATGCCCGCCGCGCCCGCGCCGGAGGTCTGGATGGAACCGTTGAGCGTGATGCTCACGTCGCCGCCGTAGCCGAGCGCGGTGGCGGAGCCGTTGGCGGCGTTCGGCGTGGCATTGATGCCGCCGCTGGAGGCGCTGGGATTGAGGATGCCGCCGCCGCCGCCGATGCTCTGCGCCACGAGACCGTGCGCGCCGCTGCCGGTGGTCGTGAGGGCGGTGGATTCCGGGATGAGGAGGTTCAGGTTCACGGTCCCGCCGTTGTAGTGGTCGGAGCTGAGGCTTGCTGACGTGGCGCCGAGGACGCCGGTGCCAACCTGCTTGCTGGTCGCGAGGCCGCCGCCGCCGCCGATGGATTGGGCCACGAGGCCGAAGGCGTTGGCGCCGGTCGTGGAGATGGCGAGCGTGGCGTTGGTGGTGACGGTGCCGCCGCGGCCGTCGGCGTCCGTGCCGCCGAGACGGATGGTCGGAGCGGGCTGGCCGGTGGCGTTGCCGGCGTAGGTGAGGTTGCTGCCGGTGCCGGCGAGGCCGCCGCCGCCGCCGATGGACTGGAGGACGATGCCGAAGGCATTCGGCCCGCTCGTGCTCACGGTGGCGGATTGTCCGCCGAGGAGCGTGACCGTGC
This sequence comes from Verrucomicrobiaceae bacterium, assembly GCA_027488755.1. Taxonomy (GTDB): domain Bacteria; phylum Verrucomicrobiota; class Verrucomicrobiia; order Chthoniobacterales; family JAATET01; genus JAATET01. The sequence goes on along the minus strand of JAIYAZ010000112.1, from coordinate 13,376 downwards.
CGCCGGTGCCTTTGCCCCGCGCGGCGGCCCCGAGGGTGACGTTGCCGGTGGCGAGGCTGGAGCCGTCGGTGAACAGGCCGCCGCCGCCGCCGATGGCCTGGCCAAGCACGCCGATCGCGCCGTAGCCGGCGGTTGAGGCCGAGGCGCTGCCGGTGCTGGTGAGGTTGATCGTGACGGTGTCGGCGTTGCCGGCACCCAGGGTGGCGCCGAGCTGCGCGGCGAGGTCGGCGGAGGCGTTGCTGTTTGTGCCGAAGATCGTGCTGGCCTTGCCGCCGCCGGCCCCGACGGATTGCGCGACGATGCCGTGCGACCAGTCGCCGCTTGTGGTGAGGGTGGAGCCGGGGCGGAGGGCGACCTGCACCGCGCCGCCGTCGCTGCTCCCGGAGCCGTTGAGGTTGATGCCGAGGGTCACCCCGGCATGCAGCGGGAGGAGGCCGATGGTGTAGTTGGCGGTGACGGTGTGGATGTCGCGCCCCGTGGAGGCAATGCCGCCGCCGCCGCCCACGGATTGAGCGACGATGGCCACGGCGTCGCCCCCGCTGGTGCCGAGGGCGCCGCTTTGCGTGATGAGCACGGTGCCGCCCGCGGCCGAGGAGGTGCCGCTGGTCGGGCGGTTGACGCCGATGCCGAGCCCGAGGGTGGAGGTGACGTCCGCGGTGCCGTCGCCGCCGATGCCGCCGCCGCCGGCAATCGATTGGGCGACGATGCCGTGCGAGCCGTAGCCGCTGGTGGTGGCGTTGGCGGAGGTGTTGTTTACGATGACTTCGCCGCTGCCGTGGGAGTCGCCGCCGTCACCACCTACGGCGATGTCGGTCGCGAACTGCACCGAGCCGTTGTAGCCGTCGAGCAGGCCGGGGTTCGACGCCGCGGTGGCGGAGCCGCCCAGGCCGCCGCCGCCGCTGAGGGATTGGGCCAGGATGCCGTAGGCGCGGCTGCCGTCCGTGGAAAACTGCCCGCTCTGGGTGACGAGCACCTTGCCGCCCGCGCCGCCGCTGCCGCCGCCGCCGGCGGCGGAAATGCCGATGGTGAGCTTGGGCGCGTAGCCGGTGGAGAAAATCGTGTCCACGATCGTCCCGGCGATGCCGATGGGCGCGGTGGCGTCGGAGGAACCGCCGGCCCCGCCGCCGCCGCCGATGGATTGGGCGAAGATGGCCGTGGCGTCGCCGCCGGCGGTGGCGATGGTTCCGTTGTTGGTGACCTGCACCGAATAACCGGCGGGCGACGTGGCGGTGGCCGAGCCGCCGTTGCCGCCCTTGTTGCCGATGGAGAGATTCAGCGTGAGGTTGTTGTTGCTGCCGGAAGCGGCGCCGCCGCTGGAGAGGCCGCCGCCGCCGCCGATGGCCTGGGCGACGATGCCCGGGGAGCCGGAGCCGGTGGTGGTGATGGTGCCATTGTTGGTGACCACGGTGGGGCCGGCGTTGCCGGCGGCGCCGCCGGTGCCGCCGACGCCCACGCTGGAGGTAAAGGACGTGGGGCCGTTTCTCCAGAGGGTGGGGTCGCCCGCGCCGGCGTTGCCGAAACCGGAGATGCCGCCGCCGCCGCCGATGGATTGCGCGGTGATGCCGGAGGCGTTCTGCCCGTGGGTGGTGATGGTGGCGCCGGACGCGGAGTTCGCCGCGGTGACCCCGCCGCCATTGCCGCCCGCGCCGCCGCTGCCGCCAACGGCGACGTTGGCCGAGCCCTCGAAACCGGAGAGGGCGAGGAGGAGGCTGTAGGCGGTGGAGTCGCCTCCGCTGCCGCCGCCGCCGCCGATGCTTTGGGCCAGCAGGCCATGGGAGCCGTCGCCCCAGGTTTGGATCGCGCCGGCGTTGGCCAGACCGGTCGAACCGCCATCGCCGGCCACGCCGCCGGACCCGCCGACGGCGCCGGTGAGCGAGATCGCGAAGCCCGTGATGTTGCCCGAGGCCGGGTCGAGAATGGGCAGCTGGAGAACGAGGTCCTTGCCGATGGCGCCGCCGCCGTGGCCGCCGCCGCCGCCGATGCTCTGGGCCAGCATGCCGATGGAGTCCGCGCCATCGAGCCGCGGGGCTCCGACCGTCCCACCGGGCGCGGGGGCGGTGCCGGTGGTGATGGTGCCGTTGTTGGTGCCGGTGACCGCGCCCGCATTTCCGCCGGAGCCGCCGGAGCCGCCCATGGAATACTGCACGTCGATGCCGATGGACGCGCTTTCGCCGATGGCGGCACCGCCGGTGCCGCCGCCGCCGCCGATGCTTTGAAGGAGGACGCCGGCGGAGTTGTTGCCGCGCGTGGTGACGGCGGCGGTGCCTTCCAGCGTGGTGGTGACGTTGCCGCCGCGGCCGCCGGAGCCGCCCTTGCCGCCGATGCCGACGTCAAACACCAGGCCGATGGACGTGGAGGTGCCGCCGTGGCCGCCGCCGCCGCCGACGGATTGCGCGATGAGTGCAGCGGAGTGATCGGCCTGCGTGGTGAGGTTGCCGGCGATGTCGGCCGTGATCGCACCGCCCGCGCCGCCGGAGCCGCCCTTGCCGCCGACCGCGACAAAAAGGCCTTCCGCGTTGCCGCCATTGCCTCCTCCGCCGCCGATGCTCTGGGCGAGAATGCCGAGGGAATTCACGTCGCGGGTGGTGACGGCACCCGCGGAAGAAACCGCGACATCGACGACGCCGCCGTTGCCACCCTTGCCGCCCGCGTCGCCCACAAAAAGCGCGGCATGCTGGCCGCCCGCATTGCCGCCGCCGCCGCCGATGCTCTGCGCGGTGATGCCGATGGCGGCGACCCCGGTGCCAAAACCGTCGCCGGTGGTGACCCGGCCGGATTGGGTCACGGTGACCGCGCCGCCATTGACGCCGGCGCTGCCGCTGCCGGTGCCGGAGTTGCTGCCGATGGCGAGGCCGGAAGGGGAGGTGGTGTTGCCCGAGGTGGCGAACTCGTTGTTGAGAATGCCCCCGGCGGCCGTGCTGATGGCCACGATGCCATAGGCGCTTTTTCCGAGCGTGGTGATGGCGCCGGAGTTCGTGATCGTGACGCTGCTGCCGCCGCCGATGGTCTCGGTGCCGTTGAGGCCGAGGTAGGAAATACCGGAGGTCGCCGTGGCCGTGGTGACGGTGCCGCCGCCGCCCACGCTGAGGCCCGCCAGGCCGATGGACAGCGTGCCCTGGGTCTGCACGGTGGCCGTGCTGTTGATCGTCACCGCGCCGCTGTCGCCGCTCGCGCCCGTGGCGTTCACCGGTTGGCTGGAGAAGGGATTGAGGAAGCCTTCGCCCCCGGCGCTGATCGCCAGCACGCCCGCGGCGAAGGTGGAATTCGCCGAGCCGGTGGTGATCGTGGTGCCGTTGCCGAAAAGCTGGACGGTCGCGTTGCCGGCCTGGGAGGGGGTGCTGCGCTGGGGTTCGCCGGGCAGGTAGACCGTGCTGGAGGCGAAGATGCCGATGCCGGTGGTTCCATTTGCGGTGATGGTCGAGGGGGTGCCCGTATCCGAGTCGGGATCCAACCACACGAGGACGTTCGCGCCGTAGGCCTTTGGCGCGCCGCTGGTGGGCAGGCTCGCCCCGGTGGACGTGGCGAGGATGCCGAGGCCGGAGTCGGCGTTGGTTACGATCCGGCCGCCGATCAATTGAACGTTGACCTGCGGCGGCGTTCCAACCCCAAAGGCGGATAGCCCCGTGCCGCTGGCGGAGGCGGCGGAAATGCCGGCGGTGACGATCGAGGAGTCCGTCTGCGTCATCGTGATCGTGGCGGATTCCAGCACCACGCTCGCGCTGCCGCCCGGGTGCGACACGCTCGCGCCGGGGGCCTGCTTGCCGTAGGAGAGCGCCAGCACGCCGCTGAGGTCCGCGGTGCGAAAGCCGGCGGGGTTCAGCGCGGGGCCGGAGGTCGTGCGATTTCCGGTGCCGGTGACGGTGAGGTTGCCCGAGAAGAGGGTGATATTGGCGTTGCCGCCGGTTTCGGTGACCCCGCTGTAGGTCTGCGGGAGACCGAGGACGCGGATGGCCGCGGTGCCGATGCCGCCCTCGGGGCCGGCGCGCAGGCCGTCGAGCGAGATCGTGGCGGTGCTTGTGAGCGCGATGATGCCGCTGCTGCTGGTGTAGTCAAAGAGCGCACCGGTGGTCGTGTCCCCCGCGGGCATGGTGAAGTCGAACGTGCCGGAGATCGCGTTATTGAGCGTGTAGGGCGCGTTCTGGCCCGCGAAGGTGCCCAGCGTGAAGGCGACGGGGAGGGTGGCGCCGTCCGCGACCGTGGTGTTTACGAAACCCACGGCGGGATCGTCGATCGTGTAGCTGATGCCTCCGGAACTCGTGATCGCATCCGCGATGGTCTGCGCGTGGCCAGCGAGCGGGAGCAGCGCGCCGCCGAGGAGCGCCAGGCCGAGATGAAGTCGGGTGCGGTGCGCGCGGCGTCGGGGCGAAATGCCCCCGATGGATGATTTTCCCTCCCCCATGCCTGCTAAAAACACGCCACAGGGGGTTTTGGCAACTCCCGAAGTCAGCGCCATGCGCCGGCCCGTGCGGGGCGGGAACGCCGGTTTAGAACCGGACGCCTCCGCCGAAGAACATGCCCTGCTCGGCGGCCTGGTAGGTGAGGCCGGAGTTCATGTTGTTCCAGAGGCTGACCGAGCTTAGAAGCTCAGGGTGAAGCCGCCCGACACCATGTTGCTGAGGAAGTCCTGGCGGCCGAAATTGACGTTGTAGTTGGCGTTGAAGCTAACGGTTTCCCCGAAGTTCAAGCTGAATCCGGCCCCGGCGTAGGCGGCGTCGCGGGAGGGGGTGCTCGTCGCGTAGTCGAAGCCCGGACCCTCTCCACCATCAAGGGTGGCAGCGATGTTTTGGGAGTTTTGAAGAAATTCATGCTGCCAGACCAGGCTCACCTGAGGAATGAAGGTGACCGTCCGCGAGATACGGATTGGGTAGGCCGCGCGCGCCCCCAGAGATGTGCGCAGGCTGGTGGCGGCCAGGTTGTTGAGGCGGAGGTCAAGGGAATCCGCGCCGCTTTCGGTGAAGGGCGCGACGTCCGTGTAAGTAAATTGGGCGGCGAGTGTGGGCGTGATCGTGAAGCCGGCCACTTTCCAGTCGTAGCCGAGGTCGAGAGTGGTGCTGAGCAGCGCGCCGGAAGGATCGCTTTTTGCTGAGCGGTCGATCGTGCTGAACGCGATCGGACGCGTGACTTGGTAGCCCGAGTAGCCGCCGCCAAGAATGAAGTTGGCGTAAAAGCCGGAGGTGTGCTCGAAGGCGACGTAGAGGCCAAAGTTGACCGTGTTGATATTCATTCGGCCGCCATTGGCATACTTCGAGTAGAGGCCTTGGTATCCGGCGAATAGGCCGAGAGTCACGTCGACCGGGAAACGATAGTCGAGACCGGCGGTCACGCCGCCGGAGCTGAAGCGGGAGTTGGGCACGGTGGCCAAGCCGGTAAAGTCGCCGAAGAGCCCATCGCCCTGCACCCAGGAACCCCAATTGTTTCCGGGTGCGGGGGTAAAGATGTCCCTGGCAGCGTGAACATTTTTGGCCGCATCGTTCGGGCCGGACTCGCTCATGATAGGGATTTTGAGGCCCTGTTGGGTGAAGCCTCGGGCTTCGGTGAGTCGCACCGTGCTGAAGCGTTGCTGGAGGATTTGGCTTAGGGCGTTGGATTGTTCGATGGAGGTGCTGGCGAGATTTTCATACTGGGCCGGGCTGATGGCTTGGAATGCAGCCGGGTATTGGTCGGTGGACTGTAGGTCGAGCGCGAGGCTCACGGCCGCACGGTCGCCGGAGGTCGCGTGGATGTAGCCATCGACGGCGTGGGCGACGTTGCTTTGGTTCGGGGTCTGTGCCAGGAGCGTGTAACTGGCTGGGGCCACGAGGAGAATGCCGGTGCCTCCGCGGGAGAGGAGGCGTCCGCGGTAGGTGCCTGGGTCGGGCATGGTAATGCGGTCAAACGCGCTCGATAGGGTGCTGGCCTGGAGGAAAGGGTATTGCTTGCCGAAGCTGAGTGACGTTCCAAGGTTTTGCACGGCGAGCGTGCCGCCGAGGGTGGCGATGCCGCTGACGTTGAGCTGATCGAAAATGGTTGGGCTGGCGATTTCGAGAGTGAGCGTGCCTTGGCTGGTCTGGCTAAAGTTGCCAACGATGGTCATCGTGCCGGGGCTGTTGCCGGGGGAGACATTGCCGAAGTTAATCACGTCGCCGAAAATCGTTCCTGTGCCGCCGAGGGTGCCGTTCGGCCTCACGTTCAGACGGAGAGTTCGCAGGATGCCATTGACGTAGAGTCCACCGCTATTGACGGTGCTGAATCCGAGGGTGTTTAGAAGGGCTTGCACGTTGAGGGTGCCGCTTCCGTTTTTGGTCAGGTTGCCGGGTATGAAGACGGTGTCGCCGGTGAGGCCGGCATTGCCGCCGGTCACCGTCATGTTGCCGCCGGTCACCGTGAGGGTGTTAAAAACGTGCAGCTGACTGCCTGGATTGAAGATGAGGCCGAAGATCGTGTTGTTCTGGATCGGCGAACCGGTTTGGACGAAATGGTTGACGGTGAAGACGCCGCTGGGGGGCGTGTTGAGGGGTGACGAATTTTGCAGGAGAGGGCCGTCGAGCGCTCCGTGGGGCGCGGTGCGATGAAAGGTCACCACAAGGTTGGGGCCTCGGCGTGTGAAGACCGGATAAATGTTGCCCAGAGAATTGCCCGAGAAGAGCGAGAGGAATGCGTCGGTGAGATTCGCGGCGCGGAGGATGGTGTAGGGTGTGTTGAAGGCAAAGCCTTCATCGGCGACAAAAGCGAATGTTCCGCCGCCGGCCGCGAGCTCGAGGGGCCCCGTGATCGCGATCAGATCCATCGATGCGCCGAGCGAGCTGGAAATCATGCCGCCGTTCCAGGTGAGAGAGTTGATGGTGAGCGTGCCGACGGGGTCAAGCGTGCCGCCATTTATCGTGACCGGGCCGGTGCCGAGGGCGGTGAGGTGGTTGGTTTGCAGTCTGCCGCTGGTGACAGTCGTGCCGCTCGTGTAGGTATTTGCGGCAGTCAGGATGGTGCTGCCGGTGCCGAGGTGATTGACCACAAGGGATCCAGAAAGGGTGGGGGTGAGGCGGAGAATGCCGGAGTGGTTGAAGTTGACCAAGGCCGTGCCGTCTACGCCGGTGATGTTCCCGGCGATGAGGGTGCCCACGGATGTGCCGGTGCCAAAATTGAGGGTGCCGTTGGAGCCGACGGCGTTTGCGAGCGTGACGCTGGGGGCGCTAACGATGCCGCCGGCGATGGTGAGCGTGCCGGTGCCGGCGTCGCCAACGAAAAGGGCGTCAGTATTGATCCAAGTGCCGCCGGTCGCCGTGGCCGAGCCGGAGGAGTCCGACTCGGCCCCGATGAAGCCGGTCACGTTGGAGACGGTGCCGTTGCTGAGGGTGAACCTTCCGGTGCCTTCATGACCGACGATGAGGTTGTTTGTGTTGGTAAGGTTGCCGCCCGCGACGTTGAGGGCACCATTGGCCTCAGGGGTCGTGCCGATGAAGGTGGTGTCGCTCGTGACGCGGCCCACGTCGGTGAGTTCGAGGGAGCCCGAGCCGGAGTAGCCAACGAAAAGGCGGTTAGCGGTGGTGAGGTTGCCGCCGGTGATTTGGACGCGACCAGTGGAGCCGGCGTCTTTGGCGATGAAGGTTTCATTGCTGGTGACGAATGCGGCATGGCTGAGGGTCGCGGTGGCGTTATCGCTGGCTGCATTGCCCACGTAGAGGTTTGCCGAGGAGTGTGAGATGGAGCCATTACCGGCTAATGCGAGGGTGCCGCGACTGATGGTGGTGTTACCGGCGTAGGTATGAGTGCCGTTGAGGGTCAACGTGCCGTTACCGAGTTTGGTCAGGGAGCCCGTTCCAGTCAGGCCGACGTCGATTCCGACGGCGAACGACTGGGTGTCGATAACTCCGCCGCCGGTTCCCAAAACGATACCGCCGGCCCGATAGCCGTCGAAGATGCGGGCTGAGTTGGCCATCAGCTTGAGGGTTCCGCCATTCTGAAATAAGAAATGACTCGGGCCAGAGCCAGGAACCGAGCCGCTGGTAATGACATATGTGGCAAGTTCACCCCCATTAAGGGTGAGATTGCTCGATGAAAAGGGGGTCGCGGAGGCCCAGACCACCCCAGCGCCGACCCTGCCCCCGATGATATCAAGTTCAGCCTTGCCGTTAGCGCCGACGATCAAACCTTCGCTGACCGTCCAGTTACCCCCGTTCACTCTCACCGTTCCCAACGCCTCGTCACCATCGCGGTTACCAATGATGGCCTGTCGAGAGATCACTGAGCTAGTGCTGTCAATCTCCACAAGGGCTTTTCCGCCAAACCCGACGGTGAGAAGAGCATTCAGGAAGCTGCCATTTTCCACTCGCACCAAACTGGTTGAGTCCTGGGAGCCGACGACAACGGACCCGCCATTGACCACGCCATTGTCGGTAATGACCAAGGTGCCATTACCGTCTTTTCCCACGTAGAAAATCTGGGAGTTCGTCCAATTTCCGCCGGTTACGGTTGCGCGGCCCTGCGAACCGGCTTCGTTGCCGAGGTAAACGTATTTGCTGGTGAGCGAGCCGCCTTTATTTACCTCTAAACTGGCGTTGTCCCCCAAGGATTGGCCGACGATGACTTCGGTGGAAGGATTCGAAATGTTGCCACCAAGTGCGAGCAACCCGTTACGCACCGTGGTGCCTCCCGCGTAAGTGCTGTTCCCGCCCAGAGAGAGCGTGCCGCTGCCCTTCTTGGTGAGGGAGCCGTTGCCAGTGAGAGCCAAGGCGGTCGAGACCTGGAAGGACTGGGTATCGATGGTGCCGCCCGGGTTAATGAGGACGACATCGCCGGGCTCAAAACCCGAGAAGAGGGATGTCTGATCGTCGCTGAGCCGCAGCGTGCCGCCATTGAAGGTGACGCTGCCATTGCCCGAGCCTTCGGCGACTTGGGCGGTGGTAACCAGGCCGCCACCGAGGTTAAGCTCGCCGGTGGCGCCGCTGTTCTGCCCAATTGTCAGGTCGCCTGAATGGGTCCAGTTTCCGCCGCTCACGGTTACCGACCCCTGCGAGCGGGGATCGACACCAATAAGGGCATAGGTGTTGGAAACCGTGCCTCCGGCGGAGACCGACATACTCCCGACGGCCGTCTGTCCCACGGTGAGTGGTCCTGCCACGTTCCAAGTGGGGTTGCTTGCTGGGCTTGGGTTCACGTCTCCCAAGGTGCTGACCTGGCCCTGTAGCCAATGGACTGACAAAAGGAGTAAGGCGGCGGAAAAAGCGGCGGAGAGGCGATAGAAATTTGTCATTGCTCGTCAGGTGTGCGCCGTCTGGCCCCGTTTCTCGCATCAGGTTGGCAGATGATTGAATCGCCGGAATAAAATAACTGCCGATTGGAGGCGCAAGATTAAACCCGACGGATTCGGGCATTACAGGGAGTTGGAAACTCACCCCCTAGGGCAGACCTCCCAAGCAGGATTCCGGAAAACGATTATCCGGCCTTTGCTCCAACGAGAGCATTCCGCAACGTTCTGTCGTTTTTTCGCGGCGGCGGCGTTCGGTGGCCCGCCGCCGGTCTAGAACCGCACGCCGCCGCCGAAGAACATGCCCTGCTCGGCGGCCTGGTAGGTGAGGCCGGAGTTCACGTAGTCCATGTAATAATAGCGGTAGCCGACCTCGGCGAAGAGGTTGCGGGTGAAGTTCACGCCGACGCTGCCGTTGAGGTTCCACGCGATCTTCGACGCGGCGCCGAAGCCGCCGACGTCGCACTGGGTGGCGAGGAAGAGCCAGCGGGTGATGTTGACCTGGGCGCGGAAGCCGACGATGGGGTCGACCCACCAGCGGTCGCCGCCGGAGCCGGTGGGCAGGGCGTCCTCGATTTCGTCGGCGAGTTTTTTGGCGAATTTTTTCCGCGCCTGGGCGACGTCGGCTTCGAGCTTGGCGGTGTTCGCGCCGGTGGCGGTCTGCGCGCGGAAGGCCTGGGCCTGGGCGAGGTTGCCCTCGGCCCGGGCGAGCAGGCGGCGGGCGGCCTGGCGGTTCGCGGGGGACTTGGCGGCGAGGCTGGTTTCGAGGACCTTCTGTGCGGCGGCCACGCGGTTTTCCGCCACGGTGACGAGCTGGTTGGCGGTCCTTTGCAGGACGGCGTTTTGCAGGGTGGCGGCCTGGAGGCGGACGGAGGATTCCACGAGGTTGCGGAAGTCGCGGCGCGCGGGGTTGAGCATGCGGGAGATGTCCTGCTGGCGGGTGAATTCGCGGACCTTGTCGGGCACGAGGGCCCAGCGGCGGACGAGGCGTTTCGTGAGGTCGTCCTGCACGGTGGTGCGCACGGCGTTCTGGATGCCGTTGACGGTCTGCGCGGCGTCGCCGACGCGGGTGCCGAGTTCCGTGGCGATGGTCTGCTGGAGGGTTTCGAGGCGGGCGATGTCGGCGGTTTTGCCCTGCCGGATGGCGGTGAGGATTTCGCGCTGGAGGTCCTGCACGCGGGTCTGAGCGCCGGTGAGGATCTGCTGCACGTCGGCGTCGAGGCTGGTGCGGGCGGAGTTGACGCGTTCCTGCACGATGTCCTTCGCGAGGGTGTCGAGCCGGCTGGAGATGCGGTCCGTCATGTTGGTCGCGACGTCCTGGATGCCGCCGTTGTCGGGGCTGGCGGTGGTGGCGATGGAGAAGTAGTTGAGGCGCGCGCCGGCGTAGAGGTCGAGGTAGCCGGCGCGGCATTCGAAGACGCGGTAGGCGAGCGCGAGCTGCGCCATGCCCTGCTGCATGGTGAGGCTGGCGCCGTCGTAGATGGGGCCGGGCGGGTTGCCGTCCACTTCCAGGTCGGCGAAAAAGCCGTCGCCGAGCAGGCCCCATTTGCCGTAGCGGACTTCGCCGCGGCCCATGACGCCCCACTTGAGGTTTTGCAGGACGGTTTTCGGGTCGAAATCGACGTTCAGCGCGGGCAGGCCGCCGATGCCGATGTCGCCGGAGATGCCCATCGCCCAGAGATACGGCTCGACGACGAAGGACCACGGTGAGTTCTTGCCGGGCACGACCTCAAACACGCTGCGGCCCGCGGGGGCGGTCTCCGCCAGCGGCTCAAAGGTCTTGCCGTCCTTCGCGGGGGCGGGGCTGGGGGACGGGGCCGGCTTGGCGTGTCCGGCCACGGCATACGCCAGGAGAGCGGCGAGGAGGGTCAACGGGAGACGAAAACGCATAGCGCGTGATACCATCCAAAATCCCGTTTTGGCACCATTGAACCTTGGTTTAATGGGCGCGCGGCAAAAGGGTTTCCCCTGCCGTTCGGCGCGTGTTTATCTCGCAGCGAATGAACATCAGCTGGGTCACCACCGCGTGGAGCGTCCTCGCCGGACTCGCGCTGGCGCTCGGGCTGATCCACCTGCTGGCGTGGATGCAGGATCGCCGGGCGGGGGCCAACGGGTGGTTTTCGCTCGTGGCGTTCAGCCTCTCGGTGATTGCGATCCTCGAGCTCACGCTCATGCGCACCGATTCCATGGCGCGTTACGGGGAGATTCTCCGCTGGTCGCACGTGCCGCTGTTTCTGCTAGTGCTGGGGATGGTTGGGTTTGTGCAGACCTACCTCGGCACGGGCACGCTGGCCCTGGGCGTGGCGGCGGTGGCGTTGCGTCTGATCAGTCTGGGGCTCAACTTTGCGGTGCCTCCGAATCTGAACTACGCCGAGATTCTCAGCCTGCGTCAGTTGTCGTTTTTTGGCGAATCCGTGTGGGCGGTGGCGGAGGCCGTGCCGACGCTGCGCGTGAAGGTGGCGGAGCTCAGTTCGCTGCTGCTGCTGATCTTTGTGGTCGATGCCTCGGTGCGGCTCTGGCGGCGCGGGGGAGCGCGGGCTCGACGCCGGGCGCTCGCCATCGGGGGCAGCCTCACGTTCTTTATCCTCTTTGCGGCCCTGCTCGGGTTGTTGATTCATTCGCGCACGATTGAGGCCCCCTACATCATGAGCCTGCCGTTCCTTGGGATCATGCTCGCGATGGGTTATGAACTCAGCCGCGACATGATCGGGGCGTCGCGGTTGCTTCTGGATGTGCGAAACGCCGAGGAGGAGGCGGCGCGGCATCGGGACGAACTCACGCGCATCAGCCGGGCGATCACGCTGAGCGAGATTTCCAGCGCGTTTGCCCACGAGATCAACCAGCCGCTCACGGCGATCCTGGCGAACGCGCAGGCGGCCGAGCGTTTGCTCGACGAACCGCAACGCCACGCGGCGGAATTGCGGGCCATCGTGGCGGATATCGTCGCCGATGAGCAGAGGGCGGCGGAGGTGATCCGGCGCATCGGGGCCGTGCTGAAGCGGCATGAAATTGTGCGGGAGGAAATCGGGGTTCCGGAGCTGCTCGCGGAGGCTCGGCGCATGGTGCGGCGGGACTTTGACCGCCGGGGGGTGTGGGTCGAGTTGGAGGTGGCGCCCGGGCTGCCCCGACTTTTTGGGGACCGGGTGCAGATACAGCAGGTCTTGTTGAACCTCCTCATCAACGCGGCGGACGCCTCCGAGGGCCTTGAGCCGGAGCGACGCGGCATCACCCTTCGCGCGGAGGCGACGGCAAACCGCACGCTCATTTGCGTGGAGGATGCCGGGCGCGGTTTGCCAGCGGATGCGGAGCGGATGTTCGAGCCGTTTTTCACGACCAAGTCCGGCGGGCACGGGCTGGGGCTCGCGATCAGCCGCACCATCGCGCGGGCGCATGGCGGGGATTTGCGGGCGGCCTCCGGAGCGCGGCAGGGGGCGGTCTTCAGCCTGGAGATTCCCGTGGCAACATGAACCGGGGCTTTCTCATTCATCTCGTCGACGACGATGCGTCCATCCGCCGCGCGCTGCGCCGCCTGCTCACCGCCGAGGGCTACCGCGTGCGCGAACACGACCGGGCGCTAGGCTTTCTCGACGCGCTCGACGACGCGGAGCCGGCGGCGGTCATCCTCGACGTCGCCATGCCGGGCTGCGACGGGCTGCATGTGCACGACCTGCTCACGCGGGCAAACCGGCCGGTGGCGGTGGTCTTCCTCACCGCGCAGGGCGACATTCCCATGACGGTGCGCGCGATGAAGGGCGGGGCCGTGGATTTCCTCACAAAACCCGTGGATGCCCGCAAGCTGCTCGCCGCGCTGCGCGTCGCGGAGACCGAAGCGGCCCGGCTCCACGCGCAGCAGAACGAGCGAACCGGCCTGGAGGAGCGTTTTGCGACGCTCACCGGCCGCGAACGCGAGGTGATGGCCCACGTCGTCGCCGGGCGGTTGAACAAGCAGATCGCCGCCATCCTCGGCACCGGCGAGCAGAACGTGAAGGTCCACCGCGGCCGCGTGATGCGTAAGCTCGGGGTCGCCTCGCTGGCCGATCTCGTCCGGGCGGCCGCCCGTCTCGGGCTCGACGATCCCCGCCCAAAAGCCCCCTGATGTTTTACCTTGGTGCAATGGCGAGGGCCGGCGTTTTCGGGTCAAATCCCGCCCAGTGAA
>JAIYAZ010000031.1 GCA_027488755.1 Verrucomicrobiaceae bacterium | reverse complement strand
GATGCGGCAGGACGGCCGATTCTCGATGACTTGAGGGAATGGAACACCACCCTCAATACCGTTCCTGAGCCTCAAAGCGTGACGATGTTCCTCCTGGGGATCGTTGCGTTATTACTGTTTCGGCGACGTCACTCGACATAACTCCTGACCTGGTCTTGACGTCCGTCTCAGGGCCGATAATTGCGGGAGAATGTCCATCGCCCCTTCCGCTCTCGCCGTCGCGTTGATCGCGGAACTCCGCGCGATCGGCGATCCGGTGAAGGTTGCCGGGCAGCAGCGGTATGGGAGTCGGCCGCGTAATGAGCAGCTGGGCTGCACGATTCCTCAGCTTCGCGCGCTGGCGCGGGGGCACCGGCGGGATCAGGCGCTGGCGGTGGCGCTGTGGAATTACCCCGTGCACGAGGCCCACATCCTCGCTTCGCTCGTCGCGGATCCGCGGCAGCTGACGCCGGAGCAGATGGATGCGTGGTGTGCCGGCTTCGATAGCTGGGACGTCTGCGACCAGATGTGCGTAAACGCCTTCTGTCTCACGCCCCATGCCTTTGCCAAGGTCCGCGCCTGGGCCGACCGTGAGCCGGAGTTCGAACGTCGCGCCGCGTTTGCGCTGCTCGCCGCGCTGGCCGTTCACCGGAAACAGGAGCCCGACGCGACCTTTCTCGAATTGCTCCCGCTTATTGAGCGGGCGGCCACCGACGAACGGAACTTCGTGAAAAAGGCCGTAAACTGGGCCCTCCGCCAGATCGGCAAGCGTCGGGGTTCTCCGGCCTGCTACGCCGCTGCCCTCGCGCTCGCCGAGAAACTCGCCGCTCACCCCGCGTCCGCCAGCGCCCGCTGGGTCGGTAATGACGCCGCGCGCGAACTCCGCGCCCGCCCGCCCGGCTGACAGTGCGCTCCCCAGTCTGATTTCGATCAGTCGAGTTTTGTGCTGCGGGCGACGGTTTCCATCGCGGTGAGGACGCGGCCCATCGGGGTGTCGGCCCAGGACTGGCGGTCGCGGTAGAAGGCGACGGCCTTCGCGTAGGCGTCCGGGTCCTTTTTGCTTTCGTCGGTGATCGCGTTTTCCAGCGCCTGGGCTTCCGGGAAGGTGCCGAGCGGGAGATCCATCAAAAGCAGGGCGCGCGACTTGGGGTTGTAGAGGAGAATGCGCGCGAGGACGAAGAAGCTCAAATCGCTCGCTTCGGTGTAGAGATAGAGGATGCCGCGCAGGGATTTGTCGGCGTTTTCGAGGAATTGGGCGTCGAGGATGTTCTGCGTGCCAAAGCCGTCGTTGCCCCACCAGGCGCCGGTGAATTCCTTCGCGGGCTGGCCGTCCTTGGTGCGGAACTGCGCGACGTCCACGCCCGAGTCGGCGAAGACTTTGGCCAGCGGGGCAAAGACGGCCTCTTTTTGCTCGCTGGTGAGGGAGCGTTCCGGGCGGTCATTTTCGGGCAGGCGGGAGCCTTCGTCGTCCGTGAACCGGGCGGGGACGGCGACCAGGGCAATGGTCAACTGCGGTCCGCCGGGCGCGGCGTCGGGGCCGACCCACTTGGGGGTGAGGCCGGTCCAGATCCGGCCGGAATACACGTTGGGCCCCTGCGGCAGGCGGAGGTTGATGCCGTCGTTTTCGGCGGTGGCCTCGGTGAAGGGTTTGCCCGCGCCCCAGGATTCGGGGACCTGGAGCGTGGCGGTGAGCGGGCCGGCTTTCAGCGTCACGGCTTGCTCGGCGGCGGGGAGCGAACCCGTCGCAAGCAGCGAGACGGCGGCGAAGAGAATGCGACGGGTGGGGCTCATGCCGTCCCCCCTAGGGAAAGCCGCGACGCGGCTCAATGAAATTCCCGCCCCGAAACGATCCCGCTCGCGATTGGTCGGGTTGCTTGGCGGAGAAATGCGACGGTCATAGACCGCCGCTACAGGGGCGAGGGCCGCCTACGAGTTGGATTTGGTCGGGAGCTTGGGGATGATCCAGCCGAGGAAGGCGGACTCGGAGCGGGTCTGCATGAGGACGCGGCCCGGGCCGGTGAGCCGGCAGACGAGGCCTTCGCCGCCGAGGATGGTGGATTTCCAGCCGCCGGATTTGCGGAGTTCGAACGAAACGCCGGCGTCCATGCCGACGATGTGCGCGGTGTCGATGGTGTAGGATTCCCCGGCCGCGAGAATGCGTTCCTCGATCGCGCCGTAGCTTGCCAGCAGGAGCTGGCCCTGGCCGCTGACCTTGAGCAGGACGAGGCCGCCGCCGCCGAAGAACCCCTTGCCGCCGCCCCAGCTCGCGTCGATGCTCACGCCGGTCTCGCTGGCGATGTAAGCCCCGCTGCGGAGGAGGAAATCCGCGCCGGCGATTGGCAGAACCGCCATGTCGCCGGAGAGCGTGGGGGCGAGGGTGATTTCGCCGCCCTCGGCGGGCGCGGTCCACGTGTTTTGGAAAAAGCTTTCGCCGGCGACCATGCGCTTGAGGCCGCCGAAGATTCCGCCGTCGGCTTTTGTCTCGGTCGTGAGTCCGTAGCTGTGACTCACCATCGCGCCGGGCTCGACCTTGATCGTTTCGTTGGGCGCGAGGGCGACGACGGCGAGGGCAAAGGCGGGCTGGTGTTTGATGGTGACATTCATGGCGGGTTGGTCGGTGGGTGTGGCGGGAGACTCGTCAACTCTGCCCTCGCGCGGCAATGAAATTCCCGCCGCTGGCGGGCGGGGCGGGTTTCGCGATTCCCTGCTCGTCGGGGGACGCGGGCGCGGGCATGGTGCGGGGATGAGGTCTGCTTTTTCCAAACTGGGCGTGCCGGAGGATTTGGTGCGGGGGCTGGAGGCGCTGGGGATCACGACGCCGACGCCGATTCAAACCGGTGCGATTCCGTTTCTGATCCGGGAGGGCGGGGACTTTGTCGCGCAGGCGCAGACGGGGACGGGCAAGACGGCGGCGTTCGGGCTGCCGCTGCTGGCGAAGATCGATCCGGCGGACCCGCGGGTGCAGGCGCTCGTGCTCGCGCCGACGCGGGAGCTGGCCCGGCAGATCGGGAAGGCGTTGTTTCAGTTCACGAAGTTCTGTCCGGCGAAGATTTTCGTCGAGGTGACGGGGGGTGGCGACAAGATCGCGGAGCAGGTGGCGCGGCTGAAGCGGCCGACGCATATCGTGGTGGCGACGCCGGGGAGGCTCGCCGATTTGCTCAAGCTGGGGGCGGTGCGGCTGGATGCGGTGCGGTTTGTCGTGCTGGATGAGGCGGACGAGATGCTGAGCATGGGATTCCGAAAGGAAGTGGTGGAGATCGTGGGGCTCACGGCGGCTTCGCGTCGGAGCACGTGGTTGTTTTCGGCGACGTT
>JAIYAZ010000072.1 GCA_027488755.1 Verrucomicrobiaceae bacterium | reverse complement strand
TTGATGGGGTTGAACTGGTAGTGCGGCGGGCTCGCGGGGCAGGCGAGGTTGTAGATCTGGTCGACCTCGAATTTGAACGGGTCGATGACGTCGTGGCGGATGAGCTCGAAGCGGGGATGACCGAGGAGATGGGCGATGTTGGTTTTACGCCCGGTGAAGAAATTATCGAGACAGAGGACGTCGTGCCCCTGCTCGACAAGGCGGTCGCAGAGGTGGGAGCCGAGGAAGCCGGCGCCGCCGGTAACGAGGATACGCATAAGCGGTGGGTCGAAAATTTGGGGAAGGCAGGATGACGATACCGGCCATTACCGAGCACTCAAGACGCCGCGGCGGGCTGAGAATTGGCGGAGGGACCGGCAAAAATGGCATCCATCAAGTCGCGAAAGAGGCGGGTGACCTGCTCGTCGCTGACGGAGGCGGGCAGATAGGCGAGGATAATGTAAACCGGGGCATCGCGACGCCCAGCGAGCACAACATTGAGCCGTTCGCTGTAAATCTGCAGGTCAGAAGATTTTTCAACCGCCTTCGTTGCAAACCGCCGAAACACGGCACTGAATGCTCGCATTTTGAGCGCCCCTCGACTGACCTGCCACTCCGACACCTCTGCCGCAGCTTGCCCATAAAACTGTAGCCCAAGCTTTCGACTGTCGCCGATCGACCACCCTGCCGCAGCCAAGCAGACCCCAGGGTTATGCATCCCTTCAACTCCGTTGAAGACTGAATAATCTTCCCACTTCAAAATCGTAATCGCGGCTGGCCCCGATTCTTCCAACCAATAAAGACTTTCACCAAAGCGGCACTTAAGTATGTCCATAGCCGCAGTGCCGATACTTTGCTGGCGAAATGGGCTTCCCTCCTCTTTGAGAAAATCCTTAATGTGCTTCAGTGCCGTCTCTCCAGTCGGCGGCAAGACGTTACGAGTCAGCTTTGCTTCGCGGGAAGAATACCAAAAATGGGTCAGCGCTTCGGCCGCAAGGAACCATGCGCCCACCAAGGTCAGCCCGACTCCTACTGCCGCGCGAAACCACCGTTGGGCTCGGGGAGAGTTCGGGGAAGTAGAAGTTACCTCGTTCACAGAAAATTGGGGATTAACTCATGCACAAAATACACTCTCCATGTCGAGCTGACACTGCAACGGGAATTATCACCCGGAACCAGACAGGCTACAGTTTTTGGGATACCTTTAGGATGATCGGCAAAATCTGGGCGGCGAAACGATGCCAGCGGCGCAGCTTTTTGAAGCGAACCTCGGCAAAACGAGCGGCTTCGGAGCGTTTTTCGTCGGGTACGGCTTCACCGACGCGGTTCAAGTAATCCCCGGCCCTGGAGAGCTGCGGTTCGACGGACTCGCGAAGGTAACCTAGTGCCAGCCGGCGCAGTTCCGTTTCGGCGATAAAGTGATCGCGCCGGTCGCCGACGACATACACGGCGCGCACGGCATTGACCTCGCGCAGCCAGCGCAGCCCCTGACTCGCCGAACCTTTGCTGATCCGGAGGCGCTCAACGATCGCCTCCATTGGCAGCGGATCGGGGCTGGCAAAAAGCAAACCGTAAATTTCTCCGATCGAGCGGGGGATCGAGAGAGACTGCGCGGCATGAATAAAAATGTTAATGCACTCGCGAGCAAACACGTCAAGCGAGGCCGTTTCCAGCAGCGAGGATTCCTTAGCCATGGGGAGGGGCTCGACGGGCTACGCGGAGATGCTGCCGCCCTTGGTGGGGAACCTGTCCCCAACAAAAAAGAGGCGGACTGAGCGGACATGGGGAACCATGTGGCGCACGTAAATTGAGCGCGAGATTCAGGATGTTCAATCAAAAATGAACAAACCGAACGAAATTCCGAGATATCAGTCTGAGGCTCCGGCGACGGAAGATCGGGCGGAGTGTTTCTCGAAGGCTCGGCTGATCAACCAGAGGCAGACGAGCACAGCGGCTAGGATGGCGAAGCCGGCGGAGTCGTGCCATTTTTCGGTGGCCTCGATACCATGAAAGGCCCCCTGCCAGCTCAAAAAAACGGTGCGGACGACATTGAGCAGAAAGGCAATTCCAACTCCTAGGACCACCAGAGAGAACCGCGGAAACCAGCGCAGGCGGTAAAGCCCGCCAAGAAAGAGGGAAGCCATGAAGGTGGATTGAAGCGAGCGGATGCCGCTGCAGGCTTCGTTGACACCAAGGACGCCGGTAGGCAGTTCTATGACGTTTCCGGTCGCAATGGCAGGCACGCCGCAGAGGGAAACGAACTCCGCCGAGATTACCGCGTTGATCTGCATCATGCCCTGAACGAGCAGAGTCTCCTGCTGGGACGGCCAGGGAATGGCGGTGAACAGAAAACACAGCGGAAAGACAAACCGCCGCACGGCCAACCAGCCGCCCGCGAGATAAAGGGTGGCGAGCGAAATTCCAAGGGCGCTAAAGGCCATGGCCCAGGAGACAAGCCGCCAGTCGGTATTTGCCTCCCCCACAACGCGCAGCACGGGATGCGGAAGGGCGAACAGCAGCAGGATACATAGCGCCAGTATCCAGTGGCGCCCACGCTGGAGGACGGGCACCGGAGTGAGACGTTCATAGGCCAGGTAACCGGCCAGCAGGGGGACCGCCCATCCGTAATAATACTGGGCGTTGAGCGACCACTCGATGCTGCAACGCATAAGGGAGGGCAACCAGACGAGGACGATGAATGCAAAGGGCCACCATTCCCACCCGCGTCGGGCCTCCCGCGGAACTTCGCCGGATGCGGCGGAAGCGCTCACGGGGTTACCTCCCTAGGAGTAGTAGACGGGGATGCTTTGTTTTCAGAGTGGTCGCGTAGGGACTGGATCATTTTTTCCACTTCGGGGGGCGGGTTTTGACGGCTCTGCGACTCAGACTTGAGCGTGCTGAGAATTCGCTGAACCTCGGCGGGATCCGTCCGTTGCTTGATTTCCGACCGGAGCTGTGCGTTGATTTTTTCCGGCTGAACATCGGGATTATTGTTGCGAAGGAGGATTTTTTCGACTTCCGCGGCACTGGTCGCCTCGCCCAGCGCGACACCTTTCCAAATGCGGCGCAGGCGCCGCTCCTCGGGGAAGGTGTTCTCCCCGAGATTTTCGGAGCGGGAGAAAAATTCGAGCGCATCCGCAAACCGCCCGTTCGCCGCAAGCACGCTACCGACGTAAACCGCTCGCTGGGGTTCCCGACGGTTGGCGACCGACATTTCCTCAATCACGCGCAGGGCATCCTGCGGGCGATTGGCCTGCAATAGAGCCGTCGCATAGGCGGTGGCCGCCCGGGGATCGGAGGGGTACGTGGACTCATAAGTGCGCTTGGCCACGCGCAAGATTTCCTCCAAGTCCCCCTGTCGGACCAAGGAGGCTGCCAGCACCCAGTTGCTTGCCACATTGATATCGTAGGGGTTAATGCGCATGAGACCCTGCAATGCCTTGTAGAGCCCAGGGCAGTTCCGGACATTATTTTCGTGCTGAACCAGCAGCCACCAGGCGGAAGAATCACCCGGGGAGGCCGCAGCTAGAGCGGCCAAGGCCTTACCGGTCGCCGCTGTCCAACCCCGGGCGCTGGCGAGCAAACTCAAAATCCGCAGAGTGGTGGGACTGTTTTCCGCCCCGTAAACCGCGGCCATCCAAGTTTGTTCCGCATTAATTGAGTGTTGCTGTTCTTCCTCGAATGCTTTGCGGGCGTTTTGGAGAACTACGGTCGGGAGTTGGAGCTTTGACATGGGATTGCCCAGAAGATCGAAAACCTTTTCCCATTGCCCGGAGGCCAGATAGAACTGAAACAACCCCGCGGCGGTATCCGGACGCTCAGAAAAACTCGCCGGCAATTCCTGAACCCATCGATTTGTTCCCTCGGGATCGGTTCGACTCTCAATCAGCCAGTTCATGATTAGCGGAAACTCGCCGGGGTTTTTCTGCGCAAACTCCCGCAGCCGCTTGAACGTGAGGGGTAAACTTAGGCTGTTGGTGGCGATCTCCAACTGCGCGAAAAGGAGAAGATCCTGCGCCGTTGAGGTTGGAAGGCCGACAAGGCGACCCGCGAGGCGGTTGGCCTCGAGGAGATTACCCTCCTGCTGTTCAAGGGAAATCAGCCGTCTTGCTGCCGGAAGGGCAAACTCCCCGGACTCACCTGCGAGCCGCAGCAGTCGGGTTCTGGCGCGCTCTCTTTCTGCGACATCTGACGAGAGCGCCTGCAAAGACATGAGATCAAACTCAGCCTTCGCGTCGTCGGGATTCATCAGCAATAATCGGTTAAGCGCCGACCTGGCCACCTCAGTGCGATTTTTTCGCAGCGCGATCTCCACCGCCAGTCGCAGCCCCTCGGGGGTCTCCCTCCACTCGGGCGGAACCCGGGCCAGGATTTCCTCCGCCTGATATAACCTGCCGTAGCGCAGGGCGGCGGCAATCTGCTTATAGCGATAATCCTCCACCGTTGGCTCCATGCCCGCCAGACGCTCATAAACATTGATAACCTCGGGCGAGCCAACCTCATCCAGAAACCGGGCCAAAGCCTTCCAAGGATGGGGATGCTCCATGCCGGACATGATTGCTTTTCGTAACGCGAGCGAGGTCGCGTTGTAGTCCTTCCGCTCCATGGCCTTGTCCGCCAAATTGAGATAGAACCACATTCGACTCGCGCGGTAGGCCGGCTGCACCCACCGGACGGAAACAGCCGCAAAAACGATGAACACGAGTAATGCCCATAAACCGATTCTGTTTCGCAGCGACATCCAGCGATAGCGCTCGCGGATTTTCCACCATAGTCCCGAACGAACCGGGGTGGTGGAATGATCGGGTGAACTCATTGCGGAAAAAGATTCGCGGTGGACAGTGGGACGCGGGCGTGAATACTTCGCATTCGTCGCAAAGTCCTCAAGGGCAAAGTTGCATACCTTTCGACTCCGATTTTTGCCATGCTCCGCCAGCACATTCCTCATAACAGCGTCCAAGCACGTCTGGGCGGCAGGCTGCTCACGATATCTTACAGTTTCTTTCTCATCCTTTACTTCCTCTCGGCCGCGGCCTACGGCCTGACCCGGGAGCACACCTTGCTCTTGTTTAACTGGGCCGCGACGGGAGTGTTGATGCTCTGGGGTGCAGGACATGCTTGCGCCGGAACCCTCCCCCGCACCGGGAAATGGCCAGCCATTTTGGCTGGGGCGATTCTTGGCTTCGGTTGGCTCGTCACGCTGACAGGATGGGCGCAGGCCCAGTGCCTTCAGAACCCGGAATCTTTTTGGGCAACCATCCCACCCATCGAATTACGCCAGGCCCTGGGCTCCTGCAATGCCGCGCTTTCGCTTGCTGCGATGCATCGAACCACCGCGCTGCTTGGTCTAATGCTCGTGGCGATTGAAATCTGGAAAACTACCGGTTGGAACCGAGCCTTGATTCTCACGATGCTGACGACCGCCATGGGAATGACCGTTTTTTTCTTCCTGCAGAGGACGGTCGGTGCCCCCTTTCAGCTGTTTTCCGTGGATGGAAAAATTCCGCTTGCGTTTGCCACATACCGATACCACGGCAACGCGGCATCCTTTCTTAACCTTTTCTGGCCGGTGCTCGCTGGAGTCGCCGCGTATGCCTGCGTTCGCCGCACCTTCGGTTGGCCAATCTGGCTGATTCCGCCGGCACTGGTTTTCGCCGCCTGTTTTTTGAACGTTTCCAAGGCGGGCAATGTGTTAGCCGTGATCGGGCTTTCCATTCTGTCCTCAGCTCTGGCAATCTTTTTTCTGCAATATATCCGCCATACAAGGGCGCGGGTTAAGAAACAACTCATCCTCGCCGGCGTCCTGCCAATCTTAGTGATTCTCATAACCCTCCTCTTTGCGATGCCTTGGAATCGTTGGGTTGACATGGCCAACTCACTCGAAAAAACCGGAACGGACGGGCGACTGGAGGCCTATAGAATTTTTCTCTCTCTGGTGCCGGAGGCAGGATGGCGTGGCTTCGGTCCAGGAACTTTCAAAGCTGTCCAGAACTCACGCATTGACGAAAATTCGCCCCCCTACCTCCAAACCTACTGGGTCGCTCATCAAGACTACCTCCAGACGCTGGTCGATTGGGGCTACCTCGGGACCTTCCTATGGGCGGCGCTCTTTCTTCCCGCCACAGCGGCAATTGGGGCGGGAACCCTCCGGAGGAACACCCTTCCGCCGGTCGACAAGATCTACCGCATCACCCTCGGGGACAATCTTCGGGCACTGGGGGAAAGCATCCCTCCGCCCGCTCATCCGTGCTGCCTTGCCGGTGTTGGGCTAGCCCTTTTGCTGACGTCTTTACACGCGCTAGTGGATTTCCCAATGCAGATCGCTTCTATTCAGCTGTATTTCCTGGTGCTCATTGCACTGGGCTGGAGCCTCATTGATGCAAAGGATACGAGATAATATTCATAGAATCTCGTGATATTCCAGAGCCCCTAAATCATCTAAATCAGCTTCTGACTGTCGATCACCCTTTGTCTTCCTGGCCGGCAGCGGGCTGGCGCTCAGCCCCGTAGGCGCGGCCATTCTGGCTATAGCCGTAGTAATAATAATCGCTGCCGGGAGGCACTGCGCTAAGCGCTACGGCGCTGGGCCGGCGCTTCACGCGTTTGAGCAGGTCGACCGCTCGCCGCACGAGGCGGCGAGGCGTGCGGTGGGAGCGCACGACGAGCGCGATGATCTTGAACTGCTTGGCGAGCGTGAGCGTGTCACTCACGGCCAACAGCGGCGCTGAGTCTACGATGATCTGGTCAAATTCCTTGCTCGCTAGCTCGAAAAACTTCTCGACCCGCTGGCGGCGCAGGACGAGTTCGCCGGAGTTCTTCGAAACCTTGCCCGCTGAAACAAGCGTGAGATTTTCGATGTTCGTCGGCTGGAGCACCGCGTGGAAGTCGGCCTTGTCGGAGAGATAATCGGCCAAGCCGCGTTTGCCTTGGGTGCCGAACAAACGCTCCTCAAACACGGGCTTGCGCAGATCCGCCTCGACTAGCAGGGTGCGGGCGCCGCGCCCCGCCATTGCTACCGCGAGGTTCAGTGACGTGGTGGACTTGCCTTCCTCCGGGACTGCGCTGGTGACGAGGATACGGTGCGATTCGTCCTCGCTGAGCATGAGCGACGCCCGCAAGGTGCGGTAGGCCTCGCTGGCCGCCGAATAGGGATCGTCGCGCAAGGGAATCGCCGCGCGGGAGCCTTCGGAGTTTTCCTTGCCGAGCTTGGTCTCATACATCGGTATAGCGGCCGCAACTTGGAGTCCCAGGGTGGCCTCGAGGTCGTCCACGGATTTGAACGAGGTATCCAGACCGGCAAGAACGAGAATGGTGAGTCCGGAAGCGAAAATCGCGCCAAATAATGCGACCGCAAAAGTTTGCACCGGCTGCGGCTTCACCCTGAAGGCAGGGCTCGCAGAATCCACCACCTGAATGAAGACCGGCTGACTTCGGGCTTGGGAGGTCTCTTCGTTCAGCTTACGAAGGACAGCTTGGTAGGAAATGTTATCCGCATCAATCTCTCCTTTGAGTTTATCGGACTCAATCGAAAGAGCCTTGGTCTCGATCACCCTCTTTTCCTGCTCGTCGGTAGCTTTTTGCAGGGCTGCCTCGGTACGGCGGGCCACATCAAGCGTCTGCGCGAGGGTTTCGGGAGCGCGCAAAAGCTCCGCATCGAGCGCTTCGCGGGTCGATCCAAGTTGACTTTCGAGTTGCTGGGTGGCGGGATTGCCCGCGCGGTAGCGCTGTTGGGTTTTGCTGATTTCTGTAGTGAGGGAATTGATCTGATTGCGGAGATTCGCGACTTCCGGGAGCTGGGCCACACTCGCGATCTCAAGCAGCGCAGCTGGGTTACCCTTTTTCGCCTGAATCTGTTCGTAGTCGCTCTCAAACTTGATGCGCTCCGCCTTCGCTACGGCAAGGCGGGAGTTGAGTTCAATGAGCTGACTTGCAATTATGTTCATTTCCCCATCCACCGAGATGCTGCCCAGCTTACGGGTGTATTCGATGAGCTTTTTGCGCGATTGCTCGAGCTTGTCCTCCAGCGATTTCTTTTCCTCTATCAAGTAGCTGAGGTTGACACTTGCGGCAGTAAGTCGCTGCTCGCCTTCAAGCGCAACATACTCACGGATCAAGCTGTTCACCATTTCCTGAGCGACCTGCGGATCAGGATGCTCAAACGAAACCGTGAGAAGGCGAGTGCCCTGAATCAGCTCGGTTTTCGTATTTCCGAGCATGTAAATGACAAAGTTTTCTTGCTCAGAGTCGATTTCCAGGCCGGTGGAGCGCACAAAATCTTGTCGCTTCGCGAGGTTGAGTCGCTCGACCATGCGTTGCATGAGGGAACGGCTTACAAAACCGAGCTGGATGGTTTGGAGCATTTCCAACCCGCGGAGATCTTCCTCCAAGGAGGAACCCGTGACATTGGGCGTGGCCGCCATAACGCGTTGCTCGACCTTTATTTTCGCAAAGGAGCGGTAAATCGGCGTGGCGTTGCTGAGATAAACCACCGCCCCCACCACCGCGGCAATGATGTAAAGGATGATGACCCAGAGAAACTTTTTTGTCGTTTCCCAGAGTTTTCGGTAGTCGATCGCGAAGGCTTTGGCCTCTTCCTCTTGGCCACCATGGTGGTGAGGATCGTGAGGCGCGGTTTCGTGAGACGAAGTTTCGTGAGGCATTTAGAAAAGGGTCTCTTGAACGAAAACAAGGTCCCCCGGCCGGATCACGAAGCGCTGACCCGCCGGATTGTGCATGTTGACGGTGTATTGTTTGAGGGTGCCATTTTCCCAGCGGTTGATGCGGATGTTGCGGAGATTTCCGATCCGGGTGTTGCCGCCCGAGCGGGCGATGGCCATCGGCAGCGTGAAGGCAACCTCTTCGTAGGGAATCGGATACGCTCCAGGTGCTCCAACTTGGCCGAGGATCGTGTAGCTCTGCGTCGAGTACTGCGTGATGACAATTGAGACCTGCGGATTCACAAGATACTTTTCCGAAAGTCGATCGGATATTGCTTTCTCCGCCTGACCCAACGTCAGGCCGCCCACCTTTACGCGGCCCACGAGCGGAAAGCTGATGGTGCCATCGCGAGAGACCTGTTGTTGAGTCGTCATATCAGGCTCTTGGAAGACGGTAATCGTCAACGCATCATTGGGTGCGATGAGATAGTTGTCTCCGCGGCTTGCTGCGCTGGCACCCGGCGCGGAAATCACCCGCTCGGTCACCGGTGCCGTGCAGCCTGCGATTCCGAGGACGCAAAGGATCAGGACAAGCGGAGGGGACAGATGAGGATAACGCCGCATGAGTGGTGATGAGACGGTAGGGATACCGGAGACGTAATGCACGAAGTCCGGACAAAAAGGAGGGCGGGCCTCACCAACGAAGCCCGCCCTCGCAAAGGAACATTCCCGTTTAGGACTGAACGAAGACCGGGGCGACCCAAAGGGAGGCCTGGTAGCCATTGTTCGGGTTGCCGGGGACGAAGCCGGTGCGGACGCCAGCGACAGCGGCGACGAGGCTCGCACGAGTGGTGCTGGCGAGGTAGGTCGCGCTGTTGATAATCGCGTTGATCGAGTTCTGCAGCGTGGTGGCGTTGGCGCGGGGGTTGAAGAACCCGAGCTTGGCCACGGCGGCGTTGTAGAACGTCGAGGCGGCGTTCGGGTTGAGCGTCACCTGCTGGGTGAGAATGCTGCTGATCGTCGCAAAGTTCGGGTCTTGGGTGGTGTCCGTCGTGTTGCGGCTGATGAGGCTGAGGTTCGCGTTGAGAGTCGCGATGCGGCTCTGGGTCTTCTTGAGGTTGCTATCCGCCGTGCGAAGCGTGTTCTGCGCGGAGGTGAAGGTTTTCTTCGCCGTGTTGAGCTTCTTGAGGTTGGCCGGCGTTTTCTTCTTGTTGTAGGCCTTCTGGGCGGCGTCGCGCTTGGCTTTGGCCGTGTTAAACTTCGAGGCCGCCGTGTTGTAGCTGCTCTGGGCAACCGGGAGAGGCTGGAACTGGGCGTTCGCCACATTGGCACCGGCCAGGAGGACACCAGCCGCGAGGGCCAGCGTGAGAGTTTTAATCGTGGAGATCATGGTCTTGTTAAATTTGTTGTTTGTTCGTTCGTGTGAGCGAGTTTCCCCCCGCTCCCCTTCAAATAGAGCGGGCGGCATGCCAAGTCAACGTCTTTTTCAACGAATCATTCCGGCGGCCACGGTTTCGTTGGTTCCGGGGTGAATGAGGACGAAGGAACCGGTGATGCGATTACGCTGGTAGGAGTCGGCGATGAGCGGAGTGGCGGTGCGCAGGGAGACGCAGGCGATGTCGTTCATGGCGCAGGACTGGGAGCCGGTGACCTTGTGGAGGGTATTGATGTCCACGAGGTAGCGGACGTCCTTGATGATGGCCTGGGTCTCGCGGGTGGTGTGGCGGAGGATGTATTTGCCCCGTTCGGCCATGGGCGTCTGGGAGAACCAGCAGATCATGGCCTCGATGTCCTGGGTGACTTCGGGCGGGTTGTTGGCCTTGACGATCATGTCGCCGCGGGAGATGTCGATTTCCGTGGCAAGAGTCAGGGTGACCGACTGCGGCGCGAAGGCTTCGGGGAGCGTCTGGCCGTCGGCGTAGACTTCCTTGACCTTGGTCGCGAACCCGGAGGGCAGTACGGTGACGTCGTCGCCGGGCTTGAAAACGCCGCCGGCGACGCGGCCGGCGTAGCCGCGGAAGTCGTGCCATTCGTTCGAGAGCGGGCGAATGACCCACTGGACGGGGAAGCGGGCGTCGACGTGGTTGTGCTCGCCGCCGACGTAGACGGTCTCAAGGTGATAGAGCAGCGAGGGGCCCTGATACCAGGGCATGCGGTCGGATTTATCGACGACGTTGTCGCCGTTGAGCGCGCTGATGGGGATGGTCGTGATCTCGACGAGATTGTCCAGGCGGGAGGCGAAGGCCTTGTATTCCTCGACGATGCGGTCGTAGACGACCTGGTCGTAATCGACGAGGTCCATTTTGTTGACGGCCACGACGACGTGCTGGATCCGCAGGAGGTCCGCGATAAAGGAGTGCCGCTTCGTCTGCTCGATGACGCCTTTGCGGGCGTCGACGAGGATGATCGCGAGATTCGCCGTGGAGGCGCCCGTGACCATGTTGCGGGTGTATTGGATGTGGCCGGGGGTGTCGGCGATGATGAATTTGCGCCGGGGCGTGGCGAAGTAGCGGTAGGCGACGTCGATGGTGATGCCCTGCTCGCGCTCGGCCTTGAGGCCGTCGGTGAGGAGGGCGAGGTTCACGACGGCGTCGCCGCGGCGCTTGGAGCTTTCCTCGACGGCGGCGAGTTGGTCCTCGAAGATGCTCTTGGAATCGTAGAGGAGGCGGCCGATGAGCGTGGATTTGCCGTCGTCAACGGACCCGGCGGTGGTGAAGCGGAGAATGTCCATGGCGGCGGTGGATTTAGAAGTAGCCCTCGCGTTTGCGATCTTCCATCGCGGTCTCGGAGCGTTTGTCGTCGGTGCGCGTGCCGCGCTCGGTCTGGCGGGAGGCGGCGACCTCCGCGATGATGTCCTCAATGGTCGCGGCGGTGGATTCCACGGCCCCGGTGCAGGTGGCGTCGCCGATGGTGCGAAAGCGCACGACGCGGCGCTCGACGTTCTCGCCGGGTTGGACGGCCACGAAGTCAGTGACGGCCAGCAGGCCGCCGGCGCGCTCGAAGACCTCGCGTTCGTGCGAGAAATAGAGGCTGGGGAGAGGGATGTTTTCGCGCTGGATGTAGAGCCAGACGTCCATCTCGGTGAAGTTCGAGAGCGGGAAGACGCGGAAGTGTTCGCCCTCGTGTTTGCGACCGTTGAAGATGTTCCAGAGCTCGGGGCGCTGGTTCTTCGGATCCCACTGGCCGAAGTCGTCGCGGTGGGAGAAAAAGCGCTCCTTGGCGCGGGCCTTTTCCTCGTCGCGCCGGCCGCCGCCGAGGCAGGCGTCGTAGCGGTTTTCGGCGATGGTATCGAGCAGGGTGACGGTCTGGAGCTTGTTGCGGGAGGCGTTCGGGCCCTTTTCCTCGACCACGCGGCCGGAGTCGATCGAGGCCTGGACGGAGCCGACGACGAGCTCCGCGCCGAGCCGGGCGACGAAGTCGTCGCGGTAGGTCATGGTCTCGGAAAAGTTGTGCCCGGTGTCGATGTGGACGAGGGGGAAGGGAATGCGGGCGGGCCAGAAGGCCTTGCGCGCGAGGTGCGCCATGACGATGGAGTCCTTGCCGCCGGAGAACAGCAGCGCGGGACGGGCAAACTGGGCGGCCGTCTCCCGCAACACGTAAATGGCCTCGGCCTCCAGCTGGTCGAGGTGGCTCAGGTTATAATCGGGCATCGGAAATGGAAATTTGGCGGGGCATGGGCGGCGCTCCGGGGCCGGCGCTCGGGGACGCGCTACTCGGCGGGCAGCGTAAACCGCTCCCGGAGAAGGGCGACCAGTCGAGCCGCACATTCCGCCACGGATTCCGCGGCCGTGTCGAGCACAAGGTTCGGCTCGGCCGGCTCCTCGAAACCGCTGTCGCGGCCCGTGAAATTCGCGATGCCGCCGCTGGCGGCCTTTTGGTAGAGGCCCTTGGGGTCGCGGGCGGCGCAGACTTCGTAGGGAGCCCGGACGTAGATTTCGGCGTAGGCCTCGCCGACAATGTCGCGGGCCATGGCGCGAAATTCCTCCCGCGGCGTGATGAGCGAGACGAGGGTGATCACGCCCTGGCTGGCAAAGAGCCGGGCCACCTCGGCCGTCCGGCGGATGTTTTCGCGGCGGTCGTCGTCGGTGAAGCCGAGGTTGCGATTGAGGCCGCTGCGGAGATTGTCGCCGTCAAGGATCACCGTGAACCGGCCCTCCGCGTGCAACGCGCGCTCGACGGCGGCGGCGACGGTGGACTTGCCCGAACCGGAAAGCCCGATCATCCAGGCGACCACGCCGCGCTGCCCGAGAAGGCGGGATTTTTCGTCGGCGAGCAGGAAACGGTGGAACTCAGTGTGGATGTTTTCGGGCAGACTCACGGTTGGATGAAGCGGGGATCGCCGGGCTTGCCCCCGCCGGGAATCGAACCCGGATTTAAGGTTTAGGAAACCTCCGTTCTATCCGTTGAACTACGGGGGCGCGCGCAGCGGCCCACAGGATGCGTCGCGAAACCGACGGGATCAAGTGGCGTTTGCCGCCGTCTGCCGCTAGCCTGCCGTGATGCTGCATGTCGTGCTCGTCGAGCCGGAGATCCCGCCCAATACGGGCAACATCGCCCGGCTTTGCCTGGCGGCGGGCGCGCGACTGCACCTCGTCGAGCCCCTCGGTTTCTCGCTCGACGATCGCGCCCTGCGCCGGGCGGGCATGGATTACTGGCATGAGGCGGACGTGCACCGCTGGCCCGATTTTGCCACGCTGCGCGCGGCGGCGGCCGGGGCGCGCTTCCACTTTTTCACCACGAAGACGGATCAGGCGTATTGGCACGCAAACTTCCGCGACGGCGACCATCTGGTTTTTGGCCGGGAAACGCGCGGCCTTCCCGAGTCCCTGCTCTCCGCGGAGGCGCCGCATTGCCTGACGATCCCCATGGCCCCGGGCGCTCGCAGCCTGAACCTCGCTACCTCCGCCGGCATCGCGCTCTACGAAGCGAAACGCCAACTGGCCACCAACCCTTGATTTCCGCCTCCGCCGTGCCCGCCATCGAAGTCCGTGATCTCCGCAAGGTTTACCGCGTCTACCGCAAGGAAGGCGGTCTGACCGGGGCACTAAAAGGGCTCCTGTCCCGCCGCTACGACCTCACGGCCGCCGTCGATGGCGTGTCATTTTCGGTCGAACCCGGCGAATTCGTGGGCTTCCTCGGCCCGAATGGTGCGGGCAAAACCACGACACTCAAAATGCTCTCCGGACTCGTCGAGCCAAGCGGCGGCGACGCGCGCGTGCTCGGCTTCGTCCCTTGGGAGCGGCGCAACGCGATGAAACGCCAGTTCAGCCTGCTCATGGGGCAGAAGAACGCGTTGTGGTGGGACCTTCCCGCGCGCGAGTCCCTCGAACTCAACCGCGCCATCTACGGCATCGACCGGACGGATTTTCAACGCACCGTCGATGAGCTCACCGCGATGCTCGACGTGCGCGACAAACTGGCCGT
>JAIYAZ010000014.1 GCA_027488755.1 Verrucomicrobiaceae bacterium | reverse complement strand
TGCTGGAGGATGACCTGCTCGCCGAGGTCGGAATCCGCCGGACTCGCCGGCGCAAACGCCTCCGTCGACGTCATCGACGTGCTCGCGACCCCGCTCTGCACCGCCTGCGAAACATCCGCTTGCTGCTGGGCCTGCACGGCTTGCGAAGCCTGCTGCTGGGCGTGGACGAGCGCCGGCCCCGCGAGCAGCGCGGCAAGCCAAAGGGAGCCAAAACGAACCATGGTCGGCGATGGTGAACGAGCCACCCCGGCGAGTCAACCGGCCAGCAAACGCAAACTTCCCGCCCGCCGCCCCAGCCGCTAGCCTCGCGGCAGTGCCCACCGCCGCGCACCAGCGTTCCCGCCGCCGCCTCGTCGAACTCGCCCTCATCGGTGCGGTTTCGGGCCTCATCGGCTGGCTGGCCTTCCCGCACGTCCGCGCTCTGCAGGACGGCCAGAAAACGATCCAGGACCAGATCATCGAGCTCAGCAGCGACCATCCGCCGCTTTCGGATTTTGTCTTCGTGGCCATCGACGACGCCTCAATGAAGCTCGACCAGCTCTGGCCCGAGGACATCGCCGCCTCCCCGGCCCTCAAACTCATGGAAGCCGGCTGGCCCTGGGCCCGGCCCGTCTACGCCGCGGCCCTCGACAGGCTCGTCGACGCTGGGGCGCGGCTCGTGATTTTTGACCTGGTCTTCGACGCGGCCAAACCAGGCGACGAGGTCTTTCGCGAGAGCCTCGACCGCCACCGCACCAAGGTCGTGCTCGGCGCGAACTTCACCCGCGACGCGATCAGCCCCGATCACCTGGACATCGCCTCCCCCAGCCTCAATCCCCCCGCCGAGTCGCTCATCCCCGACCCCTGGGGCGACCCGCGCGTCGGCTTCGTGAACTTCGAGCCCGACGTGGACAAAAAGGTCCGCACCGCCCGCTACCTTTACTCGTTCAACGGCCGTCCCCTGCCCTCGCTAAGCGGCGCCGCCGCCCGCCAACTCGAGCCGGCCCGCGAACTCCCGCCCCGCGCCCGCTTCTTCCGCTTCGCCGACCGCGCCAGCATTCGCGTTGTTCCCTTCTTCTCGCTCTTTGTGCCCACCGACTGGGAAAAAACGCTGCGCTGCGGCGCGATCTTCCGCGACAAGATCGTGATCGTCGGCCCGAGCGCCGCCATCCTCCAGGACAACCACCTCGTCGCCGGCGGCAACACGATGCCCGGCCCGCTCATCCACGTGCACGCGCTCTCCGCCCTGCTCGGCGGCCGCTTCTACGACCGCGCCGGCACCGGCGTCCAGGCCCTCTCCGTGCTGCTCGCGGCCCTCACCGCCTTCGCGCTCACCGTCTGGCTCGGACGCCGCCCCCTCGCCGCCCTGCTCGGCGTCGTCGCAAGCCTCGTCGCGCTCCTCGTCGTCACCTACCTCGCCGCCCGCTGGGCCGACTACCTGCCCCCCGTCGTCCAACCCGGCTTCACGCTCCTCCTCGCCGGCGTCACCGGCATCGCCTGGAACTTTGCGCGCGAACGCCGCGAAAGCGGCCGCATGCGCTCCATGCTCGAACGCTACATCTCGCGGAATCTCGTGCGCGAGGTCCTCGACAACCGCGAGGATTTCCTCAGCGCGCTGGGCGGAACGCGCCGGCCGGTGACCGTGTTTTTCTCGGACGTGCGCGGATTCACCTCGGTATCCGAGCGTGAGGATGCCGGGAAGGTCGTCGAGCAACTCAACGAATACCTCGGCGAGATGGTCGCGGTGATTTTCCGGCATCAGGGCACGGTG
Source organism: Verrucomicrobiaceae bacterium (assembly GCA_027488755.1). GTDB lineage: Bacteria > Verrucomicrobiota > Verrucomicrobiia > Chthoniobacterales > JAATET01 > JAATET01. The sequence goes on along the minus strand of JAIYAZ010000014.1, from coordinate 4,551 downwards.
GATAAATTCATGGGCGACGGCATTATGGCCGTGTGGGGCAACGTCGTGAGCGAAAGCCCCGCCATCGACGCCCGGCGCGCAGTGGAGGCCGCGTTGGAAATGCAGGCGCGGATCGCCGCCCTCAACGAACGCTGGAGCCAGCGCGGGCTGCCGGCGTTCCACGTCGGCATGGGCCTCAACCACGGCGAGGCGGTGTTCGGCAACATCGGGTCCGCCGAGAAAATGGAACCCACGGTGATCGGCGACGCGGTGAACCTCGCCTCCCGCGTGGAGGGCCTCACCAAAACCTACGGCGTCCCGCTGCTCATCACACAAAGCGTCGCCACCCTGCTCGAGAATCGCTTCCGCCTCCGCTCGGTTGATCTCGTGCGCGTGATGGGAAAATTGCGCCCGACCGAGGTGCTCACGGTGCTCGGGCCGCCTGATGTCGCGGTGTCGGAGTGGATCACCCTTTACGAGGGCGGGATGGCGGATTACCGGGCCCACCGCTTCGCACCGGCGCTGGAGCAATTTCGCGCCGCGCACGCACTCGCACCGCAGGACCGGTTGTGCGGACTCTACGTCGCCCGCACCGAGCGGTTTCTCGCTGAACCGCCGCCCGCGGACTGGGACGGCGCGGACTCCGCCGCGAGCAAATAGCAACGGCGGTTCAGCTCAGCAGCTTCCGGTAGGTCGCCAGCGCGAGCAGCGGGAAGTGCAGGCGATACATGTCGTAGCGCAGGTAAAACACGCACGGGAAACCGGTGCCCGTCGTCTCGGTCTCCGTCCACGAACCATCGACATTCTGCGTCTCGATGAGCCAGCGCACGCCCCGGCGGATGGACTCGCGCTGCGGATCACCGCAGGCGCACAAACCCATCAGCGCCCAGGCGGTCTGGCTCGCCGTGCTGGGTCCCACGCCCTTGAGCGTCGGGAAGTCATAACTCTCGGGCGTCTCGCCCCAGCCGCCGTCCTCGTTCTGGCAGCTCTCAAGCCAGTCGCGACCGCGGCGGATCCACACCTGGTCCATGTTTTCGCCGATCGCCCCCAGCCCGCGCAACGCCTGCCAGGTGCCGTAGATGTAATTCACGCCCCAGCGGCCATACCACGAACCGTCGGTCTCCTGCGTCTCGCGCAGGTAGGTCACAGCCCGACGCACGAGCGCGCTTTCGCGGTCGTAGCCGATGTAGCCGAGGAGCTCGAGCACGCGCGCCGTGAGGTCGCTGCAGGTCGGGTCGAGGATCGCGTTGTGATCCGCGAAGGGGACATGCTCAAGCCAGGGAGCCATCACTTCCTTGTCAAAGGCGGCCCACCCGCCGTTGCGGCACTGGAAACTCAACAACCAATCCAGCGCGCGCCGGAACTGCGCCTCGCGCCCGGCTGGGTCCGCCGAGGCGGTCAGGCGCAGGGCCATGAGCACCATCATGGTGTCGTCGGTGTCGGGATAAAAATCGTTCGCGTGCTCGAAGGCCCAACCGCTGGCCTCCGGGTGCGGATTCTTGTGCTGCCAGTCGCCGCGGAAGCGCACCTCGCGGGCCTCAAGCCAGGCCGCGGCGCGCGTGAGGGCGGGATCGTCCTTCGGCAGGCCCGACTCGCCCAGCGCGATCGTGGTGATGGCCGTATCCCACACCGGCGACAGGCAGGGCTGGATGCGGAAGTCCTCTGGGTCATCGACGAAGAGCCCGGCGAAGTCCCGCTCGGCCTTGAGCATGAGCGGGTGGTCGTCGGGATAACCCAGCGCGTGCAGGGCCATCATCGCGTTGAGCATGGCGGGGAAAATGGCCGCGAGGCCCTCGCTCCCCTCGCCCATGCGCTCGGTCATCCAGCCTTCGGTGGCCTTGAGCGCGCGCTGGCGCAGCGGGTGCACCGGCAGGCGGTCGTAGAGTTTGAGCGCCTGGTCGCAGCGCAGGAAAAAATTCCGCCAAGCCCAGAAGCGCGGGTCCCGCTTAAGCGAAAGGTCGGTGCCCTCGACGCCCGCGGGATAAAGCTCGTGGAGCTGCGCGGAGGCGGGCAGGTGCCGCACAGGCTTGAAGTGATTGAGAATCGCGAGCGGCGCGATGATCGGCCGCGACCACGAGGACATCTCGTAGAGGTTGAACGGAAACCAATTCGGGAAGAGGAAGATTTCCGGCGGGATCGTGGGGAGGTATTTCCACGGGAACTGACCCAGCAGCGCGAGGTAGAGCTTGCCGAAGGTGTTCATCGCGGGGATGCCGCCGAGGCGCAGAACGTTCGCGCGGGCCTCGCGCATGTGCCGCGCGTTCGGCGACTCGCCGGCGAGCTTGAGCGCGAAGTAGCCCTTCACGGAGGCGTTCACCTCGCTCGGGCCGCCGATGTAGATGTTCCACCCGCCGTCGGCGAGCTGGCGGCGGCGAATGTGCGCGGCGCATTTTTCCTGGAGCTCCGCATCCACGCGGCCGCGCCAGTGCATGTAGATAATGTAATCGCAGCAGAGCGTGCTATCGACGGTGAGCTCGCGTTCCCAGTGGCCGTCCTCGCGCTGGATGCCGCGCAGAAATTCCTGGCTGCGGGCGATGGCGGTCTCGAGCCCCTGCGCGATCTCCGCAAAGGGAATGACGTTCATCGCCGGGTTCATGCCGCCACGGGAGCGGTCTCCGTCGGTTTGTCGGGGCGGCCGGTTTTATGGCCGCGCCCCGCCGTCACGCCGTTGAAGGCCTGCACCGTAGCGCCATTTTCCCGCCGCGCGGGACGGGCGCCGAAGTTGAACTTGATGTTCTCCCAGGTGTCCCCCGGACGCGCCTCGCGGCCAAGCGCCGCGGTGGGCTCGAAGCCGCAGTGGACCATGCAGTTTTCGCAGCGGGGATCGCGGGCCTTGCCGTCGGGCTCGACGCCGTATTTTTCCCACGGGGTCTTTTCGAGCAGGTCGCGGTAGCTGGCGTGGTGCGAGTCCGTCATGAGGTAGCAGGGGCCCTTCCAGCCGCGGACGTTGCGGGTGGGAATCGCCCAGGCCGAGCAGGAGAGCTCGCGCGCGCCGGCGAGGAAGTCGAGGTAGCCCGGCGTGCCGAAGATGGCGTAACGCTCGCCCCAGGCGCGGATGTCGGTGAACTTTTCGCGCGTGGCCGTGCGGGTGAGGAAGAAGTTCTCCGGCTGGAGGTTCAGCCGCTTGCGCATGTCCTCCTTGGCGGCGTCATAGTCGTAGCCCGGGGAGATGGTGTGCCCGTCCACGTTGAGCCACGAGAGGTAGTCAAACATCTGCTCGATCTCGGCCATGTCGGTTTCCTTGTAGATCGTCGTGTTCGTGGCGACCTGGTAGCCGAGGATTTTCGCCATGCGGATGGCGGCGATGCATTCCTTGAAGACACCCTCGCGCTCGACGATGAGGTCATGCGTGCGCTCCAGGCCGTCGAGGTGGACGTTCCAATACATCCAGGCCGAAGGGGCGATGGGATTTTCGACTTTGGATTTTGGATTTTGGATTTCCGCGAGTTGCGCCTCGGTCATCAGATCCTCGGCCACGAGTTCGCGGAGCTTGGGCTCAAGCGCGGCGGGATTTTTGGCCCACTCAACGGCGAGCCAGTCGCGCATCTTTTTCCGCATGAACATGCCGTTCGTGCAGATGTAAACGATGCGGCCCTGCTCGCGCAGGCCCGCCACCAGCGGTTCGATGTGCGGGTAGATGAGCGGTTCGCCGCCGCAGATGGAGATCATCGGGGCGTCGCACTCCTCCGCGGCGCCGAGACAATCCTCCAGGGCCATCACGTCCTTCAGCGAGGTGGAGTATTCCCGGATGCGACCGCAACCGGTGCAGGTGAGGTTGCAGGTGTGAAGGGGCTCAAGCTGGAGCACGGTGGCGAATTTATCCACCCCGCGAAGCTTTTTGCCGACGATGTATCCCGCAATCTTCGCGGTGAGGGCCAAGGGAAACCTCATAAGGAGGCCGAGGGTAGCAATCGACGTGCCCCGGTCAAGCGGCGCGCCTCAATCCACCGGCTTCACACTGAACTGGCCGAGCTTTTCGTTCCGCTCCAACTGGAGGATTCCCTCCTTTTCGGCGGCCTTGAGCAGGTCGTTGAAGGAGCGGAATCCGTGCGCGCGTTCGTTGAAGCCGGGGTTGCGCCGCTTGAGGGCGGGCTTGATCATGGAGGCCCAGATCGTGTCGTCGCCGCGTTCCTCCACGAGCGCCTGAAGGGTGTCGGCGAGTTGATCGAGGGCCTGCTGGAGCGTCGGGCCGGCGTTCGGCTCGGCCGGACTGCTTGCGCGGGGCCGCGGCGCGCGCTCGGCGCGGGCGGGCTTTTTCTGCGTCTCGCGCACGAGATCGTCGTAGTAGATGAACTCGTCGCAGTTGTTGATGAAGAGATCGGAGCTCGAGTTCTTCACGCCCATGCCGACCACGGTTTTCGCGTTTTCCCGCAGCTTGCTCACGAGCGGGGAAAAATCCGAGTCGCCGCTGAGAATGACAAACGTGTCGAGGTGCTGCTTCGTGTAGCAGAGGTCGAGGGCGTCCACGACCATGCGGATGTCGGCGGAGTTTTTGCCCGACTGGCTCACGTGGGGAATTTCGATGAGCTCGAAGGCGGCCTGGTGCAGGTCGCGCTTGAATTCCTTGTAGCG
>JAIYAZ010000030.1 GCA_027488755.1 Verrucomicrobiaceae bacterium | reverse complement strand
TCCTTCGGCACCGGCACGGTCCTGCCCTCGGCGATCAGCCTGGCGGCGACCTGGGACCGTGGCCTCGCCCGCGCGTTCGCCGAGGTAGAGGCGAATGATTGCCTCGCCGTCGGCTACCAGATCCTCCTCGGCCCGGCGGTGAACCTTTCCCGGAATCCGCTGCTCGGCCGCAACACGGAATACTTCGGCGAAGATCCGTTCCTGAGTGGAACGACGGGAGTCGAAATCATCAAAACCGTGCAGAAATTCGGCATCGTGGCCGTCGTCAAGCACTTTGTCGCGAACGACATTGACCTGCCTCGCGGATTCAGCGACTCGCGGGTGGACGAGCGCACGCTTCGCGAAATTTACCTCAAACCCTTCGAAATGGCCGTGCGTGAAGCCAAGGTCGGCGCCGTCATGGGCTGCTACAACCACGTCAACGGCGTGCATGGGTGCGTGAACACCCACACCGCTTACAACATCCTTCGTCGGGAGTGGGGCTTCGAGGGGATTTTTCTCTCCGATTGGGGCGCGGGCAGCGGTCCAGTCGTCACCTGGGCGAACGGCCCGCTCGACCTCGCGATGCCAACTGGCCCAATGGGCGACCCGAAAATCGTTCTGCCCTTGATCGAAGACGGCAAGATCAAGGCGGAAGTCTATGACACAAAAGTCCGCCACATTCTGGGCACAAACTTTGCCTTCGGCCTCTACGATCGTCCCGCGAAAGACGAGACCCGCTCATTCGCCAACAAACAGGGCGCAGCCACCGCGCTCGATATCGCCCGCGCAGGCATCGTGCTGCTCAAAAACGAGAAGTCGCTGCTGCCCTTCGGCCCCGGAATTCGAACCCTGGCGGTCCTCGGACCCCACAGCCAGCCCGTTCGCCCTGGCGTGCCGTATGTCACCGGTCCCTCCGGTTCGTCCGCGCTCGACGCCACGAACCCGGTCACCCTCCTCGACGGCATCACCGCCGCCGCCGGGAAGGACGTCAAGATTGTCCATGTGCCCGATCCCGTGGAATTGCTCTACGAGACCACCGCCTACGAACACATCGCGGCCGACGGCTCGGTCCAGCCCGGCTTGAAGGCCGAGTATTTCACCAACGAATCCTGGAGCGGAAAGCCCGCCCTCGAGCGCATCGACACCGACCTGAGTTGCGGCCACGGCTGGCGCTACAAAAACTGGCTCCGCGAGCTGCGCCCGTTCTCGAAGCTCAGCGTGCGTTGGACGGGCCAGATTCGCGTTCCCGAGACGGGGGAGTTTACGTTTCTGAAGAAGTCCAGCGTCGGCACCACGGTCTGGCTCGGCGAGGAGAAGATCATCGACGACTGGGCGGAATTTGCGAAGGACCACTGGGTCGTCCCGACGCGCGCCGTCGTGCGCAAACTCGAGGCCGGCACGGTGCTTCCGATCAAGATCGAATACTCCATCGACCCTCGCATCTGGCACATGGTCGGCTTCCAGTTCGGCTGGGGAAAACTCGACTTTTCCAAGTCCGTCGCCGCCGCCAAATCCGCCGACGCCGCCGTCCTCTGCGTCGGCTACGAATACATGAGCGAGGGGGAGGGCTTCGACCGCACCTTCGCCCTGCCCTTCGGACAAAGCGAACTCATCCAAGCCGTTGCCAAGGCGAACCCGCGCACCGTCGTCATGACCACCGGCGGCGGGGCCTACCAGACGGCGGAGTGGATCGACAATGTGCCCGGCCTGCTCCAACTTTGGTATCTCGGCGAAAATGGCGGCACTGCCGCCGGCGAGATCCTCTTTGGCAAGGTGAACCCATCGGGCAAGCTGCCCGTCACCTTCGACGCCCGCTGGGAGGACAACCCCAGCAGCCCGTATTTCAAGGCCGACTGGTCGAAGCCCATCCCCCACCCGGTGCACTACACCGAGGGCCTCCTCATGGGCTACCGAGGTTATGATGCCGCCGGGCTCAATCCCCTGTTTCCCTTCGGATACGGTCTGAGCTACACGACCTTTGAATTCTCGAACCTCAAGCTCGCCAGAACGGCGGAAGGTGATTTCCTCGTCTCCCTCAAGATCCGCAACTCGGGGGAGCGCGCCGGGGCCGAAGTCGCCCAACTCTATGTCGGACAACGCAAGCCGCCGATGCAGCGGCCCGTGAGAGAACTCAAAGGCTTCGAGCGCGTGGAGTTGAAACCGGGCGAGGAGGCATCCATCACGATCCCGGTTCGCCTCCGCGATCTGCGCGTCTTCGACCCTACCTCCCAAACTTGGAATCTGCCGGAGGGAGAATATGAATTCGCCGTTGGCTCCTCCTCGCGCGCACTGCCGCTCCAAACCTTGGCCAAGGTTCCATGAGAAAACCTCGCCGCCTGCTCGCTCTGCCGCTCGGCAATCAATCGCCTTCACGGACGACAAGCGGGACATCCTTAGGAAAGTCGCCACTTCCTGATTAACCTCCGATGCTGGCCTTGTTTGCAATCGTTTCACGTCCGGCAGCTGTCTCGTTCGCTCTTGGGCTGACACTCGGCCTGCCATGCGCGACAGGCTCTGATTTGCAGAGGGTGGATGAAAGCGTCGTTGACGTTCAGGCTTTGGTTCTTGGCCCTACTAGCAAATTCGGCCACGCGATCAATGGCCAGAGTTTCCAGAACGCTGGGCTCGTTACCCACGCAGGCTGGCAATACGCGGCCTACTACGACCGCGATCGGAGGGTTTGTCTCGCCCGCCGCCACATTCCGGACGGTGGATGGCATAAGCTCGCTTTCACCGACTTTCGCTACCCCGCCGATAATGCGCACGACACGATCTCGCTCGGCATCAGCCGTGGCGATGGACGGATTCATTTGAGTTTCTCACAACACGGCGTCCCGCTGCGCTACCGCGTAAGCCAACCTGGCTTGGCAACAGATCCAGCTTCCTACGAGTGGAAACCGGGCCTTTTCAGCCCAACTACCAATCGCCTTGGGGACCATTCAGTTTCCTCAGTCACATATCCGGTTTTTCTTCCCCTGCCCGATGGCAATCTGCTGTTCGGGTGGCGTCAGGGAGCATCGGGCAACGGGGAAAATCTGCTCAGTCACTATGATAGTGCGACCGGCACGTGGTCGGCACCATGGCCGATCACCTCGCGCGAAGGGGCCTTTCAAGACGAACTCGGCAAGTCCTATGCGCGCTGTGCCTACTTCAACGATCAAGAGGTCACTCCCGACGGTCGCCTCCACGTCACGCTTTGCTGGCGAGAAAAAGCGCCGACCGCCAATCACAGTCTGGCCTATATGGTCAGCGAAGACGGTGGACGGACGTGGCGCAACAGCCTCGGCGCACCCCTCGATGGTCCAGCCCGGGTGGACTCGCCCGGCCTTACGGTCATTAACATACCGCGGCGGCTCGGACTTTTGAACCAATGCGGGCAAACTGTGGACTCAGCCGGCCGCGTTCATGTGCTGATGGTGCAGTGCACGGATTCCACACTCGCCGAGTCCCCGCAGCAGCCTCCATGGGGACATCCAACCGCCCGCCGCTACGTGCACTCATGGCGCGGGACGGATGGACAATGGCAACAAACGGTCCTTCCCGGTGCGGTTGGCACACGCCCCAAGATCATTGCTGATTCCGATGGAAACCTTTTTGGCATCGCGCTGGCACCCACCAAGGCGACAACTTTTTCCAACGGTCTATACCCGAATGTGGGGCAACTTGTCATCTACCACGCCACGGCCAAGAACCGTTGGACCGATTGGAACATCGTTCATCGCGAACCCAGACCGTTTCTCACCGAGCCAATCATTGATGTCGCCCGCTGGCGCGACGAAGCCATTCTTAGCATTCTAGTCCAAGAAGCCGGGGAAAATTTCTCCCCTATTCGCGTCCTCACCTTCCGCCCCGAGCCCACTTGAAACTAGTCATCTTTGTTCTTGTCTTCTCATTGGCCGGCACCGCAGCTGCGGCTGTCCCGCAATACCTTGCCGAACCCTTTGCGAGCCGGTTCGCGCCGGAGTCCATTGAGCGGAGCATGCGCGCCGTCGCCGATGCGGCCAAACTTCCACCGGCGAAGCCCGGACTCCTCACCGCAGGGCTCGTTGCGGCCTCGATGGCGCTGAAAGATCCGGCTCTGGCAAAGTTCGCGGACGGATGGAAACCGGAGTCTTGGCCGACCCGGATCGCGGCGGGTTCGAAAGAGCGTGCCGAGGCCGTCGCGATGATCTCCCTCATGCCCGCGATCGACGGGATCGAAAACCAGAAATCCTGGTCCGATGCCAACGCCCGCGCCTTCGCGAAATACGAGCGACGCAAGCTCACGCGCTCGGCGGATCCGATCGTTGCCGGACTCGTCACTTATGCGACCGCGTGGGGCATGTCGCGCGAGATCATGAATCTTTCGACCGACGCGTTCCGCCTCGCGGTCGTCCAAGGTTGGCTCGCCCTTGCCGAGCGCGTGGCCGATGACGGCTCGATCAAGGGCGCGCGCGACGCCCAGGAGGCGGCTGACATCGCCGGCGCGATCCTGCTCGCGGGAAGCACTGCCCTCGAAGAATCCCGCCGCATGGCCTCAGGCGCGCCACTGCCGTTCGTAAATTCCCCGCGCTATCAAGCCGATCTCGCCCACCAGCGCGAAGCCCTCGCCAATCCTCCGCCGCTCACCCGCGAGGCCCTCGTCTCCGCCATGCGTCGCGCCACGGAATGGCAGCACACCTCGCTCTGGCAGATCTCCGGCGCAGGGGACAGCCCGGACGCCGACCGCTCGTGGTATCGCGGGGTTTTTTACGCGGGAATGATCCCCGCTTACGAGGCGACCGGCGATGCCTACTACCTGGAGAAAGCCAAGACGCTCGCCGCCCGCACCGGGGCGAAGCCGGGGCCGGATGCGCTGCAAGCTCCCGATTGCCTCAGCATCAGCCAAACCTATCTCGACCTCTACGAGCTGACGCCCGATCCCGTCCTCCTTGGCCCGACGAAGACGCAGATCGACGAAATCCTCGCCACGCCCGCCCTGCGGTCGCCGGGCGGTCAGTATGTGGATCTCGTCTTTACCGGTGCGTCCACCTGGGGCCGACTCGGACGCATCACCGGCGACCCGCGCTATTTTGAGTATGCGCGGGCCATGTGGACCAGAAGCCGCGCGCGGTTCTTCGACCCGACGGACCACCTGTTCGTCCGCGACGACACGTGGCTGCCGCAGGAAAACGGATTGCGCATTCTCGAGCGCAACGGCCGCCCGGTCTATTGGGCTCGCGGCATGGGCTGGGCCATCGGCGGACTCGCCCGCCTGCTCGAAACCCTTCCGAAGGATGACCCGCAACGCGCGGAATTCGAGACCGACTTCCGCAAGATGGCCGCTGCCCTCGTGGCCTGCCAGGGCGCCGATGGCATGTGGCGCGCGAGTTTGTTCGATCCGGAATCCTATCCGATGGGCGAGACCAGCGCGACGGCGCTCATCGCCTACGGGCTCCTCTGGGGCATCAACCACGGCGTTCTGGATCGCGGAACCTTTCTGCCCCCGGCCGAGCGCGCCCTCCGCGCGCTGCTCGCCATTCAGGAGCCGAACGGCAAGCTCGGCTACGTCCAACCCGGCGCCGAAAGCCCGCGCGTGCCCGTCTATCGCGCCTCGAACATCGAATACGCCACCGGCGCCTTCCTGCTCGCAGGCTCCCAGTTTCTCCGCCTCAAATCACCATAACCCCTCCTTCCTTATGTCCGCCGCCACCACCCAGCTCGGTCGCTTCCGCTGGCGCATTTGTGCGCTGCTTTTCGTGGGCACGACCCTGAACTACATCGATCGCAACGTTTTCTCGTTCACCATGCTGGACGAGACCTTCCGGCATCAAATGATGGGCCTCCCGCTGGATGTCCCCATGACCGCCGAACAAATGGCGGAGTTCCGCGAAAAGATGAGCCACCTCGATGCCATCTTCAAATATTGTTACGCGTTCGGATTTCTTCTGGCCGGCTGGGTGATCGATCGCGTCGGTGTCCGGCGTGGATATGCGATAAGCATCGGGGGTTGGAGTCTTGCGGGCATCCTCCACGGTCTCGTTCACACGGCAACCGGGATGGGTTTTGCCCGGGGACTGCTGGGCGTTGGCGAAGCGGGAAACTTCCCTGCCGCCGTCAAGACCGTTTCGGAGTGGTTCCCACGGAAGGAGCGCAGCTTCGCGACAGGCATCTTTAACGCCGGGGCCAATGTCGGCATTATTCTCACGGCGATTTGCGTGCCGTTTATCATCGCCCACTTCGGCTGGCGATGGAGCTTTATCATCACCGGAGCACTTGGGGCCTTCGCGCTTGTCTGGTGGCTCGCATCCTACCATTCACCGGAGAACCACCCCAAACTCTCGCGGGAGGAACTCGCCCACATCCGCCAAGACGGCCCCCCGGACGCAACCACTCCCGTCAAGTGGCGCACCCTCATCGGCTACCGGGCGACATGGGCGTTCGCGATCCCGAAGTTCATGACGGATGCAATCTGGTGGTTCTACCTCACCTGGCTCCCCACCTTCTTCAACAGCAACCCCGCCTTCACCACAAAGCTTGACCTCAAGCAGATCGGAATTCCCTTTCTCATCATCTATCTCATCTCGGACTTCGGCAGCATCTTCTTTGGCTGGCTGTCGTCGCGGTTCATCGGAATGGGCTGGTCGGTAAACAAAGCGCGCAAGGTGACAATGCTTATCTGCGCGCTCTGCGTCGTGCCGATCGTGTTCGCCTCGGTCACTTCAAACATTGTCCTCGCCATTGCCCTCATCGCCCTTGCAACCGCGGCCCACCAGGGCTGGAGCGCGAATCTTTTCACCACCGTCTCAGACCAATTCCCGCAGCGGGCCGTGGCAAGTGTCGTCGGCTTTGGGGGTCTAATGGGCGGTCTCGGGGGCGGTCTCCTCGCCGCCAATGTCGGTTTCCTCATCAACACCGGCGGATACCTTCCCCTCTTCCTGATCGCGGGTCTCGCCTACCTGCTGGCCCTCGGCGTGATTCAAATCCTCTCGCCCCGGCTCGCAACGGTGAAGCTCAACCCGGAGGCAGCCTGACGCCACCGTTTCGCCCGAGCGTTCCTGCCGGAAGCCTCCTCGCGACCGCTTGCCAGCGTGCGACATCGCCTGCCCCGCGCTGCTTGGGAAAGAGTCGCTACTCGACGATGGCTTCGAACGGCGCGAGGGGTAATCCGCTCCCGTCGCGCACGGCCCCGGCGGTCCAGTTTTGCCCGCCGTAGCGAATGCGAAGCGGTCCCTGAACCGC
>JAIYAZ010000087.1:0-12500 GCA_027488755.1 Verrucomicrobiaceae bacterium | reverse complement strand
GGCGCCGTGAATACGTTCCCGGGCCTTGTACACACCGCCCGTCACATCATGGAAGTCGCTTGTAGCCGAAGTGCGTGCGCTAACCGCAAGGAGGCAGCGCCCTACGCTATGAGTGGTAACTGGGATGAAGTCGTAACAAGGTAGCCGTAGGGGAACCTGCGGCTGGATCACCTCCTTTCTAAGGAGAAAGTGGCTTCGATTCGTCGAAGTTACAGGTCGACCGCTAAAGCCTTTCTTCGGAAAGACGCCAAGTGGTAAGTCGGCGGATGCGAAAGCATGCCGTTCGCCAAGATCAATAAGAACGCACAATTCAGTTTTTGCTGGACAGAGAGATATGGCCCCGCCGGCGTCCGACGTATCAAACCGGATGGTTGCCTGTTAGGGGGCATAGCTCAGTTGGTAGAGCGCCAGCTTTGCAAGCTGGATGTCAGGGGTTCGAATCCCCTTGCCTCCACCACTCCTGACCGTTGAGAGCCATCGTTGAGAGCTGAGAGTCCTCCTCTCAACCACCAACCCTCAACTCTCAACCAACACAAAGGGCCTGTAGCTCAGTTGGTTAGAGCATGCGCTTGATAAGCGCAGGGTCATAGGTTCGAGTCCTATCAGGCCCACCATGTAACGCGTTTTGAATTTTCCCGATTGGGTGAATTGCAAAAAAACAGTTCAGACAATTGGTCATTGCCCAATGGCAATGAGGGTTCTTTGACATCCGCATATATAGGGTAGAAAAATGCAACTTCAAATGCTGAGTTTGCAGATTTGTCAGTGCCGCGGCGCAAGCCGCAATGCAGGCAAATCAATATCAGAATCGAGATTTTATATCTCAGAATAGAACAAGCTACTAAGAGCACATGATGAATGCCTTGGTGCCAACAGGCGATGAAGGACGTGAAAAGCTGCGATAAGCTTCGGGGAGCGGCAAATACGCTATGATCCGGAGATTTCCGAATGGGGTAACCCCGTCCGTTTAATAATGGATGATTCCGCTCTGAATACATAGGAGCGTCAAAGCAATACCTGGTGAAGTGAAACATCTCAGTAACCAGAGGAATAGAAATCGACAGAGATTCCGTAAGTAGTGGCGAGCGAAAGCGGAATAGCCCAAACCGGGGGACTTGTCTCCCGGGGTTGTAGGAGCCCAATGTGATAGTTGAACAGTTAGGTGAAACGCGTGGAAAAGCGTTCCATAGAGGGTGACAGACCCGTAACCGAAAACTCGACAACGTCTAGGGATTTCCTGAGTAATGCGACACACGTGAAACTTCGCATGAATCCACGCCGACCACGGCGTAAGGCTAAATACTAGTTGGCGACCGATAGTGAACAAGTACCGCGAGGGAAAGGTGAAAAGAACCGCTGCGAGCGGAGTGAAATAGTACCTGAAATCATGTGCTTACAAGGTGTCAGAGCCCGCAAGGGTGATGGCGTGCCTTTTGCTTAATGAGTCTGCGAGTTAGTGTCCGTGGCAAGTCTAAGCTCTTCTGGAGCGGAGGCGAAGCGAAAGCGAGTCCGAAATGGGCGATCAGCTGCTGGCACTAGACCCGAAGCGGAGGTGATCTACCTATGGCCAGGTTGAAGCGGCAGTAACATGTCGTGAAGGACCGAACCGATGGACGTTGAAAAGTCCCCGGATGAGCTGTGGGTAGGAGCGAAAGACTAATCAAACCCCGTGATAGCTGGTTCTCCCCGAAATCTATTGAGGTAGAGCCTCAAGTGCTGACCAACGGAGGTAGAGCACTGGATGAACTAGGGCCCATACCCGGGTACCGAATTCAATCAAACTCCGAATGCCGTTGGGTGTAACTTGGGAGGCAGTCCGTGTGGGATAAGCTGCACGGTCGAGAGGGAAACAACCCAGATCAGCAGCTAAGGTGCCAAAATACTGCTCAGTGGAAAGGATGTGACGTTACTTAGACAGTGAGGATGTTGGCTTAGAGGCAGCCACCATTTAAACAGTGCGTAATAGCTGACTCATCGAGTGATGTCGCGCCGAAAATGATTGGCGATAAGCAGTATACCGAAGCTCTGGATGCTAGTTTACTAGCGTGGTAGGGGAGCGTTCCCAGCTGCATTGAAGCCGAAGGGTAACCGACGGTGGAGTGCTGGGAAGTGAGGATGCAGACATGAGTAGCGATAAGACAGGTTAAATTCCTGTCCGCCGTAAACCCAAGGTTTCCTGGGGAAGGTTCGTCCTCCCAGGGTTAGTCGGGACCTAAGTCGAGGCCGATGGGCGTAGACGATGGAAAGCAGGTTTAATATTCCTGCACCGCCGAAATTTTAGCCGGAAGGACGCGGTTGTGGAGAGTGGCCAGGTGTTGAATGTCCTGGTCCCGCAAGGGGATGTGGAGGCTTCGGCCAAAGCAGATCACTTAAAACAGCCGCCAAGAAAAGCTCCGGTGTATACTAAGGCGCCCGTACCGTAAACCGACACAGGTGGGTGGGCATAAATGTGCCAAGGCGCGTGAGTGAAACCTCGTTAAGGAACTCGGCAATCTAGCCCCGTAACTTCGGAAGAAGGGGTGCCTACGTAAGTAGGTCGCAGTGAAATGGGTCAACCGACTGTTTAACAAAAACACAGCACTCTGCTAAGTCGTAAGACGACGTATAGGGTGTGACACGTGACCAATGCGGAAAGATTACGGTAAGGGGTTAGCCGCAAGGCGAAGCTCTGAGCCCAAGTCCCCGTGAATGTCGGCCGTAACTATAACGGTCCTAAGGTAGCGAAATTCCTTGTCGGGTAAGTTCCGACCTGCACGAATCGTGTAACGAGTTGACCGCTGTCTCAACGAGGAGCTCAGCGAAGTTGTATTGGCGGTGAAGATGCCGCCTGCCCGCAGTAGGACGGAAAGACCCTATGCACCTTTACTGTACGCTGTCACTGTTGTTTCGATTTTATTGCTTAGCGTAAGTGGGAGACTTTGATCCCAGCCTTTCGGGGCTGGAGGAGTCGTCAATGAAACACCACCCTGTGAGATTGGAACATCTAACCTCGACCCGTAATCCGGGCGAGAGACACTGGCAGCCGGTCAGTTTGACTGGGGCGGTCTCCTCCCAAAGAGTAACGGAGGAGTACGAAGGTTGGCTCAACCTGGTTGGTAATCAGGTGACGAGTATATGGATATAAGCCAGCTTAACTGCGAGACTTACAAGTCGAGCAGGTACGAAAGTAGGTCCAAGTGATCCGGTGGTTGAATGTGGAATTGCCATCGCTCAACGGACAAAAGGTACGCTAGGGATAACAGGCTGATCCTGCCCAAGAGCTCATATCGACGGCAGGGTTTGGCACCTCGATGTCGGCTCATCACATCCTGGGGCTGGAGAAGGTCCCAAGGGTCCGGCTGTTCGCCGGTTAAAGTGGTACGCGAGCTGGGTTCAGAACGTCGCGAGACAGTTCGGTCCTTATCCACTGTGGGCGCAGGAGATTTGAGGGGTTCAATCCTTAGTACGAGAGGACCGGGATTGACGAACCTCTGGTGTTCCAGTTGTCGTGTCAACGGCATTGCTGGGCAGCTATGTTCGGAAAGGATAAGCGCTGAAAGCATCTAAGCGCCAAGCCTCTCCCAAGATGAGATCTCCCTGAAGAGTCGTGGTAGACCACCACGTTGATAGGCCATGGGTACAAGCGTAGTAATACGTTCAGCTTAGTGGTACTAATACTCGTTCGGCTTTTTTATCTGAGTCATTTACTCAGCAGCTGAAGACTGCAGGTTTCAACCCTATTATATGCGGATGTCAGGGAACACGATGTGTTCTTTGACTGACAAACGAATGTGTCGCTAGAAATTGCGGCGCGCGCAAGAGGAGTAAATCTCTCGGTAGCGCTGCCCTTCTGGTGATCCTTGCATGGTGGAACCACCCGTTCCCATCCCGAACACGGAAGTGAAACGCCATAGCGCTGATGGTAGTGCATCTATAGGTTGTGCGAGAGTAGGTCGTTGCCAGTAATATGCCCCGCTTCTTGGAAACAGGAAGCGGGGCTTTTTTTGTGTCCATTGCGCGCTTATCACCCGAAGATAGCAATATGAGTGGCGGGTGCTCGTTGGTGGACATGGCGGCCTTTGCGGGTATTGCCGGGGGTTTACGCTATGAGATTGTGCACGGGGACTGTCTCACGGGATTGAAAAAGCTGGGTGACGGGGAGATTGGCGTGGTGGTGACGTCCCCGCCCTACAACCAGGGGATGAACTACGGTGCCCATTGCGATGACCGCCGGGAGAGGGGGGATTATCTGGCGTGGTGCGAGGTTTGGCTGGGAGAGATTTTCCGGACGCTGGAGCGGGAGGGGGCGTTGTTTTTGAACCTGGGGGCATCGCATGCGGATCCGTTGCTTCCTTATGTGGTGGTTTTGTGGAGGTCGGGATGGGATTCCACCTGCAGAACACGATTCATTGGGTGAAGTCGATTTCGTTGGAGGTGGGCGGGGAGGTGATCTCACGCGGGCATTTTCAGCCGATCACATCGGCGCGATATGTGAACTCGTGCCATGAGTATTTGTTCCACCTGACGCGTTCGGGGCGGGTGAGGATTGATCGGAAGGCGGTGGGGGTTCCGTATGCCGACAAGAGCATTGTGGGGCGGTGGGCCCACGCCGACGGGAGGGATCGGCGGTGTCGGGGCGACGTTTGGTTTATTCCGTATGAGACGATCCGCAGTCGGAACGGGCAACGGCCGCACCCGGCCACGTTTCCGGTGGGCTTGGTTGAGCAGTGTCTGCGGCTGCACGGCCGAAGGGACGGCGTGCTGTTGGATCCGTTTTTGGGAATCGGGAGCTCGGCCCTGGCGGCGAGGCGTTTTGGGATGAGGGGATTTGTGGGGTTTGAGAGCAGCGAGGTTTATGCGCGGGAGGCGCATCGGCGCTGGGCGGCGGAGGCGGAGGGTGGCGGGTGATTTCGTTCTTGCTTCGGGAAAGCGTGCCCCTATACTCAACTACCCTACCGTTTTCGCCAGAGTAGCTCAGCGGTAGAGCAGGGGACTCATAAGCCCTTGGTCGGGGGTTCGATTCCCTCCTCTGGCACCAACCTTTACCGCATCCCAACATGGCCAACACAAAATCCGCCGCGAAGCGTTCGCGTCAGTCCAACAAGCGCGCGGAGCGCAATTCCAGCGTTCTTACCGGTTTGAAAACCGAGCAGAAGAAGTTTCGTAAAGCGATCGCCGATGGCGATCTTAACGCCGCCAAGGCTGGTTATGCCGGTCTGGTTTCGGCCTTGGACAAGGCGGCGAAGCGCGGCGCAATCCATCAGAATGCCGCGGATCGGCGCAAGAGCCAGTTCAACCGCGCGTTGAAGCCGGCGGCGTAACGCGGACTCAATCGAAGTTTTTCCCACCTGGGGGCGCCGGCGAAAGCGGGCGCTCCCTTTTTTTATTTGGGGAGGCTGGGGAAGAGGGGCTGGTCGGGGGAGGCGGCCGGAGCGGGGGCGCTGACGGTGAGCGCGGGCGCGGTGGCGGGGACGCGGAGGAGGGAGGCGAGGATGCAACCGGCGAGGAGGATGGCGAGGGCGGCGGAGTTCACGCGTCGGGGGAAAGTTGGGCGATGGCGTCCATGACGCGTTGGCTGAGGCGCTGGTAGGTCTCGCGGTCGGCGTTGGCGACGTCTTCGGCGGTGAAGTGGATGGGTTCCCCGACGACGACGCGGATGGGATGGAGGCGCGGGGTTTTGGAGCCGCGGGGAAAGGCCTCGAAGGAGCCGAAGATGCGCATGGGCACGACGGGGGCGAGGGTTTTGGCGATGACGAGGCCGATGCCGGGCTGGGCGGGCTGCAGTTGGCCGTCGATGGAGCGGGTGCCTTCGGGAAAGAGGACGACGCCTTCGCCGGATTTGATTTTTTTGATGACCGTCTTGAGGGCGGACATGTCGTTGCCGTCGCGGTCGACGGGAATGACGTTCATGTCGGGGAGGAGGGGGCCGAGGAGCGGCATTTCCAGGAGGTTCTTCCGGGCGAGGTAGTGGACGGCGCGGTGGGAGCAGATGCCGACGAGGGGGGGGTCGAAGTAGCTTTGGTGGTTGGCGGCGAGGATGAGGCCGCCGGTTTCCGGGAGGCGTTCGCGATGGAGGATCCGGTAGCCGAAGAAGATTCGGGCGAGGAGCCGGGTGAGATTCGCGAAGAACCAGTAGGTAAAGGTCATGCGCGTTCGGAGGCGGTGGAGAGGCCGCGGGCGAGGAGTCGCGTGAGGATGGCGTCGATGACTTCGTCGAGGTCGAGTTCGGTGGTGTCGATGACGGTGGCGTCGGCGGCGATGGTAAGCGGCGCGGTGCGGCGGGAGGAGTCGATGCGGTCGCGCACGGCGACTTCGTCGCGCTGGCCCTGGGCGTTGCGGCGTTGCTGGCGGACGGCGGGGCTAGCGTCGAGGTAGAATTTGTAGGGCGTTTCGGGAAAGACGACGGAGCCGATGTCGCGACCTTCGGCGACGCAGGGGGTGGCGGCGGCGAGGCGGCGGAATTCCTGCAGGAGGCGGGTGCGGACTTCGGGGACGGTGGAGACGGCCGAGACGGAGCGGTTGACGGACTCCTCCTGGAGCTGGTCGTAGGGGCGCAGGCCGTTGATTTCGATGAAGGAATGGGCGTGCTCGAAGCCGGTGCGGATGTCGGCTTCGGCCACACCGCGGGCGACGGCTGTGGGGGACTCCGGATCGACGCCGATGCGGAGGATGTGCCAGGTGACGGCGCGATACATGGCGCCGGTGTTGAGGAAGGAGAAGCCAAGATGACGGGCGAGGCCGCGGGCAACACTGCTTTTGCCCGAGGCGGCGGGGCCGTCAATGGCGATGACCGTCATAGGGGATTTTCGGACCGACTCCGGAGCACGCTGGCTCCCACGGTGCCACGTTCCTCCGATGGGATCTGGCGGAACGGCTTGCCGGCGCGAACGAGGTTGAGGGTTTTTTCGAAGGTGGGGTAGGAGGTGGCGACGCACTCGACATCCTCGATGAGGGTTTCGCCCTCGGCGAAGAGGCCGGCGATGGCGAAGGCCATGGCGATGCGGTGATCCCCGAAGCTCGTGAGGCGGGCGCCGCGGAGGCGGGCGCCGCCGACGATTTCCATGCCGTCGTCGAACTCGGTGACGGTGACGCCCATGGCGCGGAGGTTGGTGGCGATGGCGGCGATGCGGTCGGTTTCCTTCACGCGCAGTTCGCTGGCGCCGCGGATGGTGGTGGTGCCTTGGGCGAGGGCGGCGGCGACGGCGAGGGCGGGGATTTCGTCGATGACGTTGGGGATTTCTTCGCCCTCGATGACGGTGCCGGTGAGGTTGGCGCCTTCGATTTCGATGACGCCACTGAGTTCGCCCTCGTTCCGTTCGACGATCTCACGGAGCCGGGCGCCCATGCGGACGAGGACGGCGAGGATGCCGGTGCGGGTGGGGTTCAGGCCGACGTTGTCGATGTGGAGGCGGGCGCCGGGGCGGGCGGCGGCGGCAACGAGCCAGAAGGCGGCGCTGGAGATGTCGCCGGGGACCTGGAAGTCGCGGGACTCAAGGGTCTGGCCGCCGTGGATGGAGATTTCGTTGCCCTGGCGCACGGGGCGGACCTGGAAATACTCGAGCATGCGCTCGGTGTGGTCGCGGGAGGGCGCGGGCTCGACGACGGTGGTTCGACCGGAAGCGAACAAGCCGGCGAGGAGCAGGGCGCTTTTGACCTGGGCGCTGGCGTGCGGCATTTCGTAGCGGATGCCGGTGAGGGGGCCGCCGTCGACGATGAGCGGGAGGGTGTCGCGTTCGCCGTTGGCGGAGAGGCGTGCGCCCATCTGGCTGAGCGGGGTGATAACGCGGCGCATGGGGCGCTTGGAGAGCGAGGCGTCGCCGGTGAGACGGGTGCGGAAGGGCTGGGCGGCGAGGATGCCGGAGAGCAGGCGGACGGTGGTGCCGGAGTTGCCGCAGTCGAGGTCGGAGTCGGGCGCGGTGAAGCGGCCTTTGGTGCCGTGGACGATGACGGTGCCGGGCTCGGGGTGTTCGATGGTGACGCCGAGCTTGCGCATGGCGGCCATGGTGGAGAGGCAGTCCTCGCCCTCGAGGAAATTGGTGATGACGCAGGGGCCGTTGGTGAGGGCGCCGAGCATGATGGCGCGGTGCGAGATGCTTTTGTCGCCGGGGACGACGAGTTCGGCACGGAGCGGGGCGGATTTGGTAACCTTAAAGGACATCGAATTTCTGCCGGGCGGAGCGGCCTTCGGCGAGCAGGGCGTGGATGGCATCCGCATCGCCGGCTTCGAGCGCGGCACGGATGTTTTGCAGGATTTCGGTTAATTCCGCAACCGAAGTCGCGATTTCGCGGCGGTTCGCGAGCAGAATTCCCGTCCAGAGATCCGCGTGGCCGAGGGCGACGCGGGTGGTGTCGCGGTAGCCGCCGCCGGCGAGGACGGGCCATTCCGGGACGTGGCGCTCGATGAGGGCGGCGAGGGCGGAGGCGACGGTGTGCGGGAGGTGGCTGGTGCGGGCGAGGGCGGCGTCGTGCGTCTGGGGCGGGAGTTCCACCAGGCGGCATCCGGCGGCGCTCCAAAGTTCGCGGGTGCGGGCGAGGGCGGCGGGGCTGGTGCGGGCGGTGGGGGTGAGCACGCAGGTGGCGCCCTGGTAGAGGTCGGCGGTGGCGGCGGCGAAGCCGTTGCGGTCGGAGCCGGCGATGGGGTGGGCGCCGACGAAGCGGGGGCCGAGGAGGGGTTCGCAGGCGGCGACGACGCTGCCCTTGACGCTGCCGGCGTCGGTGACTACGGCGTCGGGTGCGAGGTGGGGGGCCAGGGCGGCCGCGAGTTCGGCCATGGTTTCCACGGGGGTGCAGAGCACGATCATGCGGGCGCCGGTGACGGCCCGCGGGAGGTCGGTGGTGCAGGCGTGGGCGAAGCCGGAGTTACGCGGGGCTTCGAGGGAGGCTTCGCGACGGGCCCAGAGGCGGATGTCCGCGCCGGGCCAGCGCGCCTGGAGGGCGAGTGCGAGCGAGCCGCCGATGAGGCCGGGGCCGAGGATGGCGACCGGGTGGCAGGGAGGCTCGGAGCTCAGGGGACGAGGAAGATCTTACCCGAGTAGGGGTCTTTGACTTCGGTGTTGGGCGGGAAGCCGCGGACGTCGACGTAGCCGGCGTAGGGAGCGTGCGGGCTGGTGACGAAGCCGGGTTTGCCGGCGACGGGCGTGCCGTAGGGGAGGGTGCGCTGCTCGG
Organism: Verrucomicrobiaceae bacterium; assembly: GCA_027488755.1. GTDB lineage: Bacteria > Verrucomicrobiota > Verrucomicrobiia > Chthoniobacterales > JAATET01 > JAATET01. Next base: position 3,356 of record JAIYAZ010000087.1, on the reverse strand, counting down.
GGGCGCCGCCGACGGCTGGAGCGGGCGTGGGCGTGGGCGCGGCGTCGGTGAGGGTGGGAGCGGGCTCGGGGGAGGGCGAGGGCGACGGCGTGGCGTCGGTGACGAAGTCGGTCGCGGTGCCCGGGGTGGCCTGCTGGTAGCCGTAGTTATTCGATCCGGTGGTGGCGGCGGTGTCTTGGCGCGTGCGAGGGCGGGATTCCTCTTCGCAGGCGGCGAGAAGCACGAGGGCCATGGCTGCCGGGACAATCAACAGGGATTTATTCATAGGTCGGATCGACTCGGGATAGTCACCATTTTTTCGGCCCGCACTTCAAACCAAAATTGGGGCGATTTATGTCACGGGTTTTCGGCGGGGGGTGTCCAGGTGGCGGTGCCGGGGGCGGCGCGCTCGTAGAAGCGGAGGGCTTCGATGGGGCGGCCGAATTCGCGGAGGGGGTAAATGCCGCGGGAGCCGCCGGCGCCGGGGTCGCGGATGAGGTAGTCGAAGCCGCTTTTGCCGACGATGACGACGAAGTGGGTGATGCCGCTCGGGTAGCGGACGCGGATGATGACGGGGTTGCGGCGGAGGAGGTTGCGGTCGATGAGGGCGAAGGAGGGGTCGTCCTCGTAGGCCTTGCGGGCGAGGGCGGGGGGGTAGGCGCCGGCGGCCTCCCAGTGGAGCCAGCCCTGGGGGGTGAAGCCGCGGGCCTGGGTGACGAAGGCGTTGAGGCGGCCGGGGTCGACATCGACGCCGTAGCTGGCGAGCACCATGGCGGCGGAGGCGAGGGCGCAGCCTTCGGCGGCGAGGGTGGCGGGGGTGGGGCCGAGGGGTTGGGTGCCCCAGCGGGGGTCGGCCTGGAAAAATTGGGGCACGTCGAGGACGAGTTCGCCGGGGAAATAGAGGCCGCCGCTCGGGGGGAGCGGGGATCGGGGGAGGAGCCAGTTGACGAGCCAGGCGAGGAGGAGCAGGACGGCGGCGGCGAGAGCGAGGCCGAAAATCCGTGTTGCGCGCATGGGGGCACGGTATTGGTTCATGTCATGGTCACAATGAGAATTCTGCGCGTGCTCGGTTGCTGGCTGGGGCTGGTTGCCGGGGCCGGGGCGCAGGATTGGAATGCGGCGGTGCTGGCGGCGACGCGGGCGATGCCGGCGGGCGGGGGGTATGCGACGACGAGTGAGGCGGGGGCGCGGCTGCGGGCGGCGGTGGAGGCGCGCGGGGGCGGTCTGGTGGTGCTGCCGGGGCGGGCGCGGCCTAGTTATTGCTCGGGGGCGACGTATCTGGTGCTGCTCAAGGTGATTGAGCAGGCGCGGCGGGCGGGGGTGGTTTCGTTGTCGCCGGAGGCGCTGGCGGCTTTGCCTCCGCGGGAGCAGCGCGATGGCGTGGGCGTCTGGGGGCGCTGGAATGCGAACGGGCCGGGGGCGGCGTGTTTGTTTGCCGCGCTTGGCGCGGGGAGGAATTTCACGGATTGGGCGGCGGCTCGGCCGGGGGATTTTCTGAAAATTTTCTGGCGCGATGCGGTGGGCGCGCACGAGCGGGGGCATTTGGTGGTGTTTTTCGGGACGGAATGGCGTGCGGGGGAGGAGTTTGTGCGTTTCTGGTCGAGCAACAAGCCGGGTGGGTATGGGGAGAAAGCCGTGCCGCGCCGGCAGATTGCCCGGGCGTTGTTCTCGCGCCTTGAGCGGCCGGAGGCTTTTGCGAGGGCGGCGGAACTTCCGCCGGTGGATCGTTACCTGGCTTCGCTGCTGGAGCGGGAGTCGAGTTTTGCCGAGGCGTGCCGGCAGGCGGGCGTGGATCGTCCCGACCGGTGAGGGGGGCTTTTCGGCTGGCGTTTTCCGGCGGACGGGATTATGGATCCAGATAAGACTCAATTTGAGTCGTTCTCACCTCTCCCTCCCATGTCCAAACGCGTTCTTCTTACGGGCCTGCTTGCCCTTCAATTGGCTTCCTGGGGACTCCCGGTCTCTCGCGCACAGGATGCGCCCGTGGGTGATGTGATTGAGGTGATTGAGGACGGGGACGATGTCCTCCTTGAGGACGGTGCGGACGACGAATCGGACTTTGCGGACGACGAGACTGACGAGCCGGATTTTGGCGACGATTTGGGCGAGGATTTCGAGGACGAAACCGATGACTTTGGCTTCGACGGCGAGTTTGATCCCACCGAGGGCGGGCTGCCCGGCGACGAGGACGGTGAGTTCCCTGGCTGGGTGTATGCGTCCTATGGGGTTTTTGACAACCACCGGGGAGGTCACAAGGACAAAGGCGGCAACCGCCACGGCGACGATACCGACAGCGACGGGGACGGGGTTCGCAACGGCGACGATGACGATTGTGACGGCGACGGCGTGCCGAACCGCCGGGATGACGACATTGACGGCGACGGCGAGGACAATTCCCGCGATGGCGACGTGGACGATGATGGCTTGAGCAACGGTGTGGATCGTGACTGCGACGGCGACAACACGCCGAACGCCCGCGATCGCGACGTGGATGGCGACGGCGTGCCGAACCGCCGCGACAAGGATATTGATGGCGACCGCCGCCGCAATGGCCGCGATCGGGATTGCGATGGCGACGGCGTGGCCAATGGCCGCGACCGCGACATCGACGGGGATGGCGTGACCAACTCGAAGGACGGCGATATGGATGGAGACGGCCGCGGCAACGCGGGCGATTCCGATGCCGACGGGGATGCCACCTCCGACGTGGGCGACCCAAAGATCGGCTAGTTGCCGCGCGCCTGCTGCTCGCCAAACGTGCGGCGGATGACCTCCTCGATCGGTATCTCGTTGACCGAGAGGTCGGCCACGGCCGCTCGAGCGAAGATGCGCCGGCAGGCCTCGGCCACCTCGGCTCGGGGCACTTCGAGCTTGATGGCCAGCGGGCTTGCTTCGAGCACGGTGCCGAGCGGAGCGAAGTCCTCGGCGCAGGGCTGGGTGAATTCCACCTCCACAACCTTCGTCGTGGCGAAGCGCTCCGTGACGGCATCGAGCGGGCCGTCGAAAAAAATCCGCCCGTGGTCGATGAGGATTACGCGGGCGCAGAGTTCCTCGATGTCCTGCATGTAGTGGCTGGTGAGCAGGATGGTGAGGTGGTTGTCGGCATTGTAGGCCTTCAAAAACTCGCGCACCTTTTTCTGGCTCATCACGTCCAGACCGATGGTCGGTTCATCCAGGAAAAGCACCTTCGGGTGATGGAGCAGCGCGGCGATGAGCTCGAACTTCATCCGCTCGCCGAGGCTGAGTTCGCGGACCATCACGGCCAGTTTGTCGCGCACGTCGAGCATCGCGGTGAGCTCATCGACGGTGCGTTGAAAATCCGTCCGGTCGATGCCGTAGATGGCGCGGTTGAGTTCGAGGGACTCGCGCGCGGGAAG
>JAIYAZ010000141.1 GCA_027488755.1 Verrucomicrobiaceae bacterium | reverse complement strand
TCGCCCTCCGGGCTCCTTCCGTCGGGACTTGCTTCAAACCCACAAACCAACCAAACATCACAACCAATCCCCGCTTAACCTCTACTTACAAACTGTCCCACCTTCGGGGGCAGGCCACCACCAGAACCACTGAACGATGCGTTCCCTAGCTGCATCCCGGTTCCACCGGTAATGGAAAGGGACTGACCATCCCCATCGGTCTTGATCCGGAGCGAACCAAGAATGGTGCTATTCGTAGAAAGATTTCCGGTCACGCTAAACATGGTATTGTTTCCAGAACTTGCGGAAGCCAATGCGGTGTAATCGCCGTCGACCAGACCGACGATGTTATTGGAACCATCGTTCTTGGCCCAAGTGGTGCCGCCGACGGTGGCGCGGGCGGCGCCAATGCCGAGGCGGCCGTTGGTGTTGGTGGTGGTCGTAGTGGCGATATTGTCGGCGCCGACGTTGAGCGATCCCCCGGTGAAGGTGATGGCCCCGAGGTTGATGGTGGAGTTGCCACTGGAGCGGGTGACTTGGCTACCGCCAGTATTGACGGTGGTGCTGAGGACGAGCTCGTTGTGGCTACCCCCACTGAGGTCAAGGGTGCCGCCCAAGAGAGAGAGGACGGCATCGTTGGCCAGCTTGCTGTTATCATTGCTCCCGTAGTCGAGGACGAGGCGGCCGCCGGAGACGCTGGTGGTGGCGGTGGAACCGTTAAAGGTGTTGGCTCCCTTGAGCGTCCACGTGCCGCCTCCAGCTTTGACGAGGGTGATCGTGCTGTTTGTTCCGCCGGATATTGCTCCGGTGATCTCACTACCAGTCGAAGAACCGCCCAGCAACAAGGTCTGGGTGCGGATGGTCGCCCCGTCGCTAGCGAACGTCGAAATCCCATTCAGGGAAAGACTGGCCGAGCCGAGGGGATTGAGGACCGCACTCTGATTTCCGTTATTGACCCCGAACGTGGTTGCGCCAGTAACGGAAATCTTGGCTACTCCACCTGTGCTGGAGACCACAAGCTGGCCTTTCTGGTTTAGTGCGGCAGAGGAAAACTGCTGATCGAAACCATCCAAGCTAATATCCAAGGTCGGACTGGCTGAAACACCAAGCAAGTTTAGAGCGGGAGCGGATCCGGTGTAACTGAGAGAACTACCCGCGCCGTAGCGTAGCCGGGAAAGAAAGTTAAAGCTGTTGACACTAACATTCTGCACGCTCTGCAAGGCCGCGGCGTTGCCAAGGATGAGACTGACCATTGTGCTACTGCTTCCCCCGTAGGTGATGTTGCCGCTCATCGTGTTGGCGGCGTTAAAGTAGGTGAGACCCGTGTTATTGAGACTGAGGTTGGTAACGGCAGGGCCGGTGTTGTTGTTCAGGCCACCGTTGAAATAGGTGTTCCCGCTGCCGCCGAGCGTGATCGCCTTGGAGGCATTACCGGAGTTTGCGGAAACCGCGCTATTGAAGACCAGGCTGCCGTTGTTCGTGATGAAGGTAGGGTTCGCGCTAAACTCCACCTTGGCACCAGCACTTCCGACCGCGCCAAAACTCACCTCTCCCGATCCGCTATTGACAGTGAGGTTCGACCCGGCTCCGCCCAGCGAAATGACCTGATCAGCCGGAGTCGAGTTCGTGCCACCCAAAACCGTGGTAGCCCCGCTGCCATTAAAGGTAAATCCCAGAAGCGAGCGATTGCCACTGAGATAGACATTGGCGCCAGAGGAGTTCGTAAAAGTCGCCGTGTCACCGGTGCCTGGGACCGGCGAAGCACTCCAATTCGCGGTGTCGGTCCAGTTCCCGCTCCCTCCACTCCAAGTAGCATTGGCCGCCAAGGCTTGGCTGGATCCATAGATGGAGAGGCCCACAGCTAGAACAAGCGGCGCGGTAAAGCGAAAGGCAGGCACAACTCGAGAATACTTGAGTTTCATGGAAGAATGGGAATTTAGGGTTACAGGCAGGGTCGGATGAGGCTATTTCAAGTATTGGCCCTCGCGAAACTGTTTCGCAAGATTTTTTTCAACCTTTTCCAAGAAATCCCGCGATGGCGAAGGGGGCGGGGATTTTTACCACCAAGGGCACGGAAGACACAAAGGGACAGCGAAGCGGACGCGGAAGCGCGGGGACGAGAAGGAAGGCGACAAGGAAAAGGGAAGAAGGAGAAATTGGAATCAGGACCCACGGTCGGGATCGGGAAACGGAACGGGCGGAGAGATTGCTCCCTCCGCCCGTCGAATGGGTTGAATTTTTGGAATCTTACTGCATCGCGCGGCGGCGGTTGCGCGCCAACATCAGTAGGCCAAGGAGGCCGAGGACGCCCAGCGCGTAGGTGCTTGGCTCGGGGACAGCCGTTACCGACAGAACACCGTTCGCGGCATCGAAGGTAAACGTCGCGTTATCCAGCGTGTATCCGGAGCCCGTCAAAGCCGACCAATCCGTCGAACCGGTGTAACCACCCGTGAAGTTAATCGCATTCAGGGAGCCACTCTGACTCGCGAAGTCAAAGATGTTGTAGGTGTAGCTGCCTTCGGCGAGTCCCGTGGAGAAGGCGAAGGTGATGTTCTGGCTGCCGTAGCTGAACGCCTTGCCCGTCGCGTCGAACAGGCCATTGGAGCCAGTGGTCGCACCAAGGTTGAACGTGATCGCGGAGGACAAAGAGACGTCGCCACTCAGGCCAGTGACATCGAACTTCGTTCCGGCCGTATTGCCGATCACCAGACTGGTCGAATTGTTGATCGATCCGGTGCCGGTAAGGGCCAGCGTTCCCGCGCTCACCGTCGTCGTCCCCGTATAGGTGTTCGCGCCATTGAGAACCACGCTACCGGTGCCGAGTTTTGTGAGCGAGCCGGTGCCGCTAATCGAGGAGGCGAAGTCGGTGCCTTGGGTGACGGTATCCGAACGGTTGAACGCGAGGGTGCCGTTGTTAACGATGGCACTGGAGGCCGAGAGTGACCCGGTCGTGCCGCCGTTGCCAAGTTGGAGGGTGCCGGCACTGATCGTGGTGGAGCCGGTGTAGGTGTTGCTGCCGGTGAGGACGAGCGTGCCCGCGCCGAGCTTGGTCACGCTGCGGCCGCTGCCACTCATAATGCCCGAAACGGTGAGGGTCGTGCCCGCGTTCGTGACGGTGGCGGAGAGGTTGCTGTTGAGCGTGATGGGCACCCCGATCGAGTTGGCATTTCCGTCTGCGCTGCCGTCCACGAGGGTGGCAGCGGCGTTGTTGGCCGTGTTGTCGAGGATGAGCGCGCCGGAACCGGCGTTGACGATGTCGTAATTCTTCGCGGCGGTGGAGCTGGCAAACTGAACCCCTTGGACGTTGCGGGTGCTGTTAAGGTTCACCGTGTTGGTTCCTACGCTGGTCCCCGCCCCATCGGCGAACTGAGCGATGGCACCAGAGGCCTGCGTGGCGGGTGAGGCCGTCGCGCCGGCGTCGAAGTTTGTCCAGGAGGCCGCGCTGGCGGCGTCCCACGAACTGCCGGTGGTGGCGTTGTAGGTATTTACCGCTTGGTAGCCGCCAAGTGCGACCGTGCGGGGACCGACGTTGGTCAGACCACCGGTCGGCCCGGCGGTTGCGGTATTGTTCACCGCAACAAGCATCGAAGAAAGTCCGTCCGCAAGGACCACGCGGGTATTGCCGCCGGTGGCCGTCTGGCCATTGGTGAAGGTGCCGGTGACTGCGCTGGTTGTCGCGTTTCCGCCGACCAGAATGTTGTAAAGGGTCGTCGTGTCGTTCGGCGGGATGTAACCATAGGTGGAGAGCGCGAGACGACCGCCGAGGACGGTCGAGCCGGTAACGGTGATCTGGTCGTAGCGGTTCGCCGTAGTCTCGTGGAAGCTGCCAGCCGCCGTCGTGCCGTTAATGCCGATAGCCACCGTGCCCGCATTGATCGTGTAGTTTCCAGCAATGGCGGTGCGGCCGGTATACTGGCGACCCTCGTAGAGGTCACCGGGAGACATCACGGTAGTGGCGCCGTTTTGCACGAGCGTGTTGTTTGAGCTGTTGCTGAGCAGGAACGAGCCGTTGTAGCTGACCGTGGTGAGGGTCCCTCCGGTCCAGTTGAAGTTATTGCTACCCGTTGTAGGTGCACCCTGGGTTGTGATGCCCCCGAAGACCCTCAGCGTGCCCCCGGAGAGGTTATAGGTCGACGTGTGGTTGCTTCCCAACGCTCCGATGGCCATAGCGGCGTTGACGTTCGTCGTGGCGACCAAATTGTTTTCCGGAACACCGATATTCACATTGCCGCCCGATTGGTTGAACGTGGAGTTGCCGGTCGCAGACGCGGTGCCACTGCCGATCGCTAGGGAGAATAGGCTACCTGTGTTGGTATTTGGTGTGGTGATGAACGTGCCGCCGTTCACATTGATGACCACGTTATTTGCCCCGTTGTTCTCCATGTTGATCGAGGTGCCGTTCACCTTGAAGCTACCGGAGTTGAGAGTGAGGTTCCCCCCGCCGCTGCCAAAGTAGCGGCCTCCGGCCAGTGTCACATTCGCACCGTTGATAACTTGGTTTGCGACGACGCCACCATTTGTCGTCGCTCCAAAGTAGTAGGTGCCGCTGTTGTAGTTAAACGTGGAACCCGCATTGAAGCCGGTCCATCCAGTGTTAAAGTTGTAGGTTCCCGTTCCAGACAGGTTCAGCGTGCCTGCCGCCGTGGAGGTGAGCGAAGCGAAGGAATTGACTCCCGAGGCAAGATTCACGGTCGCGTTGCCGGTGTTATCCATGCTGATAAAGCCCATTGTCGTCGTGCCACCAACCGTTGCACTGAGGGTAAAGGAATCCGTGCGGTTCAGCGACAGACGGCCGTTTCGAAGGTCAATGGAGCCCTTTACATCACCCGTGGCGTCCGCGTTACCGACCCGCAGAATGTTGCTGTTGCCGCCGGTGCCACCGTTCACAAGAACCGTAGCGCCAACGCTACCGATACTTGCACCCGCGGCGCCGCCGACGAGCACGATGTGGGATCCGGAGCTGTTATTGGTGCCCCCGCCGATCGTCGTGTTCCCGGTGTAGCTGTTGTTCCCAGTGAGATACATCGTGTTGCCCGAAGTGCCGCTGTTGAGCAGGACGAGGCCGGTGGCTCCGCCATTGTCAACGATCGTCGAACTAATGGTGCTGTGACCGAGTTGGTTGCGGTTGTTGTTGTTAACGATGATGAGGTCACCGCCGCCTGAGGGGCCGGTCAGGTTGCCGCCGCTGACCTGGGAGCTATTAGCAGCGATGTTTGAGGTGAAAAGAATGCCATCATTGACCGCTAATGTGCCGGTGATGGTGACATTCTGGTTCGATGCGCTGTTAAATCGGAGCGAATTGATGGTGGCGTTCCCAACCGAGCCAGTGACCGTTCCGTTGGTGGTGTAGTTTGCGGTGGGACTGGTCCAAGCGGACGCGTTATTCGTGGTCGTATATGACGAGGCTACCAGATTGGTTCCATTATTTCTCACGAAGTCGTTGCCATTAATCACGCCTTTGACCAAGCCGCCGGCACTGTTGGTCGTTCCTGTGGCGGCGTAAAAGAAGTTTGAGGCCGTAGTAATATTGAGCAGACCGCCTGCGTTTCGGGTAATCGTTCCGAAATCAATGTTGTTTACACCAGACCCTGCGGCGGCTCGAAACTCCGAGACGGCCGGATTGAGGATAGTGGAGGCAAATGTTTGATTGCTGGTGACCGTGCTATTGCCACTGTAGTAAAACGACCCCCCCCCAAGAACCAAGCGGGACGACGAATCAATGAGATTAGAAAAGTTGCTTGTCTGGCTGGCACCATTCACAAAGAGAAGGCCCGCGTTAATCGTCGTGTCGCCCTTGTAGGTCTGTTTCGCGCCATTCGCCAAAGTCAAACCCAGCTGACCGAGCCCGGTTTTGGTAAGCCCTGCCGTATTGTTGCCGCCGGAGTTGCCCAAGACACTGCTCCAAGTTTGGCTGTTGCCCGCCGTGTCGAACGTGAGCGTGGCCCCGTCGTTGATGGTGATACGGGAAGAAGGGTCCGTGAGCGCAGCCGTGGTGATGATCGTGGAATTGCCGCCGATGGTAATGGCCCCGGTTGTGCCCATGGCCGTCGCGTTGCTTACAACCAGCGTTCCCGCGTTGATGGTGGTTCCGCCGGCGTAGGTGTTGGCAGAGCCAAGGACCCAAGTCCCGGTGCCATTTTTAACGAGTTGGAGTGACGTGCCCGCGTCGGCGTAGGATGTGCTTGTAACATTTCCGGTTCCGATCGCAGCGGCAGAAAGAGTCACACTGTTTCCGCTGATCGCGGTGATGGTAGTGCCTGCGGCGATGTTGGCATTTCCATAAATGAATTGTCCTACAGCTAAGGACGCATTGCTCCCGACTGTCATCGTGGTGTTGCCGCTGGTGGCGGCAGCGAAGGTTGACCCCCTGCCCTGCATGATAGTGCCGGAAACAATGTTCCCATACTGCCCTCGGAAGCCACTATTCGTGCCGTCCAGAGTGAGTGTCACTGCTCCGGCATTCGTCGCCGTGGCAACGCGCCCGATGATAACGCCAGATCCTGCTGAGCCATTTGAAGAGATAGACGCACTGCTATTTACGAGAAACGAGGCATCGGTTCCGCCTGTAGTCGTGGCGATCCCAACTATCCCACGAAATGTGTTGTCCGTCTGGATCGATGCGCCCGAGGTCAAGTTGAAGCCGTTAACTCCGCCCGAGTTGAACACATAGCTGTTCGTCAAGTTTGTGCTACTACTGAATAGCATGCCGCCCAAAGGGGCATTGTTGACGAACGAGATCAACTGGTCGCCCGGATTGTTGAAGACCGCCACATCGGAGGCACCGGGGGCCACTCCGCCCACCCAGTTCGCGCCGGTGGCGAAGGCGTTGCCGGCGGTGTAGTTCGCAGAATTCCACGTGATGTCTGCAGCGTGCATGACTCCAGCTCCGACCAATATAAGTCCGGCTAGCAGGTGGCGCGGAGCGCAAAACGGGGGACGGAATCGAGCTGGAGGGGGGGATAACTTCATAGAATGAGGAGGGAAGAGAACAAGCCCGTGGGAAGGGTTGGTCAAAAAGGGGGTAGATTTGGGGGTAAAACCTCTCTGGGGGAGAGAACGGAAAAAGATTAGGTGATGAGTTGCAATTTTCGCAAGATTTTTTTCGATAACCAAAAAAAATTTCGCGGGTTCAGAGAAAATGGCCGACCTGAGGAGAGGAAGGCGACAAGGGATTTTAACCACGGAGAACACGAAGGGCACGGAGGGAGGGAACCGAATCAGGACCCACGGGCATGACGCCCGTGCCCCCTTGGAAGAGCGGGAGCGGGCCATTGCGTCCGGAAAAAAGCTGCCGCGGGGAGTGGCCGGCGGCGGATGGATGAGGGAGGAATTGACGTTAGCCGTTGACGCGGCGGCGGCGCAGGGTGAGGACGAACAGGGCGCCGAGGCCGAGCAGCGCGAGCACGGAGGGCTCGGGAACGGGCGAGATGGCGTTAAGCATGAGGGTGACGTTGTTGGGATTGTAGGTGACGCCGAAGTCGTAGCTGAAGTCTCCGCTGGTGAGCGTGTAGTTTGACGCGGCGTTGGCGAAGGTGCCGCTCACCGCGCCCGCCGTGCTGGTGAGGATGGTGAAGGCGTCGGAGACGGCGGGGGTGAAGCCGTTGAGGAAGGTGAGCTGGAGGTTGCCGTCAAGCAGGACGTTGCCGCTCACGATGACGTTGCTGTAGCGCGTGGAGGTCGCGATTTCCTGGAACGCGGTGGAGGTGGTGAGGCCGCCGATGTTAATCGAGAGCGTCGCGTTGGAGCTGAG
>JAIYAZ010000004.1 GCA_027488755.1 Verrucomicrobiaceae bacterium | reverse complement strand
TCCACGCAGGTGCGGGAACCCCGCGCCCGCTACACTCCTCCGCTGCCGCCGAAGGACAAGTTCATCGCCGAGCCTTGATCGCCGACTCCGCCGGGCTCGAGGAACTGCTCGACCGCATCGCTGACCTTCCGGTTATCGCGTTTGATACCGAGGCGGACAGCCTGCACTGCTACTTCGAGAAGCTGTGCCTGATTCAGATCAGCACGCCGACCGAGCACATTCTCGTGGACCCGCTGGCGGATCTGCCCGTGCAGCCGCTGCTCGACGCGGTCGCCGACAAGCGCGCGGTGTTTCACGGCGCGGACTACGATCTGCGCCTGCTGCGTCGCGTCGGGGTCTTTGAGCCGCGCGAAATCTTCGACACGATGATCGCGTCGCGGCTCTGCGGCGTGGATCAGCTCGGCCTCGGGGCCCTGGTCGAGAAGCATTTCGGGATCAAGCTCTCCAAGTCCTCGCAGAAGGCGAACTGGGCCCGGCGTCCGCTGCCGCCCGAGATGATCGACTACGCGATGAACGACACGCGATTTCTGCTCGAGCTCGCCGAGCGGATCGAGGCAGAGTTGCATCGGCTCGGGCGCTGGGACTGGTTCACCGAGTCCCGGGACCGCATGGTGGCTGCTTCGCGCGAAGTGCGGGAGCGCGACGAGGACAACGCGTGGCGCATCTCCGGCTACGCGCGGCTCGGCCCGAGGGCGCAATCGATTCTGCGCGTGCTCTGGTTCTGGCGCGACTCGGAGGCCCGCGCGTGGAACCGCCCGCCGTTTCACGTGCTCGGCAACGAGGACTTGCTCAAGGTCGCGGAGTGCGCCGCCGCGGGCCGCGCCTTTGGCACCCCGCGCATGCACAATCGCCGCCGCCGCAGTTTCGAGGTCACGCTGGCCCTGGCGCTGCAGGTGCCCGAGGCCGAGTGGCCGCGGCCGGAGCGCAAGCGCGGCAAACGGCGCACGCATGAGCAGGTGCGGCGTTTCGATGAGCTCAAGGTCGTGCGCGACCGGGTGGCGGCGGACCTCGGAATGGACCCGGCCATCATTGCCCCGCGCAGTGCGCTGGAGGCGGTCTCGATTGATTTGAACGAGCCCGCGCTGATGGCGTGGCAGCGACAGTTGCTGGATTTGCCTCCGCTGGCGGCATGAGCAGCCGGCCCGACATCATCGATCTCGCGCTCGCGGAGGATGTCGGCGCGGGGGATGTGACCGTGCGACACTTCACCGACGCGGCGCGGCGCGGCGTCGCGGTGATTGTCGCGCGGGAGGCCGGCGTGCTGGCGGGGGCGGACGTCGCGGCGGAGGTGTTTCGCCGCGTGGATGCCACGCTGGACGTTGCGTGTCCGCGCGAGGACGGGGCGGAGCTGCGGCCGGGCGATGAGGTTTTGCGCGTTCACGGCGCGCTGGGTTCCTTGCTCACCGGCGAACGCACGGCGTTGAACTTTTTGCAGCGCCTCTCCGGCGTGGCCACTCTCACCCGCCGCTACGTCGAGGCCATCGCGGGCACGGGCTGCCGCCTGCTCGACACCCGCAAGACCACGCCCGGCTTTCGCCTGCTCGAAAAGGCCGCGGTGCGGGCCGGGGGCGGGACGAATCACCGCCTTGGCCTGCACGACATGGTCATGGTCAAGGACAACCACCTCGCCGGGGGGCTGACCGGGCCCGCGCTTGCGGCCGGGGTCGCCGCGGCCCGCGCGGCGGGACTGCGCGTGGAGGTTGAGGCCGACACGGTGGAGCAGGCGTTGGCGTTTTTTGCGATTCCGGGCATCGACGTGGTGCTGCTCGACAACATGCCGGTCGCGGAGATGCGCCGGGCCGTGGCGGCGCGGCCGGCCGGCGTGCAGCTTGAGGCCAGCGGGGGCATCACGCTCGCGAACATTCGCGAGGTGGCCGGGACCGGGGTGGACTTTGTGTCCATCGGCGCGCTCACGCATTCCGCCCGGGCGCTGGATCTCTCGCTGGAGCTGACGGCCGATGCCTGAGCTGCTCGACCGCGACCGACTGGCACCGCCCGGGGGGCCGTGGCGGGTGAGGGTATTTCGCGAAACGGCGTCCACGAACGACCTTGTGCGCCTTGCCGCGGAGGGCGGGGAGCCGGAGGGGTTTGTGGCCTTCGCGGAGACGCAGACACGCGGGCGCGGGCAGTTTGGGCGCGTGTGGGATTCCCGGCCGGGGCTGGGCCTGTGGTTTTCGCTGCTGCTGCGACCGCACTGGGCGGCGGCGGATTACCCTCAGATGACTCCGCTCATTGCCGTGGCCGTGGTCCGGGCCCTGCGGAGCGCGGAGGGCATCGCGGGGCGGATCAAGCCGCCGAACGATATCTACGTCGGGGGGCGAAAGCTGGCGGGCATTCTCAGCGAGGCGCGCGCGGGGCGGGATGCCTTTGTGGTGGTCGGCATCGGAGTGAACGTGATGCACGCCACCGGGGACTTTCCGCTCGAACTGCAAACGTCGGCAACCTCGGTGGCCCGGGAGCGGCGCGGAGGGGCACCCGACCGGGAACGGCTCGCGGCGGAGATCCTCGCGGGGATTGCCGGCGTTTACGATCCGGCGCGGCCGCCCGGGGAGGCGCTTCTGGCCGAGTATGCCGCCCTTTCGTCCCGCGGAGATTGTGATAGCGTGCCGGCATGAAGCGGCTT
>JAIYAZ010000008.1 GCA_027488755.1 Verrucomicrobiaceae bacterium | reverse complement strand
TGGGCTTTGGCGACCGATGTAGAGAGCTGCTCCCACGAGTCGATGGTCCACATGCTCTTGGTGGCTCCATGTTCGACGAACTGGTTCTGATGCCAGAGCGAGGTGCGGTAGCTGTCGCCAGTCGTCGTGAGATGGTTCGGGTCGATGGCCTTAATGAAATCGGACATCTCCCGGTGGAATCTCGCCACCTCCGTGAGCGTCGGGATCGCCTGCTTGTTCCACACGCGTTCCCGTCCGCCGATGTCGGCCGCAAGGAGGAGTTCGTTCTGAATTTCCCACATCGCAATCGTCGGCCGCTCCTTGTAGCGCTCGACGATCGTGCGGGCGTAGGCTTCCGCGAGTTTCCGGGCCTGCGAGTCCCTGTTGGCGACGAGATCGACCCGCGTCTCGCCCGCCGCCCGGGCGTATTTCTCGTCGCCGAGCCCAAGGCAGGCGACGACACGGATGTCGTATTTGTCGCAGAGGTCGAGCATCCGGTCCACGGTCTGGATGTAGCGCAGCTGCGTTTCCGGCTCGCGGTAGAGGGTGATGCTGCCGTAGTCGAAAAGGAAGAGCCGGATGGTTTTGAAACCGAAGCTATTCAACGTGGCCAGCGATCGCTCGGCGGCCGCGAGCGGATCCGGTCCGAAATTCTTCCTCCCGAATTCCGCCGCGAGCATTTGCCAGAAGAGGTCAAATTTGTTGAAGCTGATCTCGTAAAACGGCTTTCCGTGCAGCATCAACACCGGGCCGTCCTTTTTCAGAAATCCATCGTCCTTCTTCGGAGCTGGAGCCGGTTCAGGACTTCCCCACGCACTGAGGCTGAGGAGGCTCCAGAGAGCGAGCAGAACCTGCCGTCGTGGGAGGGAAAGAACGTGCAACATAAGGTAGTTAATGAGGATGTACGCGGGGCGATGGGTTCTCTCGGCCGCACATTGCCGAGAGGAGTCGGTCAGGTGAAGGGAGCACCGTTCATTATTTGAGGGGAGACTCTGCAGTTGAAGGCTAGCAGAATAGCTGAATTTGACATAGAAGACACATCATGCAACAAATTTCATAGGGACGCTTCCGGCACGCGAAGCCAGCGGGCCCCCAGTTCGTTGTGGGCCTTCTCTTCGTGATGTTCGGGTGGGTCCTGCGACTGGGCGCGCTCGAGGTGGAGTTCGGCCGTGAATCCGCTGATGGTAGCCGAGTGTGGTTTGAAGCGCCGGTGCAGCGTAGTATTGAACCGCTGTTCCGGGGGCACCTCCTTTTCAAACGTGGTCTCGCAAGGACGAGTTGGCCAGATGTAGGTCACGGCTGCCGTGACGCAGAAAAGCGCGAGACTGAAAACGACGATCAAGGAGTTCAATTCGGTTCTGGGTAATTCTTCGTCGGAAATCCCTTCTGTTTTTCTTTGCGTTTATTCTGCTTTCAGGATCGTCACCGGCCCGAGCAGTCCGGATTCCAGCAAGGGAGAGTCCTTGGTCCAGGGCTTGTGGGTCATGAAGGTATAGCGGCCGCTGGTCCGCGGCTCGCCCTTGACGAACCAGTCCGGCAGCCGTTTGAGCAGCACCCAGTCGCCGGTGCCCCACTCGCAGTCGGCTGGCAACTGTTCGTCGCCGATCATTCGGTTGGGCCACAGGTTCACCACGTCGATCTCCAACTGGTTGTCCGTGGGTTTGACCGCGGAGGTGATCTCTACGCGCCACGGAGCGCACCAAACGATCCCCAGTGCCTGACCATTGAGCCGAACCTGCGCCACGTTCTTGATCTTGCCGAGGTCCAAGTAAAGCGTGAGGCCCTGCACGTCCCCCGGCATTTCGAAGCTCTTGCGGTAGGTCGCCGTGCCGGAGTAATACTTGATCCCGCTCTCCGGGCGGTGCGTCCAGTCCTCAAGCTTTTCAAAAGTCACCGGCTTCTCTGGTCCGCCCCATTTCGGATCGAACTGCACCTCCCACGGGCCGCTGAGTTCTTGCACCGGCTTGACCTCTGCGAAATTCCGGGTTTTAAGCTCTAGGTTTTTTGCTTCTTTCTGCCCTTCCTTCCGGAACACCACAAAATAGCTCTCCTGCGGTGCAAATTGAAGTGACAGGATCGTCCGACCATTCTCGCGGCGGAACTGCGGGAGAGGACGAATCCGGCCCCTGATCGGGTCCCAGAGTTGCGGCGTGCCCTCTGCAGTCCGGAAGACGACATCCATCGCCTGCGCCTGAAGCGATGAACTGGCGAGGAAATAGAACTCCCCTTCCTTGAGTTGCCGATGGATGTAGCGCACCAGAGGCTTGCCGGTCGGGGTTTCCACGTCCGGTTGAATGCCACAGAGGGAAAGAACCTGGGATATCGGCATGCCCCAGAAGAGTCTTCCTTGGCCATAGCTTCGCACGGTGGCCTTTTTCCCATCACAATTGCCCCAGATCGCTTCCGCCAATTCTCGCACCTGACTATCGGATTGGGGCTGATCGGTCAAACTAGGCGAATGGGTCGGCTTGGGAGCTACGACAACCGCTCCGGCTTGCACCAAGTTTCCGATTCGGCTGACCATCGCCGGAGTCATCGCCGTATCTTCCGGCAGCACCAGCAGCCGATAGCTGCCCCCTTCAGGCAGCACCAGCTTCCCACCCTCAACCCTCAGGCGGTTGAGGATCACATTCGCATCGCACACGTCGTAGTCGTAGCCACTGGGCAGCGCCATCGCCCCGGTGGGACCAAGGCTCTCGTTGGGGGAGTTTTCTCCGCTGGAGTAGAGCACGTCGGCGACAAACCGCCCCTGCTGCAGCAGGTGTTGGCAGCGACTGATATAGTCGGTGAAGGCGGGCATCTGTTCCCACCAGGTGTTGGTCCGCTCAAAGTGGGTGCCGAAGACCGCCAGGGTCTGGCCCGGTGCCGCATTCATCCAAGGCTGATGCGTATACACGTGGAAATACATTCGGTTAACTCCACCAGCGAACATTGCATCGCCGAACGGCTTCATATCCCAGAAGTCGGTGCTCCAATCGCCGCCGAATCGGGTGTTGGCCGTAAAGGCTTCGCATCCGACAATATTCTTTCCATACACATGGGCAGGGCTGGCCCCTAACTTATGCCAGTAGGGACCAGCGGGCGCTTCGCCATGCCAAGACTCGCACATGGGAATATCCACCAATCCCCCGGCAGAAACGTTGTTGAACTGAGTCTGATGATACGGTTCACAGCTCAAGCGTTTGCCAGCTTCCTTACAAAGCTGCTGCATCCGGCCGAAGTAGTTCTCGTGCATCAGGCTGGTCACGGTGTTGCGGAAATCCCACAGGAACCGCTCTGACTCCTCGACGCTGTCGACCACCCGCCCGGTGAGCACAGGAAGGAAGCTCCGAAGGTCGTATCGTCGCCGCTGCTTAAACTCCTCGGGAAAACGGGCCGTCCAGTTCTGCGCTCCCCGCTCGTAGCTATCCACATGGACATACTGGATGAGGGGATTGAGTTCCTTGTCGTCGAACCAGGGCTGGAGGGAATGCTTGAAATGCGTCTCCAATGCGGCGGGATTGAGCTTGTCACATTCCAGCCCGCGCCCGCCTTCATCGGCGGGGCCTACTTGAGAACCGGTAGGCGTGTGACCAAAACGCAGGATCGTCCAATCGCCCGCTGGCACTTCCCAGCGCAGGCGGCCGGAGGCATCCAGCTTATCCGTCAGATCGAGAATCTGATCCCGGCGGATGAGATCCGTGTCCGAGGCAACGATCCCGCTGAAGGATGGTTTGTCGATTCCAAAGGGGTCGAACATGGCTTTGCCAGTCCACTCGCCAATCCGGCTGCGGGCGCTTAGATGCAGTGCCGTCAAACTGAGCGAGCCTCCCTCCGCGAAGACCACCCGCCAATGACGAGCCGGTTCGACGGCAAAGGCTAAGTCCACTGGAGCACGAGTGCGGGGGGTGAAGGCTTGGACATCCCGCCAGTTCGTCCCGTCAGAGGACGTCTGGAACGTCCCCCTGACGCCGGAGTCTCCGAAAGCCAAGTGCAACGAGCGAGGGGCAAAGCGCTCGGTGTATTCCATCCGAATAAAGCGCTCCTGTCCTTTTGCCACCGGGGCCAAAACGGCCTCCGAAACGGTTGCGGCCTGTGGAGCATCCCAATTGCGGCCACCAACTGAGACGGACTTACCGACGACCAACTTTGCAGGGTTAAATTTAGGGTCACTCGCCGTGAGAATCGGCACCGGATCGGGCGTGCGCTCAGATGCGGGCGTGGGGAAGGCCAGCACCGCAACATCGCGGTAATAGTCGAGATTTGTCGGCGGCGGCGACAGCACCCCATCGAACAAAGTCCCGCCTTGCACCTCCGTTTCGCTCCAGGTGATCTTTTGCATGCCCAGCTCGGGTTTGATCCACGGACCGCCGCTGCTGGACCAGCCGGCCATCGAGTTGTTGAGCGTGATCTCGATCCCCAGGCGTCCTGCCTCGCGGATCGCGTGCTGCATCAACTCGCGCCACTCGGGGCTGAGCACCTTGACCCATCCGCTGCCGCCATGACCGCCAATGTTAAAAATCACCGCCCCGCCAATGCCGGCCCGCTGCATCGCCTCGAGGTCAGCGGTAATGCCTTCCCGGCTGATCCGGCCATTCATCCAATACCAAAATGTATGGGGCCGGGCCTTTGCAGGCGGGGTAAGAAACTCCTCTCTCAATGCCTCTTCTCCCTGGACAGACAACGGAATCATTCCCTGCGCCAGCATGAGCGCGATACCTAAAATGCAGTTACGCATGTTCATATTTCCTTTTGGTCTGTGTATGGCCCGCAACTGAAAGGGGTCGAATTTGGGGAAGCTGATCTCGTAAAGCGGCTTCCCGTGCAGCATCAACATCAGGTTGTCCTTTTTCAGAAATCCATCGTCCTTCTTCGGAGTCGGAACCGGTTCCGGGCTTCCCTACGCACTGAGGCTGAGGAAGCTCCAGGGCGTCAGCGGGACGCGGAGGTGTCGATAGGGAAGAACGTGCAACATAAGATATGCGGATGAGGCTCTGCGCCGAGCAATGAATCTCCTCGGCCGCACGGGGCTGATAAGAGTCGGACGGGTGAAAGCGCTTTCGTCGATCTTTTTTTGGGGGGCTCTGCAAGTGTAGACTGGCAGAGGGAGAATGAATCTGACATAGAAGGCACAGTATGCAACAATTTATAACGGGACGCCTCCGGCTCGCGAAGGCAACCGGTGCTCGCTTCGGTGTGGGCCTCTTTTTCGTGATGTTCGGGTTGGTCCT
>JAIYAZ010000109.1 GCA_027488755.1 Verrucomicrobiaceae bacterium | reverse complement strand
GAAGCCCGTCCCCGCGAAGAATTCGGCAACAGCGGCGGCGGCAACCGCGGCCCGCGTCGTGACTTCGGCAACGGCGGCGGCGGCGATCGTCGTCCCCAGCGCCGCTACTAAGCGACCGCAAATCTTAAACGAAAAACGCCCCGCTTCACCGCGGGGCGTTTTTTGTTTTCCGTCCGGGCTTTTTCCCCGGGCCGGATCAGTGCGCGAGCTCCTTCTCCGAAGCGGCCACCAGCGCGACCTCCTCCTCCGGCGCCTGCGCCACTAGCTTCTTCCGACTGTAGAGCGCGAAGAAAAGCAGCATCGCCGCAAAGAAGATCGCCGTCCCGATCACCGCCGGGCGGTTGGCCGCCACCGCCATCGTCGCGGCAATGGCCACCAGCGAAAGAATCACCCCGACAATCGCCCCCGGCAGCCCCAGCGGGCTCTTGTAGGGCCGCTCCATGTCCGGCCGCGTGATCTTCAGCTTGATGTAGCAAAGCAGCACCACGGTGTAGGAAATCACCGCGCCGAACACCGACATCGCCAGCAACGCCGCGCCCACGGTCGCGCTGAATTGCTGGCACAGCCACGCAACGCCAAATCCCACCACGCCGCTCAGCAACAACGCGCGGTGCGGCGTGTGCGTCTTCGCCCCCGTCACGGAAATCCAGCGCGGATAATACCCCGAACGCGACAGCGCAAAGAGCACCCGCCCCGCCGCGTAGAGCACCGTGTGGAAACTCGCGATCAGCCCGACCAGCGCAATCAGCGTGAACAGCACCGTCGTGATCGACGCGCCGAAGATGGCCTTGAAGCCGTCCGATAGCGGCGCCGCGGACGCCCCGATCGCCGCCGCGCCCCCGCCCACGCCGGAGTTCAAAATCAACGTCGCAAACGTCAGCACGATCAGGCTCAGGATGCCGTAAACGAGCGCCTTCGGCATGTTCGTCACCACGTCCTTCGTCTCCTCCGCCGCCAGCGGCAACTGCTCGATCGCCAGGTAGAACCAGATCGCAAACGGAATCGCCGCAAACACGCCGAACCAGCCCTTCGGCAGGAAGGCGCTCTGGCCCGGATCGGCCGGCACGTTCCAGAGCAGGGCGGGATTAAACGCCCCGGAGGCCAGCGCCCCGACGTAGAACGTCGCCAGCACCAGAATCGCGAGCCCCGTCACGGCCAGGCCGACCTTGAACGTGAGCTCGACGCCCACGATGTTCAGCACGAGAAACACCGCGTAAAATCCGGCCCACCACACCCACAGCGGCACCCCGGGCAAAATCGCCTGCAGGTATCCGCCGATGAAAAACACAATCGTCGCCGGCGTGAGCACGTACTCAATCGTGTCGCTGATCCCCACGATCATCCCGCCCCAAGGCCCAAAGGCGTTGCGGGCAAACGAGTAGAATCCGCCCGCATGAGGCAGCGCCGCGGAAAGCTCGGCGATGCTGTAGACCATGCAGACATACATCACCGTCATCAAAACGGTCGCGATCAGCAGCCCGCCGAATCCTCCCGCCGCCAGCCCGAGATTCCATCCCCCGAAATCCCCGGAAATCACCGCCCCGACCCCCAGCGCCCACAGCATCAGCCACCCGGCGCTTTTCCGCAGCTTCCGCTTGGCGAGGTAGTCCGCCCCGACGTTCTCATACCCGACTCCCAATCCCGCTGATTCCATATCTTCCCTTTCGTTGAGGTTGCAGCGCCCCAATACAACCGCGCTGAGTCCCCCGGAGAGCAGGAAAAATACCAAACCGCCGCCGCCTACGCGCGCCACTCGGATTCCGCCACCCCGCTCTGCGCATTTTCAAACCGCGCCAGCGTGAACAGCAGATCCGACAGGCGGTTCAAAAACACGCCGGCCAATCCCCCGCCCTCCGCCATCCGGAAGACCTCCCGCTCCGCGCGGCGGCAGACCGCCCGGGCCACGTGCAGATGCGCCGCGGCCGGCGTCCCCCCCGGCAGGATGAAGTGGCGCAACTCCGGCAGCCGCAACGTCACCGCGTCGATGCGCCCCTCGATCCAGCGAATCTCGGCGTCACCGATCCGGGGCACGCGCTCGTTCGGCACCGGCGTGGCCAGATCGGCCCCGAGCGTGAAAAGATGCCGCTGCACGGCCTCCAGGTCGGCCTGCACCTCCGCGTGCGGCCCCGCCGTGCGGGCAACGCCGAGCAGGGAATTCAACTCGTCCACGTCGCCGTAGGCCACCACGCGAGGATGGGTTTTTTCCACCCGCTCGCCGGAAAAAAGCCCGGTCGTCCCATCATCCCCCGTCCGCGTGTAGATTCTCATGAGTTCCGCGCGCTTTCATGGCATGGCGGATGCTGAAATTCCAAGCCTCAACCGGCGTCATGGCCTATCACCTCGCCCTAGGCGGCACCTACCACACGTTTGCCAATCTGCGCACCCTGCTGGCGAAGGCCTCGCCCCGTCGGTCCGGGGATGAACTCGCCGGCGTCGCCGCCGCGTCCGCCGAGGAGCGCGTCGCCGCCCAGATGCGCCTGGCCGAAGTTCCGCTCCGCGCCTTTCTCGACGAGCCCCTCATCCCCGCCGAGGAGGACGAGGTCACCCGCCTCATTCTTGAGCGGCACGACCCCGCCGCCTTCCAGCCGGTCGCCGGAATGTGCGTCGGCGAATTCCGCGAATGGCTCCTCCGCTACGAAACCGATGGCGCCGCCCTCGCCGCCGTCGCCCCCGGCCTCACCCCGGAAATGGTCGCCGCCGTCAGCAAAATCATGGGCAACCAGGACCTCGTCCTCGCCGCCCAAAAGGTCCGCGTGACCACCCGCTTCCGCAACACCCTCGGCCTCCCCGGCCGCCTCAGCGTCCGCGTGCAGCCCAACCACCCCACCGACGATCCCCGCGGCATTGCGGCCTCGATTCTCGACGGCCTCCTCTACGGGTGCGGCGACGCCGTCATCGGCATCAACCCCGCCACCGACGACCCCGCCGCCTGCGCCAAACTCCTCCGGCTGATGGACCGCATCATCACCGAATACGCCATCCCCACGCAAAGCTGCGTGCTGGCCCACGTCACCACCACCATGCAGTGCATGGAAAGGGGCGAACCCGTCGATCTCGTCTTCCAGTCCATCGCCGGCACCGAGGCCGCCAACCGCAGCTTCGGCATCTCGCTCGAACTGCTGCGCGAAGCCCGCGGCATGGCGCTCGCGCTGGGCCGCGGAACCCTCGGCGACAACGTCATGTATTTCGAGACCGGCCAGGGCTCCTGCCTCTCCGCCAACGCCCACCACGGCTGCGACCAGCAGACCCTCGAAGCCCGCGCCTACGCCGTCGCCCGCGAATTCTCCCCGCTGCTCGTCAACACCGTCGTCGGCTTCATCGGCCCCGAATACCTCTACGACGGAAAACAAATCATCCGCGCCGGCCTCGAGGACCACTTCTGCGGCAAACTCCTCGGCCTGCCCATGGGCTGCGACGTCTGCTACACCAATCACGCCGAGGCCGATCAGGACGACATGGACACCCTCCTCACCCTGCTCGGCGTCGGCGGCGTCAACTTCATCATGGGCGTCCCCGGGGCCGACGACATCATGCTCAACTACCAATCCACGTCCTTTCACGACAGCCACTACCTCCGCCAGGCCCTCGGCCTCCGGCCGGCCCCGGAATTCGAGGCCTGGCTCGAGCGGATGAAAATCTTCGCCTCCCGCGGAAACCGCCTCGCCCCCATCGAACGCCAGCACGCCCTCCTGGCCTCCGCCGCCGTGGCATGACCGACGCCTGGACCCACCTTCGGGAATTCACCGCCGCCCGGCTCGCCCTCGGCCGCTCGGGCGGCAGCCTGCCCACGGCGTCCCTGCTCGACTTCCGCCTCGCGCACGCCCGGGCCCGCGACGCCGTGCTCTCCCGCTTCGACCCCGACCAGCTCGCCGCCACGCTCCGCCCGCTCGATCCCCGCACCAGCCTGCTGGACAGCCAGGCAGCCGACCGGGCCGAATACCTCCAGCGCCCCGACCGCGGCCGCAAGCTCGATGCGGCCTCCCGCGAGCGCGTCCTCACCCTCGCCGGCAACCATGATCTCGTCATCCTCGTTTCGGATGGCCTTTCAACCTTTGCGGCCGAACGCCAGGCTCCCCCCACCCTCGCCGCCCTCCTCCCGCTGCTCCAGACCGACGGCTGGCAGCTTGCCCCGCTCCTCATCGTCCGCCACGCCCGCGTCGCGTTGCAGGACGAAGTCGGCGCCCTCATCGGCGCCCGGCTCAGCCTCATCCTCCTCGGGGAACGCCCGGGCCTGGGTTCCCCCGACAGCCTCGGCGCCTACTTCACCCACACGCCGCTGCCCGGCCGAACCGACGCCGAGCGCAACTGCGTCTCGAACATCCGCCCCGAGGGCCTTGCCCCGGCCGCCGCCGCGCGAAAACTCCACGCGCTCCTCACCTCCTCCCGCGAACTGGGCTACAGCGGCTACCGCCTGAAGGACGACACCGGCCCGCTCCTCGATCCGCCCGCCCGCAGCGTCCTCACTTAGCGGCGGGAAGGATCACCACCGAAACCGTCTGCCCGATGCGCAGCGGCACCGGCGGCTGACCCGTGATTTTTAAACGCACCGGAAAACGCTGCGGCAGCCGCACCCAGTCGATCGTCTGCGCGACCTGCGGGATGAGTTCCACCGTCGATCCGTCCGAAATAAAAATTGCCCAGCCGGTGCTCTCGACCACGCCCGAAAACGAACGCCCCGCATGCCCCATGAGCGTGATGCGCGCCGGATTCCCCGGCTGCACGCTCGAGATTTCCGTCTCCTTGAAGTAGGCCGCCACCCAGAACGAACTCGCGTCCACGAGCGCCAGGAGCTGCTCCCCGGCGTTCACGTAGGTGCCCGGGCTCGTGTTCACGTTGGTGAGATACCCATCCACCGGCGCGAAGACCTTCGTGTAGCTCAGATTCAACTGCGCGGTCTGAAGCTGCGCCTGCGCCGCCGCCACGTCCGCCGCCGCACCGTAATATTGATCCTGCGCGTTCTGGTAATCCTGCTGGCCGACGACGTTGGTTTTGTAGAGCTCGGTCTGCCGGGAAAGGTTCTGCTCCGCCTGCAGCCGCGCCGCCTCGGCCTGCTGAAGCTTCGCGCTGGCGTCATTCACCGCCGCCTGGAAGGTCGCCGGATCAATCTCGAAAAGCAGGTCGCCCTTTTTGACGGGCTGGTTGTCCGTGATCGGGATCTGAATGATCGGCCCGGCCACCCGCGGCGCGATGCCCACAATGTTCGCCCGCACCTGCCCGTCCCGCGTCCACGGCCGGGAGGCATAACGCTGGTAAAGCACGATCGCGGCGATCACCGCGAGCAGAACGGCAGCGAAGGTGACCGCGTGTTTGGAGGGGAATCTCATGGCGCGAGCGCGAGACCAAAAGCGGAGTAGAAGATGACCACCAGCGCGAGGAAAAAGAGCGGCAGATGCCAGACGAATCGCGTGAGCCGGAAATGCTCCATCCCGCGCACGGTCAGCCAGGCCGCCGCATACGCAATCACGCCGATCACCACCCACCAGGGCAGATAGGCGCCCAAAATCTCGATCTCGGCGTTCACAATTCTTCGATTAATGCCGCAAGCTCTTTCCCAAATCTGCGAAAATCTGCGAAATCTGCGGGCGATGAGCGTTTTTTCGGACGTCGCCGTGCGGCAGGGCCTAAAGATGGCCCTCGCCGGCATCCTCGGTTTTGCCGCCGCGCTCTGGCTCCGCCTGCCAAACCCGACATGGTGCATCTTCACGGTGATCGTCCTGATGATGGCACAATACGTCGGTGCCATCGCGGAGAAGGCCGTGCTGCGGGCCATCGGCACCATCGTCGGCGCCGCCTACGGCGTGCTGTTGGTCGGGAATTTCGCGAGCGACCCCGTCGTGATGATCGTCGGCGCCTTCCTCATGACGGCGTTCGGCACGATGATGTTCGGCGGGAACTGGTTCCCCTACGCGTTCTTCCTCGCCGCTCTTACGACCTTGATCGTCGTCGGCACCACGATGGAATCCCCCGACAAAGCCTGGCACGTCGGAATGACGCGCATCGTCGAAATCACCCTCGGCATCATCGTCAGCACCGCCGTCACCAGCATCGTCTGGCCCCGCTACGCGCGAATTGAGTTTCGCGACAAATTCCGCACCGCCCTGCTCGAGGTCGGCCGCATCACGTCCGCCCGCAGCCGGCAACTGCTCTCGCCCGAGGCGACCGCCGCGCCGTTCAGCGACCGCGAGCTGAACTTCGCCGCCGCCATGAACAGCCTCCGCCTCCTGCTGCGCTACGGGCAGCGCGAGAGCTCCTACTTCCGCGCGAAGCTGCCCGTCCGCACGCGCCTCACCGCCGGGCTCGGCGCCGTCTTTGCCGCCGCCGAGAGCCTCGGCAACCCCCTGCCCGCCGACTCGCTCTACCGCCGCCACGTCGGCGCGGAATTCCGCGCCCTCATCGACGCCGTCGCCGCCGAGTTCACCGCCCTCGCCAACCACGACGACGAACGGGCCCGCGAGAACCCCGCCCCGCAGGCCGCCGCCGACCACCTCGGCGAAAAGCTCCGCGCCCTCCGCGAAAGCGGGCTCACGCGCGAGGTTCCGATCGACGAGGCCATGAACCTCGCGTCGCACTACGCCGCCCTGCTCGACATCGTGGCCCGCCTGCAGGCCATCCGCGCCGACCTGCACGACATCCACCACACGCCGGAAACCATCAGCCCGCCCGTGATGGACCGCCCCGGCGCCCTGCACATCTCCGCCTTCTGGTTTCGCAACGGCATCAAGAGCGGCATCACCGCCGTGCTCGCGCTGCTTTACGTGAACTGGATCCAGCCGCCCGGCGGTCTCACCGTGCCTTTCGCCGCCTGGCTGCTCACCGCCACTTCGCGGCTCTACCCCGCGGGCGAAGGCGACCGCCGCGTCTTTAGCTACGCGCTCATCGTCACCCTCGCCGGCATCCCCTACGCGCTCCTGCTACTGGTCATCACGCCCTTCCTCGCGCATTACTTCTGGCTCAACGTCTTTCTGGCCACCGGCCTCTTCCTGCTCGGCTTCACGATCACGCGCCAGGGCGGCATCGGCTTCTACGCGCAATGCGGGATGCTGTTTTTCATCGGCGCCCTCGGCCTCAATGCCCAGGAACCGGTCTCCTTCCAGCAGATCGTCGGGGTGTATTTCGGGGTCGTCGGCGCGCTGATGATCTCGGCTTGCGTCCAACGCCTGCTCTGGCCCCTCCTCCCGCAGCGCGAAATCTTCTCGCTGTTCGCCGAGTTCTTCGCCGGCTGCCGCGAACTCCTCCATCCGCTGCCCGCGGAACGCCGCCGCGCGCTGGAGGAACGCCTCGCCCTCATTCCGCCGGAGCTCGCCGTCTGGATCCACCGCACGACCACGCCGGAATATCCCCCGGGGGAGGCTGACCGGCTCCTGGCCCTCCTCCGCACCGCGGAGCGGCTTGCCTACGGCATCATCGCCTCGCGTCGCATGGCCGACCTCGCCGTTCCCGCCGACGTGCAGGCCGAGCTGGCGCCCGAGATCGCCGCAATGGAGGCCGCCTGCCGCCACGCGCTTTCGCAGTTCGAGACAACCTTCACGCGGGGCCGCCCGGCGGACCTCGCCCCGCTGCCCCCCACCACGTTCGAGCCGCTCGAGGACACCCTCCGCGACGTCCGCCAGCGCTACCTCTCCGGCGAACTGCGCTTCCCCCACGCCCTGCGATTCTTCGGCGCGCTCCACGCCCTCGAGGAAACCGGCAACGCCATCACCCTCGGCGTTGACGACCTCAAGGCGCTCTCGCTCGAACGCTACCGCGGCGACTACGCGCTGTGACCGTTCACGTGGACCGCGCGTGGCGGCGTGCGGTTCTCCACGACCGCTTCGAAGGCGTCCGCCCTCGGACCCGCGTAGTCCACGCAGATGAAGTCCGCCCGCGCGCCCGTCCGCAGCTCGCCGAGCTGCCCGGGCAAGCCCAGCGCCGCCGCCGGGTGGCGCGTCACCATGTCCAGCACCTCGGCCGCCGGCACCTTCGGCCGCTGGCGGCGGAAGGTTTGCATCTCATCAAAGAGGTTCAATCCGCGGTTGCTCGCACAACTGTCCGTGCCCAGACTCACGCGGAAGCCCAGCCGTCGCCACGTTTCGTAGGGGAACGGATCCCGCCCGAAATACGCGTGGCAGTTCGGGCAATGCACGATGGCGAAGGTGCCCGGCCGGCGTGCGAGCAAGGCCTCATCTTCGGGGGTGACGAAGTTCATGTGCGCGAGAATCGCCCCGTCGGGCAGCGCGTTGGCCGCCAGCAGATGCTGGAGCGCCGTGCCGTGCCCGCAATCGCTCATGTCGCGCCCCAGCCCGGCGAGGAAGTCAAACAGCGGCCCCGCCCCGGCGGTGAACATTGCCTCCTCCTCGTCGCTCTCCCCGAGATGCGTGGTGAAGGGCATGCCGTATTGCTCCGCGGCGTGGCGGGCGAGCTGATACAGCTCCATCGACGCCGTGTAGGGCGCATGCGGCGAGAGCCCGAAGCCGCCGTGCCAGTCCGGCCGCTCCTCAAAAAACGTCAACGCGCCGGCCACAACCTCCTCGGTGTGGATGCGGTTGCGGATGTCGATCATCTCGTAAAACCACCACGTGCGAATGCGCGGCGGCGGGAGCTGCACCATGAGCTCGGGGAAGGACTCGATGTTGAGCACCGTCGTCGTGCCCCAGCGCTGCAATTCCGCAAGGCCACCCGCAATCGAGCGAAGGTAGTCCGCATCGCTCAGCGTGCGCTTGAGGTCGTTGATCCGCCGCACCCACGAGGAAAAGCTCAGGTTGGGCAGGATCGCCCCGCGCATGACGGTGTAGTCGAGGTGGCAGTGCGCGTTGATCAAGCCCGGCAGCAGCACGGTCTCGCCGTGGTCGGTCACCGCGGCGGCGGGGTGCTCCCGGCGCAGATCCTCGAAACGTCCCACCGCCCGGATGCGATCGCCCCCGACGAGCACGGCGCCATCTTCCACCGCGGGCGTGGCGAGGGGCAGAACGAGGCGGGCGCGGTGGAGAATCATCGGGAGCGGGGACTTTATCCGCGGGGCCGACCGGGGGGAATCGCTTTTGTCGCCGCGCGGCGCGGTTCGCCGCCGCAACCTAAGCGGGCTTGGGCAGATTTTCCTTCGCGAGCGGACGGCAGGCGGCGACGAGGAGATTGCAGGCCTCGGCGCAAAGCAACTCGGGCAGCGCGGAGGCCGGGCCCGCGAGGGGTTTGTCGATCTCCCAGAGACGGTGGCGCAGGCAGCCGGCGGCGCAGGTTTTGGCGATCAACTCGGTGGCCTGGTCGTCGCGGATGAGCTGGGTCACGCGATACATGCCGGTTTGGCGACCGAGCGTCGCGCGCAGCGGCGTGCCGGTAAGCGTGCCGGCTTGGAGCCCGAGCCAAAGACCGAGCGCGGCGGGGTAAAAAAGATCGAGGGCGAGCCGGAGATCCTCGACGGATTCCAGCCGCAACTCCCAGCCACGCCGCAGATTGGGCGCGGTCTTCAGCGGGCGGTAGGCCCCGGCGGCGTCATACTTGGCGATTTCCCGCGCATCCTCCGGCCGGGTGAAAACGTCCGTCGGTTCGGCGGTGTCCGCCACGTGCCGGAGCCGGATGCCCGGCTCGATCCGCACCTGCCCAAGCGTCCACGGCCCCTGCGAAAGCTGGTGCGCGAGGAAGTCGAGGATGAGAGACATGCGCAACGTTACGGTGCCGCGGCACCCAGCGGATGCCGCCGCGACGGGTCCGCCGGCCTAGCTGCGGTGCCGCCGCTTGACCTTGAGCTGGGCGAGGGATTTCTGGAGCGAAGCCTCGACGGCCGCCTGCTCCTCGCTGCCGGTGGGCGCGTTTTTGAGCGCCTCCTGGGCGCGGGCGATGGCCTGCTCGGCGGTGGTGACGTCGATGTCGTCTTCCTTCACGGCCATGTCGGTGAGCACGGAGACGGTCGTCTGCGTGATTTCGACAAAGCCGGAACCCACGGCGAGATAGTCGTCCTTGCCGGCGCGGGTCGCCTTGAGCTCGCCGGGGGCGAGTTCGGTGAGGAGCGGAACGTGGCCGGGGAAAACGCCGAGCTCACCCTCCACGCCGGGGATGAGCACGTAATCCACGTCCTCGGAGTAGGTCTTCGCGTCGGGAGTGACGATTTCGAGCTTCAACGTTGCCATGAGTTTTTAGCCACTGAGGACACGGAGGGCACGGAGGCGGGGAATTTTTTCTCCGTGCTCTCCGTGTTCTCCGTGGTTGGACTTATTCCTTAATCTGGTCGATGCCGCCCTTCATGTAGAAGTTGCCCTCGGGCACATCGTCGTGTTTGCCCTCGAGGATTTCCTTGAAGCCGCGGATGGTTTCCTGGATCGAGACGTATTGGCCGGGCGTGCCGGTGAAGACTTCCGCCACGTGGAAGGGCTGCGAAAGGAAACGCTGGATTTTACGGGCGCGGAAGACGGTGAGCTTGTCCTCGGGGGAAAGCTCGTCCATGCCGAGAATCGCGATGATGTCCTGGAGATCCTTGTAGCGCTGGAGCACGACCTGGACGCCGCGGGCGACCTTGTAATGCTCTTCGCCGACGATGTCGGCCGCGAGGGCCTTCGAGGTCGAGGCGAGCGGATCGACGGCGGGGTAGATGCCCAGCTCGGCAATCGAGCGCTCGAGCACGAGGGTGGAGTCGAGGTGCGCGAAGGTGTTGGCCGGCGCGGGGTCGGTCAAGTCGTCCGCGGGCACGTAAACGGCCTGCACGGACGTGATCGAGCCCTTCGTGGTCGAGGTGATGCGCTCCTGGAGCTGGCCCATTTCGGCGGCGAGCGTCGGCTGGTAGCCGACCGCCGACGGCGTGCGGCCGAGCAGCGCGGAGACTTCGGAGCCCGCCTGCGAGAAGCGGAAGACGTTGTCGATGAAGAGGAGCACGTCCTGATTTTTCTCGTCGCGGAAATACTCGGCCATGGCGAGCGCGGTGAGCGCGACGCGGAGACGGGCGCCCGGGGGCTCGTTCATCTGGCCGTAAACAAGGGCGACCTTCGACTCGGCGAGGTTGTCCTGCTTGATGACGCCCGCGTCGCTCATCTCGTGGTAGAGATCGTTGCCCTCACGGGTGCGCTCGCCGACGCCGGCGAACACCGAGAAACCGCCGTGGGCCTTGGCGATGTTGTTGATGAGTTCAAGGATGACGACGGTCTTGCCGACGCCGGCACCGCCGAACGCGCCGGCCTTGCCGCCCTTCACGAAGGGGCAGATGAGATCGATGACCTTGATGCCGGTCTCGAGGATGGTCGCCTTCGTGTCCTGCTCAACGAGAGGGGGCGCGGGGCGGTGAATCGGGTATTTTTTGATCGCGTTCACCGGGCCGCGTTCGTCGGTCGGCTCGCCGATGACGTTGAAAATGCGGCCGAGCACGGCGTCACCGACGGGCACGGAAATCGGGGCGCCGGTGGCGACGACTTCCTTGCCGCGGACGAGGCCTTCGGTGGAGGACATCGCGATGGCGCGGACCCAGTTTTCGCCGAGGTGCTGCTGGACCTCGAGGACGAGATTGACGGGCACGCCATCGACGGAATGCTCGATTTCGAGCGCGTCGTAGATGGCGGGCAATTTGCCGTCGGCGGGGTTGAATTCAACGTCCACGACGGGGCCGATGACTTGAACGATTTTACCTTTATGGCTCATGGGAATGCTGGTTTCTCTGCGTCTCCGCGTCTTTTTGGGAAAATTAGGAAAGCGCCATCTGCGCGGTGGTGATTTCGAGCAGTTCGCTCGTGATGCCGGCCTGGCGGACCTTGTTGTATTCGAGGGTGAGATCCTTGACCAAAGTCTTGGCGTTGTCGGTGGCGTTTTTCATGGCCACCATCCGGGCGCTGTGCTCGGAGGCGCGGGCGTCGAGGACGGTCTGGTAGACGCCGAAGTGAATGTAGTAGGGCAGAATGGCGTCGAGGATCTGCTCCTCGCCCGGCTCGAACAGGAACTGCGAACCGTCGGCGGCCTCGTCGGCCAGGTCCTTGTTGACGATGGTCGGGGAGATCGGGAGCAGCGTAAAGGCGCGGGGCGTCTGCGTGAGGGTATTCACGAAGAGGGGGAACAGGACGGTGACCTTGTCCACCTCGCCGGCGAGGAAGCGCTCGACGATAAACTTCGAAATTTGCTTGGCCTCAAGGAAGCTGGGCTTGTCGCCGAGTTCAAAGTCGGCGACGAGGTTGCGCTTCGTGCGGGCGAGGAACTGCTTGCCCTTGCGGCCGATGCTGACGAAGTCCGTCTTCGCGGAGTCGAACTGGGCGACTTCGCGGAAGAGGTTCGTGTTCAGCCCGCCGCAGAGTCCCTTGTCGGTGCTGATGAGGAGGACGAGTTCGCGTTTGACCTCCCGCACCTCGAGCAGGGGATGGGCGGCGTGGTTGACGCGGCCGTTGAGAGAAACGAGCACGCGGTTCAGCAACTGGGAATACGGGTGCCCGGCGAGGGCGGCCTGCTGGGCGCGGCGCATCTTCGACGCGGCGACCATTTGCATGGCCTTCGTGATCTGCGCCGTATTCTTGACGGACTTGATGCGCCGTCGGATGTCGCGGGTGCTGGGCACGTGGCAGTTGGGAGTTGGGAGGGTTTACTTAAAGAAGCTCTTGAACTCGTCGAGCGCGGCGATGGTCTCGGCCTCGAGGTCCTTGTCGAAGGCCTTCTTTTCGAGAATCTTCGCGATCAGGTCGGCCTTCCGGGTGGTGAGGAACTCGGCGAGCTTGTTCTGGAATTCCTTCACGCGGTCGACCGGGATCGGGTCCACGTAGCCGCGCTGCATGGCGAAGAGGATGGCGGCCTGGAGTTCCACGGGCAGAGGGTGGTATTGCGGCTGCTTGAAGAGCTCAACGATGCGCTGACCGCGCTCGAGGGTCGCCTTCGTGCGGGCGTCGAGGTCGCTGCCAAACTGGGCAAAGGCCGCGAGTTCGCGGAACTGCGCGAGGTCACCCTTGATCTTGCCGGCGACCTGTTTCATCGCCTTGATCTGCGCGGCGGAGCCGACGCGCGAGACCGAAAGACCGACCGAAATCGCCGGGCGGATGCCCTGATAGAACAGATCCGTTTCGAGGTAAATCTGACCGTCGGTGATTGAGATGACGTTCGTCGGAATGTAGGCCGAGACGTCGCCGGCCTGCGTTTCGATGATCGGCAGCGCGGTGAGCGAGCCATTGCCGTAGTTTTCGCCGAGGCGGGCGGAGCGCTCGAGCAGGCGGCTGTGAAGGTAGAAGACGTCGCCCGGATAAGCCTCGCGGCCGGACGGGCGCTTGAGGAGGAGGGAGACCTGACGATAGGCGACGGCGTGCTTGGAAAGGTCATCAAACACGATGAGCGCATCCATGCCGTTTTCCATGAACCACTCGCCCATCGTCGCGCCGGTGAACGGGGCGATGTATTGGTTCGTGGCGGAGTCGGATGCCGTGGCTGCGACGATGATCGTGTATTTGAGCGCGTCGTTTTCCTCGAGGGTCTTCACGACGCGGGCAATGTTCGCGTTCTTCTGGCCGATGGCGACGTAGATGGAATACATCGGGCGGTAACCGGCCTCGCCAGAAGCCTCGGCGGCCTTGTTGGCCTGCGCCTGGTTGATGATCGTGTCGATCGCGATGGTGGTCTTGCCGGTGGCGCGGTCACCAATGATGAGCTCGCGCTGGCCGCGGCCGACCGGGATCATCGCGTCGATGGCCATGATGCCGGTCTGCACGGGCTGGCTGACGGATTTGCGCTTGATGATGCCGGGGGCGATTTTCTCGACCGGAACGTTTTCCGTGGCGTCGATCGGCCCCTTGCCGTCGATGGGCTGGCCGAGGGCGTCCACCACGCGGCCGAGGAGGCCCTTGCCAACCGGCGCGGAGAGAAGTTTGCCGGTCGTCTTGACCTCGTCGCCTTCGCTGATCTTGGTGTAGTCGCCGAAGATGATCGAGCCGACCTCGGTTTCCTCCAGGTTCAGCGCGATGCCGAAGATGCCGTTCGGGAACTCGAGGAGTTCGTTGAGCATGGCGCCGCTGAGGCCTTCGACGCGGGCGACGCCGTCACCGATCTCGCGCACGGTGCCGACGTTGATTTTGGTGGTCGCGGCGCTTTGGATCGCTTCGATTTTGGATTCGAGTTCTTGGAGAATGCTGCTCATGGCCAGGGTCGATTAAAGTTGCTGTGAAAGGAGGGCGAGTCGGTTGGCAACGGAGCCATCCCAGACGTCGCTGCCGACTTTGATGCGGAGTCCGCCGAGGAGGGCGGGGGTGGTTTTGTGTTCGATGGTGAGATCCGCGCCGAAGCGGGTGGTCAATTCGCTCTCAAGCCGCGTCACCTCGGCCGCGTCGAGCGCCGTGGCGCTTTCGATGACGGCGTGGCGCCGGTAAAGCTCCAGGCGAACGAGCCGGGTGAATTCCTTGAGAATCCCCACGTAACCGCGGGGACGCTCGGCGATGAGGCGGTCCGAATACGTGGAGACCTTGCGCGCGTCGAGCCGGCCATCGGTGAGGCTGGCCAGGAAAAGCTGCCGGGAGTGGCGACGGGCTTCTTTGCTGATCTTCATGCGAACGGAAGGGGCGAAAAACTAGGCGGCGAGCTGCGCGGCGGTTTCTTCGTTGAGGCGTTTTTGATCCTCCGGCGTGAGCACTTTGCCGGTGACCTTCGCGGTGGTGTTGACCACGAGGCCGATCATTTCCTTCTTCACGTCGGCGACCATGCGGTGACGCTCGACTTCGATATCCTGGTGCGCGCGGGCGATGATTCCCTCCGCGTCACGAATGGCATCCTGAAGCTGCTTTTCCGTGATCGCCGCGCTGCTTTTGCGGGCCTCCTCGATGAGAGCCTGCGCCTCGGTGTTGGCCTTCTGCAGAAGCTCCGAGTAACGCTGCTCCGCCTCGGCAAGCTGCTGCTTGATTTTCTCGGCGTTGAGCTGGCCTTCCTCGATGCGACGGCGGCGCTCCTCCAGCATGGTGATGATGGGGCCGAACGCAAATTTGCTCAGCACGCCATACACGATAAGAAACAGAATGATCTGGGCGATGAACTTCGGCCAGTCGAAGCCGAACTGCTCCAGCAGAGCGTTTACTTGTTCCATAAGGTGAGCGGGTGGGCCTGGAGGGAGTGAGAAGACCGCCGCCTGCCCGGGGCGGGCGACGGTCTCCAATGAACGGTTACGGGGTTACTTGCCCTGGAAGGCGAAGACGAGACCGAAGATGCCCATCGCTTCGGCGAGCGCCATGGCGATAATGGACATCGTGAGGACCTTGCCGAACGCGCCGGGGTTGCGGCCCACGGCTTCGGCGGCCTTCGCGCCGATGAAGCCGATGCCGATGGCGGCGCCGGCACCGGCGAGACCGAAGGTGATGCTGCCGGTGATACCGGAGGCGGCCACGTCAGTGGCGGCGGCGAGGAGCGTAAGGGTGTTCATGGTGTGGATTTGGGATGGTTTGGTTGTTGGGTTCGCCGCTGCCCGCTGACTCGCACGGTCACAACGACAAAAAGGGTGGTTTAGTGGGCGCTTTCCTCCTCGTGGCTCGTGGAGAGCTGGATGTAGACGGCGCAAAGCAACATGAACACGAAGGCCTGGAGCACGCCGACCATGAGTTCAAGCAAGTAGAAGGGAATCGGAATAATCACGCTCGCGATGGCAGCAAAAATCGGGGGGAACCCGAGGTCGCGGCCGAGGCCGATCATGAGGCCCAGCACGTTCTCGCCGGCGTAGATGTTGCCGAAAAGTCGGAGCGAAAGGGAAACCGGGCGGGTCGCGATCGAGATCACCTCAAGCACGCCCACGAAGAGGAAGATCGGCACCAGCATGAGGCCCACAAAGCCCTTCATGCCGCCCTTGGGGGCGAAGAGGTGATGAATGAAGCCGCCGGGGCCCACTTCCTGCATCGTCCAGATGAACCAGAGCACCATGGCGACCGTCGCCATGCCGAGCGTGAGATTGAGGTCCGCGCTGCCGGGGCGGAGGAGGGGCTCCTTCACGTATTCCACCGCGAGCGGAAGCATGCTGCCCGGCTTGACCTCGCCCCAGCCGATCGAGCCGACGCCGGGGAACAGGCCGAACCAGTTCGTGATAACGAGAAAGATGAAAATCGAAGCGAGGAAGCTGAACGTGCGGCCGATCATGTGGCGGCCGACGATGCCCTCAAGCAGGTTGTAGAGTCCCTCCACGAGGGCCTCGAAGAAGTTCTGCCGACCCGTCGGCACCAGCTGCATGCTGCGCGTTGCGCCCCGGGCGAGCCAGGTGATAAGGATCACCACCACCGCGGTGACGAAAATCGAATTGGTCAGCCATTCCGCAAAGGGGGCCGGGGCATTGCGCAGAAACGACTCGGCTTGGAGCGGGACGGCGGCGGCGAAAAGCATGGTTATTCGTTCGGTGGTCTCAGATTCAAGCGCCTCGCCGTCGACAAAAGCCCACTCGGCGGCCGCAAAAAATGCTTCCGCAAAAAAAATCGGGGCCAACGCCAAACCGGGGAGAGCGCGTCAGGTCCGGAGAAATTGCCCGCGGCCTTGCGCGCTGACAAGTCCTATTTGTGAAAAATTTCACAAAGTCTCGGGCGCTTCTGTTTTTTGCCCGGGCGGGCGGCTGAGGGCCGATTCCGCACAATGCGGTTGTCACCCCCGCGGCGAGCCATTATCGCTGCATACGCAATGCTGTCCGTCATTATTCCGATTTACAACGAGCGAGAAACCGTCCGCCCGCTCTACGAGAAGACCGCCGAGGTGCTCGAAAAAATCGGCCAGCCCTGGGAAATCCTCTTCATCAACGACGGCAGCCACGACGGCAGCGAGGAAACGCTCGACGCCGTGGCCGCGGAGGAATCCCGCGTGAAGGTGCTCCATTTCCGCCGCAATTTCGGCCAGACCGCCGCCATGATGGCCGGCTTCGATCACGCCCGCGGGGAGATCATCATCCCCATGGACGGCGACTACCAGAACGACCCCGAGGACATCCCGAACATGCTCGCCAAGCTCGACGAAGGCTACGACGTCGTCTCCGGCTGGCGCCGCGACCGGCAGGACAACGCCATCAAGCGCAACCTCCCGAGCATCATGGCCAACAAGCTCATCTCCTTTGTCTCCGGCGTGCGCCTCCAGGACTTCGGCTGCTCGCTGAAGGCCTACCGCCGCGACGTCATCGAGGGCGTGCGGCTCTACGGCGAAATGCACCGCTTCCTCCCCATCTACACGAGCTGGCACGGCGCCCGCATCACCGAGGTCGTCGTCGGCCACTTCGCCCGCCGCGCCGGCAAGTCGAAATACGGCCTCGAACGCGTGCTCAAGGTCGTCCTCGACCTCATGGTCGTGAAGTTCCTCGACCGCCACGCGCAGAAGCCGATGTATGTCTTCGGCCTCATCGGGTTCATCATGATCGCAATCTCCGCCGCCTTCGGGCTCTGGGCCGTGACGCTCAACCTTTTCTACGGCAAGCCCTTCATCACCACGCCGTTGCCGCTTATGACCGTCTTCACCTTCATGACCGGCGTCATCTGCGTGCTCATGGGCCTGCTGGCGGAAATGATCACCCGCACGTTCTACGAGTCGCAGGGCAAGCGGATCTACCTCGTCCGCGAAGCCCGCAACCTCGACGCCGCCGCGTAAATGTGCGGCATCGCCGGTTTCGTCGGACGCGGTGACCGCGCGGACCTCGTCCGCATGACCGCCGCCATCGCCCACCGCGGCCCCGACGCCGACGGGCATTGGATCGAAGAAACCACCGCCGTCCACCTCGGCCACCGCCGCCTCTCCATCGTCGACCTCGCCGGCGGCGCGCAGCCCATGTGGACCGCCGACGGCCAGCTCGGCGTCATCTTCAACGGCGAAATCTACAACCACGCCGACCTCCGCGCCGAACTCAAGGCCGCCGGCCACGTCTTCCAGACCGACCACTCCGACACCGAAGTCCTCCTCCACGCCTACCGCCAGTGGGGCGACGATTTCGTCAACCGGCTCAACGGCATGTGGGCCTTCGCCATCTACGACCGCACCGCCGGCCGCCTCCTCCTCAGCCGCGACCGCTTCGGCAAAAAACCGCTCTACTGGTTCCACGAAGCCGGCACCTTCGCCTTCGGTTCCGAGCTCACCGCGCTCCTCGCCCACCCCGCCTGCCCGCGCTCCGTCTCGACCACCGCGCGGAAAAAATTCTTCGCCTACGCCCT
This sequence comes from Verrucomicrobiaceae bacterium, assembly GCA_027488755.1. Classification (GTDB taxonomy): domain Bacteria; phylum Verrucomicrobiota; class Verrucomicrobiia; order Chthoniobacterales; family JAATET01; genus JAATET01. The sequence goes on along the minus strand of JAIYAZ010000109.1, from coordinate 7,135 downwards.
CATCCCCGCGCCGCTTTGCATCCTCGAGCGCGTGTGGAAACTCCCCGCCGGCCACAACCTCACCTTCGACCTCCGCGAGCAAACGCCCCGAGTCACGCCCTACTGGGACTACGTGCTCGAGCCCGCCCCCGCCCCGCGCGACGAAGCCGCCCTCGCCGACGAACTCCTCGCCCTCATCGACGCCGCCGTCCGCCGCCGCCTCATGGCCGACGTGCCGCTCGGCGTCTTCCTCAGCGGCGGCATCGACTCCTCGCTCGTCACCGCGCTCGCCGCCCGCCACGTCCCCGCCGGCCAGCTCCGCACCTTCAGCATCGGCTTCACCGAAGCCAGCTTCGACGAACTCTCCTGGGCCAACCGCGTCGCCGGCCTCATCGGCACAAACCACCAGACCGAAATCCTCGACCTCGACCGCGCCCTCGCCGTCCTGCCCGAAATCTTCGCCCGCCTTGACGAACCCCAGGGCGACGGCTCCCTCCTCCCCACCTGGCTCCTCAGCCGCTTCACCCGCCGCCATGTCACCGTCGCCCTCGGCGGCGACGGCGGCGACGAACTCTTCGCCGGCTACGATCCCTTCCTCGCCCTGCGCAAGGCCGAAGCCTACGCCAGGCTCGTCCCCCGGCCGGTCCACCTCGCCGTCCGCCTCCTCGCCGCCGCCCTCCCCGTCTCGCCCGCGAACCTCAGCCTCGACTTCAAAATCAAGCGCACCCTCCGTGGCCTCAGCCACCCGCCCGCGCGCTGGAACCCCGTCTGGCTCGGCGCGCTGGAGCCCGCGGAAATCGCCGACTACCTCGGCTCCCCCGCCGATCCCGAGGACCTCTACTCCGAGGCCATCGCCCTCTGGGACGCCCTCCCCGGCCGCGACATCGTCGAACGCACCCTCCAGTTCTACACGAAAATCTACCTCGCCGACGGCATCCTCGCGAAGGTCGACCGCGCCAGCATGATGAACAGCCTCGAAGCCCGCGCCCCCCTGCTCGACATCGAGGTCGCAAACTTCGCCCGCCGCCTCCCGACCGACCTCAAGCTCCGCGGCACCACCACCAAATACTTCCTCAAGCAGGCCGCCGCCCGCGTGCTCCCCGCCGAAATCGTCCACCGCCGCAAAAAAGGCTTCGGCTCCCCGCTCGGCCCCTGGTTCCGCACCGGCCGGCTCGCCACCTCCTCCCCCCACCCGTTCGTCCAGCGCCGCCAGGCCGCCCACCGCGCGGGCCAAATCGACGACCGCCTCTTCCTCTGGTGCCAGCTCGGCTTCGAGGAATGGGAACGCCGCCGCCTCGCGTAATGGAGCCCCGCCGCATCCTCTGCCTCAACTACGAATACCCGCCCGTCGGCGGCGGCGGCGGCCGCATCGCCCACCGCATCAACGCCGCCCTCGCCGCCCGCGGCCACGCCGTGCGCGTGCAGACCGCCGGCCTCCGCCACCTCGCCCCGCACGAGACCGTCGACGGCGTCGACATCTTCCGCGCGGAATCGTTCCGCAAAAAAGAGGACACCTGCACCGTCCCGGAAATGGCGCTCTTCCTCGCCACCAGCCTCCTCCCGACGCTCCACCACATCCGCCGCTGGCGTCCGCACGTCATCCACGCCCATTTCGCCGTCCCCACCGGCGCCCTCGCCTGGCTCGTATCCCGCCTCACCGGCTCCCCCTACGTCCTCACCGCGCACCTGGGCGACGTCCCCGGTGGCGTGCCCGAACAAACCGCCGGCCTCTTCCGCCTCGTCCAACCGTTCACCCGCCCGATCTGGCGCAACGCCGCCGCCGTCACCGCCGTCAGCACCTTCGTCGCCAACCTCGCCGAAACCGCCTACGCCCTCCGCCCGCAGATCATCCTCAATGGAGTGCCCCTCGGCCCCGAGCCCGCGCTCACCGCCCACCACCCGCCGCGCCTGCTCTTCGTCGGCCGGCTCAGCGCCCAGAAAAATCCCGTCCTCGCCGTGCGCGCCCTCGCCCAACTCCACGACCTGCCCTGGGAACTCCGCGTGATCGGCGACGGCCCGCTGCGCGCCGACATGGAGACCGCCGCCCGCGACGGCGGCATTGCGGACCGCGTCCACTTCCTCGGCTGGCTCGATGCCCCCGCCGTGTCGCGCGAAATGACCGACGCCGACGCGCTCGTCCTCTCCTCGACCAGCGAAGGCCTGCCCATGGCCGCCATCGAGGCGCTCACCCACGGCCTCGCCGTCTTCGGCGGCGACATCCCCGGCCTGCGCGACGTGGTGATCCCCGGCCAAAACGGCACCCTCAGCCCGCTCGATCCCGACGGCTTCGCCGCCCCGCTGCGCGCCGCCCTGGCCGATCCCGCGCAACTCGCCGCCTTCCGGAAAAATTCCCGCGCCCGCGCCGCCGCGTTCGACCTTCCTCGAACCGTCGACCAATACGAGCACCTGCTCGCCCGCGTCGCCCGCCCTAACCCCGCGACCGGCGAATCAGCATGAGATTCCGCGCGTAAATGAACAGCCCCGTGCCCTGCCCGACCACGCCCACAATGTCGCGCCGCCACACGAAATAAATCACCAGCATCACCGCCCCGCCCAGGCTCATCCACCAGAACGCCACCGGAATCACCGACCGCTTCGACCGCTCGCTCGCGATCCACTGCACGAGCATCCGCCCCGTAAAAATCAGCTGCCCCAGCAGCCCGAGCGACACCCACGCGATGCCCGCCGGGCTCGTGATATTCAGCACCGACTCCAGCCACCCGCTGCGCTGCCGCGTCGAATAAACAAACTCCGCAAACTCCTCCGCCGTCAGCAACCGGTCCGTCCCCGCCCCCAGCCGCTTCACCACGAAGCCGACCGAGCCGTCCGCCAGCCGCACCAGCTTCACGTTGTCCTTCGCGCCGGGCAGATCGACCTTGATCCGCGCCTCGGGACCCTGGGTCGCGACCCCTTCGGCCGGCCGGCCCAGCGTGGAAATCTCCGGGGCCTCCGTCGCCCCGAACCCCGCCAGCAGCGGCAGCAGGCAAAACACGGCGAGGACGGAACGAAGTCGGAACATGGCGGAAAGCCGGCGCTTATCGCACCCGCGGACCCGTTTCGCAAGGCTCCGGACTCCCCCCGCCCGGCGCGGGCCGCCACGGCGGCGGCACCAGCCGCTGATTGCCCCGGTCGTCCCCGCCCTCCCGTTCGTGCGGGTCCAGCAGATGGTCAATCGCGATGAAATACGCCTTCGCATGCCTCACCAGCAGCACGTTCAGCAGGGCAAACGGCCCCAAAAACGCCGCCACCGCGCCCGCCCACGTCAGCGGCGTCGTCGCGGCGACCAGAAAAAACACCCCCACCCCGCCCAACGAGGCAAACCCCGTGTTGAACGCCCACACCACCAGCCGGAAATACCCCGGCTCCCGTTCGTAGCCATACCCGCAGCGCGGACAGCCATCCAGCGGCATCGCCCAATCCTGCAGGCGCCGAATCGACCGCACCGCCGGAAAAATCGGCCGCTGCCCGCACACCGGACACCGCCAGCGCGTCGCCCGCGCCAGATAGGCCGCCGTTTTCGCCATGCGTGACTCCCTCACCGGGCGCCGATCATGCGCCCCGCCCGCCGGGGCGTCAACCCGGGCGGTTTCTGCTTGTGTCAGCGGCGTGAACCCCCGAACGTGGTCAATTCTGGACAGCCCGCTCTGACTGCGGGCCCCGAATTCTGCAAAAATTTCGACAGCAACCGCATGGCAAACACGATTCTGGTAGGCGCGCAATGGGGCGACGAGGGCAAGGGCAAGATCATCGATTACCTCACCGACGACGCGGACATCGTTGTCCGCAGCCAGGGCGGGAATAACGCCGGCCACACCATCGTCATCGACGGCGAAAAATTCGTCCTCCACCTCATCCCCTCCGGCATCCTCCGCCGCGGGAAAATCTGCGTCATCGGCAACGGCGTCGTCCTCGATCCCGTCTCCCTCGTCGGCGAGATCGAAGGCCTCCGCGCCCGCGGCATCAAGGTCGGCAAAAACCTCCTCATCTCCGGCGGCGCCCACCTCGTATTCCCCTACCACCGCGCCCTCGACGAGCAGCGCGAAGTCCTCAAGGGCAAAAACAAAATCGGCACCACCAAGCGCGGCATCGGCCCCGCCTACGGCGACAAGGCCGCCCGCACCGGCATCCGCCTCGCCGACCTCATGAACACCGCGCTCTTCCGCGCGAAACTCAAGGCCCGCATCAAGGAAAACAACGCCGTCCTCACCAGCCTCGGCGCCAAACCCCTCAACGCCAAAAAAATCGAGGCCGACTACCTCCAGGCCGCCGAAATCCTCCGCCCCTTCGTCACCAACACCGTCGTTTTCCTCCACGACGCCATGGCCCGCGGCAAAACCATCCTCTTCGAAGGCGCCCAGGGCACCTTCCTCGACATCGACCACGGCACCTACCCCTTCGTCACCAGCTCGAACACCACCGCCGGCGGCGCCTGCACCGGCTCCGGCGTGCCGCCCCACCGCGTGGACACCGTCATGGGCGTCATCAAGGCCTACACCACCCGCGTCGGCGAAGGCCCCTTCCCCACCGAAGACGACGCCCTCAGCGACCGCCTCCACGAGATGGGCCGCGAATTCGGCGCCACCACCGGCCGCGCCCGCCGCTGCGGCTGGTTCGACGCCGTCGCCGTCCGCTACTCAAACATGGTCAACGGCATCGACCAGCTCGCCATCACCAACCTCGACGGCCTCGACGGCGTCGCCAAAATCAAGGTCTGCGTCGCCTACAAACTCGACGGCAAAAAAATCACCGTCCTCCCCACCCAGGTCGACGAAGTCGAACGCTGCGTCCCCGTCTACCGCGAATTCCCCGGCTGGCTCACCTCCACCGAGACCGCGACGAAATACGCCGAACTCCCCGCCAACGCCCGCCGCTACGTCGAGGCCCTCGCCGAGTTGATCGGCACGAAACTCACCATCGTCAGCGTCGGCCCCGGCCGCGAACAAACCATCCGCCTCCAAGGAAAAACTTCGTGACGACGCTGGAAATCCAAAATCCAAAATCGAAAACCGAAAATTCGTCACCCCGCCACGTCGCCGTCATCATGGACGGCAACGGCCGCTGGGCGCAGAGCCGCGGCCTCCCCCGCATCAAGGGCCACGAGCAGGGCAGCCAGGCCGTCGGTGAATGCGTCGAAGGCTGCCTCGAGTCCGGCGTCGAGTTCCTCACGCTCTACGCCTTCTCCTCGGAGAACTGGAAACGCCCCGCCGCGGAAATCCAGGGCCTCATGCTCCTCCTCGAACGCTTCCTCGAGCAGAAAACCCGCCAGATGATCGACAAAGGCATCCGCCTCCGCGCCATCGGCCGCCTCGACGAACTCCCCGCCCCCTGCCGCGACCGGCTCGAACGCTCCATCGCCGCCACTGCCGCCGGCTCCCGCCTTACCCTCACCCTCGCCCTTAGCTACAGCGGCCGCGCCGAGATCGTCGACGCCGTCCGCGCCATCGTCCGCGAAGCCCGCGCCACCCCCGCCCTCACCGAGGACCAGATCACCCCCGAGCTCATCGGCGCCCACCTCTACACCCACGACCTGCCCGACCCCGACCTCCTCATCCGCACCTCCGGCGAACTCCGCCTCTCAAACTTCCTCCTCTGGCAGCTCAGCTACACCGAAATCCACGTCACCCCGAAATTCTGGCCCGACTTCACCCGCGCCGACCTCGCCGACGCCCTCGCCGACTACGCCCGCCGCCACCGCCGCTTCGGCGGCGTTTAATCCCCCTCTCCCACCCACTCTCCCGATGCCCACCGCCAAGCAAACCATCCTCCTCGTCGACCGCGAGACCGACTTCCTCGACTGGGCTCGGCACCAGCTCGAAAACGAACACGTCCGCGTCTTCACCGAGACCGCCTCCGACTCCGCCTTCAAAACCTTCGGCATCGAAAGCCCCGACCTCGTCCTCGCCGAGCTCCACCTCCACCCCTCCAGCGGACTCGAACTCCTCGCCCGCATCCGCAAACACTCGCCCAACGCCATGGTCATCATCACCAGCGGCACCGGCAGCAACCAGGGCGTCATCGAGAGCATGAAGCTCGGCGCCTTCGACTTCGTCCGCAAGGAACAGCTCCCCTTCAACCTTAAGCTCATCGTCGACGCCGCCCTCCAGGAACGCGCCGAGACCCAGGCCGCCTCCCCCTTCAAACCCGTCCTCACCATCGATGAGCACAAGGACGAAATCGTCGGCAAAAGCGAGGCCATGCAGCAGGTCTTTAAAATGATCGGCCGCGTCGCCGGCAGCGACGCCCCCGTCATGATCACCGGCGAATCCGGCTCCGGCAAAGAACTCGTCGCCCGCGCCATCCACCGCTACAGCCACCGCAGCGACCGCGCCTTCCTCGCCATCAACTGCGCCGCCATCCCCGAAAACCTCCTCGAAAGCGAACTCTTCGGCCACGAAAAGGGAGCCTTCACCGGCGCCCACAGCCAGCGCATCGGCCGCTTCGAGCAATGCGACAAAGGCACCCTCTTCCTCGACGAAATCGGCGAAATGCCCCTCGCCACCCAAAGCAAACTCCTCCGCGTCCTCCAGGAGGGCGAATTCTCCCGCGTCGGCGGCAACGAAACCCTCAAAACCGACGTCCGCATCGTCTGCGCCACCAATAAAAACCTCGAGGAAGAGATCCAGAAACGCACCTTCCGCGAAGACCTCTTTTACCGCCTCAACGTCGTCCGCATCCACCTCCCCCCCCTCCGCGCCCGCGCCGACGACATCCAGCTCCTCGCCGAATACTTCCTCCAGAAAATCGCCAGCCAGCGCCACCGCCCCCTCCTCAAGCTCAGCGAAGAAGCCGTCCGCGCCCTCCAGGCCTACCCCTGGCCCGGCAACGTCCGCGAGCTCGAGAACACCATGCAGCGCGCCGCCGTGCTCGCCACCAACGACATCCTCCTCCCCCGCGACATCCCCCTCGGCCAAAGCGCCCCCGTCGCCACCCCCACCCCCGCCCCCGCGGAAAGTCAGCCGACCCCCGCCCCCGGCTCCCCCGCCGACACCTTCGCCAGCGTCCCCGTTTCCCCCCTCACCATCGACGCCGCCATCGACACCCTCTTCAAGGCCGCCGCCCACGACGAAGCCGTCCAGCTCCTCCCCTGGCTCGAACGCGAATTCACCTTCAAGGCCATGCAGCGCACCGGCAACAACCAGGTCCAGGCCGCCCGCCT
>JAIYAZ010000149.1 GCA_027488755.1 Verrucomicrobiaceae bacterium | reverse complement strand
TCCTCGGCGCCCTCGTGAACCTCGTGGCCGCCCTTTACTTCATCCTCGCCGGCCTCATCGTCTGGCCCGAGGCCATCCTCATGACCCTCGGCGCCACCGGCGGCTACTTCCTCGCCTCCTACTTCGCCCAGCGCATCCCGCAAAACGTCGTGCGCAACCTCGCCGCCCTCATCAGCCTCGCCATCAGCGCCTGGCTCCTCTGGCGGCAGTTTGCCTGATCCCGCTGGCCGGATTCAATTTGACGCCGCCGAGCCCACCCTTGATGGTTCGGTCATGAAGCACCTTGCCCGGCTTTTCCTCCTCGCCGTCGCGTCGTTCCTCCTTGGCGCCGGAGGCTCCGCCCAAGCCGCGACCTCCACCCTCCGCACCGAGTTCCCCGAAGTGAACGGCACGGTTAACGCCATCGCCGTGGATAAAACCCGCGGCGTCGTTTACCTCGGCGGAACTTTCACCCAGGTCGGCGGTGTCGCGCGCACCAATCTCGCCGCGGTCAACCTCGACACCGGGGCGCTCCTGCCGTGGGATCCCCAGGCGAGCGACACCGTGATCACCCTCGCGCTCGACGACACCACGCTCTACGCGGGCGGCCTGTTCACGACCATCGGGAGCACCACCCGGGTGCGCCTGGCCTCGTTTGACGTCCTCACCGGCGGCCTCACCGGCTGGAATCCCGGCGCGAACAACAACGTGTCCGCCATCGTCCCGCGCGCCGGTACCATCTACGTCGCCGGATCCTTCACGCAGGCGGCTTCCGTCGCGCGCAGTCGCCTCGCCGCCATCTCGGCCGCCACGGGCAGCGCGACGAGCTGGAATCCCGGCGCGGACGCCAACGTCAGCGCGATGGTCGCCGACGGCAACGGGCTTTACGTCTGCGGGAACTTTGCCAACGTCGGAGGCCAGGCCCGCGCCTACGCCGCCGCCCTCAGCTTCACGAGCAGCACCGCGCTGCCGTTCAATCCCGCGCCCTCCTCCCAGGTCTCCACCGTCGCGGTGGCCAACTCCCTCCTCTACCTCGGCGGAAGCTACGGAACGGTCGGCGGGCAGGCGCGCACCAACGCCGCCTCTGTCTCCACGAGCGGCGCGGGAGCCGTGACCTCCTGGGCGCCGAATCCCAACGGCACCGTGTTCGCCATCGCGACGGGCGGCTCCAACGTTTACCTCGGCGGAGCCTTCCTCATGGCCGGTGCCGTCAGCGCCCCCCGCAACCACCTCGCGGCCGTAAACGTGACCACCGGCCGCATCACGTCATGGAACCCGGATGTCAGCGGCAACGTCTACGCCATCGCCATCGCCGGTCAGACGGTCTTCATCGGCGGCACGTTCAGCACCGTCGGCGGCGTGGCGCGCAACCACTTCGCCGCCATCACGGACCCCACCCTGCCGACCCGGGCGACCGTCAAAATCCTCGGCCCAAAAAAACGCTCCACCGCCAAGACGAAGCTCCTCATCAAGGGCACCGCCAAGGAATTCATCAGCACCGTCACCTACCGCGTCGGCAGCACTGGCGCCTTCAAAAAAGCCTCCGGCACCGCGAACTGGCAGTTCACCGCCAAGCTCAAGCCCGGCAAAAACGTCGTCACGGTCGTCGCCACCGGCGAAGGCGGGAAATCCCTCCCCGCCCGCATCACCGTCATCCGCCAGTAACCGCGCCTAGCCGCGAATCACGACGACCTTCAGCGGCGCCGCCGCCTGCCCCATGTCATCCTTGCACGTCAGCGTCAGCACGCGACGGCCCGGCTTGACCTTCACGTTCAATGTCCAGCGTCCCTGCACCGTGCGCGCCCGCGCCCCCGGGGCACTCACCGTCGTGAAGAGCGCGGAACTCACGGTCCCCTTGATCCGCGCGACCGGCCCCGTCACCCGCACCGTCTTTTTCGGGGTGCGAAACGCCGTCGGCGCCGCCGCGGTGCCAAACGTCATCCCGCTGAACGCAACGCCGCTCACGTCCGCCACCTTCGTCAATGCCGCCGTCGCCGCATTGATCGTAAACAACGACGTCGGCGCGGATTTCCCGCTCCTCCGCCCGCAGTAAAGTACGCCCGCCGCATTCGTCGCGAACAGGTTGTCCACGTCAGAATCCACCGCGCCGAGTTTGATGACCAGCGGCCCGGTCGCGAGCGCCCCGGTCGTGGAATTCACGGTAATCAGACTATTGTTGCGCACCATGTAGAGCACGCCGTTGGTGCCAAAAGTGATGGCGGATGGTCCCACCGTGGAAGGACTGCTTGCCAACTGCGTCGGCGTGCCCGTCGTGAGATTGATCTTGTAAAGCTTCTTGGCCAGCGGCGCCCAGGCGTAGAGGTCACCCGTCGTCGGCTGAAACGCCGTCTCCGCAATCGCGAAGCCCACCGTGCCAATCTGCGTCGCCTTGCCCGTTTGCGAATCGATCCGGTAAAACAAGCCCGTGCCCCGCTGCGTCTCCGTCGCATACATCACCCCCGTCGTCGGATGCACCGCCACGCCGGAAAGAGAATCCACGCCCGTGGCACTCTTCCCCACCACCGCGCCGGTCGCCGGATTCACCGCATACAAGCTCGCCGCCGCGCCACCGACGCCCGTCACGCCCCACAAAACCTCCGTGCCGGCCGCCGTCGCCACGAACCCTGTCGCCATTGCCAACCCGATTAAAAACCCGCGAATCATGCCTCACCCTAACCAAAACGTCGCCCCCTTGCCAACCGTCCCGCCGCCGAAAGAATCATTGATTTTCCGACAAACGATTTTGTAAAACGAGACAGCCCTCTTCGTCCCCATGAACCGCTCCCTCCCCTGCGCCTTCGCGCTTCTTCTCGCGGGAGGCGGCGTCGCCTCCGCCGCTTCGGACTACACGATCACCGACCTCGGCACCCTCGGCGGGCCGGTCAGCGCCGCCACCGCCATTAGCGCCACCGGCCAGGTTGTCGGCGTCTCCCTCGACGGCTCCGGCAACGCCCGCGCCTTCACCACCGGCAACGACACCCTCCTCGACCTCGGCACCCTCGGCGGCCCCACCAGCTACGCCTCCGACGTCAACCTCGCCGGTGACATCGTCGGCGACTCCCTCCTCAAGGGCCGCTTCTACAAAAAAACCCGCGCCTTCCTCTTCCGCGGCGACACCATTTCCGACCTGAACACCCTCATCGCCCCCGGCAGCGGCTGGACGCTCACCAACGCCTTTGGCCTCAACGACGACGGCCGGATCGTCGGCGGCGGCACCGACGCCAGCGGTAACCAGCGCGCCTTCGTCCTCGAGCCCCTCGCCTCCATCCCCGAAGCTCCCAACCCGGCCGCCTTCGAACTCCAGCCCCTCGGCACCCTCGGCGGCCCGACCAGCGTCGCCACCGACATCAACTCCGAAGGCACCATCGTGGGTTACTCCCAGATCGCGCCGAAATTCTCCTGGACCATCGGCGGCCCCCAATGGGGCGACGCCCGCTCCACCCCCATCCGCGCCTTTATCTACCAGGACGGAGAAATGACCAGCCTCGGCACGCTCGACGACGACGCCGAAGCCACCGGCCGCCGCCATTTCGCCCCCGCCTCCTACAGCTACGCCGCCGCCATCAACGAACAGGGCTGGGTCGTCGGCACCTCCTCCCTCAGCGGAACCGAGCGCGCCTTCCTCTACGCCGACGGCGAAATGATCGACCTCGGCACCCTCCCCCTCGGCTCGGACATCGAAGCCATCGGCCCGCTCCCCGGCGTCGACATCGACCCCATCACCACCTTCGAAAACACCGCCCCCCGCCCCAAGGCCGCCAAGTCCCGCGCCGCCCGCCACCGCGACCAAGACGACGCCGAATTCGCCTGGGAGGACGACGAATACGAAATCTCCGACTGCTGGTTCCTCCCGCCGCTCAACAGCCACGCCTCCGCCATCAACGCCTCCGGCCAGGTCGTCGGCGACGCGGACTACCTCGCCTCCTGGGACGCCGTGCCCGAACCCCACGCCGTCCTCTACGACACCGACGGCATCCTCTACGACCTCAACGAACTCATCCCCGCCGACTCCGGCTGGACCTTGAACAGCGCCCTCGGCATCAGCGACGACGGCCGCATCGTCGGCTACGGCACTGCCCCCGACGGCGAGACCCGCGCCTTCCTCCTCACACCAATTCCCGCTCCCGTCGTCATCGTCACGACCACCACCCCCACCGCGACCGGCAGCGACCTCTTCCTCATCAAGGGCATCACCCGCGGCAAGGTCTCCAAGGTCACCTGGAAATCCGCCGGCAAAACCCGCGCACAATCCGCCATCGGCACCCGCCGCTGGCAGTTCCGCGCCAAGCTCAAACCCGGCCGCAACGTCATCACCGTCCAGGCCCAGGGCAACCGCGCGAAATCCCAGCCGAAAAAAGTCATCATCGTCCGCCGCTAACCCGCCCCGGCGAAAACCCCTTCCTCCCGCGCCGCGACCTCCGTCCGGCGCGGGATTTTTTTTGCACGCGACCCCGCGCCCGAAACCCGCTACTCCCTCCGCCATGCCCGCCGACGCCGCCGCGCTCCCGCCCGACCGTCTCCCCGCCCGCACCCGCCTCGCCTACGGCGCCGGCGAACTCGGTCCCGCCATGGCCGGCAGCACGATGGTCTTCTTCCAGCTCGTGTTCCTCACCAACGTCGCCGGCCTCCGCGCCGACCTCGCCGGCGCCGTCCTCCTCATTGGCAAAATCTGGGACGGCGTGAACGACCCGCTCATCGGCTGGCTCTCCGACCACACCCGCACCCGCTGGGGCCGCCGCCTCCCCTGGATCGTGCTCAGCGCCATCCCCTTCGCCCTCTTCTTCTGGCTCCAATGGATCGTCCCCGGCTTCGTCTCCACGGAAAACCAGCTCGGCCTCTTCGCCTACTACGCCCTCGTCTCCCTCGTCTTTAACACCTTCTACACCGGCCTCACCCTCCCCCACAACGCCCTCACTCCCGAGTTCAGCCGCGACTACGACGAACGCTCCCGCATCACCGCCTCCCGCATGGCCTTCTCCCTCGGCGGCAGCGTCGGCGGCCTCGTCCTCTCCGTCGTCGTCTTCAAGCTCCTCGCCTCCGCCCCGCCCGCGCAGCAATACGCCACCCTCGGCGCCGCCATCTCGCTCGTCGCCGTCCTCGCCCTCGCCGTCTGCCTCGCCGGCATCTGGCGCACCGCCCTCGCCCGCGACCCCTCCCTCTCCGCCACCCCGCCCCCGCCCGCCCCCCGCGTCGGCCTCGCCGAACAATGGCGCATCCTCACCGGCAACCGCCCCTACCTCATCGTCTGCGGCATCTACCTCTTCTCCTGGCTCGCCATGCAGTTCACCGCGAGCATCCTCCCCTTCTACGTCGCCAGCTGGATGGGCCTCCCCGCCGTCCAGTTTCAGCTCCTCGCCCTCACCGTCCAGGTCACCGCCCTCGCCCTCATTCCCGCCTGGGCCTGGCTCAGCGTCCGCGCCGGCAAAAAAGCCGTCTACTTCGCCGGCATGAGCTTCTGGCTCGTCGCGCAGGCCGGCCTCTTCTTCGTCCAGCCCGGCCAGGTCGCCCTCATGTATTCCCTCGGCTTCGTCGCCGGCTTCGGCATCTCCGTCTGCTACCTCATCCCGAACGCCATGCTGCCCGACACCATGGAATACGACGAACTCCGCACCGGCCAACGCCGCGAAGGCATCTTCTACGGCTTTTTCGTCTTCCTCCAAAAAACCTCGCTCGCCCTCGGCACCTTCGTCGTTGGCCAGGCCCTCGCCGCCGCCGGCTACCTCTCCTCCACCGGCGAAACCGTCACCCAACCCGACAGCGCCCTCACCGCCATCCGCCTCGCCATCGGCCCCCTCCCCGCGCTCGCCCTCCTCATCGGCATTGCCCTCACCGCCATCTACCCGATCACCCGCGCCCGCCACGCGGAGATCCTCCGCGAACTCGCCGCCCGCCGCGCCCACGGCTAGCCCCGGCCCGATTCACCGGGTTTTTCGCCCGATTCATCGAGTTCGTGCGGCGCTGCGCCCCGTCCCGCGCTATCGCGGTGGGAGGTTCCCCTCCTCCCATGCACCTCCCCACCCGCGCCCTCCTCGTCGCCCTTCTCCTCGGCTCCAGCGCCCTCACCACCCACGCGCAAACCGCCACCTACCGCGTCACCAACGACTGGGGCTCCGCCTTCGAGGCCACCATCACCATCCGCAACCCCGGCCCCGCCCCGCTCACCGACTGGCGCCTCGTCGCCGACTCCCCGCGCACCATCACGTCAATCTGGAACGCCGCCGTCGAATCCCGCGCCGCCGGCCGCTACACCCTCCGCCCCGCCACCTGGAACCGCACCATCCCCGCCGGCGGCAACGTCGAAATCGGCTTCGTCGCCAACCCCGGCCCCGGCGCCGGCGCCTTCCTCAATCTCCGCGTCCTCACCACCGCCAACCCGACTCCGCCCCCCACGCCCACACCCACGCCCACACCCACGCCGACACCCACGTCGACACCCACACCGACACCCACGCCCACACCCACACCCACACCCACACCCACGCCCACGCCCACGCCCACGCCCACGCCCACGCCCACACCCACGCCCACGCCCACGCCCACGCCCACGCCCACGCCCACGCCCACGCCCACGCC
>JAIYAZ010000073.1 GCA_027488755.1 Verrucomicrobiaceae bacterium | reverse complement strand
CGGAGGGATTTCTGCTCAACGGAAAGCCTTATCCCGTGCGGGGGGTGAACCGGCATCAGGACGTGCGCGACAAGGGCTGGGCGATCGCGCCGGAGGACGAGGAGCGGGACGCGGCGCTGATGAAGGAGATGGGCGTGACGGCGGTGCGCAACGCGCATTACCCGCAGAGCGAGAACTGGCACCGCATCAACGATCGCGCGGGCGTGCTGCTGTGGGACGAGGTGTCGCTGGTGAACGAAACGCGATCCGCGCGCGCGTTCTGGCTGAACGCCGAGGAGTCGCTCCGCGAAATGATCCACCAGTTGTATAACCATCCGAGCGTGGCGTGGTGGGGCATTTTCAACGAGCTGGGCAACCGGCCGATGCCGCCCGGCGACGAAGGCCTGGAGCGGTTGAAGGCGATTTGTCACGAGTTGGACCCCGGGCGTCTGGTGGTGGGCGCCACCAATCACCTCGGGCGGAGCGACAACCAGATTCCCGATTTCGTCTGCCTGAACGCCTACCCCGCGTGGTATTCGCCGAAGCCGCCGGAGGATCTGGCGCGCACGATCGCGTCGCTGTCGCGCGAGGTGGGCGGGCGGCGCATCGGCGTCAGCGAATACGGGGCGGGGGCGAATATCGCGCACCACCTGGAGGGGGCCTTGGTGCAGCCGAAGCACAGCGGGCCGTTTCATCCCGAGGAGTGGCAGGCGTATGTGCATGAGGGCACGTGGGCGGCCATTCGCGGGAATCCCCAGGTGTGGGGCAGCTTCGTCTGGAACATGTTTGATTTTGCGGTGCAGGGACGGCGCGAGGGCAACCTGCCGGCGCTCAACGACAAGGGCCTCGTGACGCATGACCGGCGGGTGCGGAAGGACGCCTTCCATTTCTACAAGGCGAACTGGACGACGGAGCCGATGGTCCACCTCACCTCGGCCCGGCTCACGCCGCGCGCGCGGGCGGTGACGGAGGTGAAGGTTTATTCGAACTGCGAGGACGTGGAGCTGCGCGTGAACGGGAAGGCGGCGGGCCGGATGCCGCCGGATGCCCTGGGCATCTGCCGGTTCCCGGCGGTGACGCTGGCGGCGGGGGAAAATCTCGTGGAGGCCGTGGGGCGGCGGGGGAAGCGCGAGGTCACGGACGCGTGCCGCTGGACCGTCGAGCCCGGGGACGCGGACGCGGCGCGTTGAAACTGCGGGCTGGCGGCGGGAACGCCCCGGGGGGAAGATGGCGGGGATGAAGGCGGTGATGCTGGTTTTTGCGGGGGCGGAGGAGCTGGATGTGTTTGGGCCCTATGAGGTGCTGCGGGCGGGGGGGATCGCGGTGCGGTTGGAGACGGTCGCGGCGGCGGAGGTGGTGACGCTGGCGCACGGGGCGCGGATTGTGCCGGATGGCGTTCTGGACCCGGAGGCGGTGGATTTGCTGGTGGTGCCGGGCGGGGGCTGGAACAGCGGGGCGGCCCGCGGGGCGCGGGCGGAGGCGGGGAACGCGGCGACGCTGGCGGCGCTGCGGCGCGTCCGCGAGCGGGGGGCGCTGCTGGCGGGCGTCTGCACGGGGGGGGTGATTCTTGCGGCGGCGGACGTGCTCGATGGCGTGCCGGCGATGACGCATCACTCCGCGATGGGGGATTTGCGCGCGTCGGCGGCGCGGGTGATTGACGGGGCGCGGGTGGTGGATGCGGGCCCGGTGGTGACGTGCGGGGGCGTGACGGCGGGGATCGATCTCGCGCTGCATCTGCTGGAGCGGCTCGCGGGCGCGGAGGCGGCGCGGCGGGTGGCTGCGGAGATCGAGTATGCGCCGCGCGGGCTCGTGTGGGGCCGCCGCTAGCGCGGCCGGTTGTTGGTTGCCGGTTGTTGGTTGTTGGTTACTTGGGCCAGACGTCCTGGATGCCGTGGACGATCATGTTGACGCCGATGGCGAGGATGAAGAGGCCGAGGACGCGGTTGAGGGCGCCGACGGCGTTTTCGTTGAGGACGCGCTGGATGGCGTCGCTCCAGCGGAAGCAGGTCCAGACGAGGAGGGCGATGAGGGCGAAGCCGACGAGGTAGCCGGAGTAGTGGGAGAAGCTGCGGCCGAGGACGGCGAGGCCCATGGCGAGGCTCATGGCGCCGGGGCCCGCGAGGATGGGCATGGCCATGGGGGTGAGGGAGATGTCGGGCTTGTCCTCGGCGGCGGCGTGCTCGGCGGGGGTGACGCGGCTTTGGTTGTTGATCATGCCCCAGCCGGAGTGGGCGACGAGGATGCCGCCGGCGATGCGGAGGTCGTCGATGGTGATGGCAAAGAAGGCGAGGAGGAGGTTCCCGAAGAGGAGGGAGACGGCGAGGATGAGGAAGACGTAGAGGGCGGTTTTCGCGGCGAGGGCGCGGCGGCGGGCGACGGTGTCGTCGCGGGTCATCGCGTAGAACATGGGGGCGTGTCCCGGGGGATTGATCATCGGGAACATGGCGATGAAGGCGACGGCGATGGCGTGGAGGAAGTCGGCCACGGGGGTAGGTGGTGGTTGGTAGTTGTCGGTTGCTGGTTGTTGGTTGTTGGTGGTTGTCAGGCGGGGGTGAGGGCGGGGTCCCAGTCTTTCCAGACGGGGTCGAGGCCGAGGGCGGCGAGCTTTTGAGCGACTTCGGCGGGGGTGCGGTCGTCGGAGATGGCGAATTGTTCGGTGGCAGCTTCGGCGGGGCCGTCGCAGGCGACGGCGCGGCCGCGGACGGTGAGGTGGAGGTTTTCCTGGCCCTGGCCGGTGTAGCCGCCGGGTTCGGTGTGGCTGCCGGCGCTCATGTGGGTGACGCCGAGGCGGGCGGTGACGTCGCGGAGGGCGGCGGGTTCACGGGTGCTCATGACGATGCCGACGTGGGGGAAGGTGAGCCGGAGGGCGCAGATGAGCTGGATGAGTTCGCGGTCGGGGAGGGGGTGGCGGGGGTGGAAGTCGCCGGCGGCGGGTTTGAGCCGGGGGAGGCTGACGGTGAGCTGGGCTTTCCAGCAGGTGCGGAGGAGGTGGTCGAGGTGGGCGGCGAGGGCGACGGCTTCGTCGCGCCAGTCCCAGAGGCCGAAGAGGGCGCCGATGCCGATGCGGCGGAAGCCGGCGGCGGCGGCGCGTTCGGGGCAGTCGAGGCGCCAGGAAAAGTCCTTTTTGGGGCCGTGGACGTGCATTTCGGCGTAGGTGGGGCGGTGGTAGGTTTCCTGGTAGACGACGAGGCCCTCGGCCCCGGCGGCGACGAGGGGGAGGTAGTCGGCGGTTTCCATGGGGGCGACTTCGAGGGCGACGGTGGGGATGATTTCGGCGAGGCGGCGGACGCAGGTTTCGAGGTAGCCGTTGGAGACGAATTTCGGGTGTTCGCCGGCGACGAGGAGGATGTTGCGAAAGCCGGCGGCGGCGAGGTGACGGGCTTCGGCGAGCATTTCGTCGATCTCGAGGGTGACGCGGAGGATGGCGTTCTCCCGCGAGAAGCCGCAGTAGGCGCAGGAGTTGATGCACTCGTTGGAGAGGTAGAGCGGGGCGAAGAGGCGCATGGTGCGGCCGAAGTGGCGGCGGGTGAGGGCGGCGGACTCGGCGGCGAGGCGGTGGAGGCGGGCGTCGTCCGCGGGGTCGAGGAGGCGGCGGAAGCGGGCGGCGAAGGGCGCGGCGAGGGCGGCGTCGAACTGGGACGAGAAGGGCATTCAGATCGAACTAAACAGGATTTTGCAGGATTTTCAGGATTAACATGATTGTTTGGTGGGGTGTTTGAGAAATCGCTTTTTGCGCAGAGGCTGACGGGGGGGAGTGGGATCGAGACGTTGATGGAGGATTTGGGCCACGCGCTGGCGGAGGGGGGCGCGGGGATGCGGATGCTGGGCGGGGGGAATCCGGCGTTGATTCCGGCGGTGACGGCGCGGTGGCGGGAGCGGATGGCGGAGTTGCTGGCGGAGGGGGAGCGGTTTGACCGGGCGCTGGCGGTGTATGATCCGCCGCGGGGGAATGCGCGGTTCGCGCTGGCGCTGGCGGGGTTTCTCCAGCGGGAATACGGCTGGGACGTGGGCGCGGAGCATATCGCGATCACGGGCGGGGGGCAGGCGGCGTTTTTTTATTTGTTCAACCTGTTCGCGGGGGATTTCGGCGGCGGGCGGCGGAAGCGGGTGCTGCTGCCGGTGGTGCCGGAATACATCGGGTATGCGAACCAGGGGCTGGGGGCGGATTTTTTCGTGGGGGCGATGCCGGCGATCGAGCATCCGGCGGCGCATGCGTTCAAGTATCGGGTGAATTTTGAGCGGCTGCGGGTGGGGGCGGATATTGGGGCGATCTGCGCGTCGCGGCCGACGAATCCGTCGGGCAATGTGCTGACGGACGCGGAGGTGGCGCAGCTCGATGCGCTGGCGCGGGAGCGCGGGGTGCCGTTGATTTTGGACAATGCCTACGGGGAGCCGTTTCCGGGGATTGTGTTCACGCGGATTCAGCCGGTGTGGAACGAGAACATCGTGCTGACGCTGAGCCTTTCGAAGCTGGGGCTGCCGGGGACGCGCACGGGGATCATCGTGGCGCATCCGGACATTATTCGCGCGGTGACTTCGATGAACACGATCGTGGGGCTGGCGAACGGGAATGTCGGGCAGGCGCTGGTGACGCCGTTGCTGGAGTCGGGGGAGCTGCGACGGCTGGTGACGGAGGCGATCCGGCCGTTTTACGAGCGGAAGGCGGCGAACGCGCGGGCGTGGGTGGCGCGGTATTTTGATGACGCGCTGGACTACCACGTGCACGCGAGCGAGGGGGCGCTGTTCCTGTGGCTGTGGTTTCGCGGGCTGCCGGTGTCCTCGGAGGTGCTTTACGAGCGGCTGAAGGCGCGGGGGGTGCTGGTGGTGCCGGGGCGGCCGTTTGCGATCGGCTGCGCGGAGGCGGAGGCGCATGCGGCGGAGTGCATTCGGGTGAGTTTCGCGATGGAGGATGCGGTGGTGGAGGAGGGCATCGCGATGATCGCGGATGAGGTGGCGAGGATTTACGCGGGGGGGTGAGGTTCTTCCTCCCGTTATCCCGGCTCAGACGGATTGGGCCCAGGCGGCGATGGTCGCGAGGTCGTGGGCGATGAGCGGCTTTTCCGGCAGGGGCGGAGCGTTGAGATCCTGTTTGCGCAGGGAGCCGCCCTGCCAGATCCAGGCGTTCGACGAGTAGGGGCCGACCAACTGCGGGTTGCTCCAGGTGTGAATGGCAAGCAGGCGCGCGCCGACGGCCGCGGCGAGGTGCATGGGGCCGCTGTCCACGCTGATGACGCTGCGCGCGCGACGCAGGAGATGAATGAGCTGGGGTAGGGTGGTGCGGCCGGTGAGGTCATGCACGCGCGAGGGCAACGGAGTCGGCACGGTGCCCATGCCGACGAGGACGATGGGGCCGGCGATGTGTTCGCACAAAAAGCGGATGGCGAATTCGTCGAGGGATTTGCCATCGCCGCGGGCAAAGGGATGCACGAGCGTAAAATTCTCCGGCGCGTCGATGGCGTCGCCGGCGGCGAGGGGGAATTCGGGTTGCGCCGGGATGGGGATGTCCAGGCGGGGCAGCACGGCGAGGTAGCGATCGACGGCGTGTTGGTTCGCGGAGACGGGGGCGGATTCGTGGTAAAAGAGCGCGGCCCCCTCGCGGGCGTCGGAGAGGCCGATGATGCGACGCCCTCGAGAGGCCCGGGCAATGAGGGCGCTGCGCAGCAGGCATTGCAGGTCAATGACGAGGTCGGGGCGGAGAGGCCACAGATCGGCCATCCATTTGGCGCCGCGCAGGAGGCCGTCGGGACCGCGGAAGTCCTGGCGCGGGAAGGGCACGCGGTCCGCGACGGCAGGATTTCCCGCGAGGACCGGGGACCATCGGGTGTCGATGACCCAGGAGAGGCGCGCCGCGGGCCAGGCCTGATGCAGCGCGCTGGCGACGGGAAGGGCGTGGACGACGTCGCCGAGCGAGCCGGGCTTGATGAGGAGGATGCGGGCCGGGTGGTCGGGCATCGGGCGGACTAGCGGCCGAGGGCGAGGCGTTCGGCGAGTTTTTCGGGGAGGCCGGCGGCGCGGATGGCGGCCTGGGCGCCGGGGATGTCGTAGTCGAGGCGGCGGAGTTCGATCTCGTTGCTGAGGGTGTCGTAGATGGCGTAGGCGGCGCGGGGGTCGCCGTCGCGGGGCTGGCCGACGCTGCCGACGTTGATGAGGTATTTTTTCCCGGCCTCAAGGGGGAGGATGTCGAGGTCGAAGGAGCGGACGTTGCCGTCGCGGACGAAGGCTTTTGGCGAGTGGGTGTGGCCGATGAAGCAGAGGGTGGTGTGCTGGTAGCTGAAGCTGGAGGCGGCGTCGAGCTGGTTGAAGACGTAGGCCCACTTGTGGGGGGTGTCGAGGGTGGCGTGGACGATGGTGAAGTCGCGGACCTGGCGCTGGAGGCGGAGTTCGCGGAGCCAGCCTTTTTCGTCGTCGGTGAGCTGCTCGCGGGTCCATTGGATGGCTTCCTCGGCGAGGGCGTTGAAGGTGTCGTGGGCGGAGAGCATGGAGGCCTGTTCGTCGTGGTTGCCTTTGACGGTGGGGCAGTCGAGGGCGCGGACGAGGGCGAGGCATTCGCGGGGGTTGGCGTTGTAGCCGACGATGTCGCCGAGGCAGACGTAGTGCGTGCAGAGCTGGGTGCGGGCGTCGGAGAGCACGGCCTCGAGGGCGTGGAGGTTGGCGTGGATGTCGCCGAAGATCGCAAAGCGCATTACGGGGTTTGTTTTATGCGCTGGTCGGTCGGGACGCCAAGTTTCTCTTCGAGTTCGCGGAGGACGCGGAGGAGGGTGGGCTGGCGGTCGCCGCGGTCGTAGGCGGCGCGGAGGATGGCGTGGGCGTCGGTTTCGCGGCCGGGGACCTTGGCGAGTTCGTAACCGGCCATGCGGCGGACGTAGCCGTGGGCGTCGGGTTTGTCGGCGGCGGTGAGGAAGGCCTGGGCGGCGGCGGCGTGGTCCTCGAATTTGTCGCGCTGGAGGATGGCGAGTTTTTCCCAGAGTTCGGCGCTGTCGGGGTTGGCCTTGAGGCCGTCCTCGTAGAATTTTTTCCCGAGTTCCCAGTATTGGCGCTGGGCGCGTTCGCGGAGGATTTTGCTGGGTTGGTCCTTGTTTTCGAGGGCGGCGATGGAGGCGTTCCAGGCCATGTGCCAGGCGGCGAGGTCCCAGTAGAGGATGGAGCGGGGCTGGAGGGTGGTGACGTTTTGGAAGAGGCCGGCCATGCGGCCCCATTCGAGGTCGGCCCAGGCGTTGTGGGACTCGATCCAGAGGAGGGCGGCGACGAGGGAGCGGAAGCCGCTGAGGGCGGCGACGAAGCTCATCTGGCCGATCTGGTCGCGGAGGGGGAGGTCGAGGCTGGTGGTGCGGAAGCCGGCGGCGCGCTGGGCGGCGGCGAGGTGGAGTTCGAGCGGCAGGCGGGCGGCGCCGAACAGGAGCAGCAGGAGAATGGCGAGGGCGGCGCGCTTCATAACTCGCGCCGGGCGAAGAAGAAGCAGGCGAGGAGGTAATAAACGGCGACGTAGAAGAGCCCGAGGGTGAAGGTTTGGGCGAAGAGGCTGAGGGTGACGGGGACGCCGGCGACGATGTCGTCGATGAGGTTGAAGGCCTGCAGGTCGGGGAAGAGGAGGGCGAGGAGGGCGAGGAGGCCGCGGGTCCACCACTGGATGTCGATGCCTTCGAGCCAGTATTCGCGGGCGGTGGCCTGGAGGTGGCCGATGAAGTAGGCGGCGAGGGTGATCATCATGGTGAAGATCGCCGAGCTGGCGAAGGCGCTGACCATGAGGGTGAGGGCGGCGAGGAGGGCGGCCTTGATGAAGATGACGAGGATGCCAGGGAGGAGGTTGGCGTTGAAGGTGGCGGCGTGGATGGCGTCGGTGGCGCGGGTGAGGTCTTCGCCGGTGAGTTGGGCGCGGAGGCCGGCGAGGGCGGCTTCCTGCCGGAGCCAGAGGACGAGGAGGAAGAGTCCCGTCATGACGAGGAGCGAGATGGCGAGGAGGAGGAGGATGCCGAGGAGTTTGCCGAGGAGGTATTCGTGGCGGGGGACGGGTTTGGCGAGGATGGTGAAGGTGGTGCGGTCCTCGAGGTCCTTGGGGAGGAGCATGGCGGTGGCGAGGATGGCGATGAGGGAGGTGAAGATGGACATGGCGCCGAGGGAGACGTCCTTGAGCATCTGGAATTCCTCCTCGAAGGAGAGGCGCGCCATGAAGAAGGAGTTCCCGATGACGAGCAGGGCGAAGATGAGGAGGAAATAAAAGACCTTCAGCCGGGTGAGCTCGGTGAGGGTGTTCCACGCGAGGGCCCCGATGCGGGTGGGGGAGAAGAGCGGGGCGCTCATGCCGCGGGGGCGGGACGGGGGCGGCGTTTGCCGGTGGCGGGGAAGCGGGTGCCGACGTCGCGGCCGTGCGCGGCGTCGAGGACGCCTTCGGGACGGCGGCCATCGATGATGCAGGTCTCGATGCCACCGGTGACGGCGATTTTCACGGCGGTGAGTTTGGCGGCCATGCCGCCGACGGAGTTGGCGCCCTTTTCGGGGAGGACGAGGCCGAAGGCGGAGTCGATGTCGCGGATGAGGGGGACGCGGCGGCGGGCGGCGTCGAGGACGCCGTCGGCGCTGGTGCAGATGATGAGGAGGTCGGCTTCGACGAGGATGGCGACCTCGGCGGAGAGGCGGTCGTTGTCGCCGAAGTTGAGTTCCTCGACGGCGACGGAGTCGTTTTCGTTGAAGATGGGGATGACGGTGCCGGCGGCGAGGAGGCGGTCGAGGGTGGTGCGGGCGTTGGCGCGGCGTTTGCGGCTGTCGATGTCGTCGTGGGTGACGAGGAGCTGGGCGGCGTTGAGGCCGTGGCGGGAGAGGTTGCGGTCGAACTCGCGGATGAGGAGGGGCTGGCCAACGGAGGCGCAGGCCTGCTTGCCGGGGAGGTCGGTGGGCCGGGCCTTGAGGCCGAGGGCGCTGACGCCGGCGGTGACGGCGCCGCTGCTGACGACGATGACGGAGTGGCCGGCCGAGACGAGGGCGGCGAACTCGTGGACGAGGCGTTGGAATTGGGCGGTGTCGAGGGAACGACCTCCGGGGCGGGCGAGGATGCCGGTGCCGAGCTTGACGACGATGCGCTTCATGCGGTGAGGGAGAAAAGTTTGAGGAATCCCGCCTCGATCGCAAGGGCTTCCTGCACGTTGCGGTCGAGGTCGGTGGCGGTTTCCTCCAGGGCGCGGATGCGGTGGAGGGTGAGGCGGGGGTCGCTGGCGGCGTGCGCGGGCAGGGCGGCACGGCCGAGGGTGGGGGTGCCGCCGTGCTGGAGGCGGAGGAGGTCGGCGAACCAGCCGATGAGGACCTGGAGGAGTTCGGCGCGGGTGCGGACGACGGTGGCCTCGGCGAGGGCTTTCATTTGCTCCTCGCGCTCGGCGAGCCAGGTGCCGTCGGTGCGTTGCTTGTAATGCTCCTGCTCGGCTTTGAGGGTTTCGGCGAATTCCCCGCGGATGCGTTCACGTTCGGCGGCGAGCACGTCGAGGAAGGCGCGGGCGAGGAGGAAGGTAGCGCGGGTGGGGGAGGCGGAGGAGGCGAGCAGGTCTTCGAGGGTGTCGAGGAGGGTGAGGGCGGCGGCGTCGGGCGAGGCGGTGAGGCCGGCCTGGAGGTGGACGACGATGCAGCGGGAGATGATGGTTTCGAGGAGGGCGTCGGGGGAGGACGAAGTGAGGAAGACGTGGGTGCCGGCGGGGGGCTCCTCGAGGGTTTTGAGGAAGGCGTTGGCGGCTTGGGGCTGGAGGCGGTCGGCTTCGCGGATGACGGCGACCTTGCGCGAGCCGACGGCGGGTTTGGCGCGGAGGGCGTGCTCGAGTTCGCGGATTTGCTCGATGACGATGCGGCGGGATTTTGAGCTGGGGCCGGCGTCGTGAAAGTCGGGGTGGCAGCGGGCGTTGTCGGTCTCGAGGATGCGGGCGGCGAGCTGGTCGATGAGGGCGGCTTTGCCGCTGCCGCGCGGCCCGCAGAGCAGGTAGGCGTGCGCCAGACGGCCGGACGCCTGGGCATCGAGGAGCCGGGCGAGCGCTTGCTGGGGCGGAAAGGCCATCGCGCGACCATCCCAAATCGGGCCGGGGGAATCCAACCCGAATCTTCCGTTGCGGCGGGGAAGCTGACAGGATGACGGGCATGAGCAAGACCGCCCAGGCCCGCACGTGGCTCGTGAAGCAGGAACCCGAGGATTATTCGTGGGAGGATTTCACCCGCGATGGGGGGACGGCGTGGACCGGGGTGCGCAATTTTCAGGCGCGGATCAATCTGCGGGCGATGGCCGTGGGGGACCGGGTATTGTTTTACCACAGCGGCGGTCACAAGGCCGTGGTGGGCATCGCGGAGGTGCGGCGGGCGGCGTATCCGGATCCGACGGCCGAGGAGGGCGAGTGGGTGTGCGTGTATCTCGTGCCGGTGAAGCCGTTGCCGCAGGCGGTGACGCTGGCGACGGTGAAGGCGCAGCCGGGCCTGCAGGAGGTCGCGCTGGTGCGGCAGTCGCGGCTGAGCGTGATGCCGCTCAAGCCGGAGGAGTTTGCCGCGCTGGTGAAGCTGGGCGGCGGGCGCTAGGGCTCCGGCGAGGGGGCGACCGAGGTCTCGAGCGTGAGGGCGGTGAGATCGGGCGCGGGGCTGCTGGAGGGATTGTGCGTGGCGCGGACGGTGAATTCGCGGCGCTCTCCGTCGCGGAGGACAGCGATGGTCGTGTCGCTGTCGGCGGTGAGGTAGAAGGAGGCGTCAAAGATGTCGATGGGGGACTCGATTTTGACGTCGCCGACGCGGAGGAGAATGTCGCCTTCGCGCAGGCCGGCCTGGGTGGCGGGGGCGTAGGGCTGGAGGTTGGCGACGCGGGCGGTGGAGGGGAGATTGGTTTCGGGCGCGGGCTCGACGGAGATGCCGACCCAGCCGGGGCGGAGTTCGCCGTAGACGGCGAAGTCGGCGCGCATTTTTTCGGCGGCGTTGATGGGCAGGATGTAGCAGCCGGAGTTGCCGTTGACGCCGGCGACGACGATGCCGACGACTTCGCCCTTGAGGTTGAGGGCGGGGGCGCCGCCGAGGCCGGGTTGGACGGGGAGGTTGGCCCGGATGTGGGTCGTGCGGAAGAAGCGGTTGAGGTATTCCTTATCGAAACCGGCGACGAGGCCGAAGCTGGGGGCGAGGGCTTTGTCGGTGGGGAAGCCGAGGGCGATGAGCGGGGTGGCGACTTCGACCTTTGCGGAGTCGCCGATGGGGATGAACGGGGTGGTGGCCTCGACCTTGATGAGGGCGATGCCGGTGCGGGGATCGGCGACGAGGAGCTTCGCGGGGAGCTGGCGGGTGCCCTGGCAGACGGTGATTTCCTTGCCGTCGCCGACGACGTCGATGACGGTGTAGATCGTGCCGGCGGGATCGGCGTAGAAGCCGGTGCCTTCGATGCGGCCGTGGCGGTCGGCGGACTGGATCTTGACGACGGCGGTGCGGTTGAAGGCGAAGATTTCCTTCACGCGCTCCTCGAAGCCGGCGCCGAGGTCGGCGGGATCCTCCGCGGCGGCGAGCAGGGGGCTGGCGGCGGCCAGGAGGGCCAGGCCGAGCACCGGCAGGGGCCGGAGGGGGTTAGAAGCTGAACGGCGCGTCATAGGTAACCGGCCGCTTCTCGAGGATGTAGCTGGGAGGGAGGGCGGAGGATGAGACCTGGGCCACGGGGCCGTTCGGCGAGACGGCGGGAAGGTTGAGCTGGGGCTGGTTGGGGGCGATGCCGGCGGTGAGGCCGCTGCGCGGGGAGGCGGCGTTGGGGGAATTGACGACGAGGCCGACGACGCCGAGGGCGGCGACGAGGATGCTGGCGTAGGCGATGGCGGGGACGCGGAAGCCTTCGAGCCAGAGGTTCGCGCGCTCCCAGGCGAGTTCCCAGAGCGGGCGTTTGAGCATTTCCGCGCGCTGGCGGCGTTGGAATTCGAGGAGGAAATCGTCGAAGTATCCCTCGGGCGGCTGCTCGTAGCGCTTGAGGCGAAGGAGTTTCTGGATGTCGTCGATTTCGCTCATGGTCCGATTTCTAGGGTGCTCTAAACTCTCCAAGGTAACTTTGCAACTGGCGATGCGCGTAGAAGAGCCGGGAGCGCACCGTGCCCTCGGAGATTCCGAGGATTTTGGCGATCTCCGCGTGCGGCATGCCCTGAATGTCAAACATGGTCACCACGGCTCTATGGTCGTGAGACAGCTTCTGGAGGGCCTCGTTCAATTTTTTTTGAAGTTCGGCGAGGTTGGCCTCGCGGCGGGGGTCGGTGCTGGAGCTGGAGGTGGCCTCGATGTAGTCGGGGTCGTTCTCGATGTGGGCGTCGACGTCGTTGAGGCTGACGCCGCGGCGGCGGTTCCGCTTCTTGAGGAAGTTGATCGTCATGTTCGCGGCGATCGTGTGGATCCAGGTGTAGAAGCTGGAGTCGCCGCGGAAGCCGCGGATGGAGCGGAAGGCCTTGAGGAAAATGTCCTGGAGGAGGTCGTTGGTTTCCTCGTGGTTGGACGTCATGTTGTAGACGAGGCCATAAACGCGCGGGCTGTAACGGCGGACGAGTTCGTCGAACGCGGAGGCGTCGCCGTCCTTCGTGCGTGCGACCAAATCGGCGTCCTTGGGCTCCGGCGGCTCGTCCATTGGGGAAAGACCGACGACGCTAGCGCGGAGGCCCGGGGGGTTGAAAGCGGGAAGTTGCCGGGCGGCGCGATTAGAGGAGGCCGGGCAGGGCGCGGCGCAGGATGGCGATGAGGGCGCCGGCGGCGTTGCGGCCGGTCTCGGTGACCTCGCCGTGGCTGAGGGTGTCGCCGGTGATGCCGGCGCCCCAGTTGGTGAGGCAGGAGAAGGCGGCGACCTCCATGCCGAGGGCGCGGGCCTGGATGGTTTCGAGCACGGTGGACATGCCGACGGCGTCGGCGCCGAGGGTGCGGAGCATGCGGACCTCGGCGGGGGTTTCGTATTGGGGGCCGGGCAGGCTGGCGTAGACGCCCTCGTGGAGCGGGCGGTCGAGGTCGCCGGCGGCGTGGCGGAAAACCTCGCGGAGGCGCGGGGAGTAGGCGGCGGTGAGGTCGATGAAGTGCGGGCCGCCGCGCAGGGGGGAGTCGCCGGTGAGGTTGAGGTGGTCGTTGAGCATCATCCACTCGCCGGGGTGGAAGGCGGGGTTGAGGGTGCCGGCGGCGTTGGTGAGGAGGACGCGGTGGATGCCGAGGCGGTGGAAGAGCCGGATGCCGGCGGTGACGTCGCGCGCGCGCCAGCCCTCGTAGAGGTGGACGCGGCCGCGGGCGAGCAGGAGCGGGTGGCCGTCGAGGCGGGCGAGAGCGAAGGCGCCGGCGTGGCCCGGCACGCGGGAGACGGGCAGGCCGGGGATGGCGTCGTAGGGGACGGTGGCCTCGACGCTGAGTTCGTCGGCGAAGGCGTTCAGGCCCGAGCCCAGCACGATGGCGGTGTGGGCGCCGAAGGCTTCGAGGGCTTCGGGCAGGGCGGGGAATTCGGCCGACATGATGCTTTCGTGTTTTCAGAAATCGCGGGCTTCCGCAAGCCGCGCGGGTTTCGGCGGGGCGTTCGCGGGGACGTGGGAATTGACCGGCATCATGGCCGGCGCGGGATTTTTGCGGCAGGCTGCCGGCATGTCCAACGCCACCGCTGCCGTCCTCTCCGCCCCGCTGCAAATCTCGCTGCGGGAGTTTCCGATTCCCGCGCTGCGGCCCGGCGAGGTGCTGGTGAAGGTCGAGGCCTGCGGCATTTGCGGGACGGACGTCCATGAATACAAGCGCGACCCGTTCCAGCTCGCACCGGTCGTGCTCGGGCATGAGGGCACGGGGACCGTGGCCGCGATGGGCTCGCCGGGGCTGGCGGATTTCGAGGGGCGCCCGCTGGCGGTGGGCGATCAGGTGGTGACGTCGGTGCTGGTGCCGGCGGACTGTCCGTTCACGCACCGCTGGCCGGAGCGGAGCAACCTCAGCGACGGGCTGGGCGTGTATGGATTGTTCCCGGATTCGCCGGACTATCATCTCAACGGCTTCTTCGCCACGCACCTCGTCGTGCGGGCCGGGTCGACGATTTTTCAGGTGAACGGCATGTCGTGGCGGCAGCGGATTCTCATCGAGCCGATGGCGGTGACGGTGCATGCGCTCGAGCGCGCGAAGACGACGGGGCTGCTGAACTTCGCGAGCACGGTCGTCGTGCAGGGCTGCGGGCCGATCGGACTCATGATGATCGCCACGCTGCATGCTTTCGGCGTCGGGCGCATTATTGCGGTGGACAGCGTGCCGGCGCGGCTGGAGATGGCCCGGCGCATGGGTGCGGAGACCGCGCTGAACGTCGCCACGCTCGGGGCCGACGGCGTGCGGGCGCACGTGCAGGGGATGACCGCGGGCTTTGGCGCGGACTTTGCGTTTCAATGCACGGGCGTGCCGGCGGCGGCGGCGAGCGTGTGGAAGTTTGTGCGGCGCGGCGGCGGGCTGTGCGAGGTCGGGTTTTTCATGGACAACGGCGAGTGCGCGATCAATCCCCACGAGGACCTGTGCAAAAAGGAAATCACCGCCGTGGGCTCCTGGGTTTACACCGCGCAGGAGTATCCGATCGCCATCGCGATGATCCGCCACCTCGCCCGCATCGGCCTGCCGATTGAGGACCTCGTGACGCACACGTTTCCGCTCGCGGAGATCGACGCCGCGATGCAGGCCAACATCGCGCTCGAAGGCATCAAAATCGCCGTGAAACCCTGACGCGGTCGGGCTGGCGCTTTTGCCAGCCGGTGGATATGGAAATGGGGGCCCGCGCGCGCGGGCTTCGCCAAACACCACCGCCGCCGTGATTTCTCCGCTGCCCCTTGTCGCCGCTCTCGGCCGCCACGCGCTCGGGTTGACCGCCGCGCTGGGGGACTACGCGCTCTTCACCGCGGAGTCGTTTCGCTCGGCGCTGCGCACGCGCCGGCTCGGGCGGCGCTTTCTGCGCTCGATCTACGAACAGGGCGCGCTCTGCCTGCCGGTCATATTGATCGTCGGGGCGTTCACCGGCCTCGTGCTTGGGCTGCAGGGTTATTACGTGCTGAACCGCTTCGGGTCGCAGGGGCTTCTGGGTGCGCTCGTGGCGCTGAGTCTTGTGCGGGAAATGGCGCCGGTGCTGGCGGCCCTCATGCTTGTGGGGCAGGCCGGCTCCGCGCTCGCGGCCGAGCTCGGCATCCAGCGCAATTCCGAGCAGATCGTCGCGCTCGAGACCATGGGCGTGAACAGCCACGGCTATCTCGTGGCCCCGCGGTTGCTGGCCGCGCTGGTCGTGTTCCCGCTGCAAACGGCGCTGTTCGTCGCCGTCGGCCTTTGGGGCGGGAGCATTTCCGGCTCGCTGCTGCTGGGCGTGGAGGACGGCGTTTACTGGTCGGCCGTGGAGCGGGCGATCGAGTTTGCCGACGTGCGCGAATGTTTTTGGAAGGCCGCGACGTTTGGCCTGCTTACGATGAGCGTGTGCGCCTACTACGGCTTCAACGCCCACCGCTGCCACGGCGCGACGGGCGCGCGGGCGGTGAGCACCTCAACCACGCGCGCGGTGGTGCTTTCGAGCATCGTCGTGCTGGCGGCGGACTACGTCATCACCTCCTTCCTCGTGTGAGCATGACGCCGGCCTCCGATTTTCTCCTGCGGGTCGAGGATCTGCACAAATGCTTCGGCGAGCAGCCCGTGCTCACCGGCGTGACCCTCGACGTGCCCCGCGGCAGCGTGTTTTCCGTGCTCGGGCCGAGCGGCGCGGGCAAATCCGTGCTCCTCAAATGCGTCGCCGGCGTCGAGGTCCCCGACCGGGGCCGGATCAGCTTCGACGGGCGCCCGCTTGCGTCCGAAAACCCCGCGGCCGACGCGGACTTTCGTCGCCGCTGCAGTTTCCTCTTCCAAAGCAACGCGCTCTTCGATTCGTTGACGGCATTGGAAAATGTGGCGCTTCCGCTCGAACAGACCACCGACCTGCCGGAGCGGGACATCCGCGCCCGCAGCCTCGAGGCGTTGCGCCAGCTCGAACTCGACCGCTTTGCCGACCGCCACCCCGGCCAGCTCTCCGGCGGCATGCAGAAACGCCTCGCGCTCGCGCGGGCCATCGTCACCCGGCCCGAGCTCGTTTTCTTCGATGAACCCACCGCGGGGCTCGACCCGCTGCGGCGCAACGCCGTGTTTGCCATGATCGCCCGCTACCAGCGCCAGTTCGGCTTCACCGCGCTCGTCGTCACGCACGACGTGCCCGAGGCGCTGCTCGTGAGCGACCGCGTGGCGCTGCTCGAACACGGGCGCATCGGCTTTTGCGGGGCGCCGGCGGAGTTTTCCGCCTCGGCCGACCCGCGGGTGGCGGAGTTTCGCGACAGCCCGGCCGCGCTGGAACGCGCGCTGACCGGCATCCGCGCCGGGGAAATCCCAAACCGCGACGAACCATGATCTCCAAGCGACTCGAACTCCTCGTCGGCGGCTTTCTCCTGCTCGGCCTGGCCGCCGTGGCCTACCTCACCGTGAAACTCGGCGCGGGCTCGCTCCCGGCCGGAGACACCTACGTGATCGAGGCCCGCTTCACGAACTCCGGCGGGCTGCACCCCGGCAGCAGCGTGCTCGTCGCGGGAGTGCCGACCGGCCGCGTCGAGGCCGTGCGCATCGACCCCGCGGACTACAGCGCCATCGCCACCCTGCGGCTGGCCTCCGCCCTCCGGCTGCCCACCGATTCCATGGCCTCGATCAAGACCTCCGGGCTCATCGGCGACAAGTATGTCTCGCTTTCCCCCGGCGCGGATGAGAACTACCTGCAGCCCGGTGCGCGCATCACGATGACCGAGTCGGCGGTTGATCTCGAGTCGCTCATCGGCAAGATGGCCTTTGGAAGCACCGACAAGGAACCCGAAAAACCCGCCGCGCCATGATCACCCGCCTCCTTCCGCTCCTGCTCTGCACGACCCTGCTGGCCGCGCCGGCCCGGGCAGCCGACGGCACCGCCGAGGCGGAGAAGCGGTTGAAAACCGCGGTGGGCGAAGTCCTCGCCGCCGCCGACCAGTCGCGCGACGTCCCCGGGCTCATCGTCAAGCTCCGCCCGATCCTCGACCGCTGCCTCAGCTTCGACGTCATGACGCGCCGCGCCATCGGCGTGGGCTGGCGGCAGTTCACAAAGCCGCAGCAGGACGAGGCGGTGAAACTTTTCTCCACGCTCATCATCCGCACCTACAGCCGGAAGTTCACCCCCGGCGAGCGCCCGGAGATCACCTACAAACCCGCCACCACCCCCGCGCCCGGCCGCGTCGAAATTCCCACCCGCCTCCTCTACCAGGGCGGCCGCTACGAGGTGATCTACCGCCTTGAGCAGGCCGAGGGCTGGCGCATCACCGACGTCGTGATCGAGGGCGTGAGCCTCGTAGCCAATTACCGCAGTCAACTCGACGCCCAGTTCAAAAACGGCGGCGCTCCCGCCGTCCTCGCCGCCCTCAACAAATCGGTCTCGTCCACGCCATGAAAATCCCAACGTTGGTTCGGTTTCCGCTTCTGCTCCTCGCCCTCGTCCTGCTCGGCACGGGCTGCTCCTCGGCCCCGCGCAAGGCTCCGGCCGACCCCGCGCCGGCGGCGGTTGGCGCCAAGGCCGACGGCAAGGCCGTCGCGGCCGATGACCTCGACGAATACGCCACCTCCGGAGCGGTCTCCGACCCCATCGAGCCGGTGAACCGCGCGACCTTCTGGCTCAACCACCAGCTCTACCGCTACCTCCTCAAGCCCATCGCGAAGGGTTACGAGTTCATCATCCCGAAGCCCGTGCGGCGCGGCGTGGCCAACGCGTTTGAGAACGTCCGTTACCCCGTGCGCGTGGTCAACGACACGCTCCAGGGGAATTTTCACCGCGCCGGGCTGGAGACCGGGAAGTTTTTCGTGAACACCGTGATCGGCGTGGGCGGCGTGATGCGCGCCTCCGACCGCTTCCCGGCCCTTGCCGACGTGCCCGCGGGTGACACCGGCCAGACCTTTGCCAAGTGGGGCATCGGACCCGGCCCCTACGTCGTGCTGCCCGTGCTCGGACCGAGCACCGTGCGCGACACCTTCGGCCTCGCGGGCGACTACGCGCTGAATCCGATCAACTGGGTGACCATTTGGTTTGGCGGTTACACCTGGACGCTGGCGATCCCCTCGGCGAACTCGCTCCGGTCCCTCCCCGACCAGATGAACCAGTATGACGCCGCGACCCAAAACTCGCTGGACCGCTACCTCGCCGCCCGCAGCGCCTACATGCAGTATCGCGAAGAGCGCAAAGCCGCGGCGCTGCGCTAAAAAGCCGGCGGGCTCAGCGTTGCTGAGCGGATGGCTTGGTTTCGGCGGCAATCTTGCGTGGCTGCGATTCGTGAGCAGTCCGTCGCCGGGGCCGGAGGTCAGGTTTTGCGCGAGGAACCGTCGGTATTTGGCCCGCAGACGCGCTAGCGTCTGGGAGTTCGGGCGGGATCCATGGGGGGGACGAGGAAAAGGGGGAAAGGGGAATGGAAGGGATTTCGGTAGGGGGTTCCGAGCCAGGTGGCTTCGGGGTCGCCAGGGGGCGTTGGGTGGGGCAGGATGAGTGCATGATCTTCCCCCGGGTCCTGGTGGTGGCTTTTTTGGTTTTGGCGGGGTTTCCGTGGCTGGGCGCGGCTCCGGCGGAGCGGTGGGGGGAGGCGGATGGGGTGTTTCGGCGCGATCCGCGCTGGTTGGGCGGGGATGCGGCGCTCACGGTGTCCCTGGGCGACGGGCGGACGCTTTGGCTGTTTGGGGATTCGTTTGTGTCGCTCGACCAGCCGCCGCGGCGGGCGGGGTCGGTGATGGTGCGGAATTCCGTGGCGATTCAATCCGGGGACGATCCGCGCACGGCGGGGCTGACTTTTGCGTGGGGGCGGGATCGCGACGGCAAACCGGCGTCGTTTTTTGCGGACCGGGGCGGGGAGTGGTATTGGCCGGGGCACGGGCTGCGGCTGGCGGAGGGGCCGCTGGTGATTTTTCTGACGCGGGTGGCGTTGGATTCCGGGAACGCGCTGGGGTTCCGCTCGAGCGGGTATGCGGTGGCGGTGATCGAAGATCCGGCGGCGGCGCCGGAGGCGTGGCGGCCGCGGGTGGTCGATGCGCCGGAGGGGGCGCCGGCGCTGCCGGCGACGGCGGTGGTGCGCGAGGGGGATTGGGTGGTGGCGCTGGCGATCCGGTTACGGGGCGGGGCGCAGGCGGGGGCGCTGGTGCGGTATCCGGCCGCGGCGCTGGCGCGGGGCGATCTTTCCGGCGCGGAGTGGTGGGCGGGGGAGGCGCGCGGCTGGCGGGCGGCGCGGGAGCTGGGCGCGGCGGGTCCGGCCTGGGTGCTGGACGATGCGGGCGCGGAGGCGTCGGTGCATTGGGACGCGGCGCGCGGGGAATATGTCCACGTGGCGAGCTACGGTTTTGGCGCGACGGAGATCGGGGTGCGGACGGCTCGGGCGCTGACGGGGCCGTGGAGCGCGGTGCGGATGATTTTCCGGCCGGCGGAGTCGGACGCGCCGCGGGCGTTTGTTTACGCGGCAAAGGCGCATCCGGGGCTGCGCGGGCCGGTGGCGGGGGATCTCGTGATTACCTACGTGGCGAATTCGTTTGATCCGGCGGAGCTGTTCCGGCCGGAGGGGGCGGAGCTTTACTGGCCGCGGTTTGTGCGGTGGCCGGGCGGCGGGCCGTAAATTTCGGCCACGGATGGGCGCGGATGTTCACGGATGGGAGAGGCGGGCGCGCCTCATCCACGGCTCCGCTGATGGCGGTCAGGGCCTTGATCACTCCCGGTGCGGTCAGCGATTAAGCGATGGCTTTTGTCGCTTGGCGTGGACTTGCCGTCGCGAGGCCGCACCACGCTGCAAACCCCATCCCTGCGGCTGCGCCGCCTGGCGTTGACCGCCCGCCGCGCAGTTGAATCTCCCCGTTCATCTCATTATGGACGTCTGCACGGACTGACTCCTTTTGCGCAAGGACTCCGAAACGGCCCGTCTTCTTGAGCTGGCTGGACAACAGACATCCTGTGTCAAGATGTGACCCCGATGCTCGCCGATGCTCCGTGGCGGGGAGCCAAGGAGAGGGAACGAGACGGTATCAGCGGGCCGGTTCGACCGGCGCGGAGCCGATTTCGAGCGGGCGCTGCTGCCGCAGGATGCGGAAAGTTGGCGCTGGCGCTGACGCCGCATCCGCCACTGCGCGCAGTTGAGCGGCGGAGCGCACGGGCGTGCCGTTGATCGCCTGGATGAGATCGCCTGCGCGCAGCCCGGCGGTGCCCCCGTGGGGGGAATCGGCGGCGACCGAGATCACGGCGACGCCACCGGCCTCGAAAGAGGCGCCGTAGGCGGAAAGGGCGGGACCGGAGACGTCCTCCAACGAGAGTCCCCGCCAGACGGACGCCGCCGGGACGGCGGATTTTTCTGCAGTTATGATCTTGATACTTGGAAGAACCGGGGTCCGGGCGATGGCGCGCAGGGAGGGCTTCTTCACGCCGAAACGGTCCATGTCGAAGTTTTCAAAACCCAGGTCCAGGGCGGGCGAGCCGGGACGCACGCGATAGTCGCCCCGGGCGGGATCGACAAACAGCGGATCGCCCCAGACGGAATGGGCGTCGGCGGAGGAGGCGCGGTGTTTCTCGAGATCGGCCTCGGAGGTGAAGACGTTGCGGTCGATCCCGGTGCCCCAGTTCTCCGGTTGGCGGACGGGGGCGTGGGCTCGCATGACGATGTTGCGGGTGAACTCGTCGCGACTGCCGACGAACCAGACGTGCGGGTGGAGGCCGTTGTTCACGATCACGTTGTTCCAGGCGCGGCGGCGGTAGCCCTCGCGCAGCTTGAGGCCGCCGGCGAGCAGGAGGTTGTGGTGGATGTCGTAGTTGGAGGAGCCGTCGTCGAGGTCGATGTCCCAGCCGTGGTCACATCGCCAGCGGCTGTGGCGGATGACGGTGGTCTCCACGGCGTCGAGAAACGGCAGGCCGGGCTCGGTCTGGATGGCTTTCTCCGCGTGCTCGCGGTGTTTGGGCGCCCAGTAGCGGTCGCGGCCCCAGGAGTTGAAGGAGCCGTGGTCGTGGGTTTCGAGCACGGTGTCGAAAACATCGCAGCCCTCGATGAGATGGCCGCCCCAGGTGCCGTCGCCGATGTTGATGCCGGCGCGGGAGCAGTCGTAGATCGAAGTGTCGCGCACGGTGATGCGGGTGGCCATGGCGATCTGGACGGCGGAGGCCTGGCGTTCGACGCGGCCGATCCCGTGGATGAGCGAATCCTCCACGACGCAGTCGGCGGGGTAATCGTCGGTCTTGGGTCCGGGCGTCCGGTCCACTTCGGCGATGGGACGGGTCTGGGCGTATTCAAAAAGCGGATCGCGGACGGCGGAAGGCAGGCCGACGAAGACCACGCCGCTGGCACCCGCATCATGGATATGACAGCCGCGCACGGTCACCCGCCGGGCGTAGCCGGTGACCACGACCGCATTGCCGCCCACCTGATCGAACTCTGAATCAGCGAGCGTGATATCCTCGGCGCCACTTACCACGAGAGCGCCGCCACGGTAGAGGGTCCAGTCGGAGCGGAGCAGCGGTTCGCGGTTGTCCATGAATGTCCGGGCGGCGTGGCGGAAGACAAAGCCGCGCAACGCGAGGTGGCGGGCGGGGCGTTCGCGCGAGCCGCGGATCTCGACCAGATGGCGCAGGCGCACGGCCTCGACGAGGGCGGTGGCGAGCTTCACGTCGTCCGGCGGGAAAAAGTAAAGCCAGTGCTCCCTGCGGTCGTGGAACCACTCGCCGGGGGCGTCGAGCTCCTCGAAGATGTTCTCCACCATGCGGAAACTCTTGTGCATGCCCATCTGGCGGTTGTTTTGCCAGCCGCCCTCGTAGGCGATGGTGCCATCGGGGTTTTTGCCGGTGATGCGGTAGTGGTAGCCGCCCCAGCGTGCGGAATGCATGGCATGGATGAAGCCGCCTGCGGGATCGGCCCAGCGCGCCGCGCGGGACGGCGCGAAGGCATCTGGCGACCAGCCTTGATAAGGTTCGGTGGGCTTGGCCGGATCGAAGTTTGGGAAACGCGCCATGCGCCGGGCGCGACCGTCGATGAACAGTTGGTCCAGTTCGAGGCCTGGTTCGACGCGGGCGCGCCAGATGCCGTCGCGCCATGGTTTCCAATCGAGCTGGAGGGGCGTCCCCCCGCTCAAGACGGCGCCGCCCTCGCGCGCGGCACGATAGGTGATCGGTGCGGCGGCGGTGCCGGAGTCGTCCTCGTTCAGAACCCAGGTCCGCGGAAGATGGTAGGTGCCGTCGGCGAACACGATTTCAACCGGCTCCCGTCCGGCGAAGCGCCGGGCCTGATCCCGAGCGCCTTCCGGGGTGCGGAGCGGGGCGGCGGCGGTGCCGGGCGCGGAGTCATCGCCCGAAGGTGAGACGTGGAGGGTAATGGCTGGCAAAAGCGAAGGAAAAAGACAGGCGCCAAGAGCGAGGATAACGATCCGGGGCGATAGTCGGGGAGATGGCATGAGGGAAAGAAAAAGGGAGCTGAGCCGAGGGCCACAGGGTCGCCGAAGCAGGGCTCAACCAGGCGGGGGGCTGAGAGGAACGCGACAGGCTGGTGGGCGGCCACGTTCCCATGTGGTGCTCACTAACCACACAGATCGACGGAGGTTCATGGGATCGCGGTTGCGGTTTTTTGCTGTTTGCCGGGTTTTCGGGGCTCGGGGCTGAGCTGGCGGAGGGGCGGCGTCAGCGCTGGTCGACCACGGGCTTGGGCACCTCGGGCCAGAATTGGTCGGAGGTGAGGTGGCCGCCGGTTTTGACGCCGAAGGGGTTGCGGTCCGTGGCGGGCAGGGGAGTGACGGTGGCGGTGGCGGGGCGGTCGGCGGGGAAGAGGAGGACTTCCTCGCCGCGTTGCAGGTCGAGGCGGTATTCGCCGGGGGCGGTTTCGGTGGCGGTGAATTTCCGCGCGCCGCGGGTGCCGAGGGGTCCGCGCCAGTCGGGCACGGTGAGGAGGGCGGGTTCGCCGGCTTCGCTGCGCACGGCGATCCAGGCGGTGCGGCCGGCGGTGCGGCGGGCGCTGACGAGGAAGCCGTCCATGGCGCGGAGCTGGAAGAAGACGGCGTCGGTCCAGGGGGTGGGCACGGCGGGGAAGACACGGATTTTCCCGCGCCAGCTCTGGAGGAGGAGGTCGGTGAGGGAGGAGGCGGCGCTGAGCGGGGTCTCGATGACGGGGTTGCGGCCACCGGTCTCGACATACATCGTGTTCGGCAGGACCTTGCCGCCGCCGCGGGCGTTGGCGAGGAAGTCGTGGAGCATGCCGAGGGCGTCGTCGCCGAGGCCGAGGGAGGCGTAGATGGCGGCGCCGCCGGTGAAGGAGTAGCCGGCGAGGGCCTTGCCGTTGCCGATGCCGTGCCAGTGTTTGACGGTGCGGATGAGGAGCTCGCGGGCGGCGGGGTCCGCGGGGTCCATCTGGTAGAGCGGATAGAGGGGGAGGAGGTGGGAGAAGTGGCGGTGGGATTCGTCGACGGGCTGGTTGCTGCCGATCATGAGGCCGTTGGCGTCGGTGGGGTAGTCGACGAGGGCGGCCTGCACGCGTTTCCATTCCGCGGCGTCGGGGCTGGGGGGCTGGCCGGAGCGGGCGTCGGCCTCGAGGAGGGCGGAGAGGAGCCAGCGGAGGAGGCCGAGGTTGTAGTTCGTGTCGTTGAAGGGGGTGAAGCCGTGGTATTCCGGCGAGCCCATGTTGGGGAGGCCGAGGCGGCCGTCGGGATTTTTTTGGAGGCGGGCGAGGTAGGCGGCGGCCATGCGGCGGGCCTTGGGCACCCAGCGGTCCTGCACGCCCTTCCAGTCGCCGGCGAAGCGGAGCTGCCACCAGTAGTTGTGGAGGGCCCAGGCGAAGTCGCCGAGGGTTTTGCCGGAGGCGGCGGGGAGGAAGGTGGGCTCGAACTGCTCGTCGACGAGGGTGAGGTAGTTTTGGCCGAGGGCGAGGCGGTTGCCGGCGTAGATGGGCCAGTAGGTGAGCTGGATGTTCAGGTTCCACCAGATGCCGGGCCATTGGCTGACGCGGAACCAGGGGCCGAAGAGGTCGATGGCGGGGGCGTCCTCGCGCCAGGCGGCGCCGAGCTTGTAGATCTGGATCCAGTAGAAGGCTTCGAGCCGGGCGTCGGGCACGCTGAGGAAGGCGGCGGGGTAGTAGGCGTGCCACCAGGCGCGGTGGGGGGAGAGGAGGGCGGGGGTGGGGATGCCCTCGGCCGCGCGGAGGGTGGCGACGGCGGCGGGGGCGGATTTGTCCGCGGCGGGGACTTCGTTGGCGGTGGTAATGAGGAGGCGGGCGGAGCGGGGGGCGGCCCCCTTCTGCTCGAGCCACGCGGTGGCGTAGTCGCCGCCGGCGACGAGGGATTGCACGCAGACGGGCAGGCCGTCGAGGGTGAGGAGGCGGGCGGGGGGATTCGGCGCGTATTTCTGGGCGGCGGCCTGCTCGGGTTTCACCTGGGCGCGGGGGGAATCGGCGTTGCCGGGGAGGAAATCCCAGCGCCAGGGGAGGGGTTTGCCGGCGGCGTCCTTTTCGGTGGAGGTGACCTCGATGAGGTTCACCATGCGGTCGCGGAGGGTGAGGGCGCGGAAGGTGAGTTCGCCGCGGTCGGTGCGGAGGGTGCCGGTGATTTCGGCGTTCCAGAGGTCCTGGCGGAGGGTGCCGTCGAGGATTTTGCCGGCGGGGCGCAGGGCCATGCGACCGAGGTCGAGGCGGGGGAAGTCAAAGAAGACGTTCGCGCCGCGTGCGCCCATGGAGGTGCGGCGGTCGGGGGCTTTGCGGTGGTCGGTGACGTCGGCGCGGCCCAGGTGGAAGTCGAGGCGGTTGTCGGCGAGGGTGGCGTAGACCATCAGGCCAAGCTGGCCGTTGCCGACGAAGGCGCCCTCGTTCCACTGGCGCGGGAGTTGTTCCCAGACGGGGTCCTGGCGGGCGAGGAAATCGGCCCAGTCGACGTCGAGGGTCACGAGGGGAGTCGCGGTCGGGGTGGGCACGGCGTGGGCGGGAGCGAGGCCGGGTAGCAGGGCCAGGGCGGCGAGCAGCGAGAGGGGGTGGGACTTCATGGAGGGGGGGATCCAAGGGTGAAGTATCGTAAAACCCGCCATAATCCAAACAAGGGAAACACAAAACTTTGTTGTTGTTTTTGCGGAATTCGCGAGGCTGAAGGGACGTATGGTTGTTCGGATTTTCGGCGTTGGGCTGGGGCTTTTGCTCGCATGGAGTGCGGGCGCGCAGGCCCAGGTCGTGACCGTGACCGCGCCGACGGCGACCGCGACGGAGGCGGGGTTGTATCCCGGGCTCTTTCGGCTCCAACGCAGCGGGGATGTTTCCGGCAACCTGACCGTGCGGCTAGCGGCCTCGGGCAACGCGACGGCGGGGGTGGATTACGAGACGCTTCCGGAGAGCGTGGTGATCCCGGCCGGCAACGCGACGCTCGACGTGCCGTTGCTGCCGATCAACGAGCCGACGGTGGAGGCGGGGACGGACGCGGTGACTCTGACGGTGGCACCGGATGCGGGCTACACGGTGGGGAGCCCGGCGGCGGCGAGCGTGAGCATCGTGAGCGACGAGACGTTTACGAACATTTGCCCGTTCCTGATCGAGGTGCTCGTGGTTTCCCCGACGAGCGTGGTGCTGCGATGGACGGACAACTTCGAGACCGAGGCGAAATACCGCCTCCAGCGGGCGCCGGCGGGGACGTCCTCGTGGGTAAGCGTGGACGTGTCGGCGAACGTCACGACGGCGCAGATCAACGGACTCACGGCCGGCCAGGCGCTGGACTTCCGGGTGGTGGCCGTGCCGGCCAGCGGCACGCCGACCTCGGCGACGTCGAATGTTGTGCGGCAGACGATGGTGGCGCCCACGACGCCGGCGCCGGGTTTCCGGACGTTTGAGGAATGGCGCGACTTCACCGGGCTCAACGGCGGCCTGCGCGCGACGACGGCGGGCACGGCGGATGATCCCGACCGCGACGGCAAGCCGAACGTCGTCGAATACCTGCTCGGGAGCGATCCGCTGGAGGGAGATCCGGCGGGTTTGACGGTGAACGCCACCGGCGCGGGCGGGCCCGTGGGCTTGCGGTGGCCGGCGGGAAATCCCGACCTGCTCGACGCGAGCCTCGTGCTGGAGGAGACCACCAGCCTCACCGCGAACTGGACGACATCGCCGCTCGTGGCGAGCGCCGCCGGCGGCAATCAAAGCACGACGGACGTGCGCACGGGGGCGATGCGCTTTTACCGGCTTGCGCCGCGGACGGCGGCTCCGCTTGCGCCGAGCGCGATCATCACCTGCTGGGGCGACAGCCTGACGGGCAATCCCGGCACCTACGCGGAGAAGCTGCGCACCGGCACCGTGCTGGGGAACCGCACCGTGCAGAACTGCGGCATTGGCGGCGACATCTCGGCGCAGATCGCGGACCGGCTCGCGGG
>JAIYAZ010000005.1 GCA_027488755.1 Verrucomicrobiaceae bacterium | reverse complement strand
TCCTGTTTGGGATTGAGTTCTGGTGATGCCCCGGTGGTCGCGTTTTTTTGCGCGACCTACCTCAAGCCGGAGATGCACCACGTGCACCGGCAGATTGGCGCGGTGGCGCCGGCGTGGCGGCCGTTTGTGCTCGCGCAAAAGGTCGAGAACCGCGGGAGTTTCCCCGTCGACGCGCTGGCCGTGGTGTCGCGTTCGCCGTGGCGTTTCCTGGCCCGGGCGCGGGAGCGGCGGCTGGGCGGCGGGCCGTGGCAGATCACGCGGAGCGAGGCGCGGCGGATGGAGGCGGCGTTGCGCGCGGCGGAGGCGCGGGTGCTGCACGTGTTTTTTGGCAATGTCGCGGTGCACCTGCTTCCGCTGCTGGAGCGGTTGGAGATTCCCGTGGTGGTCTCGTTTCATGGCGCGGACGTCGCCGGCGCCATCGCGACGCCGGCCTACGCGGCGGCGCGCGGGGCGGTGTTTGCGCGGGCGGCGCGGGTCGTGGCGCGGAGCGCGGCGCTGGCGGAGGGCGTGCGGGCACTGGGCTGCCCGGCGGACAAGCTGGGCGTGCTGCGCACGGCGCTGCCGGAGCTGGAGTTTGTCGCGCGGGAGGTGCCGGCTGCGGGACCGATCCGCCTCGTGCAGGCCGGTCGCTTCGTGCCGAAAAAGGGATATGCCACGAGCCTCGCGGCGTTTGCCGCGCTGGCGACGCGGCATCCGCGCCTGACCTTCACGCTGGCGGGGGCAGGACCGCTTGAGGGCGAGCTGCGGGCGCAGGCGCAGGCGCTCGACGTGGTCGACCGGGTGGAGTTCGCCGGCTTCCTCGACCAGGTCGCGCTGCGCGGGCTGCTGGACTCGGCCCACGTTTTTTTGCATCCGAGCGAAACGGTCGGCGGGGATGTCGAGGGTGTGCCGAACGCGTTGCTTGAAGCCATGGCGACCGGGCTGCCCGTGGTGGCCACGCGGCACGGCGGCATTGTCGAGGTCATCGAGGACGGCGTGAACGGCCGGCTTTGCCCCGAGCGGGACCCTGCCGCGCTGGCGGCGGCCGTGGAGTCGTTGCTTAACGATTCCGCGCAATACGCCCGGTTGGCCCTTGCGGGGTCCGAGGTGGTGCGGGCGCAGTTTTCCCGCGAGGCGGTCGCCCGTGATCTCGACGCGCTTTACCGCGGCGTGGCCGGTCTGCCCGTTTAAGCGAGGAGCCCCAGCCCGCCGGCCAGCGCGCAGAGCGCGACCACCGCCCACGGGGGACATTTGCCCAGCGTGAGGGCGGCGAGGGCGGCCAGCGTGAGCGCGACCGCGGGCCAGGAGGTGAGTGCCGCGGTGCCCACGGGGTGAATGAGGGCCGCGAGCAGGAGGCCGACGACGGCGGCGTTGGCCCCGGCGAGCGCGCCGCGGGCGCGAGGCAGCGAGCGCCAGCGCTGCCAGTGCGGTAGCGCGCCGAGCACGAGCAGGCCCGCCGGGAGAAAGAGGAGGATCAGGCAGCCGAGCCCGGCGAGCCAGCCGGGGCCGGCCAGCGTGCCGAGATACGCGGCGAAGGAGAAGAGCGGTCCGGGCAGGGCCTGGGCCGCGCCGTAGCCGGCGAGGAAGGTTCCCGGGGTGACGCTGCCGTGCCCGACCGTGCCGGCTTCGAGCAGCGGCAGCACAACATGGCCGCCGCCGAAGACCAGGGCGCCGGCCCGGTAGAAGGCGTCCGCGAGCACCAGCGCGGGCTGACCCGTGAGCGCGAGCAGGGGCAGACCGGCGAGCAGCGCGAAAAAGGCGACGAGGCAGGCGGTCGAGAGCACCGGACCGGGCGTGGGCAGGGCTTCCGCGGCCGTCGGGTCAACGCCGTTTGCGGCGGGAAAGGCCATTGCCCCCACGATGAGCCCGAGGGCGATCACCGCGACCGGCCCGATTGCCAGCGGGATGAGCAGCGCGAGCGCCGCGGCAGCGAGGGCGAGGAGGATGCGGGCGAGATCGGGACAGAGCCGGCGGGCCATTTGCCCCACGGCCTGCGCCACCACCGCGCAGGCGGCGACCTTGAGTCCGAGCAGCCAACCCGTGCCGGGGGTTAATGCGGCCACGCCATAAGCGGCGGCGATCATCAGCAGCGCCGAGGGCAGGGTGAAGCCCAGCCAGGCGGCGAGGGCGCCGGGCAGGCCCGCGCGGAGGTAGCCGAGCGCAAAACCGACCTGGCTGCTGGCCGGGCCGGGCAGGAATTGGCCGAGGGCGACGAGGTCGGCGTAGGCGGCCTCCGAGAGCCAGCGGCGGCGGGCGACGAATTCGGCGTGGAAATAGCCGAGGTGCGCCACGGGGCCGCCGAAGGACGTTAGGCCCAGCCGGAGAAACGCGGCGAACACCTCGCCCACGCGCGGGCGTTCGGGGCGAGCGGGTGGCGAGGGAGGCATCGGCTACGGGTTGTCCTTCGTGCGGACGTAGCGTTCGAGGTGGCAGTGGAAGCCGCCGAGGTCGATTTTGCGGCGGTGGGTGCGTTGCAAGGGGAGGCCGGCGGGGGTGATTGGAAGGGGATTGGCCAGCACGAGGCGGCCGCCGGGGCGGAGATACCGGGCGGCGATGGCGAAGAGGTCGGCGATGAGCTCGGGGAGGTCGGGGATGGGGACGCGGCGGCCGAGCGGGGGATTCGTCACGATGAGGGTGAGGGCACCGGGTCGCCAGCCGGCGAGGCGGGGGACGTCGCGGAAGTCGGCGGCGTGCAGGTCCGGGGGCGGGTTGAGTCCGGGCAGGGCGGCGGCTAGGTTGGCGCGGGTGATGGCGACGGCGGCGGGGTCGAGGTCGCTGCCGTGGAGGGCGGCGCCGGGGTGGAGGAGGGCGCGTTCGATGAGTTCGAGGCCGGAGCCGCAGAAGGGGTCCCAGACGATTTCGCGGGCGGGACCGGGGCCGGCGAGGCGCGCGATGGCGGCGGCGAGTGGGGGGTGGGAGGCGGCGGGCACGTCGGCGCCGCGGTAGGCGAAGCGCGGGTCGGGGCGGAGGCGGGGGCGGAGTTCCACGAGGTGACCGGCGGGGGTGGGGCGCACGTCGATTTGCCAGGGGGCGTCGCGGGAGTCGTTGAGCAGGCGGGGCTCAAGGGCGAAGACGCGTTCGCCGATTTCGCGCACGGCGCTGCGGCGGTGGCCCGCGCCGGGGAATTCCAGCCGGTAGCGGAGGGGGCCGGTGGTGAAGGCGTCGATGAGGGCGAGCGTGGCGGGGGCGGCGATGAGGGCGGCGAGGGCTTCGGGGTTCGGGGAGCCGTCGCGGCCGGCGGGCGAGGTGCCGAGGACAAGGGCGGCGGTGTGGAAACAGCGGAGGGTGAGGAGGTCGGCGAGGGTGAACGGGCCGAGGGGCGCGAGCGCGACGCGGGCGCGGGCGGGCTGGAGAATGCGGAAGCGGCGGGGATCGAGGGTCTGGGCTTCTTCGGCGACGAGGTCCTCGAGGCCGGCGCGGCAGTGGAGGTGGATGCGGAGGCCGGCGGGCGGATGTTTAATGGCGTGGTCGAGCCGGATGGTGGTGGGGGTGGTGGTGCGCTGGACGTTGGCGCGGGCCTTGAGGGCGGCGCGTTCGAGGGCGGGGTCGGGCTTGTGGGCAAGGGTGGCGGCGCCGCCGACGCGCTCGAGGTCGCGGGCGAGGTGGCGTTTTTCGCGTTCGTTGGCGGCACGCGCGAAGCGGGCGAGGAGGGCGACTTCGGTGGCGGGGCCGGGGGCGATTTTTGGCAGGGCGGCGGCGGCGTAGCGGCGGATTTTTTCGTCGGGGTCGTCGAGGAGGGCGTGGAGCCAAGTGGCGGCGGCGGTGCGTTGATCGGCGGTGCCGGATTCCGCGAGGACGACGCCGAGGGCGCGGATGAGGCCGACGCGGGCGGTGCGTTCGGCGGGGGAGGCGCGGTCGAAGGCGGGCACTTCGTCGTTCCAGAGCTGCTCCGGGGGGAGGGCGCGGAGCTGGCGGTAGAGGTCCTTGGTGGGTGACGGATTTTTCACGCGGGCTGCCGCAGCATGCACGAGGGCGGGCGGAGAGGAAAATGACTTCTCCGGGCGGTGAGCGGTCTGGTTAGATGGGCGGACTATGAGTCGTTTTGCCAACCAAGTCGCCATTGTCACGGGAGCCGGTCGCGGGATCGGCGAAGCCATTGCCCGCCGGTTCGCCGCCGAGGGCGCGAAGGTCGCCATTGTGAGCCGCACGGAGGCCAATTCGCAGAAGGTCGCGGACGCGATCAACGCCGAGCATCCCGAGGCGGCGCGGCCCTACGCGGTGGACGTGGCGGATTTCGAGGCGGTGCAGAAGGTCGGTGAGCAGGTGCTGGCGGACTTTGGACGGGTGGATATTTTGGTGAACAACGCGGGCATCACGCGCGACACGCTGGCAATGCGCATGTCGAGCGACGACTGGGATGCGGTGCTGAGCACGAACCTCAAGGGCGCGTTCAACTTTGTGCGCGCGGTGGCCCGTCCGCTCGTGAAACAGCGCAGCGGCCGCATCATCAACATCAGCTCGGTGAGCGGATTGATGGGGCTGGCCGGGCAGGCGAATTACGCGGCGAGCAAGGCGGGGCTGATCG
Organism: Verrucomicrobiaceae bacterium; assembly: GCA_027488755.1. Lineage (GTDB taxonomy): Bacteria > Verrucomicrobiota > Verrucomicrobiia > Chthoniobacterales > JAATET01 > JAATET01. The sequence continues at coordinate 34,482 of JAIYAZ010000005.1, read as the reverse complement.
GTATGACGAAGAGCATCGCGCGGGAGTTTGCGTCGCGCGGCATCACGGTGAACGTGGTGGCGCCGGGTTTCATCGAGACGGACATGACGGCCGTGCTCAACGAAGAGGTGCGCAAGGGCGCGCAGGCGCAGATCCCGCAGGCGCGCTTCGGCGCGGGCGATGACATTGCGGCGGCGGTGGCGTTCCTCGCGAGCGGCGAGGCGGCCTACATCACGGGCCAGGTGCTCGCGGTGGATGGCGGTATGAGCATGTAGGGGCGCCCGACGGACCACTCACCTCACACTCCCCACGCCATGCTCGTTTATTTCCTGCGACACGCGGAGGCGGAGGATGCGGTGACGACGGACTTTGCCCGCCGGCTCACGGCGAAGGGAACGGAGCAGGCGGACAAGGTGGGGAAGTTTTGCGTGCGGTATGGGCTGATTCCCGACGTGATTGTTTCGAGTCCGGTCGTTCGCGCGGAGCAGACGGCGCGGGCGGTTTCGGCGCGGCTGGACGGCCGTGAGGTGGTGGTCGAGCGGTGGCTGGCCTGCGGAATGACGCCGGACGCCTTCTTTGAGGGGCTGGCGGCCTACGCGCGCTTCGAGCACGTGATGGTGGTCGGGCATGAGCCGGATTTCGGCGAGGCGATTGCGGCGGCCATCGGCCTGCCGGCGAGCGGGGCACTGCACGTGCGCAAGGCTTCGCTCACGGGCGTGGCGCTGCGCGGGGCGCGTTTTGGCGCGGGCACGCTGGAATTCTCCGTGCCGGTGCGGCTGATGTGAGGCTAGACTTTTCCACCCATGAAACCCGAGATCATTCATTCGCAGAATTTCGTGAGCGACGCCGTGGCCCTGATCGTCAAGGAGGCGCAGGCCGCGCTGGCGGCGCGCGGGACGTTCAGCCTGTCGCTGAGCGGCGGCAACACGCCGAAGCCGGTGTATGCGGCGATGGCGCAGAGCGGGTTGGACTGGGAGCGGGTGGTGATCACGTTCGGCGACGAGCGTTGCGTGCCGCCGGATGACGCGCAGAGCAATTACCGCATGGCGTGCGAGGCGCTGCTCGACCAGGTGCCGATTCCGGCGGCGAACGTGCTGCGGATGAAGGGCGAGCTGGATCCGGCGGAGGCCGCGCGGGCTTATGAGGGCGAGCTGCGCGGGCGCGCGGGCGGCGGGGTGTTTCGCCATGACCTCGTGCTGCTGGGCATGGGGGACGATGGGCATACGGCTTCGTTGTTTCCCGGCACGCCGGCGCTGACCGAGCGGGAGCGGCTGGTGGTGGAGAATTACGTGCCGAAGGTCGCGATGTGGCGGTTGACGATGACGTATCCGCTGCTCGATGCGGCGCGGCACGTGTGTTTTCTCGTGAACAGCAAGGGCAAGGATGCCGTGCTTGCCGAGGTGTTCAGCGGCACGTCGGATTACCCGAGCGCGAAGGTCGCGCCGACGGATGGCCGTCTGACCTGGCTGCTGGGCGCGTAACCCCGTTTTCCCTCCCCCATGAAGACGCTTCTCCTCACGAACGAGTATCCGCCCACGATCTACGGAGGGGCGGGGGTGCATGTCGACTACCTCAGCCGCGGGCTGGCGAAACACATCGACGTGGAGGTGCGGGCGTTCGGGGATCAGGACGTGCTGGCGGGCAATCCCACGGTGCGCGGCTTCGGCCTCGATGCCTCGGGTTACACGTGCCCGAAGCCGTTGCGTTCGGCGTTTGGGGCGGTGCAGCGGTGCCTGGATTTCAACACGACCAACATCGACGCGGACGTGGTGCATTGTCACACGTGGTATGCCCACCTTGGCGGGATCTTCGCGAAGCAGAACTACGGGATTCCGCTCGTGATCACGGTGCACAGCCTGGAGCCGCTGCGGCCGTGGAAGCGGGAGCAACTCGGGGGGGGATATGACTTTACGTGCTGGATCGAGCGGACGGCGCTGGAGATGGCGGACGCGGTGATCGCGGTGTCGGAGGGCACGCGGGACGACATTCTGCGGTTGTTCAACGTCGCGCCCGAGCGGGTGCCGATCATTTACAACGGGATCGACCTCGAGGAATACCGCCGCACGGAGGCGCGCGGGGCGCTGGAGCGCTTTGGGATCGATGCGCGGCAGCCCTACGTGCTGTTTGTGGGCCGGATTGCGCGGCAGAAGGGGATTATTCACCTCGTGAACGCGATCAAGAATTTCGACCCGGGCTTCCAGGTCGTGCTCTGCGCGGGCGCGCCGGACACGCCGGAGATCGCGGCGGAGATGCAGGCCGCGGTGGCGGCGGCGCAGGCGGTGCGGCCGGGGGTGATCTGGATCGAGGAGATGGTCGATACGAAGACGAAGATTGAACTCTACAGTCATGCGGCGGTGTTTGTGTGTCCGTCGATCTACGAGCCCTTCGGGATCATCAACCTTGAGGCGATGGCCTGCGAAACGCCGGTGGTGGCGAGCGCGGTGGGCGGGATTCGCGAGGTGGTGGTGGACGGCGAGACGGGCACGCTCGTGCCGCTGGATCAAATGGCGGAGAGTCCGTTCGAGCCGCGGGACCCGGCGCGGTTTGCGCGGGATCTGGCGGACGCGGTGAATGCGCTGATGCGGGACCCGGCGCGGCGCGAGGCCTACGGGCGGGCGGGCCGGCGGCGGGCGGAGGCGATGTTTGGCTGGGACGCGATTGCGAAGCGGACGGTTGAGCTTTACGCGACGCTGGTGCGGTGAGGTTCGCTCGGGCCGGGCGATAAATTCCTTCGCCTCCACGCGGGTTCGCGTGAGAACGTGTCGACATGAAGTTTGTGGATCAGATTCGCGTGCACGGCATTGCCGGGGCCGGGGGCAACGGGTGCGTGAGCATGCGGCGGGAAAAATTTGTGCCGCGCGGCGGGCCGGATGGCGGCGACGGCGGCAACGGCGGCGACATCATTCTGCGCGCCGACCCGCACACGGACAATCTGGTGTCGCTGTATTACGAGCCGATCATCCGATCGAAGAAGGGCGCGCACGGCCAGGGCAAGGATAAGCACGGCAAGTCGGCCCCGCCGAACGTGGTGCGGGTGCCCGTGGGCACGCTGGTTTACCGGCTGCCGGAGGCGTTCACCCCGAAGGCGCCGGATCCTTACGATGACGGCTTCGACGACGAGGAGACGCCGCGCGTGCGGACGAAGGTGCAGGCGGAGGACTGTGAGTTGCTGGCGGACCTCGTGGAGCCGGAGCAGGAGTTTGTGCTCTGCAAGGGCGGACGTGGGGGCAAGGGCAACACACACTTCAAGAGCTCGAAGAACCGCGCGCCGCGCCAGCATACGCCGGGCGAGGACGGCGAGGAGGGCTGGTTTTTGCTGGAGCTGAGGACGATTGCGTTTGCGGGACTCGTGGGATTTCCGAACGCGGGCAAGTCGACGCTGCTGGGCAAACTTTCCGCGGCGCATCCGAAGGTGGCGGCGTATCCGTTCACGACGCTGAACCCGGTCGTCGGCGTGGTGGAGTATCCCAATTACGAGCGGCTGACGGTGGCCGACATTCCGGGGCTCATCGAGGGGGCGCACGAGAACAAGGGGCTCGGGCACGAGTTTCTGCGGCACATTGTGCGTTGCCGGCTGCTGCTGTTTGTCGTGGACATGGCGGGCAGCGAGGGGCGGGACCCGGTGGCGGATTTCAAGACGCTGCGAGCGGAGTTGGACCTGTATGATCCGACGCTGAGCGCGCGGCCGTGGGCGGTGGTGGCCAACAAGATGGACCTGCCCGAGGCGGCGGAGAATTTGAAGCGATTCAAGCGCTCGGTGCGCAAGGCGAAGGTGCTGCCGATCGCGGCGGGCGCGGGCGAGGGCATCGACCTCGTGCGCGAATACCTGCGCGAGGCGCAGGTGGAAGTTGGCGCGGCGGCCGTGGAGCCGGAGGCGGAGACCGCCGGGCCCGCGGAGGACTAAAGGAGCTTTTCGATTTCGGCGGTGGGCAGGCTCATGGGGTGGCCCTGCCAGACGATGATGCCTTCCTTGTTGACGAGGAAGGCGTGGGGAATGCCGCTGACGCCGAAGTTGGCCGAGGCGTCCTGCCGGCTCGAGGCGACGGGGTAGTCGATGGGCAGGGTTTTGACGAAGGCGCGGATGACTTGATTCGGCTCGTCGGTGATGCCCACCACCTGAAGGCCTTTCGGGCCGTAGGTTTTGTAGAGTTCGTTGAGGTGGGGAATGCTTTCGCGGCACGGCGGGCACCAGGTGGCCCAGAACTCGATGACGGCGGGTTTGCCCGCGAGGTCGGGCTTGGCCTTGAGGTAGTCGAGGGAACCGAGCTTGGGCAGGGGTTTGCCGACGAGGCTTTCCGGGGTGACCTCGGCCGTGGCGGAAGAGAGCCCGAGCAGGAGGGTGACGGCGAGAAGGGAAAGTCGTCGAATCATGACCGACCGATAAGACGCGTCCGGGAATTTGTAAATGCTCCAACGGCGACAAAATTCGGGGAGGGAATTTGATCGCCGATCCGCCCGGGGATTCGTAGGTTTGCGGGCGTATGAAAACCCTCCTCGCCGCCGTTCTCGCCGTTGGAATCGTTGTCGCGCTTGGCGCCTGCTCGCACATGGCTCCCGGGCCGGATGCGGCGCAGGATCCGACGATGTATGGCAGCTCGACGCCGCGCTAAGGGCGACGACTTTGCTCGGGAAAGAGGGCGGCTCGCTTGAGCGGGCGGCCCCTTTTTCTTTGCAAATCGAGGGTGGTGGAGCAGGTTCGGGCTTCATGCAAATGATTCCGGGTTTCCGTGTCGCGGTGTTGGGGGTGGCCCTGGCTTTTGTTTCGTTGCGCGGGCTTTGGGCGTGGGAGCCCAGGTTTACGGCGGAGAACCGGGGCGTGCTCTGGGACTACGAGCTGGCGGCGCGGCCGGCGGCGGATGGTTATGCCGGACTCGTGTTTGTGCGGCCGGGCGGGCCGCCGTTGGATGAGGGGACGCCTCGGGAGACGAAGTTCAACGGTATCTACGGGGGCTACTACGCTGACGCGGCGGTGACGACGGACGTGGTGAATCGGGCGAGGATTCATGCGGGTCGACCGAGGTTGAAGCAGGATGCGGCGTTGGGGCGCGCGGCGCAGTTGCTGGTGCGGGAAATGATGCGGCAGGGTTGGGTTGGGTTTGCGTTTCCCGATGGCAAGGACCTCGCGTGGGCTTTGCGCAGGGCCGGTTACAAGGGGAAAGCGGAGCGGGTTTCTCCGGTGCTTCACTTGAGCAATGATTGGGTGACGGGGCGCCCACTGGCTTACTCGTATCCGGTGGGGATGTTGCTGGGTCGCTTTCCCCGGCTGGGCGGGGATTTTCGCGCGATCGGCTGTGGCAGCACGCAGGCGGCGAGCGCGAGCGCCTACCGGAATATGCGGCTGGAGAGCGGCGTGGTGCAGGTCTTGCTTCTGGCGCGGGATGAGTCGGCGGCGGAGAGCCGGGCCCTGTTTGACAATGAGACGCTCCGGGAGGATTTCGCCGCGTTGGTGGAGGTCGCGCCGCAGCTGGTGTTGGAGTGGACGGCGGACCGGCCGGTGCGCTCGGGCGGGCTGGTGGTGCGGGCGTCGCAGTTGACGAGCGTGCCGCGCGTGGTGGGTGGGCGTCTGCCGGGTGGCGTGCGGTTGGTGGCCGGCCGGTTTGTGGGCACGCCGGAAAAACCCGGGGTTTACCGGGCGCGGATCGAAGCGGATTTTCAGCGGGTGAATGTGGCGGGGAACCCGGAGGGGGGCACCGGCCCGGCGACGGTCGAGGTGACGCTGCGGGTGATGAAGGCCCGGTGAAGCCCGGGGCTTAGGGCGTGGCGGCGAGGGTGACGGGGCGGCGGAGGCGGTCGCTCTCGAAGCAGGCGTCGACGGCGCGCTGGATTTCCGCGCCGCGGGCGAAGTCGGGCTGTTCGGGGCGTCCGGTGCGGATCGAGCGGATGAACCGCTCGTAGATGGACGGTCGCGGGGGGGCGGGGACCTCGCGCCATTGCGCGCGGTCGAGGTCGCGGCCGCGGCAGACGCGGTAGCTGGTGGTGGAGCGCTCGGAGTCGATTTCGAGGGTGCCCTTGGTGCCGGCGAGCTTGAGAAAGAGGCGGTTCGCGTGGCCGCCGACCCAGCGACTGGTGTGGATGACGCCGAGGGCTCCGTTGGCGAATTCGACGGTCATGACGGCGGAGTCGTTGGCGTCGAGCGGGTAGTCGCCGATGCGGTTGCCGGGGGCTTTGTCGAAGGCGCGGAGGCGGCAGAAGACTTCGCGGAGGGGGCCGGTGGGGAAGGTGGCAAAATCGAGGATGTGCACGCCGACGTCGCCGAGCACGCCGCGGCTGCCGTGGGCGGTGGAGAGGCGCCAGAGCCATTGGGGGGAGGTGCGCCAGTCGCCCCAGATTTTGCTGGGGAGCCAGGCCTGGAGGTAGCTGGCTTCGACGTGGCGGATTTCGCCGATGTCGCCGCGGGCGACGGCGGTCTGGACGGCCTGGAGGCAGGCCCAGTTGCGGTAGGAGAAGTTCACCAGGTGGCGCACGTTGGCGCGCTCGGCGGCGGCGAGCATGGTGAGGGCGTCGGGGGCGTTGAGCGCGAGGGGTTTTTCGCAGAGCACGTGGCGGCCGGCGGTGAGGGCCTCGAGGGTGACGGGGAGATGGAAGGCGTCGGGGGTGACGATGCTGACGGCGTCGACCCCGGGCAGGGCGAGGGTGGCGGCGAGATCGGTGGAGGCATGCGGGATGCCGAAGGTGGCGGCGAAGGCGTCAGCGCGGGCGCGGTCCACGTCGCACGCGGCGACGAGCCGGCAACCGGGGATGGCGGCGAAGGCCTGGGCGTGGGCGTGGGCCATGCCGCCGGTGCCGATGGTGGCGAGGCCGACGCTGCGTTTCCGGGGGGACGGCATGGTGCTTTAGCGGTGGCCGGTGGTGGGGCGTTCCGCGGATTCGGGGTCCGGCGGGAGGGGCTCAAGCGCGGGGGAGTTCGGGCAGGCGTCGGGGATGCGCACGGTGGGGCGGGCCCAGGCGACGGCATTTTGGATGACGCGCTGGACCTCGGGGTGGTGGTAGGTTGGGTAGGTTTCGTGGCCGGGCCGGAAGTAGAAGATGCGGCCGTTCCCGCGGCGCCAGGTGGCTCCGCTGCGAAAGACTTCGCCGCCGGTGAACCAGGAGATGAAGAGGAGTTCGTCGGGCTCGGGGATGCCGAAGGGTTCGCCATACATTTCCTCGGCGGGGATTTCAAAGTATTCGCCGATGCCCTGGGTGATGGGGTGGGCGGGGGCGATGTTCCAGAGGCGTTCCTTGTCGGTGGATTCCCGCCATTTGAGCGAGCAGGTGGTGCCGAGCAGGGCCTTGAAGAGTTTCGAGTAATGGCCGGAATGCAGCACGATGAGGCCCATGCCCTCGAGGACGCGGGCCTGGGCGCGGGCGACGATTTCGTCACTCACCTCACCGTGGGCCATGTGCCCCCACCAGACGAGGACGTCGGTGGTATCGAGCACGTCGCCGCCGAGGCCGTGGTCGGGCTCGTCAAGGGTGGCGGTGCGGACGACGTTGGCGGCATCGCGACGGAGGAAGGCGGCGATGGTGGCGTGCATGCCGTCCGGGTAGTGGGCGGCGACCCGGGGGTTTTTCTTCTCGTGGCGGTATTCGCCCCAGACGGTGACGCGGAGAGGAGAGGCCATAAGCTGGGGAAGGCCGTTGGTCCGGCCTGTGCGGGTTATGCGGCCGGGGCGGGGGTGCCGACGCTGTGGAGCGTGGCGTCCGCGGGCAGGACGGTGCGGTCGCAGTAGTCGCCGAAGCCTTCGCCGGGCTGCCGCTCGAGGGCGTAGCGTTTGATGATGGGCGTGAGGAGGGTGACGGCGTCGTCGATGGTCACGCTCGGGGCGAAGAGGCGGTTGAGCCGGGTGCCGTCGTAGCGGGCGCCGAGGAAGAGGGCGTATTTGTTGGGCGCGCGGCCGACGAGACCGATTTCGGCGAGGTAGGGGCGGGCGCAGCCGTTCGGGCAACCGGTGACGCGGAGGCTAATGGCGTCGTCGCGGAGGCCGGCGTCGTCGAGGACGGTTTCGAATTTTTCGAGGATGTCGGGCAGGGCGCGTTCGCTCTCGGCGAGGGCGAGGCCGCAGGTGGGGAGGGCGACGCAGGAGAGGGCGTTGAGGCGGAGGCGCGAGCGCTCGTTTTCCTTGTCCAGGCCGTGTTTGGCGAGGATGGCGTCGATCTTCGGTTTCTCCTCGGCGGTGACGCCGGAGATGGTGAGGTTCTGGGACGGCGTGAGGCGGAAGTCGCCGGTGTGAATTTCGGCGATCTCGCGGAGGGCGGTCTTCATGGGCCAGCCGTCGACGTCCTTGATGCGGCCGCTGAGGATGTGGAGGCCGTAGAACCAGGTGCCGTCGGCGTTCTGGTGCCAGCCGTGGGGGTCCTCGATGGTTGTGAAGGTGAAGGGGCGGGCGGGCTGAAGCGTGAAGCCGGCGCGCCGCTCGACCTCGCCGCGAAACCAATCGATGCCGCGGTCGGCGATGGTGTATTTCAGGCGGGCGTGCTTGCGGTTCGTGCGGTCGCCGAAGTCGCGCTGGGTGGTGAGGACGGCGGCACCGATGGCGTTGACCTGGTCGGGCGTGATGAAGCCGAGGACGTCCGCGAGGCGGGCGAAGGTTTCGGCGTTGCCGTGGTTCATGCCGAGACCGCCGCCGACGATGACGTTGTAGCCGGCGAGTTTGCCGTCCTCGACGATGGCGATGTAGCCGAGGTCCTGGGAGAAGATGTCGACGTCGTTGCGCGGGGGCAGGGCGAAGCCGGCCTTGAATTTGCGGGGGAGGTAGGTCGGGCCGTAGAGGGGCTCGTTTTCCTCGCCGCCGGCGACGAGTTCGTCGTCGAGCCAGATTTCGTGGTAGGCGCGGGTTTTCGGCAGGGCGAATTCGCTCCAGCCGCGGGCGTCGGCGTAGACCTGCTCGAGGATGGGGTCCTGCTCGGGGTTCGGCGGGGCCATGACGTTGCGGTTCACGTCGCCGCAGGCGGCGATGGAGTCGAGCAGCGCCTGATGCATGCCCTGGACGAGGGGTTTGACGTTGCCTTTGAGGATGCCGTGGAACTGGAAGGTCTGGCGGGTGGTGAGGCGGAGCGAGGGGGAGGCGAACTGGTTCGCGAGGTTATCGAGGACGATCCACTGGGCGGGGGTGGCCTTGCCGCCGGGCAGGCGGACGCGGAGCATGAAGCTGTAGGCTTTTTCCTGGCCGGCTTTTTTGAGGGCGATGCGCTGGTCGCGGTCGTCCTGGCTGTAGAGGCCGTGGAATTTCAGGAGCTGGTTGGTGTCCTCGGAGACGGCGCCGGTGGAGGTGTCGGCCATGTCGGCGGCGATGGGGCCGCGGAGGAGGTGCGACGCGGTTTTGATGCCCTCGTTGGCGACGAGGGGTTTGGTGGTGGCGGTCTCGGAACTCATTGGAACGGAACGGAACACTATGGCGGGCCGGGGGCGATTGATCAACCCCGGGGGCGGGGAAAGCCGGGCTATGACGCGCGGCGGGCTTGGTTACGGGGCCGTGGCGCGCACGCAGCGATAGGCGGCGACCTCGTCGGAGAGAATGGTCTCCGCGAAACGGTAGCGGGAGTTCTTTGGGGTGAAGGTGCGGCGTTCGGCGGCGGCGGCGGCGCGGGCGTTGAAGCGGGCGTTGGGGATTTGGCCGAGGCGGTCGTATCGGTAGAGGTGGTAGGTGACGCCGGGGCGGAGGCCGGTGACGGTGACGAAGAGGGTGACGGCCCCGGCGGGCGGGCGCCGGGTGGAGCCGCGCGGCATGGAGGGGAGCTCGGCGTTGACGCTCGTTTCAATGCGGACGGGGAGGGTGTCGCGGAAGCGGTCGAGGACGCCGGGGATCGCGACGCCGTGCTGGCGGAGGGCGGGCAGCGAGTAGATGGGCCGCTTGGGTTCGTTTGCTTCGGCGCGGGTGGCGGGGAAGCCGTCGACGCGGGGGCGGAAGTAATAGGGACGGTTCGCGGAGACGCCCCAGAGGCCGTTATCGGAAAACCGAATGCGGTCGGTGGGCTGGGCGCGGTCGGGAGTATACGGGTCGGTGGACGTGCAGCCGACGACGGGGACGATGTGGTCGTAGTCGGGGTCGCCGGCGAGGGGATCGCGCGTGCCGGTGAAGCGGAATTTGTTTTCGAAGACGCCGATGATGACCGGCCGGTCGCGGAGGACCTGGCGTTTGACCCAGGAGAGAAACGCCCGGGCGTCGCGGGAGGAGTCCGGCGGGGCGGTGATGAGGTCGAGCCGGAGGGCGCGGGCGGCGCGGTGGTCGTTCACGCCGAGGAGGAGCTCGCCCTCATTCTGCGGGGTCTTGCCAATGGCGGCCACGCGGGCGGTAAACTGCGAGACGTATTGGCCGAAAGAAAGGCCGGCGACGATGAAGGAGGTTTCGCCGCAGTAGCCCTTGTTGGCGTTCCACTGGAGGCGGGGCGGGAGGTCGTTGCGGTGGGGGCGGGCTTCCGCGTGGACGGGTTGCGGGAGAAACAATGCGGCAATGCCGACGGCGAAGAGCGAGGGCGGTCGAACCATGGTTCTAATCCCGCGATATCGAAAAAATCGGGCTGGCGGGATTCGAACCCACGACCTCTTGAACCCCATTCAAGCGCTCTACCAAGCTGAGCCACAGCCCGTTTTTCGATGTGTGGCGGTGCCACAGCGGAGAGGAAGTAAACGACAGGGCGGGGGTGCGGTCAAGCGTGAGAATTTGGCCGCACGCGGGCTGGCGGGAAACGGCGCCGCGTGATTCTCACTCGTCACTGGTCCCCGGGGTTCGTTACGGTGCGCACATGTCCGTCGTTCCCGTCGCAATCGTGGGTGCCAATGGCTACTCGGGAGAGGAGCTGTGCGCCTTGCTGGCCCGCCATCCCAGCATTCGCATCGCGGGGGTGAGTTCGCGCACGCATGCGGGCAAGCCGGTGGGGGACGTGCTGCCGAGGCTGGCGGGGCTGCCGACGTTTGCGGGGGTGAACTTCGTGGACTCGAACGTGGACGTGCTGCTGGCGACGGGGGCGCAGTATTTCTTTCTCGCGCTGCCGCATGGGCTGGCGGCGGAGTTTGCGCTGCCGTTGGTGTCGGCGGACCGGCGGGTGATTGACCTGAGCGCGGATTTCCGGCTGCGGGATGCGGAGGTTTACCGGGAGTTTTACGGCGAGGAGCATCCGGCCCCGGAGGCTTTGAGCGAGGCGGTTTACGGCATTCCCGAGCTGCATCGGGAGCAGATCGCGGGGGCGCGGCTGGTGGCCTCGGCGGGGTGCTATCCGACGAGCATTCTGCTGCCGCTGGTGCCGCTGCTGCGGGCGGGGTTGATCGACGCCGGCGACATCGCGGTGGCGAGCGCGAGCGGGGTGAGCGGGGCGGGGCGTAAGGCCGACGTGACGTTGCTTTACGCGGAGTGCAACGAGAGCCTGCGGGCGTATGGGATTCCCAAGCACCGGCACTTGTCCGAGATCGAGCAGGAGCTGGGCGCGGCGGCGGGCCGGCCGGTGGTGATCACGTTTGTGCCGCACCTTGCGCCGATGACGCGGGGCATTCATACAACGACCTTCACGCGGCTCGCGCCGGGGGCGACGCCGGAGCAGGTGCGGGCGGCGCTCGACGCGGCCTATGCGGACGAGCCGTTTGTGCGGGTGCGCGAGGCGCTGCCGGACACGAAGAACGTGAACGGAACAAACTTCGTGGACATCGCGGTGCGCTTTGACGCGCGCGCGGGGCGGCTGCTGCTGCTGAGCGCGGAGGATAATCTCGTGAAGGGCGCTGCCGGGCAGGCCGTGCAGAACTTCAACCTCATGGCCGGGTTCGACGAGACCACGGCGCTGCTTTAATTTCGATATGACCAAACTTCGCAAGGTTTCGGGCGGCGTGTGCGCGGCCCGTGGTTTTACCGCTGGGGCGATCTCGGCCGGCATCAAGTATCCCGAAGGCACGCGCGACGACATGGCGCTGATCGTGGCGGATGGGCTCGCGCTGGCGGCGGCGACCTTCACCACGAACAAGGTGAAGGCTGCGCCGGTGCTGCTCTCGATGGCGAACCTGCGGGCGAAGCGCACGCGGGCGGTGATTTTAAACAGCGGCAACGCGAACGCGTGCACGGGCGCGCCTGGGCTGACAAACGCGGCGGCGATGGCCGCGGCGGCGGCGCTGGCCCTGGAGGTGAAGCCCGAGGAGGTGCTCGTGTGCTCGACCGGCCGCATTGGAGTGCCGCTCCCGATCGAAAAGATGACCGCGAAGGTGCCCGCGCTGGCTGGCGGGATCAACCGCAAGGGCAGCCTGGCCGCGGCGAAGGCGATCATGACGAGCGACACGGTGCCGAAGGAGTGCGCGGTGGAGTTTGTCTCGGGCGGAAAAACCTTCCGCGTCGGCGGGCTCGCGAAGGGCGCGGGCATGATTGACCCGAACATGGCGACGATGTTGAGCGTGATCACGACGGACGCCGCGCTCACCCGCGCGGAGTTGCGGGCGGCGCTGCGGCTGGCGGTTGAGCGGTCGTTCAACCGCATCACCATCGACGGCGACATGAGCACGAACGACACGGTGATCCTGCTGGCCAGCGAGGCGGCGGGGCGACCGGAGCTCGCGGATTTTCAGGCGGCGCTGGAGGCCGTGGCGCTGGATCTCGCGAAGAAGATCGTGCTCGATGGCGAGGGCGTGAGCCGTTTCGTCGAGGTCGAGGTGCGCGGGGCGAAGACCGCGAAGGACGCGAAGCGGGCGGCTGAGGCGGTGGCGAACTCGACGCTGACGAAGTGTGCGTGGGCGGGCGGTGATCCGAACTGGGGCCGCATTCTCGACGCGGTTGGGTATTCCGGCGCGGCGTTTGACCCCGACTGTGCGGACATTGATTACGACCGGGTGCCCGCGGTGCGCGGCGGCATGCCGGCGAAGACGCCGTTTGCGCGGCTTCAGGCCGTGGCGGCTAAGAAGGCCTTCAAGGTCACCGTCGACCTGCATGCGGGCGCGGCGTCGCACGTGGTGTTCACCACGGACCTCACGGAGGAATACGTGCGGCTGAACCTCGGAGAATAAGTTTTACCAATGGCCACCAAACTCACGCCGGCAGCGCGCACGGAAAGTCTCATCGAGGCGCTGCCGTTCATTCAGCAATTTCGCGGACAGACGTTCGTCATCAAATACGGCGGCAGCGCGATGGAGGACGAGCAGCAGGTCGAGCGGTTGCTGCGGGACGTTGTGTTCCTGGAGGCGGTCGGGATCAATCCCGTGATCGTGCACGGCGGCGGCAAGGCGATCTCCGCGAAGATGCGGGCGGCGGGCATCACGCCACGGTTTGTGAACGGCCTGCGCGTGACGGACGAGGTGTCGGTGCGCATCGTGCAGGAGACGCTGGACGACGAAATCAATCCCGCCATCGTGGCGTCGATCCATGAGCATGGCGGCAAGGCCGTCGGGCTGTCCGGGCGCACGGTGTTTGTTTCGCGCAAGCTGCCGCCGCAGCGCGTGGAGGATGGCACGGAGGCGGACATTGGTTTTGTCGGCGAGGCGGTCGCGGTGAATGATGCGGCGGTGCTCGACGCGGTGAAGCGGGAGATCGTGCCGGTGATTTCTCCGATTGGCGCGACGGCGGACGGGCAGGTGCTGAACATCAACGCCGACGTGGCCGCGGCGGCGCTGGCGGCGGGCTTGAAGGCGCAGAAGCTCATCTTTGTGAGCGACGTGCCGGGCATCATGCGCAATCCCGCGCAGAAGGATTCGCTGATTCCCTCGGTGACGGCGGAGCAGATCGCCGGGCTCATCCGGGAGAAGGTGATCGACGGCGGAATGATCCCGAAGGTCGAGAGTGCGGTGCGCGCGCTGGAGAAGGGGGTCGGCAAGATCCACCTCGTGGGCGGGCAGGTGCCGCATTGCCTGCTGCTCGAGATATTCACTAACTCGGGCATCGGCACCGAGATCACGCTCTAGCCGGCGCGGGCGGCGGGACCGCTACCAGACGGCGGGGGCGACCTGCTCGCGGGAGCTGAGGTCGAGCGTGTTCGGGAAGATGTCCATGCCCGTGGCGGCCTCGATGGTCGCGATGCTGGTGAGGTAGGGCTTGAGGTCCGTGCCGGAGGCGGTCTGCGGGATGATGAAGGCGAGGGCATCGCCATAGGAGCGGCGGTAGGCGCGGAAGAAGGCGACGGGGATGACGATGCCGCCGACCTGCGTGGGCGGACTCGCGAAGATCGTGCCGGCGACGATTTCGATCCAGCCGAACTCGCCGGCCCAGCGGGCTTCGAGGGGGCCGAACTGCGCCCAGGGGCCTTGGAGGCAGGCGGGGGCCATGGGGGCGATGTTGGTCATAAGCTCGGTGTTGGGCACCGAGGTTTTGCCGAAGTAGAGGCCGATGGAGCTGCCCAGAGCCATCTGCGCGCGGCTGTAGCCGGCGGCGGTGATGAGGCGGGGGTTGGGGGTTTTGACGGCGACGGCGGGCGGGTAGCGTTTGGGTTTGGCGCCGCCGACCATGGCGTATTGGGCGACGAGCGGGTTCCCGAGGGTGAGGGAGTAGACGACGGTGAAGCCGGGGTAGACGAGGGTTTGCACCTGGCCGGGGTTGACGGGGGTCCACGGCACGGGCGTCGGCGCGGCGGGCACCACGGACGTGGGCGCGGACGCGGAGAGCAGGAGGGAGGGGGTGGCGAGCGGGGAGCCGGGGCTGACGGGGATCTGGCCGACGTTGGCGGCGGTGGTGGGCGGCGAGAACGGGGAGGGCGAGCGGGCCGGCGAGGGGATGGGCGGGGCCGAATGGGAGGGATCGGCCGCCTCCTGCGGGCGGGAGAAATACGCGATGCTGGCCGCCGTCGCGAGCAGCACCGCCATTCCCGCCAGGAGGTAGGTGGTGAATCGGTCCATTACAATTTGGCAATTTGTTTCGCAACTTGGGCGTCAGCGCCAGCCGGAAATCGTTGGCGGGGCGGGCGGCGGCGGGTTTGCGATTCCCAAGCGGCGCGGGTTTCCGCAGGATGCGCGGCCGATGAAGGCGGCGCGCGCGAAGTTGAAGGAGGTGTTCGGTTACGATGAGTTCCGGCCGTTGCAGGCGGAGATCATCGGCGACGCGCTGGCGGGTCGGGACGTGTTTGCGCTGCTGCCGACCGGCGGGGGCAAGTCGCTGTGTTACCAGCTGCCGGCGCTACTGCGGCCGGGGTTGACGCTGGTGATCTCGCCGTTGATTGCGTTGATGAAGGATCAGGTCGACGCGCTGGTGGCGAACGGCGTGGCGGCGACGTTTTTGAATTCCGCGCTGGAGCCGGACGAGGCGCGGCGGCGGCTGCGGGGGCTGCACGCGGGCGATTACCGGCTGCTTTACGTCGCGCCGGAGCGGATGCTGCTTTCCGGGTTTTTGGAGGACATCCGGAAATGGGGCGTGACGTTGATCGCGGTGGACGAGGCGCATTGCATCAGCGAATGGGGGCATGACTTCCGCCCGGAATACCGCCGGCTGGTCGAGCTGCGGGACGTGCTGCCGGAGGTGCCGGTGATGGCGTTGACGGCGACGGCGACGAGCCGCGTGCGGCAGGATATCGTGGAGCGGCTGGCGCTGCGGGAGCCGCGGGAATACGTCGCGAGCTTCAACCGGCCGAATTTGTTTTACCGCGTGGCGCCGAAGGCCGGGGCGTTTGAGCAGGTGGTGGATTTTCTGGCGGAGCGGCCGCAGGACAGCGGGATTGTTTACTGCCTGTCGCGGAAGTCGGTGGAGTCGCTGGCGGAGAAGCTGACCGCGGCGGGGGTGAGCGCGCTGCCGTATCATGCGGGGCTGGACGCGGCGGTGCGCGCGGGGAATCAGGAGGCGTTTCTCCGCGACGAGGTGCGGGTGATCTGCGCGACGATTGCCTTCGGCATGGGCATCAACAAGCCGAACGTGCGTTTCGTGGTGCATTACGATCTGCCGCGCAACCTGGAGAGTTATTACCAGGAGACGGGGCGCGCGGGGCGGGACGGTCTGCCGGGCGAGTGCCTGCTGCTTTACAGCCGCGGGGACATTCTCAAGCAGAAGCGGATGATCGACGAGAAACCGGACGCGGAGGAGCGGCAGGCGGCGGTGCGGCAGTTGAACGTGATGGCGGAGTTTGCCGAGAGCGGCGGGTGCCGGCGGCGGGCGGTGCTGGCGTATTTTGGCGAGGATTTTCCCGAGGCGAACTGCGGGGGCTGCGACAATTGCACGAATCCGCCCGAGGAGCTGGACGTGACGGTGCCGGCGCAGAAGTTTCTGTCGTGCCTTTACCGCGTGCGGCAGGCGAGCGGGTTCAGCTTCGGGTTGAATCACGTGGTGGAAATCCTTCGGGGCTCGGAGGCGGCGGGGATCGTGGAGCGCGGGCATGACCGGCTGCCGACGCATGGCATCGGCCGCGACGTGAGCGCGGAGGGCTGGAAGCAGCTGGCGGCGGAGTTGATCCGGCTGGGTTACGCGAGCCGGACGGACGACAAGTTCGCGACGGTGGACCTCACGGACGAGGGGCTGGCGGTGCTGCGCGAGCGACGGGCGGTGCGGGTGCGGCGGGCGCCGGCGGCGAAGCGGGCGGAGGCCCGGCCGGCGCGGAGGAAGGTGGCGGGGGACTTTGCGTTCGATGACGCGCTGTTTCAGCTGCTGCGCGGGCTGCGGCGGGAGATCGCGGCGGCGAAGAACGTGCCGCCCTACATCATTTTTTCCGACGCGTCGCTGCGGCACATGGCGCGGTTTTATCCGGACAGCGACCTGGCGTTTGAGGGGACGCCGGGCGTGGGGCGGAAGAAGAGCGTGGAATTTGCGCGGCGGTTTTTGAAGGTGATCCGCGATTATGTCGCGGAGCATGGGCGGCAGGTTTTCCGGGACGAGGAGGTCGTTCGGGAAGAGCCGGAGATTTACCGTGCCTCAAAGCAAGAGGACTTTCCCAAAGTGAGCCCGAAATCCGCGGGAACAAAGGGGAAAGATAAGCCGAAGCGGACGGGAAGACCGGATGACTATCCTCGCACGAATCTGCGGCGGGGAGGGTTTTAGTTTTCCGGGATTAGGACGCGGAAAAGGGGAAAGGGGGGGCTTTTTCCGGGGTTCTGGATTTTTTAGCCGGCGCGGCGGATGAGGCTGACGATGCGGTCGCCGGGTTGGAGGAGGGTGTGGGGGGCGGGGTGCTGGCTGTTGGTGCCGTCGGCGTGGCGGAGGGCGAGGACGATGCAGCGGCCTTTCATGCCGTCGAGGAAGGCGGTGAGGGGCTGGCCGGCGAGGTGGCTGTCCGGTTCGATGGGGGTTTCGCTGATTTCGACGTCGAGTTCCTCAAGGTCGTTTTTGAGGAAGGAGGCGTCGTCGTCGAGGACGCCGAGGAGGGAGGGGCGGGTGATGCGGTGGGCGATCTGCATGCCGCCGGCGAAGGCGGGGAGGATGATGTCGTTGGCGCCGGCCTGGCGGAGTTTTTTCTCGGTGGCGGGGTTTTCGGCGCGGGCGAGGATGCGGAGGGCGGGGTTCATGTTCCGCGCGGTGAGGGTGATGAAGACGTTGACCATGTCGTTGGGGAGGACGGCGGCGAGGTTGCGCGCGGTGTCGATGTGGGCGCGGGTGAGGACGTCTTCGTCGCCGGCGTCGCCGTCGATGGTGAGGTAGCCGTGGGCCTCGGCTTCGGCGAGGCGGGCGGCGTCGCGGTCGAGGACGAGGAAGGGTTGGCCGGCGCGGTGGAGTTCGCGGGCGATGGTCTGGCCGATGCGGCCGAAGCCGCAGATGATGGTGTGGCGTTTGAGGGCGTCCATGGTTTTGAGCTTCCGGTTTTCGGCGAAGGCTTTTTGGAATTCCTTCTCGGTGATGATTTTGACGAGGGCGCCGAGCACGTAGACGGTGGCCACGGGGCCGGCGATGATGGTGAGCATGGTGGTGAAGCGCTCGATGCCGGTGTCGACGGGCTCCACCTCGCCGTAACCGACGCCGAAGATGGTGATGATCACCATGTAGAGGGCGTTGCCGGGGTCCCAGCCCTCAAGGATGTAAACGAGGGTCGCGAGGGCGACGACGGTCGCGAAGATCCCCACGCCGATGAGGATCTGCGTGAGGATGCGGCGGATGTGGTGGTTCTTGGGTGCGCTCCCTGGCACGGCTGCGGGTTATGGCACGCGCGGGGCCGGGAGGGAATCGGGAACTCGGAAAGGGGGCGGAAAAAATGCGGGGGGACGCGGAAAAGAAGCGGTAAGCGGAAATGAGGGGGCCCTGGAGGTTAGCTGAGGGCGAGGGTGAGGCCGGTGACGACGATGGCGGCGCCGGCGAAGCGGACGAGGGGGGCGTCGGCGAGGCGGTTGAAACCGAGGCCAAGCCCGATGCCGGCGGCATGGAGGGCGGCGGTGGCGAGGAGGAAGCCGGCGGCGTAGGTGAGGCCGGAGGCGTCGGGGGGCATTTCGTCACCGTGGGCGGCTCCGTGGAAGAGGGCGAAGAGGCCGACGAGCGGGAGGGCGGCGGCGAGGGGCAGGCGCACGGCGAGGGCGATGAGCAGGCCGAGGAGGAGGACCGAGACGAGGATGCCGGGCTCGATGAAGGGCACGGCAACGCCGGCAATGCCGAGGGCGCCGCCGAGCGCCATGACGCCGACGAAGGTAGCCGGGATGGCCCAGAGGGCGCGGCCACCGGTCTGCGCGGCCCAGAGGCCGATGGCGACCATGGCGAGGAGGTGGTCGAGGCCGAGGATGGGGTGGGCGAAACCGGAGGTGAGGCCGTGGGTGGAGCCGGCGCCGGTGTGGGCGTGCGCGAGGGTGGGTAGGGCGAGGAGAAGGGCGGCGAGCGGGAGGGTGGGGTTTTTCATCGCGGGTGTGCGTTTCTTCATGCGCGGGCGGGGGCCGCATGGCAATGCGGAATCGCGATTTGGCGGGACGGCGGATTGCGGTAGGGTGCGCGCATGGATCGACGGGATTTCATGCGCACGACTCTCGCGTTGGCGGGGGTGTCCTCCCTGGGGAATCTGACGGCGGCGGTGGCCGCGGGCGGGGGAGGGAAGTCGGGGACGGGGCCGTCGTTTAATGTGCGGCCGCGGCGGGAGTTTCCGGGCGGCTGGATCAAGGAGACGACGGTGGCGGATACGCCGGCGATCCAGGACATGGCGGCGTCCTACGTGTCGATGCAGCCGGGGAGTTTGCGCGGGTTGCATTGGCACCGGGCGGCGGCGGAGTTTGGCTACGTGATTTCCGGGGCGTGCGTGCTGTCGGTTTACGATCCGTTTGGCAACAGCGGGCTGCAGGAGTTGCGGGCGGGGGACGTGTGGTCGGTGCCGCGCGGTCACGGGCACAGCGTGTGGGCGTATGGGGCGGAGGGGTGCGTGTTTACGTCGGTTTATGACGACGGGACGTCGAGCGAGGTGAATGCGTTCGAGGTGACGGATTTTTTGCGGACGGAGCGGGCGGAGATTGTGGAGGCGGTGCTGGGGGTGCCGGTCGCGGAGTTGGGGGTCGCGGGGGAACGGGCGCCGATTCTGCGGGCGGGCGCGGTGGGGGATCCGGCGCTGGCGCTGACGCCGCGGGGCGAGGCGGGCCCGCCGCCGCAGCCGTTTGGGTTTTCGTTGATGGCGCTGCCGCCGATGCGGTGTCCGGGCGGGTGGTTTGTGCAGGCGTCGAAGGAGAATTTCCCGATGAGCCGGACGTTGATCGGGGCGATTACGCAGCTGGATCCCGGCGGGGTGCGGGAGCCGCACTGGCATCCGAACGCGGATGAGTGGGATCTCGTGCTGGCGGGGCGGGCGCGGGTGACGTTGTTCGAGGGCGGGGAGGCGGCGAGCGCGGTGGAGCTGGGCGTGGGGGACATCGGGTTCCTGCCGCGCAACGGGGCGCACGCGGTGGAGGCGCTGGGGGACGAGCCGTTTTTGCTGCTGAGCGTGTTTAACGCGCCGGAGTTCGAGGCGATCGGGATGTCGGAGATTCTGGCCGGGGTTTCAAGCGAGGTGCTGGGGCGCAATCTGGACGCGGATCCGGCGGTGATCGCGCGGCTGCCGCGGGGGGAGCGGTTTATTGTGAAGCGGTGAGGGGGGCGGCGGTCATAGACCGCCGCTACAAGGGGGAGGCTTTAGTGGGCGCAGGTGCAGGTGTATTCGGGGCGCTGGCAGCCGGGGCAGGTGGCGAGGTTGAGGTTGAATTTTTCGACGGCGGGTTTGGCGTCCGGGGTGGCTTTGATTTGGACGATGACGGGGAGTTTGTCGCCGGGCGGGAGGGGTTGCGCGGAGACGAGGGCGTTGCCTTCGCGGGTGAAGGTGATTTTGGTGGGGGCGCTGCGGTCGCCGGTGATGACGGTGATTTCCTGCGCTGCGGGGGCGAGGGGTTTGTTCGCGTCGTCGACGAAGGTGAGGCGGAGGGTGCGCGCGGGGGTGACGAAGAATTCGACGTGGGGCTCGACGGCGGTGAGGAGGCGGCCGCCGTTGGGGCCGGGGGTGTGGGCGTGGTTGCTTCCGGCGTGGGCGGTGGCGGTGAGGAGGAGGGCGAGGAGGAGTTTCATGGTTGAGAGGTTGAGGGGTTGAGGGGGGGTTATTGGCATGCGGGGGCTTGGCGGGCGATGGCTTTTTCGGCGGCGCGGCGGCCGAGGGCGTGGAAGACGGCGGGGGTGACGGCGAGGCCGAGGAGGGTGCTGGTGACGAGGCCGCCGACGATGACGACGGCGACGGGGTGGAGGATTTCCTTGCCGGGCTGGCCGGCGGCAAAAACGAGGGGGAGGAGGCCGATGCCGGCGGAGAGGGCGGTCATGAGGACGGGGACGAGGCGTTCGCGGGTGCCGCGGAGGATGAGGGCGCGGCCGAAGGGTTCTTTTTCCACGGCCATGAGATGGAGGAAGTGGCTGAGGAGCATGATGGAATTGCGCGCGGCGACGCCGGCGACGGCGATGAAGCCGACGAGGGTGGCGATGCTGATGGTGCCGACGAGGAGCCAGGTGAGGAGGAGGCCGCCGAGGAGGGCGAGGGGGATGTCGGCGAGGACCTGGGCGGCGAAGAAGGGGGTGCGGAAGTAGCCGGCGAGGAGGAGGGCGATGGCGGCGAGGACAAGAAGGGAGAGGCCGGCGATGCGCCAGGTGGCGTCGCGTTGGGCCTGGAATTCGCCTTCGTAGGTGACGTAGGTGCCGGGGGGGAGCGTGACGCGGGCGGCGACTTCGCGCTGGAGGCGCGCGACGAGGGCGGCGGCGTCGGGGGCGGTGGGTTTGATGGCGAGTGTGAAGCGGCGCTGGGCGTTTTCGCGGAAGATGACGTTGGGGCCGCGGGTTTCACGGAGGTCCGCGACGAGGGCGACGGGGACGCGTTCGCCGGTGGTGGTTTCGATGGGGAGGGTGGCGATGCGTTCGGGGGTGTCGCGCCAGGCGGGGGCGAGGCGGGTGACGAGGGGGATGGTGCGGGGGCCGTCGCGGAGGGTGGCGATTTCGCGGCCGCCGAGGAGGTGGCTGAGCTGGTCGTTGAGGGAGCCGGGGGTGAGGCCGTAGGCGGCGGCGCGGTCGCGGTCGGCCTCGATGCGGAGCTGGGGGATGGGGGCCTGCTGGTCGAGGCGGGCGTTTTCGAGGCCGGGGATGGTTTGGGCAATGGCCTGGATTTCGCCGCCGAGGCGGAGGAGGACGTCGAGGTCGGGGCCGAAGATTTTGACGGCGATGGGGGCGGAGACGCCGCTGAGCATGTGGCCGATGCGGTCGGCGAGGGGTCCGCCGACGGCGGCGAAGACGCCGGGGATGGCGCGGATGCGGGTCTGGACGTCGGCGAGGACGGTGCGGCGGTCGCGGGCGCCGGGGAAGGTGCGGAAGTCGAGGTCGAATTCGGCGGTGGATACGGGGACGACGTGGTCGCCGCGTTCGGCGCGGCCGATGCGGCGACCGATCTGGGCGATCTCGGGGACGGCGAGGATCTGGCGTTCGACGGCGTCGGCGATGCGGCGCATTTCCTCGAGGGAGGTGCCGGGGGCGGCGGTGACGGCGACGAGGGCGGTTTCCTCCTGGAAGGGGGGGAGGAAGTCGCGGCCCAGGCGGGGGAGCAGGCTGGCGGTGCCGACGAGGAGCAGGAGGACGAGGGCGAGGAGGAGGCGGGGGTGGTCGAGGCTGAGGCGGAGGAGGGTGAGCTCGAGGAGGGATTTGGCGGCGCGGACGAGGCGGCCTTCGCGGTGGGCGTCGGCGGGTTTTGGCGCGAGGAGGAAGGAGCAGAGGACGGGGATGACGGTGAGCGAGACGAGGAAGGACGCGACCATGGAGACGATGGTGGCGACGGCGATGGGGGTGAAGAGGCGGCCTTCGACGCCGCTGAGGCCGAGGAGCGGGAGGAAGACGAGGATGATGAGGACGGTGGCGTAGAGGATGGAGTTGCGGACTTCGCCGGAGGCCTGGGCGATGACGGTGAGGCGGGGGCTGGGCTGGGCGGAGGCGGCATTTTCGCGGAGGCGGCGGAAGACGTTTTCGACGTCGACGATGGCGTCGTCGACGACCATGCCGATGGCGACGGCGAGGCCGCCGAGGGTCATGGAGTTTACCGAGATGCCGAGGCCGGCGAAGACGAGGAGGGTGACGGCGAAGGAGAGGGGGATGGCGGTGAGGGTGATGAGGGTGGTGCGGACGTTGAGGAGGAAGAGGAAGAGGACGACGGCGACCATGAGGGCGCCGTCGCGGATGGCGTAAGTGAGGTTGCCGATGGCGTGGTCGATGAAGTCCTTCTGCTGGAAGAGGAGGGTGGTCTCGACGCCGGGGGGGAGGGTGAGGCCGGCGAGGGTGGTCTGGATGCGGGCGGTGAGGGCGCGGGTGTCGAAGCCGGGGGATTTGGTGACGGAGAGGATGACGCCGGGGGTGGGGTTGGTCTCGGGGTGGCGGCTGACGGCGGCGTCGCCGCGCATGGGCTCGAGGCCCCAGGCGAGGGTGGCGACGTCGGCGATGCGGATGGGGCGGTCGTGGGTTTTTTTGATGATGGTGTTGGCGAGGGCGTCGAGGTCGGTGGTGAGGGCGAGGTTGCGCACCATGATCTCGGTGGGGCCGCGGTCGAGGAATCCGCCGGTGGTGGCGGTGGCGGCCTGGGCGGCGGCGGTTTCGAGTTCGGCGAGGGTGACGTCGTGGGCCTGGAGGCGGAAGGGGTCGGGCTGGATTTCGATGCGTTTGACGCCGCCGCCGAGGTTGAGGATTTCGGCGATGCCGGGGATGCCCTGGAGCCGGGGGCGGATGGTCCAGTCGGCGAGGGTGCGGACTTCGGCCGGGGTGAGGTGGCCGGGTTGTCCGGGCGGGATGGTGGAGCGGACGCCGACGAGGAGGATTTCGCCCATGAGGGAGGCGACGGGGGTGAGGACGGGCTGGACGCCGGCGGGGAGCTGGTCGCGGGCGGTTTGGAGGCGTTCCTGGACGAGGGTGCGGGCGCGGGTGATGTCGGTGCCCCAGCCGAACTCGACGGCGATGAGGGAGAGGGCGACGTCGGAGTTGGAGCGGAGGCGGGTGAGGCCGGGGACGCCGAGGAGGGCGCGTTCGAGGGGTTGGGTGACCTGGGTTTCGATTTCCTCGGGGGCGAGGCCGGGGGCTTCGGTGAGGATGGTGACGGTGGGCTTGGTGAGGTCGGGGAGGACTTCGACGGGGAGGCGCGTGGCGGTGTGGAGGCCGGTGACGAGCACGAGGAGGGCCGTCGCGAGGATGAGGGCGCGGTGCGCGAGGGACCAGTGGATGAGGCGGTTGAGCATCAGCGGGGGGCGTTGGCCGGCGCGCGGCGGCGGAGGAGCGAGAGGAGGAGCAGGACGAGGAGGGTGGCGCTGGTGAGGGGCCAGAAGAGGCCGGGGGCGGCGGGGGTGGTCGCGGCGGGTGCGTTGGGGGCGGGCTTCGCGGGGGCGTTGGTGATTTCGGAGCCGTCGGGGTTGTGTTCGTGGCCGTGGGCGGCGTCGAGGGCTTCCTTGAGCGAGATGGTGCCGCCGCCGGCGAAGGCGAGCGAGTAGGCGCCGGTGGTGACGACTTCGTCGGCGGGGAAGAGGCCGCTGGTGATTTCGACGAAGCGGTCGTTGGTGGCGCCGGTGGTGACGGGGGATTTGAGGAAGGCGTTTTTGAGGTCGAAGTCGCGGACGTAGACGAAGCGGTTGGCGGGGTCGCCCTGGAGGGCGCGGCGGGGGATGGCGAGGACGTTTGCGCGGCGGGCGGTGACGATGGCGAACTCGGCGCGCATGCCGGGGCGGAGGCGGGCGTCGGCGTTTGGCAGGACGAAGATGGCGTCTAGGGTGCCGCTGGTTTCGTCCGCGGCGGTGCCGAAGCGGAGGAAGGTGCCTTCGAAGGGGACGCCGGGAACGGCGGCGACGGTGATGTGGGCGCGGGCTCCGGGGGGGATGCGGCCGGCGGCGTGCTGCGGGACGCGGGCGATGGCGAGGACTTCGCGGAGGTCGGTGATTTCGAGCAGGGTGCGGTCGGGTTCCACGGGGGCGCCGCGGCGGACGTCGAGCTGGGTGACGAGGCCAGCGATGGGCGCGGTGAGGGGGATGGTGGGCGGCGGGTTGCCGGGGAGGCGGCTTTCGACGCGGGCGAGTTCCTCGCCTTCGCGGACGGTCTGGCCGGGGGTGACGGCGAGGCGGTCGATGCGGCCGGGGATGCGGCTGGTGACGGCGGCGACGCGGGCGGGGTCGGGCTCGATGTGGCCGAGCGCGAAGACGGTGTCTTCGAAGACGGTTTCCTCGGCGAGGGCGGTTTCGAGGCGGAGGTTTTTGATGGCGTGGTCGTCGAGGACGACGGTGTTGGCGGCGCGATCGGTCGCGGCGGTGGTGCCGAGGGGAAGAAGAAGGAGGAGGAGGGCGAGCGGGGTTTTCATGGCGTGGGCGTGAGTTCGCCGATGGCGGCGAGCCAGTCGGAGTGGGCGAGGTTGAAGTCGCGGCGGGCGTCGATGGCGGCGAGCTCGGCGGCGGTGAGGCGTTCGCGGGCGAGGAAGAGGGTGGCGGCGTCGATTTCGCCGCGCTGGTGGGCGGTTTCGGCGGCGGTGGCCTGGCGCTGGGCGGCGGGGACGAGTTGGGTGGAGGCGAGGGTCGCGGCGCGGTGGCGGGCGGTCATGGTGCGGTGGGCGGCGAGGGCGGCATTGAGAGCGGCGAGGCGGGTGGCGTCGCGTTGCTGCCGGTGGCGGTCGGCGGCGGCCTGTTTTTCGGCGACGGCGGCGGAGCCGTCGCGCCAGGCGGGCAGGGGGACGGTGAGCCGGACGCCGACGAGGGCTTCGGGTTCCAGTCCGCCGGGTTCGTCGCGAAGGCGCTCGCCTTCGGCGAAGAGGCCGACGCCGATGTCCTCCCAGCGGGAGGCGCGGGCGAGGGAGACTTCGGTTTCGCCGGACTGGGCGAGCAGTTCGGCGAGGCGGAGGGCGGGGAGGAAGCCGGGCGAGCGGTTGGCGGGGGGCGCGGACGGGAGGGCGGGAGGGGGACGGACGGAGATTGGGGCGTCGGCGGGCTGGCCGAGGAGGGTGGCGAGCTGGCCGGCGAGGGTGGCCTCGCGGGCGCGGCGGGCGTCGAGCGCGGTGCTGAGGGTGGCGGCGGCGAGGGCGGCTTCGCCGGATTCCAGCGGGGAGGCGAGGCCTTCGCGGGTGCCGGCCTCGAGGGTCCGGGCGAAGGTTTCCGCGGCGTCGCGTTGGCGGGAGAGGACGGCGAGGGTTTCGCGTTCGGCGGCGAGTTCGAGCGTCGCGGAGCGGGTGGCGGCGACGAGCTGGCGTTCGCGTTCGCGGACCTCGAGGCGGGCCGTCTCGATGCTGAGGGCGGAGAGGCGGCGCTCCCAGCGAAGGCGGGCGGTGAGGGGGAAGCGTTGGGTGAGGCCGGCGGCGACGCGGCCCTCGCCGTCGGGGCCGGCGCCGAATTCGAGTTCGACCTCGGGATTGGCGAGCCGGCCGGTGCCGCGGGCGCGGGCTTGCGCCTCGGTGATGAGCTGGCGGGCGGCGCGGAGTTCGGGGTTGCGGGCGAGCGCGAGGCGGGCGGCGGAATCCGCGGTGAGGGCGGGGGTGGCCGCCGGCGTCGCGGGGGTGGCCAGGAGGGTGAGCGCGAGGGCGAGCAGAGGGGCGGGTTTCATGGCTCGGGGTGCGGGTCGGAGTGCGCGAGCGGAAGCAGGGTTTTGGCGGGCATGGGGTGGTCCTGAAGGTTGAGCGGAGGACGGACCTCCGGCTGGCGGTGGGGAGACGGCCGGTGGATGGTGCCGGCGGGCGGGTGCGAGGGCCCGGTCAACGCGATGCGCGGGCGCAATGCGCCCGGGAGGCCTCAGGACAATTGGGGCGGGTGATCGATCTCGCGCGCGGGGGCATCGGGCGCGGCGGCGGGGGCCAGGCTGAGCCAGGCGGAAAGTCGGAGGCAGCGCGGCGGCACGGCGCAGATGGCGGGCGGGAGATTGCCCGGGGAGAAGGCGTGGCAGCAGTGCGAGGCGGAGGAATCCGGCTGCGGATGGACGGGGGCATCCGGAAGTTCACCCGTGGTGCATGCGACTTCGCAGTGCGTTTCGTCGGCCAGGGCGGAGGTGTGCGCGACGCCGGTGCCCGCCCAGAGGAGGAAGGCAAGCGCCCAGAAGAGGGCGGCGTGGCGGCGGAAGAAATCCATCAAGGGGCTGAGATAGGCGCGTCCGCGCGGGATGTCAAACGCCGAGCCAGCGGGTGATCGCGCGGCAGCCGCGGGCGGGGCGGTTGATTGGGAGGGGTTCGGCGGTCATACACCGCCGCTACAGCGGGGGGAGGGCGCGCGGGTTTAGAAGGTGACGGCGGCGCGGGCGCCGAGGACGAAGGCGTTGCCGAGGTCGCCGGTGCTGCCGGGGCGGATGATGTATTGGGCGTCGGGCTGGAGGCTGAGCCAGGGGGTGATTTGCGCGACGTAGGTGAGTTCGAGGACGGCTTCGTAGCCGACCTGGCGGGAGCCTTCGTCGAAGAGGGTTTGCGCGGCGCCGTTGCTGAGGTCGGCGAAGCCGAGGGCGAGGCCGAGTTGGTCGTCGTCGCGGCCGGGGATGAGGCCGGTGTAGACGAGGCCGGCGTCGAAGTAGAAGCCGATGGTGTTGCGGTCCTGGGGGTTGAAGGAGATGCGGCCGAAGGCATCGAGGCCCTGGCTGGATTTCTCCAGGGGGACGGGCTCTTTGAATGATTTCGCGGTGGTCTTGCCGTCGGTGGGCGGGGTGGCGGGTTCGCCTTCGCGGAAGAGCATCTGGTCGAGGACGGCGTAGTAGCCGGAGTTGCCCCAGTAGATGGTGTCGCCGGAGGCGGCGGCGAAGTTCGCGGAGCTGAACCAGGCCCCGAGTTTGAGCTGGCCGGGGAGGCCGGTCTCTTCGGCGGCGTGGTTCCAGCGGAACTGGCTTTCGCCGAGCCACGTGTAGCCCTGGGTGCGGTCGAGGCGCCAGTAGAAGCCGGCGCGGTTGACGTTTTGCGCGAAGACGTTGCCCTGGTAGGCGGCGGCGAGGACGGTGAGCCAGGGCGTTGGCGAGACGGCGAGGCGGACGCCGGGCGCGCCCATGGGGTAGCCGGGGCCGCCTTCGGGGAGGTTTGTGTAGGCGAAGTCGGGCCAGCCGAAGGTGCCGTTGATAAAGGTGGCGGCGTAGTCGGAGATGAGGAACTCGCTGTCGGCGGTGAGCTGGCCGACGCGCAGGGAGAGCAGGGCGGGGCCGTTTTCGCGGGCCCAGAGCTCCTGCTGGAACCAGAGCTCGAGGTTCCGGAAGGTGTTGAAGCCGGCGATGTTTGAGATGGTGAGGGAATTGCCGACGAGGTCCTCGGAGGCGTCGCGACCGCTGAGCCAGAGCCAGGTGGTGCTGAAGCTGGCGCCCTGCCAGCCGACGAGTTTTTCGAAGTCGAGGTTGAGGCCGAAGTCGAGCAGGCCGGTGTAGACGGCTCCGGTTTTGAGGCCGCCGCGGGTGTTTCCCCAGACCTCGGCGGTGTAGCCGCCGAAGAATTCGACGCCCTTGTTTTCGAGGAAGGTGCGGGTTCCGTTGAGGTCGCCGAGGGCGTGTTCGCCGTCAAGCCAAGCGGTGAGGGGGCCCGGGGTGGATTCCTGATCCTGGAGGATTTGCTGCTGCGCGGGAGCGCTGGTGAGGGTCAGCGCGCCGGCGGCCAGCAAGGCGGGGAGCAGGAGATAGGGAAGACGCATAGGACTTATGAACATGAGACTCTTTCTCAAATAAGCGGTCGAATGGAGTTGGGGAAGCGAAAACGCGCAAAAAAAGCGCCGCCCGGTGAGGGGCGGCGCGAGGGGGGGCGGGCGTGCGAGGGGGCGCGCTGCGGGGAAGAGGTTTAGGCCGGGGTGGGCGCGGGGAGGCCGCCGGGCGGGAGGTCGGGGCGCGGGGGCTTGACGGGATCGGGGACGTCGCTGGCCAGCGGGGTGGGCGGGAGCGGCGGAGGCTTGGGCGCGGGCACGGGCGGCTGGCGCATGTGGCCGAGTTCGATGAGGTCCTTGACCTGGGAGCCTTCGAGGGTTTCGAACTCGAGGAGGGCCTTGGCGATGAGCTCGACCTTGGCGCGGTATTGTTCGAGGACCTGCTGGGCGTGGGCGTAGGCGTCGTCGATGAGTTTTTTGACTTCGGCGTCGATTTGCTGGGCGGTGGCCTCGCTGTATTCTCGGGCGCGGCCCATGTCGCGGCCCATGAAAACGTGTTCGTTTTCGTCGGTGAAGCGGATCATGCCGAGGCTGCTCATGCCCCATTCGCAGACCATGCGGCGGGAGAGTTTCGTGGCCTGCATGATGTCGCCGCTGGCGCCGTTGGAGACGTCGTTGGTGAACATTTCCTCGGCGATGCGGCCGCCCATGGTGACGGCGAGGAGGGCGAGGGCTTCCTTGCGCTGGGTGGAGTATTTGTCGCCCTCGGGGAGATACATGGTGGCACCGAGCGCGGGGCCGC
The DNA here is from genome assembly GCA_027488755.1 of Verrucomicrobiaceae bacterium. Lineage (GTDB taxonomy): Bacteria > Verrucomicrobiota > Verrucomicrobiia > Chthoniobacterales > JAATET01 > JAATET01. The sequence continues at coordinate 5,848 of JAIYAZ010000005.1, read as the reverse complement.
GCGGGATGATGGTGACCTTGTGGAGGGGGTGGGTGTGCTCGAGAACGACGTTGAGGAGGGCGTGGCCGGCCTCGTGCCAGGCGGTGGCGATCTTTTCGGATTCGCTCATGGCGAGGCTGCGGCGTTCGCGGCCCCAGCGGACCTTGTCGCGGGCTTCGTCGAGCTCGTGGGTGGTGATGGCCTTGAGGCCCTTGCGAGCGGAGCTGAGAGCGGCTTCGTTGATGACGTTGGCGAGTTCCGCGCCGGAGAAGCCGGGGGTGCCGCGGGCGATGATGCCGAGGTCGACGTCTTCGGCCATTTTGACCTTTTTCGAGTGGACGCGGAGGATTTCCTCGCGGCCCTTGACGTCGGGGAGGTTCACGGTGACCTGGCGGTCGAAGCGGCCGGGGCGGAGGAGGGCGGGGTCGAGGACGTCGGGGCGGTTCGTCGCGGCGATGATGATGACGCCGTCCTGCGCGTCGAAGCCGTCCATCTCGACGAGGAGCTGGTTGAGGGTTTGTTCGCGTTCGTCGTGACCGCCGCCCATGCCATGGCCGCGGTGCCGGCCGACGGCGTCGATTTCGTCGATGAAGATGAGGCAGGGGGCGGATTTGCGGCCCTGCTCAAACATGTCGCGCACGCGGCTCGCGCCGACGCCGACGAACATTTCCACGAAGTCCGAGCCGCTGATGGAGAAGAACGGGACGTCGGCCTCGCCGGCGATGGCGCGGGCGAGGAGGGTTTTGCCGGTGCCGGGAGGGCCGACCATGAGGACGCCCTTCGGGATGCGGCCGCCGAGCTTCTGGAATTTCTTGGGGTCCTTGAGGAATTCGACGAGTTCCTGGACCTCGTCCTTGGCTTCCTCGACGCCGGCGACGTCCTTGAAGGTGATCTTGTTTTTGTCGCGGGCGAGCATGCGGGCCTTGGACTTGCCGAAGTTCAGCGCGCCCTTGCCGGCCATTTTGATCTGCGAGCGGAAGAAGAAGTAGAGGATGAGGAGGAAGAGGGCGATGGGCAGGAATCCGGCGAGGATCTGCGCGAGCATGTTGCTGTCCTCGACGTAGGTGACGGGGATCTTGGCCTTGGCCAGGAGTTCGCGGATTTCCGGGCCGTTGCTTTGGGCGAAGACGTTGACGCGGAAGGGGACGTTGGCGGGGTCGACGGGCTTGATGCCGAGGGCGGTGGCCGCGGGGCTGGAGGGCGTGGCGGCCGGGGTGCTGACGCTGGCGCTGCCGGTCTTCCGGTAGAAGCCGGAGAGGTATTCGATTTTGCTGCCCTGCTCGACGATGTATTTGAGCGGCTGCTGCTCGTTGGCGACGATTTTGTTCTCGGCGACGAGTTGCTGGAAAACGGGGTAGGTGATGGTCTCGTTCTGCATCAACGAGCCCCCGCGGAAGAGAAAGGCTCCGCCGAGCAGCGCGATGGTGACGGCGAGGAAAACGACGCCCCGCCAATTAAACTGGGGGTCGCCGCCGTTCGGGCGTTGATTTTTAGGGCTGCGGGGATCGTTATCGGACATGGGGCTTCTGTTCAGGCAATCCTGTCAGGTAACATGCGCGGGAGTCGAATGCAAATCAGGTCCCCCAAACTTCCCCCCGGCCAGGAGCGCGGGCTGGTGGTGTCGATTCACGACGTGAGCCCGCGCACGGCGGGGGTGACGCGGCAGATGCTGGCCGATCTGGCGGAGATCGGGGTGGCGCGGACGTCGTTGCTGGTGATCCCGAACCACCATCATCGCGGTCATTTTCAGGCGGACCCGGAGTTTTGCGCGTGGTTGCGCGAGATGGTGGCGGCGGGGCATGAGGCGGTGGTGCACGGGTATTTTCACCAGCGGGAGTCCCGGCCGGGGGTGGGGCTGGGGACGCGGCTTATGACGGAGAGTTACACGGCGGGGGAGGGGGAGTTTTATGATTTGGACGAGGCCGAGGCGCTCGCGCGGGTGACGCAAGCACGGGAGGAGTTCCGGTCCGTGGGGCTGGCGCCGGTCGGGTTCATCGCGCCGGCCTGGTTGCTGGGCGAGCAGGCGGAGCGGGCGGTGCGTCGGGCGGGCTATGCCTACACGACGCGGATCGGCCGGGTGGAGGACCTGGAGCGGGACGAGGTGCATCGTTCGCAGAGTCTGGTTTATAGCGTGCGGGCGGTTTGGCGCCGGGTCGTGAGCCTGGGGTGGAACTCCGCGTTGCTGCGGGCACTGGGCGACCGGCCGCTGGTGCGGGTGGGTTTGCACCCGCCGGACTGGGCGTTTCCGCAAATCCGCCGGCACGCGCGAAAATGTCTCCGCCGCGCGCTTGCGACGCGGGAGGCCATCACCTATGAGGACTGGCTCGGGCGCCAGCGCGCCCGCGACGATTCCGCCTCATGAGAGCCCGCGCCGACCTTCACGTTTATTCGAAATTCAGCACGCGGGCGGCCGATTGGGCGCTGCGGCGGCTAGACTTTCCGGCGAGCTACACCGACCCGAAGGCGCTTTACGACAAGCTGCGCGGGAGCGGGATGCAGTTTGTGACGATCACGGATCAGGACACGCTGGCGGGCGGCCTGGAGATCGGCGCGTTGCCGGGGGTGTTTTTGAGCGAGGAGGTGACGGCGGCCTTCCCCGAGGACGGCTGCAAGGTCCATGTGCTCGTTTACGGCCTGACGGAGGCGCAGCACCGTGACATCCAGGAACTGCGGGGGAACATTTACCAGTTTCAGGCCTACCTCGCCGGCGCGGGTCTCGTGCACGCGATCGCCCACCCGTTTCATCCGCTCAATGACCAGCTCACCCCGCGGCACTTTCAAAAGCTGCTCCTGCTTTTCCGGCACTTCGAGGGCCTCAACGGTCGCTACGGCGCCGTGCAGAGCGAGGCGACGCGGTTCGCGCTGGAAAGGTTGACGCCGCGGGACATCGAGCGATTCGTAGCGAACACTGGCCTCGAGCCGACGCACGAGGAGCCGTGGCGCAAGGTGCTCATCGGCGGATCGGACGATCACGGCGGCGTTCAACCGGGCCGCGCGTGGACGGGCACGCCCCCGGCGGCAAGCCCCGCGGAGTTTCTCGCGCACGTCGCGGCGGGCCGCTGCGAGACGGGCGGCAAGCCGGGCGACGCGCTGGTGATGGCGCATGGCACGTATAACGTCGCGTTCCAGTTTGCGAAGGACCGCTTTGCCGTGCGCAGCGACGAGCCGGGCATGGGGCTCGTGGAGAAGATGTTTTCGCGCTTCATGGAGGGGCGCGATCCGACCGTGTTCACCTTCGGCGAAAAGATGAGCTTTCTCGCGCAGGGCGTGCTGAGCGGGAAGATTTTCGAGATGGCTAAGCCGGGCAACGCCTCGCTGTGGAAGGAACTCTCGGGTTACTTCTCGCAGCCGAGCGTGAAGGCGGCGCTGGCCACGGTGACGACCGGCGTGCCCGAGCCGGAGCGGCGGGCGTTCCTCATGGCCAACCTGATGGCCAACCAGCTCGGCTACCGGTTTTTCACGCAGTTCATCGCGCAGATCACGGGGGGCAAGTTCATCGAGAGCATCCAGACGATCAGTCCGCTGGTGCCGATTGTCGCGCTGCTGAGCCCCTACATTCATGCCTTCCGCATGCCGCGCCGCGCGTTGCTGCGCGAGCTGAGCGTGGCGGCCTGCGGCGAGGTGCCGCCGGGGCTGAGCAACACGCGGCGCGTGTGGTTCACCGACACGCTTGAGGACGTGAACGGCGTGGCGACGACGATCCGGCGCATGACGGCGGCCGGCGTGGCGACGGGTCATGACATCACGGTCGTCGTGTCGCGCTCCGAGATCGAGGAGATGGGCATCCCGCTGAAAAATTTCCCGCCGGTTGGCGAGTTCGAGCTGCCCGAGTATGAGCTGCAGCGCCTGAGTTTTCCGCCGATCCTCGCGATCGTGGACTGGATCGCGCGCGAGAACTTCGGCGAGATCATCATCAGCACGCCCGGTCCGGTCGGGCTGGTCGCGTTGGCGGCCGCCAAGGTGCTCGGGCTGCGGACGGCGGGCATTTATCACACGGACTTCCCGCAATACGTGCGGATTCTTACGGATGACTCCTTCATGGAGACGCTCACTTGGAATTTCATGCACTGGTTTTACAGCCAGCTCGACGTCGTGTGGGTGAACTCCGAGGACTACCGGAAGAGTTGGGCGGCGCGCGGCATTCCGGCCGAAAAGCTCCGCATTCTTCCGCGCGGGCTCGACATCGATCTCTTCCGGCCTGAGCGGCGCAGCGCGGAGTTCTGGCGTTCGCGTGGTCTGCGCGAGGGTGAGATGGCCATGCTCTACGTCGGCCGGGTTTCCAAGGAGAAGGGGCTCGATACCATCGTGGCGGTCACGCAGCGGCTGGCGGAATGGCAGTTGCCGGTGCGGCCGGTTTTTGTCGGCGACGGGCCGTATCTTGCCGAGATGAAGCGGCTGCTGCCCGACGCAATTTTCACCGGCTACCTGCGCGGGGAGGATCTTGCGAACGGCTACGCGTCGGCGGATTTCTTTGTCTTCCCGAGCACGACGGACACGTTTGGCAACGTGGTGCTTGAGGCCCACGCCAGCGCGCTGCCCGTGATCGTGAGCGATGTGGGCGGTCCGCGGGATTTGATCGAGGACGGGGTGGATGGCTACATCACCCGGGCGCATGACGTGGAGCAGATCGCCGACCGCGTGCGCCGGCTGGCGGTGGATCCGGCGTTGCGGGTTTCGATGGCGACGGCCGCGCGCAAGAAAGTCGAGTCGCGCGACTGGCACGAGGCCTTCGAGCGGTTTTGGGCGGCGTCGCCGGAGTAGGCGGCGTTACGCGGCGAAGAGCGTGCGGCCGAGGGCGGTCTGCGCGGCGAGTTTCTCCGCGTAGAGGGCGGTGAGTTCCGGCCGGGGCAGGCAGCGTTCGGCTTCGTTGAGGCGGACGAGGCGCGCGGCGAGGGCGGGAATGGATTGCTCCTCGACGAGGGCGAGGGCCTGGATCGCACCGCCGAGGGCGGCCCCCTCGGATTGCTCGAGCGTGACGACGGGGGCGCCGAAGATGTCGGCGCAGAGCTGACGCCAGAGCGCGCTACGGCTGCCGCCGCCGATGAGACGGATTTCGGTGGGGTTCACGCCGAGGTGGCGGAATTTTTCCATGCCGTAGGCGAGGCCGAGGGTGACGCCCTCGATCGTGGCGCGGGCGAGGTGGCCGGGCGTGTAGTTCGCGGTGGTGAGGCCGTGCAGCACGCCGGAGGCGTTCGGGTAGTTCGGGGTGCGCTCGCCCTGGAGGTAGGGCAGGAAGGTGAGTCCGTCCGCGCCCGGCGCGATGGCGGCGGCGGCCTGCTCGAATTGATCGTGGCTCCACCCGAAGAGCTTGCGCACGTGCTCGGTGGCGACGGTCACGTTCATCGTGCAAAGCAGCGGGAGCCAGGCGCCTGTGCTGTCGCAGAAGCCGGCGATTTCTCCGTCGGGGTCGATGACGGGGCTGGCCGCGTAGGCGTAGAGCGTGCCGGAAGTGCCGAGGCTGGCGGTCATGGCGCCGGGCTGGACGTTGCCGGTGCCGATGGCGCCCATCATGTTGTCGCCGCCGCCGGCGCTCACCACGACGGGAGCGGTGAAGCCCCAGCGGGTGAGGAGGTCGTCGCGCAGGGTGCCGGCGGGCTCGCGGGAGGATTGGACGGCGGGCAGGGTGCCGAGCACCTTTGCGTCGATGGCGCTGGCCACGGGCGCGGACCAGGTGCGGGTCTTGATGTCGAGCAGGGCGGTGCCGGAGGCGTCGCCGAATTCCATCGTGAACGTGCCGGTGAGGACGAAGTTCAGGTAATCGTGCGGGAGCAGCGTGTGGGCGAGGCGGGCGAAGTTTTCCGGCTCGTGGCGTTTGAGCCAGAGAATCTTCGGCGCGGTGAATCCGGGGAGCATGGCGTTGCCGACGAGG
>JAIYAZ010000047.1 GCA_027488755.1 Verrucomicrobiaceae bacterium | reverse complement strand
TGATCCTGCTTCTGCTGCTGATCCTGCTTCTGCTGCTGATCCTGCTTCTGCTGTTGATCCTGCTTCTGCTGTTGATCCCGCTTCTGCTGTTGATCCTGCTTCTGCTGCTGATCCTGCTTCTGCTGCTGATCCTGCTTCTGCTGCTGGTCCTGCTTCTGCTGCTGATCCTGCTTCTGCTGCTGATCCTGCTTCTGCTGCTGATCCTGCTTCTGTTGCTGATCCTGCTTCTGCTGTTGATCCTGCTTCTGCTGTTGATCCTGCTTCTGCTGCTGATCCTGCTTCTGCTGCTGATCCTGCTTCTGCTGCTGATCCTGCTTCTGCTGCTCCTGCTGCTTCTTCAAATCCTCCAGCAACTTTTTCACGAGGTCCAGGTTTGCCCGGGCATCCTCGTCCGAGGGACGCAACTTCAACGTCTCCTCGTAATGGCCCAGCGCATCTTTCCAGTCCTTCTCGCGGGCTTCGGGGGACTTGGCCTCTTCGCCGCGCCGCACGAGCGCATTGCCAAGATTGTAGGCCGCACGGGCGCGCAGGGATTGATCCTCGGCCAATAGCGCCGCCGTAAAATGATCGATGGCCTTGGCGATATTCCCGGCCTTGTAGGCCGCCGCCCCCGCGTCGAACTGCGCCTTTTCCTTCTCGGGCGTCGTGGTCATCGCCTGCTCAAACGCCTCGAGCGCGGCCTGGTAATCGCCTTGTTCGTAATGCTTGAGCCCAGCGTTCTGCGCTCGTGCGGACATCATTCCACCACCCGCGAGGAGCAGGGCCAGGGCCGCCGTGCGAACCACACTCGCGGCGGCGCGGCGACGACCACGGCCTTCCCCAACAAGAATCCACGCCACGAGACACGCGAGCGCGGCCGCGAGCGGCCACTGGTATTGTTCGATCGGCTGCCGCGACGAGAGCACGCCGGTCTCGGTTGCCTCCATCGGTTTGATGCCGCGGTCAAAAATCGCCCGCGCCGCCTCCGGCGACAGGGGTTCAAAAAATCCACCCGTCGCCTGCGCGATCTCCGCGAGCCGCTTGGCGTCGAGCCGCGACTGCACCGGCTTGCCCTGGTCGTCGCGCACGTAATCGCGCCGCCCATCCTCGGTCTGGATGGGAATCAACGAACCCTCGCCGGACCCAATGCCGACCGTAAAAATGCGCACACCCTGCGCCGCCGCCCGCTTGGCGGCCGCGACGCCGTCGGCATCGAGCTCCTCGCCGTCGGTCATGATCACCAGCGCACGCAGCACGCCCTCGGCTTTCCCAAAAGCCTGGAGCGAGGTGTCGATGGCCGCGGCCAGATTCGTGCCGCCGCGCGGGATGACGCTCGTGTCCAGCTCATCGAGGGTCGAGCGCACCGCCGAGTAGTCAAGCGTGAGCGGGGCCTGGAGAAACGCCGTGCCCGCGAAGGCCACCAGCCCGATACGGTCGCCCTGGAGCAGGCGGAGCAAATCCTCGGAAAGCAGCTTGGCGCGCGCGAGACGGGTCGGCGCGACGTCCGTGGCCAGCATGCTGCGCGAGGTGTCGATGGCGAGGATCACGTCCCGCCCGGCGGTCTTGATCTCCCGCTCGATGGTTCCCATCCGCGGCTGCGCGAGGGCGACGACCGCGAGCGCGATCGCCAGCAGGATGAGTCCGGCGCGCACGGCGCGCAGCACGGGGTTCACGCCCGAGGCAAGCTGCTCGCGCAGCCGCGGGGCGACGACGAGACTGAGCAACGCGCGGCGCTTCGCCTGAGCCCACGCGAACAGACCCGCGAGCACGGGAACGAGCAGCAGAGCCCAGAGCCAGAGCGGCTGGCCGAAGGTAAGGCCGGTGTTCAGGGCAGTCGTCTCCATATCGTTTGCGAGGCGGTGATTTCGACCAGCAGCAGGAGAAGCCCGGCCCCGAGGAACCAGGGGAAGAGATCGCGATACTGCGCGATGCGCTCAACCTCGATCCGGGTCTTTTCCAGCTTGTCGATCTCGTTGAAGATTTCCTCCAGCGATTGCGTGTCCGTCGCGCGGAAGAATTCCCCCTGCGAGATGCTCGCGATCTTTTTGAGGGTGTCCTCGTCGATGACGACGGGCATTTTTTGGTAGAACGTGCGCCCAAACGGATCGGTGACCGGGTAGGGAGCCATGCCGCGGGTGCCCGCGCCGATCGTGTAGATGCGGATGCCCAACGCCTTGGCGGCCTCGGCCGCGGTGAGCGGCTGCACCTTGCCGGCGTTGTTGTCGCCGTCGGTGAGCAGGACGATGAGCTTGGTTTTGGCTTCCTTGTCCTTGAGGCGGTTCGCCGCGGAGGCGAGCGCGGAGCCGATGGCCGTGCCGTCCTCGACGAGGCCAATCTGCACGCGGTCAAGATTGCGGATGAGCCAGTCGTGATCCAGCGTGAGCGGGCTCACGAGGTAGGGCTGGCCGGCGAAGGCCACAATGCCGATGCGGTCGTTCGGTCGCTGCTTGATGAACTGCTCGGCCACCCGCTTGACAGCTTCGAGGCGGTTTGCCCGCTGGCTGCCGATTGTGAAATCCTCGGCGAGCATGGAACGCGAGACGTCAATCGCCAACATGATGTCGATGCCGCTGGCCTGCGTGCGCGTGATCGTCTGCCCAAGCTGCGGCCGGGCGAGCGCGAGCACGAACGCGACGTAGGCCATCAACGCCAGGGCCGTGAGCAGGTCCCCCGCGCGCGACCGCCGCCGCACGCCGATGCTGCGCAGCGTCTTCGTCGACGAGAACACCACGCCCGGCGTGCCGCCAAAGCGCCCCTTCAACCAGGCGAGCAACGGCGTGAGCAACAGAAGAAGCAGGACCCACGGCGTGGCGAAGGTCAGCCCAAAAACGTCGAGCCCGCTCATGCCGCCCCCCCTTCCGCTGCGACCACCGGCCGGCTGCGCACGAGCGACTCCGCGCGGTCGAGCAGCTCCGCGCTGTCCCCCGCGGTCGCGTGCAGGCGCGCAAACTTGATGAGGTCAGACTTCTCCAGGAAGGCCGCGAGGGCGGCCTGCCCCTCGTCGCCAAAGACCTGACGCGTGCGCACGGTTTCGAGAAATTCGCGGGAGGTCTGCGTCGGCGCGCTCAGGCCATGGGCGTCCCGCACGTATTCGCGGAGAACATCCGAAACCTGGAAGCTGAAGGCGTAGGGATCGGTTTTTTCGATTTCGTTCCGCAACCGGGCGAGCGCGGCGAAGGCGCGGCTTTCGGGCGTCGGACGCTTCACCGGCCGACGCCGCTTCGCGAGGAACCAGACCAGCCCGCCGATGACCGCCAGCAGGAGCAGCGCCGCCAGCGCGACCATCCAGATCGGATACGGAAAATAGGCAATCGGGCCGGCGATGTCGCGCAGCGGCACGGGCGTCGGGGCGGGGGCGGAGGGATTCATGCGCCCTGCCTCCGTTCGCGGGTTTCAAAAAAGCTGCGGAGGGCGAGCAGGTAATCCTGATCGGTGCGCAGGGGAATGGAGTCGATGCGCCGCTGGCGGAAGATGCGCGCGAGTTCGGCCCGGCGCCTCTCCTCGAGCGCGGCGTAGGCATTCGCCACCGCGCGGCTGGAGGTATCGAGGTCAATCTGCTCGCCGGTCTCCGCGTCCTCGAGCGTGAGGATGCCCACGGCGGGAAGCTCCTCCTCGCCGGGATCGATCACCGGCATGGCCACGAGGTCATGCCGCTTCGCCGCCACCGTGAGGGGCTTGGTGAAGTCGCCCGCGAGAAAGTCGGAGATCACAAAAACGACCGCCCGGCGCGACGTGACCTTGTTGAGGTACTCGAGCGCTCCGGCGATGTTCGTGCCGCGGCCCTTGGGTTCGAAGTAGAGCATTTCCCGGATGAGGCGCAGCGTGTGGAGGCGCCCCTTCTTCGGCGGGATGAAGAGTTCAACCTCGTCGCTGAAGAGGATGAGGCCGACCTTGTCGTTGTTCTGAATCGCGCTGAACGCCAGGATCGACGCGACCTCGGCGGCGAGTTCGCGTTTGCTGTTCTCGATACTGCCGTAGTTGCCCGACGCGCTCACGTCGACGAGGAGCATCACCGTCATTTCCCGCTCCTCGGTGAATTTCTTCACGAACGGCGCGTTCATGCGGGCCGTGACGTTCCAGTCGATGCTGCGAATCTCGTCGCCGGGCGTGTATTCGCGCACCTCCTCGAAGTTCATGCCCCGGCCCTTGAAGACGCTCTGGTAGGCGCCGGCGAAGGACGTCTGCACGAGGCGGCGGGTGCGCAGCTCGATGCGACGAATCTTCTTTAGAATTTCTCCGGGTTCTTGCATGTCGCGAAGGGGGCTTGTCGCCGCTCAACTCTCAGCCATCAACGGTCCGCGGGAAGCGGACTCACGGCACCTGGAGGCCGGCGAAAATCTTCTCGACGATGTTCTCGCTGGTGACGGATTCCGCCTCGGCTTCGTAGCTGACGGCGATGCGGTGGCGGAGGATGTCCACGCCGACATCCTTCACGTCCTGCGGGGTCACGTAACCGCGGCCGGCGAGGAAGGCGCGGGCCTTCGCGGCGAGGGTGAGGAAGATGGTCGCGCGCGGCGAGGCGCCGTAGCGGATGAGGCCGTCGAGCTTGAGATTGAACGAGCGCGGCTCGCGCGTGGCCCAGACGATGTCGACGATGTAGTTTTTCACGCGATCGTCGACGTAGATGGCGTTAACCACTTCGCGCGCGGCGATGATCTGCTCGGCGGTGACGATGGCGGAAACGTCGAGGCGCGGCGCGGAGGTCGCCATGGCATCGAGAATGGCCCGCTCCTCGGTGCGGGTCGGGTAGCCGACGTGGACCTTGAACATGAAGCGGTCGAGCTGGGCCTCGGGCAGCTGGTAGGTGCCCTCCTGCTCGATGGGGTTCTGCGTCGCCAGGACGAGGAAGGGATCGGGCAGCTTGTAGGTCTGCTCGCCGATGGTGATCTGCCGCTCCTGCATGGCTTCGAGCAGGGCGCTCTGGACCTTGGCCGGGGCGCGGTTGATTTCGTCCGCGAGGATCAGGTTCGAAAAGATCGGCCCGAGCTTGGTCGTGAATTCGCCGTCGCGGGGATTGTAGATCAGCGTGCCGATGAGATCGGCTGGGAGCAGGTCGGGCGTGAATTGCAGGCGCTGAAACCCGGTGTGAATCGCGGAGGCCAGCGTGCGAACGGTGAGCGTCTTCGCCAGGCCCGGCACGCCCTCAAGCAGGACGTGGCCGTTGGTGAGAAGCCCCATGAGCAGGCGTTCCACGAGGGATTTCTGGCCGACGACGACGCGGCCGACTTCGTTTAAGAGCGGCTGGACCCACTGGCTGGATTGCTGGACTTGCTCGTTGAGTTCCTGGGTAGTGGCGACAGACATAACGGATGGGTTGGAAAAACGTGAATCGCGCCGGGGGCGCATTGGTTATTCTGACAGCGCGGGGCCGTGGTCGTTCATTTTTTCTCCGTCGCCGGAGAGGCGCTGCTTGATGGCTTCCGCCCGCGCGAGGGCATCGGCGGGAAATTCGGAGAGCACGCAGAAATGGCCCATCTTGCGCCCGGGCCGCGCCTCGCCCTTGCCGTAGAGGTGGAGCTTGACGGCCGCGTCGGCGAGCAGCGCGGGCCATTCCGGCGCGCCGTTCCGCCAGAGGTCGCCGAGGAGATTGACCATGACGACCGGGCGCAGGAGATCCGTCGAGCCGAGCGGCAGCCCGCAGACGGCGCGCACCTGCTGTTCGAACTGGCTCGAGACGCACGCATCAAGCGTGAAGTGGCCGGAATTGTGCGGCCGCGGGGCCAGCTCGTTGACAAGCACGCGGCCATCGCGCGTGAGGAAAAACTCGGTGGTGATCAGCCCGACCACGTCGAGCGCGCCGGCGATGGTCTGCGCCATGGCCCGGGCCTCGGCCTGCGCGGCGGCGGGCACACGCGCGGGCACGATGGAGAAATCGAGGATGTGATTCGTGTGCCGGTTTTCCACGACCGGAAAGACGCTCGTTTCGCCGTCCAGGCCGCGCGCGCAGACCACGGACAGTTCGTGCGTAAAATCCACCCAGCCCTCGAGCACGGCCCGGTGCCCGCCAAAGCGCTGCCAGATCTCGGCCGCGTCGTCCGACGCGTTCACGCGCATCTGCCCCTTGCCGTCGTAGCCGAAGTCGGCGGTCTTCAGCACCCCCGCACCGCCGAGCTCCTCCAGCGCGACCGCCAGGGACGCGGCGGAATCCACAACCCAGAAGGGAGCGCAAGGAATGCCGTTGGCGCGCAGGAAATTCTTCTCCCGCTCGCGGTTCTGGCAGATGTGCAGCGCCGGACCCCGGGGCCGCACGGGCACGAACTCCGCCACGGTCTCCAGCGCCGCGAGCGGGATGTTTTCAAACTCGTAGGTGACAACGTCCACCCCGCGCGCAAACTCCCGCAGCGCCTCGCGGTCGGTGTAGGCCGCGTTGATTTCCCGCGCGCTCACCCGTCCGGCGGGGCAGCCCATCTCGGGCTCGAAGACATGCACCCGGTAGCCGAGCCGAGCCGCCGCCATGGCCAGCATCCGCCCGAGCTGGCCGCCGCCCAGCACGCCGATCGTGGCGCCCGGGGGAATCATCCCGGGGGATTTTCTTCGCGTTTGGGGGGCGGAGCCCGTAGGTTCCGCGTTTTCGTTCAACTTCATGGACCGCGTGGTTTACGGCATTGCGCTGGTGGTGGTCACGACCATCCGGGCGCTCCCACTCAAAGTTTGTTTCGCCCTCGGCTGGGTGATCGGAGCCGTGCTATGGGCGATTCTGCCGGGCTACCGACGCCTCGCAAGGGAAAACCTGACGCGCGCCTTCGACCGCGAACTTTCGGCGGCGGAGATCCGACGATTGACGTTTCGCCATTTCACCACGCTCGGCGCAAACGCCTGCTGCTCCTTCAAAATGGCGGCGATGAGCGAGGCGCAAATCCGCCGCTGCGTGACGTTCGATAACGGCGAGGGCATTCTTAACGCGCTCAAAAAGGGGCGCGGAGTGGTCTTCATCATCAGCCACATCGGGAACTGGGAACTGCTGGCTCAACTCACCAGTCTGGCTCCGGGCTACAAATCGAGCACGATCTATCAGGCCATCCGCAACCGCGGCATCGACGACCTCATCAACCGCGACCGCCGCGTGAAGGGTATCATCACGCTCGATCGCAAACGCGGCGTCACCAAGGCCGTTTCGCTGATTCGCGAGGGCGGGCTCGTCGGAGTCTTGATCGACCAACACGCGGGCGACGCGGGAATTTGGATGCCGTTCTTCGATTCGCTCGCCTCCACGTCGCCCCTCGCCGCCTCGCTCGCCATCCGCACGAATGCCGTGATCCTGCCGTGCGCGATCTACACGGATGGATTCGCCCACTGGCGTTTTGTCGTCGATAAAGAGGTCAGCTACGACTCCGACGATCTCCCGGCCCTTACCGCGACGCTCAACCGCACGCTCGAGGCCCAAATCCGCCGCTCACCCGCCGATTGGTTCTGGGTCCACAACCGCTGGAAGGTCCCCCACCCCGAGTTCCTGCTCGCGCGCACGAAGCGGGGGCTTTATTTACCCGACGGCTACAATCCCATGAACCTCCGACCATTTCGCATCCTGATCCGCTCCAGCAACTGGCTGGGCGACGCCGTGATGAGTTCGCTGGCCGTGCAGGCGATCAAGCAGGGCCGGCCCGATGCCCGGGTCACGATTCTCACGCGCGCCAAGCTGGCGGATTTCTGGCGTTCGCTGCCCGAGGTCGACGAGGTCATTGCCGTGCCGGACAATGCCGGGGTCTTCCGCGTGGCGTGGCAGCTCCGCGGCCGTTTCGACGTCGCCGTGCTCTTCCCGAATTCCGCCCGCAGCGCGCTGGAGGTCTGGCTCGCCGGCATCCGCCGCCGCGTCGGCTACCTCGGCCACAAGCGCGAATGGATGCTCAACCAGATCATCCGCGAGCCGAAAAAGGAACTGCGCCCGCGCCACCACGCCGCCCGCTACCTGCGCATCGCCGAGAAGATGGGCGCCCCCTCGCTTCCGCTCTCCTTCCCGACCGCGCCCTGCCCGCCGGGCCCCATCCGCATCGGTATCTGCCCCGGCGCGGAATACGGCGGCGCCAAGCGCTGGCCCGCCGCGGAGTTCCGCCAGGCGATGCGACTCATCGCCGAGAAACTCGACGCCACGTTCGTCCTCGTCGGCGTAAGCCGGGACGAGCCCATCGCCGCGGACATTCTGCGCGGCTTCACCGGCAAGGTCGAAAACCTCGTCGGCCGCACCTCGCTGGCCGAACTCATCACCACGATCCGCGGCACGCACATCCTCATCAGCAACGACACCGGCACCATGCACCTCGCCGCCGCCCTCGGCACGCCGACGCTGGCCCTGTTCGGCTCAACCGAGCCGCTGCTCACCCGGCCGCTCGGGGCGGATCACGTGATCATCCGCCACCAGGTCGAATGCAGCCCGTGCTTCCAGCGCGAGTGCCCGCTGGATTTCCGCTGCATGACGGCCATCTCTGCCGACGAGGTCGCCGAGGCCGCACTCGAAATGATCGCCCAGCGCACGGCGGTCAACGCCCCCGCGGCCTGACCGGCTCGCGCGGTTATTCGCTCCGCAGCTTGTTCTGGATGGCGAACGAGGCGTTCATGTAATCCAGAATGCGCTGGGCGGGAATCACCCGCGTGGAGAGGCAGTCAAGGTTGCCATCCGGGCCGATGACGGCGATCGCAAAGCCCCGCGGCACGTCGTAGAGAAAGGCCACGCGGGGTCCGTCGACGGCGGTAACGATCGGGATGTTCGAGCGGATGAGGCCGCCCTCGGTCGTGAACGCGGCGAAGACGACAAGCTTGTTGGCCGCAAAGCGCTGAAAGGCCCGCTGCAACTGGCCGACCTGCGAGCGGAAAGTCCAGTCCCGCGGGGAGGGCGCGATGAGCACAACCAGCGGCTGGCCGCGCAGGCTCTTGAGGTCGCGGGTCTTGCCGCTGGCGTCCAGCCAGGCAAAGTCGGCGGCGGGACGCACGACATCGGCCCGCAGGACGGGGACGGCAAGCAGGCCAAGGGCGAGGGCAAGAAATAGCGGGCGCATGGGCATCAAACTTTCATGATCTCGGCCTCTTTCGCCGAGAAGTGCTGGTCGACCTTGGTCACGTATTGGTCGGTGATTTTCTGGACGTCGGTCTCGGCGTCGCGCAGGCCGTCCTCGGTGATGAGGCCTTCCTTCTGGAGTTTCTTCGCCCCGTCGATGGCTTCGCGGCGCACGGCGCGCAGGCGAACCTTGGTCTCCTCGGCGATTTCCTTGATGCGCTTGACGAGGTCGCGGCGGCGTTCCTCGGAGAGCTCCGGGATGGGCAGGCGGATGATCTTGCCGTCGACGGCGGGGGAAATGCCGAGGCGCGATTCGTTGATGGCCCGCTCGATGTCGCGCGTGGTGGAGGCGTCGAAGGGCTGGATGACGAGCAGGCGTGCCTCCGGCGTGGTGATGAGCGCGAGCTGCTTGAGTTTCATCTGCGAGCCGTAGGCCTCCACGTCGAGGTTTTCCACGAGGGCGGGCGAGGCCTTCCCGGTGCGGATGGAGGAGAATTCATGGCTCATGAATTCCACCGCTTTTTCCATGGAGGACTCGGCCTCCAGCAAGATGTCGTCGAGATCCATAAAAAGAAATCAGGCCGCGGCCGGCGCGCTGTCGGACTCCGCGCCCTCGGATACGAGGGAGCCAACCGTCTCACCCATCGCGGCGCGGCGGATGTTGGAGGGGTCGCCCATGTCGAACACGATGATGGGCATGCGGTTGTCCATGCAGAGGCTGAAGGCCGTGGAATCCATGACCTGCAGACGCCGCGAGAGCGCCTCGCTGTAGGTGATGTGGTGGAACTTTTTCGCGTCCGGATTCTTCATCGGATCGCTGTCGTAGATGCCGTCGACCTTGGTCGCCTTGAGGATGACCTGCGCGCCGATTTCGTTGGCCCGCAGGGCGGCGGTGGTGTCCGTCGAGAAAAAGGGATTGCCCGTGCCGGCGACAAAAATGACGACGTGCCCGAGCTCGAGGTGACGCGTCGCCCGGCGCAGAATGAAGGGCTCGGCGACGTTGTTCATCTCGATGGCCGTCTGCACGCGCACTGAGACGCCGATGTCCTCCAGCCCGCTCATGAGCGCGAGGCCGTTGATCACCGTGGCCAGCATGCCCATGTAGTCGGCGGTGGCGCGGTTCATTCCGCGGTGGCTGGCCGCGAGGCCGCGCCAGATGTTGCCGCCACCCACCACGACAGCGACCTCCACCCCGAGGGCACGCACCTCGGCGATCTGGCGCGCAATGGAGTTCACAATCTGCGGGGAAATATTGTCCTTGCTGCCCGGCTCGCGAAGGGCTTCGCCGCTGATTTTAAGAACGATACGCTTGTATTTCGGGGTCGCGGGAGCGGTCATCTGCTGCCCGCGGATGAAACCGGATGCCGCCCGCCTTGGGAAGGAAAAAGCCCGGCGGGCTTCAGCGCGCGGCCGAAGCGAGGGCGTGACCGCGCAGCCAATCCCCGGCGGCCATGCGCCGCCCGCCCTCACTCTGGACCTCGAGCAGCCGCAGGGCCCCGGCCCCCGTCGCGACAAGAATGCCGCCGGAATCCGCCGCCAGAATCGTGCCCGGCGCGGCGGATCCGTCCGCCGTTTCGGCGCGAAAAACCTTCACCCGCTCCCGCCCCCCGGCCGCCATGGGCAGCTCCGCGAAGGCCGCCGGCCACGGATTCATGGCCCGCACCAACCGCTCAAGTTCCACCGCCGGCCGGCCCCAATCGATGCGGCCGTCCTCCCGGTCGAGCCGGCCGGCGTAGGTGGCCCGGGCGTCGTCCTGCGGCACGCGCGGGGCGCACCCCGCCTCCAGCGCGGCCAGCGCGTCGGCCAGGGCCAGCGGGGCCAGCTCGGCCAGACGGTCGTGCAGGGAGCCCCCGGTTTCGTCGGGAGCGATGACGAGTGGGCGGGCCAGCACCATGTCGCCGGTATCCAGCCCCTCGGCCATGTGCATTACGGTGATGCCGGTCTCGGCGTCCCCCGCAAGAATGGCGGCCTGGATGGGCGCGGCGCCGCGGTGGCGGGGCAGCAGCGAAGCGTGGAGGTTCAGGCAGGCGAGCCGGGGAATCGCCAGCATCGCCGGCGGCAGAATCTGCCCGTAGGCCATGACGACCATCACGTCCGGCGCAAACGCGGCGAGCTCGGCCACCGCGGCGGCATCGCGCATGCGCGCAGGCTGGAGAACGGGCACGCCTGCCGCCGCCGCCAGGAGCTTCGTCGCCGGCGGGCGCAACTGCCGGCCGCGGCCCGCCGGGCGATCCGGCTGCGTGACCACCGCCGCAACCTCGGTGTCCGGGCGGCTCAGAAGAAACCGCAGGGTCGGCAGGCCGATCTCCCCGGTGCCCATGAAGACGACACGCATGCGGCGAAAAATCCGGCCCGGCTCAATCCTCGACCGGACCCTCGGCGCGCACGTGCTCCGCCAGCGTCGTGACGATTTCGGAAAGCACGACCATCGGCAGCTGCGTCGCGTCGATGTGCTTTACGAGGTGCGGACCGTAGTGTTCCAGAATCGGCTTCGACTCATTCTCGTAGGTTTCGAGCCGGTGCCGGATGACGGACTCGTTCGCGTCGTCGAGGCGGTTGTCCTTGATCGCGCGCTTGCGCAGCCGGTTCACGAGCTTCGAGCGGTCGGGGCAGGAAAGATGAAACACACCGCGCACGTCGATGAGGTCGCGCATCAGCTCGGCCTGCGCGACGTTGCGCGGGATGCCGTCGAGCACAAGCGCGTCGATGTCCGGCTTGAAGGTGTGGGCCTCCACGCAATTTTCGATGCGCACGCGCCAGAGTTCGACGGTGAGTTCGTCGGGCACAAGCTCGCCGCGGCTGGAATACTCCACAAATTTCCGGCCCAGCGGCGTGCGGGTGTCCAGCGAGCGAAAGACGTCGCCGCATGCGCAGTGAAAGTAACGGGGGATCATGCCCAGAGCCTTGCCCTGGGTGCCTTTGCCGCTGCCGGGAGCGCCAAAGATGAGGTAGGTGCGATATTTTTCCATGGGGTGGGGAGACCTAGCCAAACTCCCCGGGGGAGAGAAGCGGATCAGGCCGAAGAGACATCCTAATGATCTCCCCCGCCCGATTTGAAGAACGAAGTCCAGCCCGCCCGCCCGCGGCGCAAAATCCCCGCGCTCGCGGCACCCGCACGTTTGACATCGCCGCGCCGCCCCCCTAGAGAACACCAAAGATTTTCTCCCCGTGCCCCTGAATGACGATTACGTAGTCGATATCCTCCTCGAATCCGGTCTCATCAACCGAGCCCAAGTCGAGGAAGCCCGCGAAAAAGCCGGCGGCGGCAATGTTTCCGAGGCCCTCGTGCAAATGGCCCTGGTCTCCCACGAGGACATCTCCCGCACCCTCGCCGCCAACAGCGGCATGGAGTTCGTGAGCCTCGCTCAGATCACCGTCCCGCCGAACATCACCGGCATCCTCACGCCGATCGACGCCCGCCGCTATCAGGCCATCCCCATCGCGGAACGCGACGACGCCCTCACCATCGCCATCGCGGACCCCATGGCGTTCGAGACGTTCGACAGCCTCAGCTTCCTGCTCAAACGCCAGGTCGAATTCGTCTGCACCACGCCCGAACAACTCGAGCAGGCCCTCAATCAATACTACGGCCCGGCCGACGGCGAGACCGCCCCCGGCGAAGGCTTCGACCTCGGCACCGACGACACCGGCGAAGGCGACGCGCCCATCATCAAGATGGTCACCACGCTTCTCCTCGAAGCTTACAAGATCCGCGCGAGTGACATCCACCTCGAGCCGCTCGAGCGCAGCTTCCGCGTGCGCTTCCGCATCGACGGCGTGCTCCAGGAAATGCCGAGCCCGCCCAAAAAGCTCCAGGCCGCCATCATCAGCCGACTCAAGATCATGACCGGCACGATGAGCATCGCCGAAAAGCGCCTCCCGCAGGACGGCCGCATCCAGGTCAAGATCGGGAAAAACTCCATCGACCTCCGCGTCTCGACCATCCCCACCGTGCACGGCGAAAGCGTCGTCATGCGTATTCTCGACAAGTCCTCGCTCGTGCTCGGCCTGCCCGACCTCGGCTTCCTCAGCGACGACCAGCAGAAGTTCGAGCAACTCATCACCCTCCCCGACGGCATCGTGCTCGTCACCGGCCCCACCGGCTCCGGCAAGACCACCACGCTCTACGCCTGCCTCAACGTCATCAACAAACCCGACCGCAAACTCATCACGGTCGAGGACCCCGTCGAATACCAGATGAGCGGTATCAACCAGGTGCAGGTCAACGCCGAGATCGGCATGACCTTCCCCGCCGCCCTCCGCTCAATGCTGCGCCAGGCGCCGAACATCATCATGATCGGTGAGATTCGCGACGCCGAGACCGCCAGCATCGCCATCAACGCCGCGCTCACCGGTCACCTCGTGCTCAGCACGCTCCACACGAACGACGCCCCCAGCGCCATCCCGCGTCTCATCGACATCGGCGTGCAGCCCTTCCTCGTCTCCAGTTCCGTCCGCGCCACCATGGCCCAGCGCCTCGTCCGCAAGCTCTGCCCGAAGTGCAAGGCCCCCAGCGAGCTCACGGAATACGAGATGCAGACCCTCGGCCTCGAAGCCTCCCAAATGTCCAGCGCCTCGATCATGAAGGCCGTCGGCTGCGACGCCTGCCGCGGCCGGGGTTACAAGGGCCGCATGGGCATCTTCGAAATCTTCACCATCGACGACGAAGTCCGCCACATGATCAACAACAACGCCTCCACCATCGCCCTGCGCCAGCGCGCCCGCGAGCTCGGCATGCGCACCCTGCGCGAGGACGGCGTCCGCAAAATCCTGGCCGGCCTCACCACCGCCGACGAAGTCATCACCTCCACGATGACCGACCTGGCCTGATTCCCCGCCCGCCCCAACCCGCCTTTCCCCAAATGAACACCGCTCAAGTGCTCGACCTTCTCCGGGACGCCAGCCTCATCGGCGAAACCGAGGCCGAGGAAGTCATCCGCGAATGCAACGAAACCGGCCATCCCGTCGAGGAGGTCGTCGTCAATCTCGGCTTCCTCACCGAAGAGGCCCTCTACCAGGCCCTCGCCGACTCCATCGGCGCCGAACGCTACGATCTCAGCGAATACGTCCCCGGCGCCGAAACCCTCGCGCTCATCCCCGGCGGCCTTGCGCGCCTGCACGGCGCCCTCCCCATCGGAGCCTCGGAAAATACGATTTTTGTCGCCCTCACCGACCCCTTCAACGGCCAGATCGTCGAAGACCTCCGCTTTGCCCTCGGCCGCGAAATCCAGCCCTGCATCGGCCAGACCAGCGCCCGGATCCAGACCCTCATCAGCCAGCACTACGGCACCGAGGACACGAGCATGGAGGACATCCTCGCCCAGCTCGGCGACGCGAACCTCGAACTCGCCGAGGGCGGCGAGGAAGCCTTCAACGCCGCCGCCGCCGCGGCCGAGGCCAACGCCACCCCCATCATCCGCTACGTCGACCTCATCCTCGACAAAGCCATCCAGGCCCGCGCCTCCGACATCCACTTCGAACCCTTCGAAACCGAGTTCAAGGTCCGCTACCGCGTGGACGGCGCCCTCTACGAGATGGACCCCCCGCCCCGCCACCTCGCGCTCCCCGTCATCTCCCGCGTGAAGGTCATGTCGAACCTCAACATCGCCGAGCGCCGCCTCCCGCAGGACGGCCGCATCCAGCGCGTCATCGGCGGCAAACAGGTCGACCTCCGCGTCTCCACCCTCCCCACCCAGTTCGGCGAATCCGTCGTGCTCCGCGTGCTCGACCGCTCGTCCGTAAACCTCGATCTCGATGCGCTCGGCATGCCCGACTACGTCCAAGGCCACATCAACGAGGTCATCGAAAAACCCAACGGCATCTTCATCGTCACCGGCCCTACCGGCTCCGGCAAGACCACCACGCTCTACGCCTGCCTCCGCAAGATCAACACCATCGACGTCAAGCTCCTCACCGCCGAGGACCCCGTCGAATACGAGATCGAAGGCATCATCCAGGTCCCCATCCAGGAGGGCATCGGCCTCACCTTCTCCCGCGTCCTCCGCGCCTTCCTGCGCCAGGACCCCGACCGCATCCTCGTCGGCGAAACGCGTGACATGGAGACCGCGCAAATCGCCATCCAGGCCTCCCTCACCGGCCACCTCGTCTTTACCACGCTCCACACGAACGACTCCACCGGCGCCGTCACCCGCCTTGTGGACATGGGCGTCGAGCCGTTCCTCATCAGCGCCTCCCTCGAGTGCGTGCTCGCCCAGCGCCTCATCCGCAAAATCTGCACCCGCTGCCGCGAAAGCTACGAACCCAACGAAGCCGTCCTCCAGCAGCTCGGCCTCTCGCCCTACGACATCGGCGACAAAAATTTCTACTACGGCAAAGGCTGCGACGCCTGCAACCAGACCGGTTACAAGGGCCGCAAGGGCATCTACGAACTCCTCAAGATTTCCGACCCCATCCGCGAACTCATCAACCAGCGCGCCCCGGGTGTCGTCCTCCGCCAAAAAGCCATCGAACTCGGCATGACAACGCTGCGCGAAGACGGTTTGCGCTCAATCTACAACGGCGAGACCACCATCGAGGAAGTCATCAAATATACCTGAGCAGCTTGCTCCCATGAGCGCGGTTCGCAGCAATCGCCCGGACGCGCTCATCGCCGGCGCCCTGTTTCTCCTCGCACTGGCGACGTTTCTGCCCTCGTTGGGAAACGATTTCGTCAACCTCGACGACGCCCTCTACGTCTACCAGAACGACCTCGTCCAGGGCGGACTCACCCCGGAGGGAATCGCCCGCGCCTTCACCGGCCCGGCCTGCAATTTCTACCACCCGCTGACGATGCTTTCCCTGATGCTGGACCACCAGCTCTGGGGCCTCAACCCGGCCGGCTTCCGCCTCACCAATCTCCTCCTGCACGCGGCCACCGCCGCCATCCTGTTCCTACTGCTTCGCCTCATGACGGGCCAGCGGTGGCCCTCCGCCTTTGTCGCCGCCGTCTTCGCCGTGCATCCGCTCCGCGTGGAATCCGTCGTCTGGATTGCCGAGCGCAAGGACGTGCTCAGCGCCTTTTTTTACCTCCTCACGCTCCTGATCTACGCCTGGTATGCCCGCCGACCCTTTCACCCGGCCCGCTACGCGCTGCTTCTTGCCGCCTTTGTCGTCGGCCTACTCTGCAAAACAACCCTCGTCACGGTGCCCGGCGTCATGCTCCTCCTCGACTTCTGGCCGATCCGCCGCGCCGCCGCGGACTGGCGGCGGATCGCGCTGGAAAAAGTGCCGCTGATCCTTCTCGCGCTCGTCGCCACGGTGCTCGCCGCCCACGCGCAAAAGTCCGGCACCATTTCCTACGCGGACTACCCGCTCGACGCCCGCCTCGGCAATGCCGCGCTCTCCTGCGTCATCTACGCCGTGCAAACCGTCGCGCCCCTCGGCCTTGCTCCGTTCTATCCCTTTCCCTCGCCCTTCAATTCCCCCGCCGCCATCACCGCCGCCGTCCTCCTGCTGCTTGGCCTCACGGCCGTCGCCCTCCGGCTCATCCCCAAAGCCCCCTACGTCGCCGTCGGCTGGTTCTGGTATCTCGGTGTCCTCGTGCCCATGCTCGGGCTGATCCAAATCGGCACCTTCTCCCGGGCCGACCGCTTCACCTACCTGCCCCAGATCGGCCTGCTGATCATCCTGGCCTGGGGAGCCGCCGACCTCGTTCGCCTGCGTCGCCTCTCGCCGCTGATTGCCGCCGGCGCCGCCCTCGGCATCATTGCCGCCAGCGCCATCGCGAGCGTGCGGCAATCCCGCCATTGGAAGGACAGCGAAACCCTGTTTCGCCACACCCTCGCCGTCACCCGCGACAATGATCTCGCCGCGGCAAATCTGGCCGTCGCCATTCTGGAACCCCGCCGCCACGGCCGCCTCGTTCGCGAACCCCTCTCCGACGAACGGCGCAACGAAGCCGTCCAGCACCTGCGCGAGGCCGTGCGCCTCCGTCCCGAACACCCCGACAAACACCTCAACCTCGGACTTCAACTCGCCGCGCTCGGCGAACGCCGCGAGGCCATCGACCACCTGACGATCGCCCTTCGCACGTTCACGTGGCACGGCCCCGGCCAGTTCACCCTCGGAACCCTGCTTTTCGAGCAAGGCGATATCCCTGCCGCCCTGCCTCACCTTGCCCGCGCGGTTGAAATCGAACCGGACAACTTCGTCGCCCGCAACGCCTTCGCCGCCGCCCACCGCCGCCTCGGGAATTTCGCCGAGGCCATCGCCCAGTATCGCCTCATCCTGGCCCAGCGCCCGGACTACGCCGATGCCTACAACAACCTCGCCATCGCGCTCTACTCCGCCGGCGCGCACGCCGAAGCCCTCGCGGCGATTCAAAAGGCCGTGCAACTCGCCCCGGACAACGCCCAGTTCCGCCGGAATCTCGAAGCCATCCAGCGCTAGTCAGACCCCCGGAGGCAGCACCGCCACCAAATCCTTCCGCGGGCTTTCGATCCGCCTCGTCCAGCCCTGCGCCGCAAGCGCCGCAAGCAAGCCCTCCGCGCCGTCCTCAAAGCCGGCGCGGTTGATCGACACCGCCGAAAATCCCCGCCGCCGCAGTTCCGCCAGCACCCCGGGCAGCGACATCGTCGTCAGCTCCTTCTGCCAATCCTCCGCCCCGCGTCCCTTGTTGTTTCCAAACGAGAAGCGCAGCGACGAACTGTGCAGATAAGACCGAAAATTCTCCGACGGCGACATTCCCGGCAGCGGGGCCTCGGGAAACTCCATCGCCGGAATCAGAAAAACCGCCGCCCCCTTGGGCAAGGCGGACTCAAGCGCGGCGACGTAATCCCGGTCGGAAGCCACCTCCGCCGCAATCTCCTGCCGCGCCGCGTCCGTGGGGCTCCGCGGCACTTGATCGAGCAGCACCAAAACCGTGAGCCCGCCGGCAATCCCCGCCGCCCACCATCCCCGCAGACGGCGGCGGCTCATCCACTGAGCCGCAAACAGCAACGCAATCGCCAGCACCACCACGCTGTAACGGCAACCCGTCCGCAGCAGCGTGAACCCCGCGACCCCCGCCAGCGCATTCAGCCCGCCCGGCACAAACACCACCCCGATCCCAAGAATCTGCCACGCCCCGATCGGCACCCCCTGCGGGTCCCGCCGCACGAGCGCCCGCACCGCCACCCCGACGAGCAGCACCAGCGCCGCCAGCCCCACCAGGCCGAAGTAGGACCCCTCATCCGCCAGCACGCGATTCCTGCCGTGCCGCTCCGCCAGCGCGCGAAACCAATCCCACGCATGCTCCGGCAGCGGCACAAACCAGTTCACCACGCCCATGCCATAAACCTCCACCCACTGGTAGGGCCGGACCAACGCCCCGGGATTCGCGCCGTGCTGCGCCTGAAACATCCACGTGTCCAGATTCATCGCCGCAAACGTCAGCGCCGTCGCGCCCACCATCGCCGCGGCCGAGACAAGGTTCGCCGCATTCCGCGCCCGCAGCCACCCGATCACCGCCCCCGCCAGAACCAGCAGCGCAAAAATCGCCGCGTAATACACCATCATCCCGCCCGCCAGCGCGCCGATCCCGATCCCGGCCCAGAACCTCCGGCCGCCCGGTCGCACGCCCGGCTCCGTCGCCACCCAGCCCCACGCCAGCAGGAACAACGGCACGTGCCAGCACCACTGCACCAACGGATGATGCGGCGACTGCGCGAACAGAAACGGCGCCAGCCCATACGCCACCCCGCCCACCCAAGCCCAAAGCCGCGTAACCTCGCTCACCCGCGCCACCCCGTAAAAAACCAGCGCCGCTAGCAAATGCCCCGCGAGCAGAAACGCGTTCAGCGCCGCAAACAAACCCACCGCCCGCGCCGCGACGCCCATCAGCGCAATCGGCACCTCCTCGGCAATCGGCCAGTCATTCCAGTTCGCCACCCCCGGCGCGCCCAACTCCGGCACCGTCTTGCTCGCGAACGGCACAAAATGCCCGTCCCGCGCCGCCTTGATGAAGGCCAGGTGCTGCAGCACATCACTGCGGACCAGATCCCCGTAGGCCGTTGGCCGCTGCCAGTCGGATGCCGACCAAATGCCGGAACCCCACGACCAGCCCAAAAACACGGCCAGCAGCAGCAGGCCCGCCGCCCCCGCTTCCGCGAGGAAAAACCCGCGCGCCGACTTCAGGAATGCGAACCGGGTCGTTTCCATCCCTCAGCCACCTCGCGCGCAAAATACGTAAAAATCATATCCGCGCCCGCGCGCTTGATCGCCAGCAGCGACTCGTCGCGCGTCCGCTCGTAGTCGAGCCAGCCCAACCGCGCCGCCGCGTGGATCTGCGCGTATTCGCCCGACACCTGATACGCCGCCACCGGCAGCGTCGTCGCCTCCCGCACCGCGCGGATCACGTCCAGATAAGGCCCCGCCGGCTTCACCATCACGATGTCCGCGCCCTCTTCCTCGTCCAGCGCGACCTCCAGCGCCGCCTCGCGGACGTTAGCGGGATCCATCTGGTAGCCCCGCTTATCGAGCGGAGCCGCCCCCGCCTTGCTCCCGACCGCGTCGCGAAACGGCCCGTAAAACGCCGACGCATACTTCACCGCGTAACTCAAAATCAGCGTCCGCTCAAAGCCCGCCGCGTCCAACGCCGCCCGCACCGCGCCAATCCGCCCGTCCATCATGTCCGACGGCGCCACGATGTCCGCCCCGGCCCCGGCCTCCTTCACGGCGAGCGCCTGCAACGCCGCCACCGTCTCGTCGTTCCGCACCTCCGTTCCGTCCGCCGAGAGCAGCCCGTCGTGCCCGTGATCCGTGTAGGGATCGAGCGCCACGTCCGTAATCACGAGCAGCCCGGGAAACGCGGCCTTCACCGCCCGCACCGCCGCGTAGAGCACGTTATCGTCCGCCACCGCGTGCGAGCCCACCGCATCCTTCCGCGCGGGATCGATCTTTGGAAAAACCGCCACCGCGCGAATCCCCGCCGCAGCACAGCGCCCGCACTCCTCCACCAGCGATGTCACCGAGTGCCGGCGCACCCCCGGCATGGAGGCCACTTCCTCCGGCTCACCGGCATGAACGAAAAGCGGTTGAATCAAATCCTCCGGCGCCAGCCGGGTCTCCCGCACAAGCGCACGCACCGCCTCGGACGAGCGATTGCGCCGCATTCGGCGCGGGAGGTGAAAACTCATGCCGCAGAAATCGCCCTCCGCCCCGCCGGGGTCAAGCTCGCTGTATCCTTGCGCCACCAGCCGGTCCGGTTATCTTCGGCCCTCGATTCATGGACCTATTCTTCGCCTCGGCCTTCGAGTCCATCTCCCGCTTTTTCATACAGGGCGGCATCTTCATGGTGCCACTCACCGTGCTCTCCGTGCTCGCCACGACGGTCATTCTTCTCCGCGCCTACGCCCTGCGCGAAGCCTGCGTCATGCCCGCCATCATCGAGGAGGAAGTGCACAACCTCAAACCCGGCGACGAGCTCACCGCCCTCGACGCCCTCATCCACCAGCACCCCTCGGCCCTCAGCCGCATTCTCCACACCCTGCTCCGCCACCTCTCCTGGCCGCGCACCGACAACGCCGAGGCCGTCCAAACCCAGGCCCGCCACGAGACCGCCCGCCTGGAGACCGGTCTCGTCATCCTCGAAATCAGCACCGGCATCGCCCCGCTCCTCGGCCTCCTCGGCACCCTCTCCGGCCTCGTCAGCCTCTTCGCCAACATCGGCTCCGGCGACCCCGTCGTCATCGCCCGTGGAATCGCCGAGGCCCTCAACACCACCATCGCCGGCCTCTGCGTCGCCGTCCCCAGCCTCGTCGCCCACAATTACTTTCAGCGCAAAATCGAGGTCATGTCCGTCGAGATGGAGGCCGTTGCCACCGAACTGCTCGGCAAGTGCTACCCGAATCCCGATCAGCAGCCCGCGATCGAGACCGTGGAATGAGGTTCCATACCCGCAAACGCCGCTCCCCCGGCATCAACATCGTCTCGCTCCTCGACATCGTGGTGATCCTCCTCATTTTTTTCATCGCCACCACGACCTTTAAAAAATCCCAGCCCCAGCTCGAAATCAACCTCCCCGAGTCGAAGACCGCCGCCGCCAGCGCCGCCGCCAAGACCCAGCCCCTCCTCCTCGCCGTGAAGTCCGGCGACGCCATCACCCTCGACGAAAAACCCGTCGCCCTCGACGCCCTCGGACCCGCGCTCCAGGCCGCCGTCCAGGCGAATCCCGGCCGCCCCATCGCCATGCAGGCCGACCGCGAAGCCCCCTTCGGCGTCGTCGTCAAGGTCCTCGACGCCCTCAAGGCCGCCGGCGTGAAGGACATCCCCGCATTCACCGCCGACCCCACCGCCCCACCCGCCCCCTAACCAGGGAAGGCCAGCGCCGCGCCCATCGAAAATCAAAAATCGAAAATCCCATGGTCCTCCCCATCGTTGAATACGGCCACCCCGCCCTCCGCTCCAAGGGCCGCCGCATCGAGACCATCGACGCCCGCATCGCCAAACTCGCGGACGACATGATCGACACCATGAACGAAGCCCAGGGCGTCGGCCTTGCCGCCCAGCAGGTCGGCCTCCCCCTTCTGCTCTGCGTCGTCGACGTGCTCGACGCCGAGGACCCCGGCCTCCTCCTCCTCGACGGCCAGCCCGCCGCCCTCGAGGACTACATGCCCCTCGTCCTCATCAACCCCGAGATCGAGCCCTTCGGCGCCACCGAGACCGTCAAGGAAGGCTGCCTCAGCTTCCCGGGCATGCAGGGCGGCATCCCCCGCCCCGCCGAAGTTCGCGTCAAGGCGACCACCCTCGAAAACGAAACCCTCACCTTTACCGCCACCGGCCTCCTCGCCCGCGCCATCCAGCACGAATACGACCACCTCCAGGGCGTCCTCTTCATCGACCGCATGGAACCCCGCGACCGCGAGGCCACCGCCCCCGTCGTCGAGCGCCTCCTCCGGCGCAACTCGCTCTAGCCCGCCGCCCGTGCGCCGCGCCCCCCTCGCCTTTGCCCTCGTGCTCGCGGCGTATCTCGCCGTGATCGCCGGGGGCTGGCTCGGGCAACCCGTCACCGGCGGCGAGCTCGCCGGCCACGCCGCGAAAATCCAGGCCCTCCTCCGCCTCCTCGCCACCGGCGACTTCGCCTGGTTCCCCGCCTACCTAGGCGGCTCCCCCACCGCCACCACCCTCAGCTTCGCGCTCTCCGTCCCCGTCTACGCCCCCGCGCTGCTTCTCCTGCCCGATCCCATCGTGGCCATGAAGCTCACCGCCCTCCTCCTTCTCGCCGCGGGCGGGCTCGCCGCCTTTGCCTTCGGCCGCCGCCTCACCGGCGACGCCTGGGCCGGCTTCGCCGTCGGCCTCGCCTACCTCCTCTCCCCCCAACTCCTCCTCCGCGCCGGCTGGCAGGAGCACATGACCATCCTCACCGCCGTCCCGCTCGTCCCCCTCGCCTTCCTCGCGCTCCTCCGCGTCGCCGAACGCGGCCGCGCCCTCGACGGCCTCCTCCTCGGCGCCGTCTTCTCCGCCACCCTCCTCGCCTGGGCAAAAATGGGCGCCACCCTCGCGCTCCCCCTCACCGCCTTCGCCCTCTGGCTCTTCGTCACCCGCCCCCTCGCCCGCCCCGCCCTCCTCCGCGGCCTCGGCTGGGCCGCCGCCACCACCCTCCTCCTCGGCGTCCTCCCGCTCCTCCCGCTGCTGCGCGAACGCGCCTTCATGACCGTTTTCGCCCTCGACCCCTTCGCCCAATGGCAGGCCGCCTACTCCGCGCGCACCGCCACCGCCTGGCTCGACCGCGACGGCGACCTCTTCGCCCTCCTTCCGCCCGGCCTCGGCGTCGCCCGCGGTGGCTACTACCTCGGCCTCATCGGCCTGCTCGCCCTCAGCCTCTTCATCGCCCGCACCTGGCGCGACCGCCACGCCGCCCGCTTCACCCCCGCCATCCGCATCTTCACCGCCCTCGCCCTCGTCCTCTACGCCATCTCCTTCGGCCCCCGCAGCATCCTCCAGGGACACTTTGAAATCCTCGCCGTCGCCCAAAACGCCCCCGACTGGCTCATCCCCCTCCACTGGCTCGCCCTCGCCGCCCTCGGCGCCGTGCTCTACTGGCTCCTCCCCGCTCACCGCAGCCGCCCCGCGCTCTTCGCCGGCCTCCTTGCCCTACTTCTCTTTGCCCCCCTCTTCCGCCTCCTCGAAGCCCTCCCGCTCTTCGGCGACCTCCGTGCCCCCGACTCGTTCTGGATCCTCAACGGCACCTTCTGCGCGGCCGTCGCCGCCGGCCTCGCCGTCGTCGCCCTCCTCCGCGACCTCGCCCCCCGCCGCCTCGCCCCCGCCCTCGCCGCGCTTGTCGGCCTCCTCGCCGCGCTCGATTTCTCGCCCTACTTCGCCCCGTTCTTCCGCGGCGGCATCGACGCCCCGCAACGCGCCGCCTACGCCGCGCTCGCCGCCCCCCTCCGCGCCGCCGAGGGCCGCGTCCTCTTCGTCACCGGCCGCTACTTCCCCCTCGACCTCCCGCAACGCACCGGCCGCCCCCTCGCCACCGAGGCCCTCAACCGCTACCTCACCCCCGCCCCCACCATCCGCCTCCAGGTCGCCGGACAAAACTCCGCCACCGACATGCTCACCGCCCTCGAGCTGGCCGGCATCGGCGACATCGTCATCGACCGCCTCGACCGCGACACCAGCCCGCGCCTCGCCGAGTGGTTCCGCGCCATGCTCCCCGTGCGCCTGGAAAACGACGCCTTCCTCGTCCTCCAAAACCCCGACCCCCTCTTCCCCGCCTTCTTCGCCAACGCCGCCATCCCCGCCCGCCCCGGCCCCGACGAATACCTCCACGTCCTCGCCGCCGCGAAGCGCAACCTCCTCACCATCGCCCCCGGGCCCGGCCAACCCCCGCCTGACCTCCCCGCCACCATCCCCGCGGAACCCCCGCCCGCCTTCTCGCGCGTCCCCCTCACCGCCGCCACCCCCAGCCGCTCCGACCTCACCGCCCCCGGCCGCGCCGGCTGGATCGTCCTCAGCCAGGGTTGGCACCCGGACTGGACCGCCACCGTCGACGGCCGCCCCGTCCCCGTCTTCCGTGCCGCCGGCGCCTTCCCCGCCGTCCCCGTCACTGCCGCCAGCCGCGCCGTCACCTTCCGCTTCCAGCCCCCCGCCTGGTATGCCGCCACCCTCGGCCTCTCCGGTCTCGGCTGGCTCCTCATCGGCGGCCTCCTCATCCTCCGCCCCGCCCGCCTCCGCCGCCCGCCGGCCGCCCCCGCCCGCCCCGCCGCCACCACCGCCGGCCGCACCCCCATCCAACGCCCGCTCGCCATCCTCCCCACCTACAACGAAGCCGAGTCCATCCTCGCCATCATCGCCCGCATCCTTGAGGTCCACCCCGCACTCCACGTCCTCGTCGTCGACGACGCCTCCCCCGACGGCACCGCCGCCCTCGTCGAACGGCTCGCCGCCACCGAGCCCCGCGTCCACCTCCTCGCCCGCCCCGGCAAACTCGGCCTCGGCTCCGCCTACCGCGCCGGCTTCGCCTGGGCCCGCACCCGCGACCACGACGCCTGCCTCGAAATCGACGCCGACTTCTCCCACGACCCCGCCGACATCCCCCGCCTCCTCGCCGCCCTCGACGCCGGCGCCGACGCCGCCATCGGCAGCCGCTACCTCGACGGCATCCGCGTCCTCAACTGGCCCGAACACCGCCTCCTCCTCAGCGCCGGCGCCACCCGCTACGTCCGCTGGCTCACCGGCCTCCCCCTCACCGACGCCACCAGCGGCTTCAAGGCCCTCCGCCTCTCCGCCCTTGCCACCCTCGACGACCGCGACTTCCGCGCCGAAGGCTACGGCTTCCAGATCGAGCTCCACTGGCTCCTCTGGCGCGCCGGCTTCCGCCTCACCGAAGTCCCCATCGTCTTCACCGAACGCCGCCTCGGGCAGACCAAAATGACCACCGGCATCGCCCTCGAAGCCGCCCTCCGCGTCCTCCAGCTCGCCCTCCGCAACCCCAGCCGCCACCCGCTCCCCGCATGACGCCGCCGCCCCGCATCTTCTCGCGCGGCGACGCCCTCACCGCCCTCGCCGCCGCCCTCGTCGCCTTCGCCGTCTACGCCTGGACCGCCGCCCCCAGCATCACCCTTCTCGACGCCGGCGAATTTGCCGTCGCCGCCCAGCACTTCGGCGTCCCCCACCCCACCGGCTACCCCCTCTGGACCCTCCTCGCCTGGCTCTTTTCCCTCCTCCCCCTCGGCAACGTCGCCTGGCAGCTCGCCCTCTTCAGCGGCCTCCTCGGCGCCCTTGCCGTCGGCCTCACCGCCCTCGTCATCCGCAGCTCCGCCCGTTGGATCGCCCCCGACTCCCCCCGCCTCGCCACCATCGCCGCCCTCTCCCTCAGCCTCTGCTTCGCCTTCAGCGAATCCATGTGGTCGCAGGCCGTCATCATCGAGGTCTACACCCTCCACGCCCTCCTCGTCGGCCTCTACCTCACCAGCCTCTACGTCTGGCTCCGCCGCCCCGAACGCCTTGGCCCCCTCTACGCCGCCGTCTTCCTCTTCGCCCTCGCCTTCAGCAACCACCAGCTCACCCTCGCCCTCGCGCCCCTCCCCTTCCTCGTCGTCGCCCTCGTCCGCCGCGACCTCTTCTGGGACCTCCTCCTCGCCTGCCTCCTCGCCTGCCTCGTCGCCTACCTCGCCTTCGCCCTCATCGCCGACAGCTCCGTCATCATCAAGGCCGCCATCCGCCTCGCCCTCCTCGTCCTCACCCTCCTCGTCCTCGTCCTCCTCGCCCGCCGCGGCCGCGTCCGCTGGCCCCTGCTCGCCCTTGTCCCCCTCCTCCTCTTCGGCGGCCTCCTCCCCTACGCCTACCTCCCGGTCGCCTCCGGCACGAACCCCCCCATGAACTGGGGCTACACCCGCACCCCCGAAGGGTTCTTCCATTCCTTCAACCGATCCCAATACCCCGGCAGCCTCTCCGACCTCAGCCTCCGCGTCCTCAGCCGCACCCTCGGCGTCGCCCCCGAAGATGCCTCCTCCATCTCCGGCTCCGTCGTCAACCCCGACGCCGCCCTCCCCCTTGCCCCCCGCATCACCCGCTGGACCTCCTTCTTCTGGGCCCGCCTCATCGACGGCTTCACCCCCCTCGGCCTCCTCTTCCTCCTCGTCGCCCTCCTCGCCACCCTCCGCCTCCCCCTGCCCGCCCGCACCTGGATCTACCTCCTCACCGCCGCCTTCTGCCTCGCCATGGGCCTCCAGCCCATCCTCGAAGCCGCCCGCACCGACAAAGCCGGCTGGTGGCTCCAGATGCCCTACCACACCTACACCAACGGCATCTTCGCCCTCCTCGCCGGCCTCGGCGCCTTCCTCACCGCCCGCGCCCTCGCCCAACGCACCCCCCGCCTCGCCCCCGCCAGCGCCGCCCTCCTCCTCCTTCCCCTCTGGCCCCTCACCCACAACGCCGCGTCCTCCAGCCAGCGCGACCGCTGGTTCGGCTGGGAATACGGCCGCGACCTCCTCGCCCCCCTGCCCCCCGGCGCCATCCTCTTCGGCGGCACCGACCCCGGCCGCTTCATCCCCACCTACCTCATCTTCGGCGAAAGCACCCTCCCCCCCGCCCGCCGCATCGACCCCGCCTTCGACCGCCGCGACCTCTACATCCTCACCCAAAACGGCCTCGCCGACCCCCTCTACCTCCGCTACGTCCGCGACCACTACACCACCCAGCGCCCCCCCGTCCGCAACGCCTTCGAACGCTGGCTCGGCCGCGACCACGCCTACCCCGCCACCCCCCTCACCCTCCCCACCCGCGCCGACCTCGCCGCCATCACCCAGCAGGTCGCCACCGAACTCCGCGGCAAACGCGACCCCGCCACCCTCGACCCCGCCGAAAGCTCCCGCCTCGTCCACGCCGCCGTCGCCCGCTGGATCTTCGAACGCAACAAAGCCGCCCACCCCTTCTACGTCGAAGAAAGCTTCCCCATGGCCTGGACCGACCCCTACGCCATCCCCGACGGACCCCTCACCCGCCTCGCCCCCGAACCCCTCGCCACCCTCCCCCCCGACGCCATCAACCGCGACTTCGCCTACTGGGACGCCACCACCGCCCGCCTCCTCGCCCACCCCCAGTATTTCCGCGACTACGACGCCCAACGCAGCTACTCCCACCTCCGCCTCACCGGCGCCCGCCTCTACCAGCGCCGCCAGCTCCCCGCCGAAGCCGAACGCGCCTACCGCCAGGCCCTCGCCCTCTGGCCCGAAAGCGTCGAAACCCTCCTCGGCCTCAGCCAGCTCCTCTGGACCCGCGGCGAATTCGACGAACCCATCACCCTCTTCGACCGCGCCCTCGCCACCGACCCCCGCAACCCCGACCTCCTCCGCCTCCGCCGCGCCGTCGCCGAACGCAAAACCGCCCAGGCCGACAACGCCGCCCGCCTCGCCGCCTGGCGCGCCCGCCCCACCGACCTCGCCCCCCTCGCCCGCACCCTCGAGACCCAAAGCCGCTTCGGCCTCACCGCGGAAATGGACGCCCTCCTCCGCGAAGCCGACACCCTCCTCCCCGCCGACCCCGGCTACGCCCGCCTCGCCAGCACCCTCGCCGAAAGCCGCCTCCGCTGGGACGACGCCGCCCGCGCCGCCGACCGCTGGACCCGCCTCCAGCCCCAATCCCCCGAAGCCCACTACCGCCTCGCCCGCGCCCGCTACGCCCTCGAAGACGCCCCCGGAGCCGCCACCGCCCTGGCCGCCGCCCTCCGCCTCGGCGGCATCGAATACCGCGAACGCCTCGTCCAGGACCCCGCCTTCGCCACCCTCCGCGAAGTCCCCGAAGTCCAGCGCCTCCTCCTCCCCCCACCCCCCACCGCCCCCGCCCCGCGCTAAAGCTCCCGCGCACCCCCGGCGGCATCGGAAGACGCTTCCGGTTCCCCCTTTTCCCCTTTTCCGCGTCCCTGGACGGGCCCACGCGCTTGCATCGATAAGAACTTCGTTTTACGGTATACGTATCGATATGGATACCGTAACCCTTTCCCCCAAGTTTCAAGTCGTCATCCCCCAGGCGATTCGGGAGGCTTTGCATCTCACCGCCGGCGAGAAGCTCCGGGTGATCCGCTACGGCGACCGGGTCGAGTTCATTCCTGTGCGCCCCACTCCGCAGATGCGTGGATTCCTCCGCGGCATGGACCCCACCATTGAACGCGAGGGGGACCGCCTGTGAGCACCGCCAACGTCGTGGATTCCTCCGGCTGGCTGGAATACCTCACGGACAGTGACCGCGCCCCGTTGTTCGCCCCCGCGATTGAGGACGCCGAGAACCTTCTCGTGCCGGTCATTTCCCTCTACGAAGTCTTCAAGAAGGTTCTTCGCGAGCGCGGCGAAAACGACGCCCTCCAGGTCGCCAGCATCATGCAGTCGGGCCGGCTGATCGACCTCGACGGCGCGCTGGCCCTCGAGGCGGCGCGCCATCCTCTGCCCCTGGCCGACAGCCTCATTTACGCGACGGCAAGGCACCACGACGCCACGCTCTGGACGCAGGACGAGCACTTCAAGGATCTTCCGCACGTGCGGTATTTCCCCCGTCAACCCACCGCCTGACCCACTCCTCCGGCTTTTCCCCTTTTCCGCGTCTCCTCTGCCCGGGCGAGCCCGTTACGCTTCGCCCGCCATTTCCTCGATCGAGGGGCAGGTGCAGAAGATGTTGCGGTCGCCGTAGACGTTGTCGATGCGCGCCACGCTCGGCCAGAACTTGTGCTCGCGCAGCCACGGCGCCGGGTAGGCGGCCTGCTCGCGGGAATACGGACGGTCCCACGCGTCGGCGCTCACCTGCCGCGCGGTGTGCGGCGCGCGCTTGAGCGGGTTGTTCGTCCGGTCGAGCCCGCCGACCTCAATCGCCGTGAGCTCGCCGTGGATCGTGATCATCGCGTCGCAGAAACGGTCGAGCTCGGCCTGGGATTCGCTTTCGGTCGGCTCGATCATCAGCGTGCCGGGCACCGGCCAGCTCATCGTCGGGGCGTGAAACCCAAAATCCATCAGCCGCTTGGCGAAGTCCTCGACCTCGACACCGGCGCGGTCCTTCCATTCGCGCACGTCGAGAATGCATTCGTGGGCCACGCGGCCGTTCGCGCCGCGATAGAGCACGGGGAAATACGGCTCGAGCCGGCGGGCGATGTAGTTCGCGTTGAGGATGGCGACCTTCGTGGCCTCGGCGAGGCCGTCGGGGCCCATCATGGCAATATACATCCACGAAATGACGTCGATGCTCGCGCTGCCCCACGGGGCCTGCGAGACCTCGCCGATGGCCTGCTCGCCGCCGGTCGGAATAATCGAGTGGCCGGGCAGAAACGGCGCGAGGTGCGCGGCGACGGCGATGGGGCCCACGCCGGGGCCGCCGCCGCCGTGCGGGATGCAGAAGGTTTTGTGGAGATTGAGGTGGCAGACGTCCGCGCCGATGTCGCCGGGGCGGCAGAGGCCGACCTGGGCGTTGAGGTTCGCGCCGTCCATGTAAACCTGCCCGCCGGCGGCGTGCACGATCTCGCAGATTTCGCGGATGGAGGCCTCAAACACGCCGTGCGTGGAGGGATACGTCACCATGATGGCGGCGAGCTTCTCCGCGTGGGCGGCGACCTTCGCGCGGAGATCAGCCACGTCGATGTTGCCCTGCGCGTCGCAGGCGACGGCCACGACCTGCATGCCGGCCATCACGGCGCTGGCGGGGTTCGTGCCGTGCGCGGAAGTCGGGATGAGGCAGATGGTGCGGTGGGTGTCGCCGCGCGAGAGGTGCCACGCGCGGATGGCGAGCAGGCCGGCGTATTCGCCCTGCGAGCCGGCGTTCGGCTGGAGCGAGGTGGCGGCAAAGCCGGTGATCTCGGCGAGCCAGGACTCCAGCTGCGCGAACATGCGGTGGTAACCCTCGGCCTGCGCGGGCGGCGCGAAGGGGTGCAGGCCGCCGATTTTTTCCCACGTCACGGGGAACATCTCGGCCGCGGCGTTCAGCTTCATCGTGCACGAGCCGAGGGGAATCATCGACGTCGTGAGCGAGAGGTCGCGGGACTCGAGGCGCTTGATGTAGCGCATGAGCTCGCTCTCGGTGTGGTAGCGGTGGAAGACGGGGTGCGTGAGAAACGCGGAGGTGCGCGCCAGGCTGGCGGGAATTGCCTCAGGGCCTTCCTCGGCCTCGAAGGCGGGCGGGTTGCCGTGGTTGAAGATTTCCCCGAAGACGGCGAGTGAACCGGTGGTCTCGTCGAGGGCGATGGTCACCGTGTGCGCGTCGAGCGCGCGGAGGTTCACGCGGTAGCTCTCGGAGAGGCGGAGAATGTCGTGCGCGGCCGTGTCGCCGAGCGAGACGCGGATGGTGTCGAAGAACGGGCCTTCGTCCACGGTCCAGCCGAGGCGGCGGAGCAGAGCGGCGAGGGCGACGACCTTGCGGTGCACGCGACGGGCGATGGCGGTGAGGCCCTCGGGGCCGTGGTAGACGGCATACATTGAGGCGATCACGGCGAGGAGCACCTGCGCGGTGCAGATGTTGCTCGTGGCCTTCTCGCGGCGGATGTGCTGCTCGCGCGTTTGGAGCGTGAGGCGGAGGGCGGGGTTTCCATCCGCGTCGCGCGAGACGCCGATGAGCCGGCCGGGCATGCGACGCTTGTGCGCGTCGCGCGTGGCGAGGTAGCCGGCGTGCGGCCCACCGTAACCGAAAGGCACGCCGAAGCGTTGCGAGGTGCCGACGACGATGTCGGCCCCGGCCTCACCGGGCGGCTGGATGAGCGTCAGCGCGAGGAGGTCGGCGGAGACGATGGCGAGCGCGCCGGCGGCGTGGATTTTTTCGATGAGCGGCCCGAGCGGGCGGATGCGGCCGTCCGTGGCCGGATATTGGAGGAAGGCCGCGAAGGCGTCGCCGGGGAAGGCCTCGATGTCGCCCACGACAACCTCGATGCCGAGGGGCTCGGCGCGGGTGCGTAGCAGGGCGATGGTCTGCGGGTGGGCGTCCGCGGCAACGTAGAAGCGGTTTCCCTTGCCGGCCTGGTGGGCCATGACCATGGCCTCGGCGGCGGCGGTGGATTCGTCGAGCAGCGAGGCGTTCGCGATCTCCATGGCGGTGAGATCGCAGATCATCGTCTGGAAGTTCAGCAGGGCCTCAAGGCGACCCTGCGCGATCTCGGCCTGGTAGGGCGTGTAGGCGGTATACCAGCCGGGGTTTTCGAGGATGTTGCGGCGGATGACGGCGGGGAGAAACGTGCCGTGGTAACCCATGCCGAGGCAGGAGGTGAATACCTGGTTCGCGTCGGCGATGGCCGCGAGGTCGGTTAGGGCCTGCTCCTCGGTGCGGGCGGCGGGAAGCTGGAGCGCGGCGCGGAAGCGGATGTTCTCCGGCACGGTTTCCTCGACGAGCGCGTCGACCGTGGGGGCACCCACGGTTGCGAGCATGGCGGTGATCTCCGCGGGCTGCGGCCCGATGTGACGCCGGCTGAACCGGCCCAGCGCGAAAACCCCGGCCTCGCTCATTCGGAGAGCTGCGCGCGGTAGGCCTCGGGGGACTTGAGGGCGTCGAACTCGGCGGCGTCGCTGAGCTTGATCTGGAAAATCCAACCCGCGCCGAAGGGGTCGGTGTTGAGGAGCGCGGGGTTGGCGACGAGTTCCTCATTGATGGCGACCACCTCGCCGCTCACGGGCGTGTAGATGTCGCTGGCGGCCTTCACGGATTCCACGACGGCCACGGCGTTGTGCGCGGCAAAAACGACGCCGGGCTTCGGCGGCTCGACGAACACGATGTCGGTGAGTTCGGCCTGGGCGTGGTCGGTGATGCCCACGGTGCCGATGCCGTCGGCCACGCGGATCCATTCATGGGTCTCGGCGTATTTGAGATCGTCGGGGACGTTCATAAAAATTCAGCTGCGTTGGAAGAAGGGCTTGCGAACGACGCTACCGGCGTAGCGGCGGCCGCGCACTTCAATTTCGACGGACTGGCCCGGTTTGGCCATGGCGGCGGGCAGGTAGGCCATGGCGATGCCGTAACCGAGGCTCGGCGAAAGGGCCCCGCTGGTGGTTTCGGCGACGACCGCACCGTCGATGAGCACGGGGTAATGCGCGCGGATGGGCGGCGATTTGTCGGTGACGGCAATCGCGGCGAGCCGGCTGGGCAGGCCGGCGGCCTTTTGCGCGAGCAGGGCGTCGCGGCCGGTGAAGGCGGGTTTTTCAAGGTCGACGAAAAAACCAAGCCCGGCCTCGAGCGGCGTGCGGGCGGGCGAGAGGTCGGAGCCGTTGAGCGGGTATCCCATTTCGAGGCGGAGGGTGTCGCGCGCGCCGAGACCGGCGGGTTTCGCGCCGGCGGCGAGGAGGGCGTCCCAGAACGCGCCGATGGCGGCGTTTGGCAACACGGCCTCGAAGCCGTCCTCGCCGGTGTAGCCGGTGGTGACGGCGTAACCATCGACGCCGGCGAAGGTGATGGGCTCGACGCGGTTGCGGGCGGCGGGCAGTTCGCGGCCGAGGACGGCGGCGAAAAGCGCGCGGGCGGCGGGGCCCTGCACGGCCACGGCGGCAAACTCCGCGCTGCGGTCGGTGAAGGTGATGCCGTCGCGGGCGTGGGCGCGGAGCCAGGCGGCGTCCTCGTCGATTTTCGCGGCGTTGACGATGAGGAGGTAGCTTTCCGGGCCGAGGCGGTAGGCGATGAGGTCGTCGATCACGCCGCCGCCGTGGTTGAGGAGGAGGGTGTATTGGGCCTCGCCGGGAGCGAGTTTTTCGAGGCGGTTCGTGAGCAGGCCGTCGAGCCAGAAGGTCGCGCCGGGGCCTTCGACGAAGAACTCGCCCATGTGCGAGATGTCAAAGACGCCGACGGCTTCGCGAACGGCGCGGTGTTCGTCGAGGATGCCGGTGTATTGGACGGGCATCTCCCAGCCGGCGAAGTCCACCACGCGGCCGCCCAGGGCGACGTGACGATCAAAAAGGGCGGTGCGCTGGGGCATGGGGGTCAGGATTTGGCGTCAGCCGCCTGGTCGTCGAAGTTCAGGTAGGTGTAGCCGGTGAGGGCGCGCTCGTAGTCGTCGAGCAGGCGCATGCCTTCCTTCGGCTTGAGGCGGTCGCCCTTGATCGCGGCGTCGGTCTGCGCCTTCATGCGGCGGGCCAGCTCGTTGGTGTCCCACTGCGTCAGGGAAAGCACCTGGCCGACGGTGCTTCCGGGCAGAACCTCCTCGATGTAGTAGCCGCTCTCCTCGTCCTCATCGAGGAAGACGTGCATCTCGTTCACGCGCCCGAAGAGGTTGTGCAGGTCGCCCATGATGTCCTGGTAGGCGCCGGCGAGGAAGAAACCGACGTAGTAGGGGTGGCCGGCTTTCCAGCGATGGAGCGGGAGGGTTTCCTTCACGTCCTGCAGGTCGATGAACTTGCTGACCTTGCCGTCGGAGTCGCAGGTGATGTCGACGAGCGTGGCGTTTCGGTCGGGCAGCTCGTTGAGCCGATGGATCGGCATGACGGGGAAGAGCTGGCCGAGCGCCCAGTGGTCGAGGAGGGACTGGAAGACCGAGAAGTTGCAGAGGAACTGGTCGCCGAGCGCGACCTCCATCTCCTTGACCTCCTCGGGCACGTAACGCATGCCGCGGAACATTTCGACGATCTTGCCGGCGATTTCCCAGTAGATCGTCTCGACCTTGGCCTTCGCGCGGAGGTCGAGCAGGCCGAGGTCAAACATGCCCTGCGCGCGCTCGCGGATTTCCTGGGCGTCGTGGAGGTTTTCGAGGCGGTTCTTGCTGCCGAGATTGCCGCGAATCTCGATCATGTCGTGCACGGGCTTCGGGTCGTCGGCCGCGGCGATGACGGATTGCAGGCCCTTGGTTTTTTCGATCGAGCCAAACGCCTCGACGACGAGCACGGAATGATGCGCGACGATGGCGCGGCCGCTTTCGCTCACGATGTTCGGGTGCGGGACCTTCTCGGCGTCGCACACCTCGGCGATGCTGTAGACGATGTCGCGGGCGTATTCGTCGAGCGAGTAGTTCGTCGAGCTGTCAAAGGTCGTGCGCGAACCGTCGTAATCGACGCCGAGGCCACCGCCCACGTCGAGGTGGCCGAGGGCGTGCCCCATCTTGTGGAGCTTCGCGTAGAACCGGGCGGCCTCGCGCGTGGCGCGCTTGATCGTGCCGATGTCGGGCACCTGCGAGCCGACGTGAAAGTGGAGGAGCCGCAGGGAGGCGGCGAGGCCGGCCGCGTGGAGCATTTCGCTGGCCTCGACGAGGTCGGCGGTGGAAAGGCCGAACTTCGCGTTCTCGCCGCCGCTCGTCGCCCATTTGCCGGCGCCCTTCGAGAGGAGGCGCACACGGAGGCCGATGTAGGGTTCGACGCCGAGGGTCTTGGAGACGCGCAGGATGTGGGCAAGCTCCTCAAGCTTTTCGACGACGAGGATGACGGTCTTGCCGAGCTTGCGGCCGAGCAGGGCCATGCGGATGAACTCGGTGTCCTTGTAGCCGTTGCAGACGATGAGGCTCTCGGGATCGCCGTGGACGGAAAGCGCGGCCATGAGCTCGGGCTTGCTGCCGGCCTCGATGCCGAAATGAAAGCGCTGCCCGGCGTCGAGGATTTCCTCCACGACCTCGCGGAGCTGGTTGACCTTGATCGGAAAGACGCCGCGATAGACGCCCTTGTAGTCGTGCTCGGCGATCGCCTCGGCGAAGGACTGATTGATCGTCTCGACGCGGTGGCGGAGCAGGTCGTGAAACCGGATCACCATCGGGAACGCCAGCCCCCGGGCGCGGGCCTCAGCCACGAGCTCCATGAGGTCGATCTCCTCCGCGGCGCGGGGATCCGGGCGCACGGCGACGTTGCCGCTGGCATTGACGGTGAAGTAGCCGCCGCCCCAGCGGTCCACATTGTAAAGCGAGATGGCGTCAGCCGGGCCGAAGTCAGACATGGAGCGGAAAGTAAAGGCAACGCGGGCCGGAAATTCCACTGCGCATTCGGAAAATTTTCGCCCGGGCCGACGCGGCGTTTTTTACCAGTTCACGACGTTGAACTGCCCTTGGCTGATCGCGTTGGCTTCCTCGACGGTGATCCAGCGTTCGGCGAACTGGGGCCCCCAGGAATCGGAGATGGCCAGCTCGTCCGTTTGCGCGTTGTAGCCGATGATCATGCAGACGTGGCCGTTGGCGCGGCTGATGCGGATTTTTGCGGCCGCCTTCCGGATGGGCTTGAGGGCGTCGAGGTAGCCGGCCCAGTCCGCCGCCTGACTCCGCTCGCTGGTGCGGCGGAAGAGATCCCGATCCGTGGCGGGATCGACAAACAGCGCCCAGATGATCGGAAGCCCGTCGTCGATGTATTTGGCGACACTTCGCGTGGAGAGCTTGCCCGTGCCATTGATGAGGCGGCGTCCGTTCCGGCGCACAACCTCGCCCGCCCCAA
Source organism: Verrucomicrobiaceae bacterium (assembly GCA_027488755.1). GTDB lineage: Bacteria > Verrucomicrobiota > Verrucomicrobiia > Chthoniobacterales > JAATET01 > JAATET01. The sequence continues at coordinate 152,821 of JAIYAZ010000047.1, read as the reverse complement.
GCATCATCGCAGCAATGGTGGTGCCGCCGCCGGCCTGCGTCTGCCCCGCCATGGCCAGCACATACATGTCGGCGGGAATGCCGAGGTAACGCAACACCCGCTCCCAGGTGGCCGGCACGCAATAGCCCTTCGGCCCCTGGTTCACCATCGGAATCTCGCGCAGGACGACGTCGCCGTTGGCCCGGTGCTCGACGCGCTGCTTGAGCGTGGCGCGGAGCGTCGCGTCGGGCACCCGCGGGGCGAGTTCCCCGTCGGCGGCGCTGGTCGGCACGATGCGAACCGCCACGTATTCCCCGCGCGGGGCGGCCAGCAGGATCGTGTGTCCCTTCCAGTCCCAGCGGTCCACCCGCTCGCGCGTCTTCGAGCCTTCGCCGAACTGCTCCGCGCGAGGCGGCCCCAGCACGGCCGTGAGCGTGGCCGCAATCTGCCGCGCATCCCCGGCGATCTGGCGCTTGTAGTCATCAGGCCGGCGCGGGTCCGCGGGGGTGACGTCGCCCTTGTTGGCAAAGACCATCGAAATTTGCTCCACGCGCCCGTCCTTGCCGTAGAGCGCCAGCGAATAGGGCCGGGCCCCGACCAGCCGCACCTCCGGGCCGGCGTAACGGCGGAAGCTTGAGGCCTGCGTTGTGCGCGATTCCTCGGGCCACTGGAGCCGTTCCGCCACCGCCGCATCCTCGTCGTCCCACAGATTTTCGTCCTGCCAAAGCGGGGAGCCGAAGGCCTGATTCAACGCCGCGACGTCGGGGCCATCGGCCCGGGCGAAGCCGGCCAGCGCGAGCCCGCATGCGAGGACATTGCCGAGCAGAAACCGGTGTGCCATGGTGGCTCCATAAATCCTTTTCCCGCGATGCGCACCTTGTTTCTCGACTGCTTCTCGGGCCTCTCCGGCGACATGGCGGTCGGCGCCCTGCTCGACCTCGGCGTGGACGCCGCCACCCTCCGCGGCGAACTCGGCAAACTCGGGCTCGACGCGGAATTTCATCTTCACGTCTCCCGCGTCGAACGCTGCCAGATCGCCGCCACCAAGTTCGACGTGCACCTCCCGCACGAGCACTCGCACGAACATCCGCACACCCACGATCACCACCACCACGATCACCAACACGAGCACGCCCATTCCCACGAAGGCCACGCACACTCCCACGCCCACGGCCGGGGCTTTGCGGAAATCCGCCGCCTGATCGAGGCGAGCACCCTCTCGCCGTTTGTGCGCGAGCGCGCGGTGGCCACCTTCCGGCGCATCGCCGTGGCGGAGGGAAAAATCCACGGCCTGCCGCCGGACGACGTCCATTTCCACGAGGTCGGCGCGATTGACTCCATCGTCGACATCGTCGGCTTCTGCGTCGGACTCGAGGCGCTCGGCGTCCCGCGCGTGCTCGCTTCGCAGCTCGTCGAAGGCCGCGGCTTCATCCCCTGCGCCCACGGCCAGTTTCCCCTCCCCGCGCCGGCCACGCTGGAAATCCTCGCCGGCATCCCGCTGCGCCAGGTGGACGAACCCGGCGAATTCCTCACGCCCACCGGCGCGGCGATCCTCGCGGAATTTGCGGAGGGCTTCGGCCCCATGCCCGCCCTCGCCGCCGAACGCATCGGCTACGGGGCCGGCACGCGCAATCCCGCGCATCGCCCGAACGTCGTCCGCGCCGTGCTCGGTTCGGTCGCCGCCGCGGACACCGACCGAGACCTGGTCACCGAAATCGAGGCCAACCTCGACGACCTCTCCCCCGAGCTACTCGCCGCCGCCACCACGAGCCTGCTGGCCGCCGGCGCGCTCGACGTGTGGGTGACGCCGATCCTCATGAAAAAAGGCCGCCCCGCCCAGCGGCTCAGCGTCCTCGTCGAGCCGGCCCGCGCCGCGGAATTTGCCCGCCGCATCCTGCGCGAGACCACGGCCTTCGGCGTGCGTATGCACGATTGCCGCCGCCTAAAGCTGCAGCGCGACACGGTCACCGCCGGCACGGAATTCGGCCCCGTGACCATCAAGCGCGGCTGGCTCGACGGGGAGCTCGTGCAGCTCGCGCCGGAGTTCGAAAGCTGCCGGACCGTCGCGGAACATCACGGCATTAGCGTCCGCGAGGTCTACACCGCCGCCGTGCGCGCGGCGCAGGGGCCCTAGTCCTCCCCGGCCTCGCCGGCACCCGCGCGCTGATTGGCCGCGCACACCCCGCGGCGCTTCGCCGACGCGAGAAAGTCGAGGAACTCCCGCGCCTCGGCGTTCCAGGCCAGCGCCTCCGCCTCCGCGAGGGCCTGGCTCAGGTTCAGCCCGGAGCGAAAGACGAGCTTGAACAGCCGTTTGATCTCCAGCCGGCTTTCGCCGGAAAATCCGGCCCGCCGCAGCCCCACGGCGTTGAGGCCGGAGAGCAGGTTTTCGCCGTCCGCCACGCAGAAGGGCGGGATGTCCTTCCCGAATCGCGTGCCGCCGCGAACCATCGCCAGCCGGCCCACGCGCATGAACTGGTGGAACACCGTGCCGCCCCCAAGCACCGCGCCATCCTGCACCTCGACGTGGCCGGCGAGCAGGCAGTTGTTGGCGATGATCGTGCGGTTGCCCACCCGGGCGTTGTGGCCGAAATGCACACCGACCATCACAAAGTTACCGTCGCCCACCTCGGTGGTCGTGCCCGCCTTGGTGCCGCGGTGAATCGTGACGTGTTCGCGAAACGTGTTGCCGCTGCCAATGCGCACCCCGGTTTCGGTGTCCGGATCAAACGCAAAGTCCTGCGGCGGCGCGCCAATCACCGCCCCGTGGCCGACCACGTTGCGCTCGCCGAGGGTCACGCGGCCGTCCAGCACGGCATGGCTCAAAATGCGGGTGCCCGCGCCGACGACCGCCTCGCGACCGACGATGGCGTAGGGCCCGACCTCGACGTCCGCGCCAAGCACGGCGCCGTCTTCAATGATGGCGGTGGGATGAATGTTCACAAAAGTCCGTTTTCCTTAAAGCTGTAGTAGGGGGCGGCGCGATCCGGAGCCGGCGCGCCGATGATCACGTGATCGAGGAGCCGCAGCTGGAGCAGATCCGCGGCCTCGTGGATCCGCCGCGTGAGCCGCCGGTCGGCCTCGCTCGGCGACGGGTCGCCCGAGGGGTGGTTGTGTGCGAGGACAAATCCAAAGGCCGAATGAATCAAGGCCGGACGCAAAATCTCGCGCGGATGCGCCACGCTCTCGGAGAGCGAGCCGACGGAAACCCTCTCCATCCGGATCAACCGGTGCCGCGTGTTCACAAGCAGCACATAAAGCCGCTCGCGGTCGAGGGTCGCGCACTCGGGCGCAAGCAGCTCATGCACGGCCTCCGGGCTGTTCAACCGGGGCTGCTCCTCCGCGCCGCGCGCCAGCCGGCGACCCACCTCAAACACCGCCGCCAGCTCCACCGCCTTCGCCGGGTCGATGCCCTTCGTCGCATTGCGGATCTCCTGCACCGAGGCCCGGGCCAGCGCGTGCAGCCCGCCCCGCGCGGCGAGCACGTCCCTCGCCACGTCGATCACGTCGCGCTCCGCCGTGCCCGTTCGTAGAAAAATGGCAATCAACTCCGCGTCCGTGAGACTCGCCGCCCCCCGCTGGGTGAGCTTCTCCCGGGGGCGATCCGCCTCGGGAAGTTCTCGAATCCTGGGCCCACGCATGGCGCCAGAACCTACCCGGCCCGGCCGACGCGATCAAAGCGCAAACGCACCGATTTCTGCTTGAGCCCGCCCGCGCCCCCGGGCACCCTCTGACATGGAATTCTACCTGCCCGCCGATTCCTTTTTCTCCGCGGTGCATCCCGCGGGATTGACGTTCGACGACATTTCCCTCGCGACCCGCTACTCCGAGGTCCTGCCCCGGGAAACCACCCTCGCGGTCTCGCTCTCCGAGCGCCTGAACCTCCAGATCCCCGTGGTCTCGTCCGACATGGACACCGTGACCGAAGCCCGCATGGCCATCCAGATGGCCCTCAACGGCGGCATCGGCCTCATCCACTACAACATGTCCGATGACGCCCAGGTGAAGGAGGTCGCCCGCGTCAAAAACCACATCCACGGCTTCATCCAGGAGCCCATCAAAGCCTCGCCCACCCAGCGCATCGGCGAGATTCTCGAACTCGTCGAAAAGCGCGGCTTCCGCTTCCGCACCTTCCCCGTCGTGGACGAAAACGACCGTCTTCTCGGCCTGCTCTCCGGCTCCGCCGTGCGCGAACGCTACCACGACCGCCTCGTCTCCGAGGCCATGACCCCGCGCACCAGCCTCTACACGCTGCGCGAGTCGGAGATCCGCGAGAACCCCATCGAAACCGCCGACCGCTTTTTCACCGACCACATCGGCATCCACAAACTCCTCGTCGTGGATGACGAAGACCGCCTCCGCGGCCTCTTCACGTTCAGCGACGTCGAGCGCATCGGCGAGGAGGCCCAGCGCATCGTCAAACCGGCCCGCGACGCCAAGCTCCGCCTCGTCTGCGGCGCTGCCATTTCCGCCCACCGCCGGCCCGACGGCAGCCTCGACCGCGACCGCATCGCCGCCCACGTCGGCCGCCTCATCGATGAAGGCATCGACGCCATCGCCGTCTCGACCGCGCACGGTTTCTCCCGCGGAGTCGGCGACGCCGTGCGGCTGCTCCGCGAGCTTTTCCCGGAGCTCACCCTCATCGCGGGCAACGTCACCTGCGGCGAAGGCGTGGAATTCCTCGCCCAGGCCGGCGCCAACGCCATCAAGATCGGCCAGGGCCCCGGCTCGATCTGCACCACCCGCGTCGTCGCCGGCGTGGGCATCCCGCAGATGACCGCGCTCTACGTCGCCTCCCGCGCCGCCGCGAAGGCCGGCGTGCGCATCATCGCCGACGGCGGCATCACGAAGTCCGGCGACATCGTCAAAGCCCTCACCCTCGCCGACGCCGTGATCTGCGGCGGCCTGCTCGCCGGCTGCAACGAAGCGCCCGGCCGCGTGATTGAAATCGGCGGCAAGCTCTACAAGCAATACCGCGGCATGGGCAGCCGCGAGGCCATGAAGGAAGGCTCCGCCGCTCGCTACGGCCACGAGCGCAAGGACGCCACCACCAAGGCCGCCCCCGAGGGCATCGAAGCCCTCAAGGAGGCCGCCGGTCCGCTCGACGACGTGCTCCGCGAACTCATCGGTGGCGTCCAGGCCGGAATGGGCTACCTTGGCGCCCGTGACCTGCCCACTCTCCGCCAAAACGCCCGCTACATCCGCGTCACCCCGGCCGGCCAGCGCGAAAGCGCCCCGCACGACGTGCTGACCGTCACCACCTCCAAGGAATCACCCAGCCCCGCCCGCTCGTAATCCCGCCGCACCCGCATGAATGCCGCCTCCCCGCTCCCGCCCCGCCTGAGTCGTGAACTCGCCCGCGTCTTTCGCGGCCGGCAACAGGCGACGCTCGGAGAACTCACCACCCGCCTCCGCGGACGCGAACTCGGCCTGCTCCTCGTCATGGTCGGGGTGCCGTTCCTCATCCCCATGCCCACACCGGGCCTCTCCACGCCGGCCGGTCTCGCCCTCGCCCTGCTCGGCTTCCGCTTCATCAGCCGCCCGCAGGTGAACCTCCCCCACCTCCTCGCTCGGCACACCGTGTCCGAAAAGGTGCTCTCCATCCTGCGCCGCACCACGCTGCGCATCGGCCGGCTGCTCGACCGCTGGGTCAAGCCGCGCTGGGATTCCTTCTCCGCGTCCCGCACCGTCTCGGGCTCCGCGATCGTTTCGGCCAGCATGGCGCTCGCCGTGCCGGGCCCGGGCTCAAACGTCGTGCCCGCCCTTTCCCTCGCCACGCTCGGCATCGGCCTGTTGGGCCGCGACGGGCTCATCCTCGCCATCGGCTCCGTTCTGGCCGTCGCCTCCTGGCTCTACGTCGGGGCCATCGGCCTGGTCGTGTGGACCGGCTGGAAGGTGATCAGCCCGGGGTAAACTTCCCGCCGGGCACGAACGCAACGGACGCGCCGCCGGCTTACTGGGGCGTGCCCCACGAATCGGCGGCGGGAGCCGCGGCCGGAGCCGCGTCGGGCGCCGCCGCGGGCAGCGTGTCGCCGGCCGGCAGGGCCGCTTCCACCGGGGCCGCTTCGGGCGCAACCGGCGCAGTCACCGCCGGGGCCGAAACCGGCGCCGAGGCCGGCAAATCCACCGTGGCATCCACCGGCGGCAGCGGACGGAAAGCCACCATGTTCGTCGTGCGCGGAGGAATGATGAGGCTCTGCTGGATGAACTCCGGGTTGATCGGCGCAATCAAGCTGTAGCCGCCCTTGCCGTCGGGAAGCATCGGGGTGCCCCAGCGGTTGCGGGTCACGACCTGACTCGAGGGAATCACCTCGCCCCGCAGCGTGTGGTTGTTGATATCGGGCCAATTGAAGGGCGCAACGGGAGCGGCCAGGGAAATGCCGCCGGCAACGAGGAGGGAAATCATGGGTTTGCATTCAGCCGAATGCGCGCCGGTTTTGTCAATGCGGATTGCGCCCGAAATCGAATCTTGCCGCGCCGCCCGCGGACGGGCTCAATCGCAACCGGCATGAAGGCGTGGATTCCCCCTGCGGCGGTCGGCTTGGTCGCGTTCGTTCTCGGCCTCTGGGCGGGGCATTGGGGAAGCGGCCCCGCCTCGAGCCCGTCCGGCGAAAACCGCGCGGTCTCCTCCGGCCCGGCCCCGGCCGCACGCGCCGGCGGCAAGCCGCTCCCCCCGGCCTTTGGCGCCATGTTCTCCAGCTCCGACGCCGTCCCGCGCTCCACCGCCGACCTGGCCTCGTGCCTCGCCGCGGCCATGGACAATCCCGACTACTTCGAGCGCGCCGGCGAATTGTGGTGGCTCACCAAGCACGGCATCACCCGCGAAAACGCCCGCGGCGTCCTCGACCAGCTCCGCAAAAACTCCCAGCAGCTCGAGGACCGCTGGGCCGTCGGCACCGTGCTCCGCGCCTGGGCCCGCCTTTCCCCCCGCGAGGCCATGGCCTACGCGGAGCAGCTCCCCAACGATCCCACCCGCCAGCAAAACATCCTCAACACCCTCAACGGCTGGGCGTCGGGCGACTACACCGCCGCCGAAGCCTGGGTGCGCGCCCTGCCCGAGGGCGAACTCAAGCGCAACGCCCGCGCCACCCTCATCGCCGCCGTCGCCGAGACCAATCCCGAACAGGCCCTCGACCTCGCGCTTGCCATGAAAACCACGCGCCGCGGCATGGACCCCGCCTACGCGATCTTCTCCCGCTTCGCCCAGCGCGACCCCGCCGCCGCCGCCGAACGCGCCGCCAACCTTCCCCCGGGCCAGATGCGCAACAGCGCCCTCTCCGTCGTCGCCAGCCACTGGGCCATGACGGATCGCAACGCCGCGCTCGAATGGGCGCAGTCCCTCCCCGACCGCCGCGCCCGCCAGCAGGTCATGGCGAACGTCGTGCAATCCTGGTCCCAGCAGGATTTCGACGGCGCCTTCGAGTGGCTCCAAAAACAGCCCCCCGGCCGCGAACGCTCCGAACTCGTGCGCAGCATGACCTACGGCGCCATGAACCAGTCCCCCGAAAACGCCGTCGCCCTCATCGAGCTCACCACCTCCACCCGCGACCAGGATAATCTCCTCCAAAGCCTCGCCAACAGCTGGGCCCGCCAGGACCGCGAGGGCGCCAAAAAATGGGTCGACGCCCAGGAGGACCCCGCCGTCCGCAAAACCGTCCTGCAAGGCTACATCAACGGTCTCGCCTCCGAGGATCCCGAAGCCGCCGCCACGCTCGTGCTCGACCTTCCGCCCGGGGACGCCCAGCGCAATGCCGTGATGAACATCGCCTCCGACTGGGCCGAAGCCGATCCCGCCGCCGCCGCCAAATGGGCCGGCCGCCTTCCCGCCGGCGAAGCCCGCGACTACGCCTACAGCAACATCGCCCGCACCTGGGCCGAAACCGACGTCGCCACCGCCGCCAAATGGGCCCTCCAGCTCCCCGAGGGCCAGGGCCGCGCCAACGCCCTCGGCGGCATCGCCGACCGCTGGTCCGAGAGCGACCCCGCCGCCGCCGCCCGCTGGGCCGCCAACCTCCCTCCCGGCGAGGCCCGCGACGACGTGCTCGGCAACATCTCCGGAAACTGGGCGGAAGCGGACCCCGAGGCCGCGGCCCGCTGGGCCAGCCAACTCACCGGCACCGCGCAGCAGCGGGCCACGACCAACGTCCTCAGCCGCTGGGTGGACGCCGATCCCGCCGCCGCCGGTGCCTGGGCCAGCCAGCTTCCCGAGGGTCCCACGCGCGTGCAGGGCCTCAGCTCCCTCATGTCCAACTGGGTGCGGCAGGATGCCAGCACCGCCTTGGAGTGGTTCAGCCGGCAGCCGGCCAGCAAGGACCGCGACGAGATCGTCGGCGACTTCGTTTATTCGCTCGGGCAGAACCAGCCCGAACTCGCCCTGCAGTGGGCCGGCAGCATCTCCGACCAGAACCGCCGCAACAACCAGCTCCAAAACCTCGCGGCCAACTGGCTCCGGCGCGACCCGGACCGCGCCCGCGCCTGGGTCACCAACTCTAGCCTCCCGCCCAAGGTGAAGGACTCCCTCCTCTCGGCGAAACCCTGAGCGCCCCGCTCCCGCGCAAAAAGAAGCGGGGCGCCCCGGTCGGAAACCGAAGCGCCCCGCGAAAGGCTGATTAAAAGGCGGGCGGCCGTTTACTGCGCGGCCGGCTTCACCTTCGGCGCGTTCGCGTTCAGCTTGGCGACGATGTCCTTGCTGAAGTCGAGGTCGTCGCGCGAGTAGATCACGACGGGCACCTGGCCCATGCTCAGGCCCGACTTGTCGAGCACGACGTCGTAACCGGCATCGGAGACCTTGGTGTTCACGACCTTCATGATGTCCTCGATGATGTCCTTGCGCATGCGCAGAAACTGCTCCTGGAGCTGGCGCTCGCGGGTGCCCTTGAACTCGTTGACTTCCTTGTCGAGGTTGCGGGCCTCGGCGACCTTGGCCTGGGCTTCCTTCACCTTGGCTTCCTTGGCGTCCTTGCTCAGCTCGGGCTTCTCGATGGCGGCGTTGAGCTTGTTGATCTCCTCCATGCTCTTCTTGAGCGTCTCGATGCGGTCGTCGAATTCCTTCTTCGCCGCGGCTCGCTGTTCGTTGAGCTTCTGCTCGGCGTCCTTGGTTTTGTAATACTCGGTGAACACGCGGTTCATGTCGATGATGCCGACCTTGAGCTGGGCGTGGGCAAGGGGAGCCATGGCGCCAAAGCTGGCGACAAGCAGGAGGGTGCGGATGGTTTTATGGGTCATGTGTTGGGATTTGGAATGAAAACTCAGGTGAATCGCCGGGGGCGAGGACTCAAATCAGACCCCGCCGGGGCGGGATTCGTTCAAAATTGATAGCCGACGTTGAAGTTGAATTTGCCGCTGCCGCCATCGCCCAGGCCGTTGATGACCGGGATGCCGTAGTCGACGCGGATGGGGCCGATGGGCAGTTCGACGCGCAGGCCGATGCCGACATCGGCGCTGAAGTCGTTGGGCGAGAAGTCCCAGCTGCCGCTGTTGACGAAGCCCACGTCGGTGAAGACCGAGCCGCGGATGCGGGTGATGATCGGCACGCTGTATTCGATGGTGCCGTAGGCGAGCGAGTTACCGCCGATGGGGTTGCCGTCCTGGTCTTTCGGCGAAACGTCGCGGAAGTCGAAGCCGCGCAGGTTGTTCGCGCCGCCGAGGTAGAGCCGGTCGAAGATCGGCACGCCGATGATCGAGTCGTTCGCGTCGCCCCAGGTGTCCACCGCGCCGACCTGACCCTTGAAGGTCAGAATCGTGTCCCACGGCAGCAGGATGTATTTCGCGGCGTCGAGGGTGATGCCGTAAGTCTGCACGGTGCCGCCCAGGAAGCCGCCGGCCAGGAAGCCGCCAAGGCGGACAAACTCGCCCTTGCGGGTGAGGCGGAGATCATCGCGGGTGTCCCACGTCAGGCCGCCCGAAATCGCGCTCCGCGTGTAACCCCCGGCGGATTCCTCAATGTAGGGACCGACCTCGTCGGTCTGCACGTCGTAGATTTCAATCTGCTCGATGCGATACTCCGCCTCGGCGGAGAGGAAATTCGTGAGCGGCTTCCGGAAGTTGAAGGCCGCGCCGAGGTTCGACTGGTTGTAAACGGTCGAGAGGAAGTTCGCCTGGCGGTAGTAACCCTCGACGCCGAAGGAGAGCTTGTAGCCGAGGAAGTAAGGCTCGGTCCACGAGATCACGTAGTCTTGGCGCTCGATGCCGTATTGCGCGCGGATGCGGAAACGCTGGCCACCGCCGGTGAAGTTCGGCCAGTTGAAGAGGTCGAAGTTCGTCTGCTGGAGTTCCGCAAAGCCGATGAGACTGTCAATCGTGCTGAAGCCCGCGCCGAAGTTGAACGAACCCGTGCGCTTCTCCTCGACGATGACGTTGAGGTCCTTGCGGCCCGGCACCACCGTGTCGGACGGCGTCAGCGTCACGTTTGAAAAATACTGGAGGTTTTCGAGGCGGGCTTTGCTCACGTCGACGAGCGTGCTGTCGTAGACCTCGCCCGGCTTGATCACGAGCTCGCGGCGGATGACCCGGTCCTGCGTGCGGGAATTGCCCTGGATGTTCACCAGGTTGACGTAGGACTGCACGCCCTCGTCGATCTTGTAGTTGATGTCGACCGCGCCCTGGCCGGCCGGGGTGATCTGCGGAATGGCGTTCGCCTCGATGTATCCGCGCTGCCCGTAGAAGGTGCGGATGGCATTGAGATCTCCGACGAGGCCGCCGGTGCGCGCGGTGGCGCCCGGGGCGGCCGGCAACGGCGCCGACGGCGTGAAGAGCGAACCCTCGCGCATGCTCAGCACGCCGAGCACGCGATCCACGGGAACGATGTTCACGCCCTCAAGCGTCACGGAGTTCACGCGATACTGGATGCCTTCCTGGATGGTGACGACGAGTTCCACGCCATCCCGACCCTCGGCGACGGGCTGGGTCGCGATGTCGCTGATCTGCACGTCGGCAAAACCGCGGTTCTGGTAAAGCATCCGCAGCGCCGCGCGGTCTTCATCGAGCTGGGCGCTGGTGAGGCGGCCGCTCTTGTTGAAGTAGGAAAGGAGGTTCCAGGTCTTCGTCTTCATGGCCGCGCGCAGGTCGCGGTCCTTCACCGAGTAGTTGCCGACAAAGGTGATGCGCCGCACGATGAGTTTCGGCCCCTCGGTGATCGAGAAGATCACCCGCGCCTTGTTGTCGGGCATGTCCTCGATCTTGTATTGGACGTCGACGTCCGAAAAATTCCGGTCCTGGTAAAGCTTGAGGATCTTGCGGCGGTCGTCCTCGATCTTTTCCTCGCTCAGGCTCTGCCCGGGCTTCACGGACACCTCGCGGCGCACGCGGTTTTGGCCGATCTGCTCAGCGCCCTCAATGAGCACCTCGGCCACGATCGGCCGCCCCTGGAGCAGCACTGTGACCTTCACGCCGTCCTGAAACGGCTCGCCGAACATGCGGACGTTCGCCAGCGTGCCCGTCGCGTAGAGGCTGCGGATATCGGCCTCGACGGCCTGATCGCTGTAGGGCTGGCCGACCTGCGTGGCGAGGTTGGCGAGCACGCGGTCACGGGTGATGCTCTCCGGGCCGACAAACTGCACGTCGATCTGTTTCACGATCGGCCCCTGGAGCGGGGCGTTCTGGGCGTCGGCCTGGGGCGTGAGCACCGCAAACAGGGCCGCGGCAACGAGCAAAAATCGGGTAAGGCAATTCATCGCGAATGAGGTTGGACGCGCCAGCGGCCAAAGGCGGAGTAAAGACGACAATGCCCGCCAAAGGTCAAGCGGGGAATCACGAGCCGCGGCCCGCCCCGCGCCCCGCCGAAAAACGCGCGCCCCCGCTCAGCGGCCGGGCCGGAACGCCATTTTCGTGGCCGCCCTCACGCGGCCCCGCTCGTCCCGCAGCGCCGCCGTCAGCACGCCCGCCGCCCAGTCAATCTGCACCGTGCCGAAATTCAGCGCCACCAAACGCTCCCCCACTCGCAGCCCGTTCGGCTCATCCCTGCCCTCGTCGCGCTGGGAATGGGTCAGCCCGCTGGACGTCACCTCCAGCACGTCCAGCGCGCCCGTGCGCAGCCGCGAGATCTCGCCGAAATGCCGGTCGCCCGAGAGCAGCACCGTCGCCCCGCCCGGCGTCTGCGTCTGCGCCAGCAGCGCCAGCAAACGCGCCTTCGCCCGCGGGTAATCGGCCCACTTGTCAAACCGATGCTCGGTCGGCAGGAACTGCGAGCCCCCCGCAATCATCCGCACCTCCGCCCGGCTCCCCCGCAGCGTCCGCTCAAGCCACGCCCACTGCGCGGCGCCGAGAATGTCCGCCTCCGCCTCCGCCCCCGGCTCCTCGCGGTGGAACCGCACGTCCAGCAGCACCACGAGCAGCCGCCGCCCCTCCGGCCCGAACGTCTCGCTCGCATACACGCCCGCCTGCCGGCGGCGCGGGCTGTCCGCCGGCTCGTCGAGAAAATCCAGCAGCAGCGCCTGCGACGCCTTTCGCCGCGGATACTCCCGCCCCGCGTTGTTCGCGCCGTAATCGTGGTCGTCCCACGTTCCCAACACCCGCGCCGCCGCCCGCAGCCGCGCATAATCGGGCTGCGCCTTTTGCGCCCGCCACTTCCGGGCGAGCTCAGCCATGTCGGTCGTGTCGCCGTAGATATTGTCGCCCAGCCAGATCCAAAGCTGCGGCTTCCACGCCAGAATCGGCTCCCACAGCGGCTGCGGCCGATCGTGCCGGTTGCACGAGCCAAAGGCCACGCGGCTCACCGGCTCCGCCGCCTGCGCCGCCGCCATCACCATCCCCACCGCCAGCCACACCCACCTCATGGCGCCAGCCTCTCGATCCGCCACGCCCCGTCCAGCCCGCGCGTGTAACGAAACCGATCATGCAGCCGGCTGCGCCGCCCCTGCCAGAACTCCACGCCGTCGGGCCGCACCACGTAACCGCCCCAATTCGGCGGCATCGGCACCGGCCCCTCGCCAAACCGCTTCGCCGCCTCCGCGTAACCCGCCTCCAGTTCCTCGCGCCCGCCCAGCACCCGGCTCTGCGGCGAGGCCCAGGCCCCCAGCCGACTCGCCAGCGGCCGGCTTTGGAAATACGCCTCGCTCTCCTCCCGCGGCAGCCGCTCCGCGACGCCCTCCACGCGCACCTGCCGCTCCAGGGCCTGCCAATGGAACACCAGCGCCACCCGCGCATCGGCCGCGATCTCCACGCCCTTGTCGCTCTCGTAATTCGTGAAAAAGCGGAAACCCCGCGCGTCGCAGTCCTTCAACAGCACGATGCGCGCGTGCGGCCGCCCCGCGGCATCCACCGTGGCAAGCGTCATCGCGTTCACCTCGATTCCCTCCGCCCCGCCCGCCGCCGCCCGGGCGTCCGCAAACCACCGCTCAAACTGCTCCCGCGGCTCCGGCGCAAGGTCCGCCCGGCGCAACTGGCCCGCTTGATAGTCCCGCCGCATCGCGTGTGTTTCCATAGACGCCCCATCATGCGCGCATCCCCGCGCCCGGCCCAATCGAAAATCCCCGGTCGAAAAATCCCGCCGGCAAATTCCAAAATTCCCTTTGACAGCCTTCGCACGAGGACTATTCTGCGCGTTCACTCTACGGAGAAAGAACGTGGGTCTTGGCCGTTCCCGGGATCGGGATAACGGGCGGGGCCCTTCGCCCTTTTTTCGGAGAGCGAAACCGAACCGCTCGCGGATTCACCCATACAACCCAGACGGCCGTAAAGCCCCGACGCCCACATAGCTCAGTAGGTAGAGCACGTCCTTGGTAAGGACGAGGTCACCGGTTCGATCCCGGTTGTGGGCTCCACGATTTACGCGCTGCGGTTCACCCAAAAACCCTAACGATAACAAGATGGCTAAAGACACCTTCAAGCGAGAGAAACCCCACGTGAACATCGGCACGATCGGTCACGTGGACCACGGCAAGACCACGCTCACCGCCGCGATCACCACCGTGCTCGCGAAGTCGGGCAAGGCCACCGCCCGGAAATACGACGACATCGACAACGCGCCCGAAGAAAAAGAGCGCGGCATCACGATCAACACGTCGCACCAGGAATACGAGACCGACAACCGCCACTACGCGCACGTCGACTGCCCCGGCCACGCCGACTACGTCAAAAACATGATCACGGGTGCGGCCCAGATGGACGGCGCCATCCTCGTCGTCAGCGCCGCGGACGGCCCGATGCCGCAGACCCGCGAGCACATCCTGCTCTCCCGCCAGGTCGGCGTTCCGGCCATGGTTGTCTTCCTCAACAAGGTCGACATGGTGGACGATCCGGAACTCCTCGAACTCGTCGAGATGGAAGTCCGTGAACTCCTCTCCAGCTACGAGTTCCCCGGCGACGACATCCCGATCGTCAAGGGCTCCGCGCTCAAGGCCCTCAACGGCGACGCCGAATACGAGAAGGCCATCGACCAGCTCATGGCTGCCGTTGACGCCTACATCCCGCTCCCCGAGCGCCCGGTTGATCAGCCCTTCCTCATGCCGATCGAAGACGTGTTCAACATCGAAGGTCGCGGCACCGTCGCCACCGGTCGTGTCGAGCGCGGCATCCTCAAGAAGATGGAAGAAGTCGAGATCGTCGGCATCCGCCCGACGGCCAAGACGACCGTCACCGACATCGAAATGTTCCGCAAGCTCCTCGACGAGGCGCGCGCTGGTGACAACGTCGGCATTCTCCTCCGCGGCATCAAGAAGGACGACATCGAGCGCGGCCAGGTCATCGCCAAGCCCGGCACGATCAAGCCCCACAAGAAGTTCAAGGCTGAGATCTACGTCCTCTCCAAGGAAGAAGGCGGCCGTCACACCCCGTTCTTCTCGAACTATCGCCCGCAGTTCTACTTCCGCACCACGGACGTGACCGGTTCCATCAAGCTCCCCGAGGGCGTGGAAATGGTTATGCCTGGTGACAACGTCTCGATCGAAGTCGAGCTCATCCAGCCGATCGCCATGGAAAAGACCATCCGCTTCGCCATCCGCGAAGGTGGTCGCACCGTTGGCGCCGGTCGTGTGGCTGACATCATCGAATAACTTTCGACCCGTTCGAAAAAGGCCAGTAGCTCAATTGGTAGAGTAGCGGTCTCCAAAACCGTTTGTTGGGGGTTCGAGTCCCTCCTGGCCTGTTTCTCTTTCTTATCTTCATCCCTAGATAGGCACAGGGGAGCGCAGCTCCAAAAATCTGCGTTCTTTTGTGAAATCTGTGGATAACCACCCCAAAACTTCCCCATGTTCGGAAAAGTAGGCCGCTTCACCTCCGAGGTCCGCGCCGAGCTTGCCAAGGCGAGCTGGCCGTGGGACCCCAACGAAAAAGGCTTCAAGCGCTACAAGGAGCTTTGGGATTCCACCATCGTCGTCATCATCGCCATGGTGCTCGTCGGCGGCTACATCGCCGTCTTTGACGTCTTCCTGCTTAACATCGTCGATCTGGTGACGCGGCCCTAATCCGCGCATTTATTCATGAGTCTGGCCCCACGCGATCAATGGTATGTCGTGCACGTGCTCTCCGGTCAGGAGAACAAGGTGCTCGAAAACATCAAAAAGCGGATCAAGAGCGAGGAGATGGAAGACGTCATCTTCGAAGCCCTCATCCCGACCGAGCGCGTGCAGGAGATCAAACGCGGCAAGAAGTCCGAAACGACCCGCAAGTTCTTCCCCGGCTACATCATCGTGAACATGCACCTGCTGGATGAGAACAACCAGCTCGTGGACCGCACCTGGTATTTCATCCGCGAAACCACCGGCGTGATTGGTTTTGCCGGCGCCAAGGACAAGCCGATCCCTATGCGCAAAAAAGAGGTCGAAGGCCTCCTCGCGCAGATCCAAGAACGCGAAGACCAGGTCAAGCCGAAGATCGAGTTCGAGGTCGGCGACAAGGTCAAGGTGGCCGACGGCCCCTTCCAGAACCAGAACGGCATCGTCGAAGAAATCGACCCCGAGCGCGGCAAACTCCGCGTCTCCGTCAGCATCTTCGGCCGCGACACGCCCGTGGAGCTCGAATACTGGCAGGTCGAGCGGGCCTAAATCCCACGTTCTTTAAGCTTCCTCAAGAAAGCCCGGCCCAAAGAGCCGGGCTTTTTCTTTTTCGAAGTCACGGCGACCCGCCGCCGAGGCAGTCCGCGCGACGCTGCCGCAGGAACTCTCTTCCCGCCGCGCTTTGGCTGAGGCCAATGGCGCGATCAAAAGCGACGACGGCCTCCGGTTGGCGCTTCAGCTCGCGAAGCAGCTCCGCCCGCGCGGCCCAGTAGGGTTGATAGTTCGTCAGGGCCTCGACGGACAGTTCCTCCAGAGCGACGAACCCGACTTCCGCGCCGCGCGCTTTTCCCAAAGCCAGCGCACGTCCAATCCGCGCTCCCAGCGCCGGTGTGTGCCTCACGAGCGCCTCGTAGAGCAGCGCGATGGCCTCCCACGAAACCGGGCCACCTGCCAGCCGCCGGGCGTGGACGGACTGGATCGCGGCCTCGAGTTGAAACCGCCCCATTCGCCCAAGTTGCGCCGCACCGGCCAGCGTGATCTCCGCTTCGTGAATCATCGTGCGATTCCATCGGGTCACGTCCTGCTCCGGCAACGGCACGTAGTTCCCGTCCGCATCCAACCGCGCCGCACGCCGGGCCTCGCAGTGGAGCAGCAGCGCAAGCAGACCACCCGCCTCGGGCTCGGTGGGCAGGTGGTGGTGGAGGAACCGCGCGAGGATGATCGCCTCCCGCGCCAGGGCCGCCTCCGAATCCTCCGCGCTGTCCACCGTGTAGGCCGCATAAATGGCATCGAGCACGAACCCGACGCGCTCACCGAGTTCGTTGGGCCCAGGAATCCGAAACGGCACCCCCGCTGCACGGATCTTGGACTTCGCACGCACAAGCCGTTGCCCCATGGCCTGCGGGGAAACAAGAAAGGCGGAAGCGATGCGCGCGGCATCCACGCCGAGCACGGTCTGGAGCATCAACGGTGTGCGCGCGGCGGGGTCGATCGCCGGGTGCGCGCAGATGAAAAGCAAACCGAGCCGCTCATCGGGAAAGCCACCTTCGGCCTGCGTGGCGCTTGCGGCCGTTTCCATTGCGAATCGGAGTTCGTCCTCGGCCTCGATGCGGATCTGTCCGCGTCGTTGCGCGTCAATCAGACGTCGCCGCGCGGTGGTGAGAAGCCACGCCTCGGGCCGTTCGGGCACGCCCGTCTCGGGCCAATGACGGAGCGCCGCGAGGAAGGCTTCGGCAAGCGCATCCTCGGCGCTGGCGAGATCCCCGCCGGCCCGCGCCGCGAGGTAGGCCAGCAGCCGCCCGTAGCTTTCCCGGGCGGTGGCCTCGACGGCGGCGTGGGTGGCGGGTTCGCCCATGCCTTACTACGGAGCCATGGGAGGCATGACCGGCCGCACTTCGGTCGAGCTGTAACTCGAGGACGGACTGCGCGCCGCCCATTCCAGAGCGGTGTCGAGGTCCGGCACGTTAATAATGAAGAACCCACTGATCATTTCCTTCGCCTCGGCGTAGGGACCGTCGTGCACCTGCCGCTGGCCATCGCGCACGCGGACGGTGGTCGCCGTGTCGGGCGGCAGCAGCCCGCGACCCGTCACGGTGATGCCGGCCTGTTCGATCGCGTTCACGTAGGCGCCCCACGCGCCCCAGTAGCTTTGCATTTCCGCCGGGTTATCGCGCTTGGCGTAATCGGCCGCCGACTCGGTGAAGATCAACATGTATTCCATAGGTTTTGTCTGTTTTGGTTTTTTTACGGCACTCGCGTCGAGCGGCACCACCATCATGTCGTCCCATGCGACGTGGTTTCGACATTTCCGCGAGAAAAATCTCCCCCCCGCCCGAAAAGAGCCCGCCGGCGGATCCAATAAAAGATCACCGGCGTGACGATGAGCACGTGCAGCAGGCTGCTGACCATGCCGCCGATGACCGGCGTCGCAATCGGCTTCATCACCTCCGCCCCCGTGCGCGTGCTCCACATGATCGGCAGCAGGCTCGCGATCACGGTCGCCACGGTCATCACCTTCGGTCGCAACCGGAGCATCGCGCCCTCCATGATCGCCGCGTGAAGGTCCGCCAGGGCAAAGTCCCCGCCCCGCTCGCGCCGCTTCCGCTCCAGCGCCTCCTCCAGATACACGACCATCACCACGCCGGTCTGAATCGCCGTGCCAAACAGCGCGATGTAACCCACCCACACCGCCACGCTGAACGGATACCCGAGCAGCGATTGGAGGATCATGCCGCCCGAAAGCGCGAAGGGGACCGCCAGGATGACGTGCGAAGCCTCCAGCGCCGAACGGAACACCATCGTCAGCAGCATGAGGATGATGAGCAGCACAATCGGGACGATCACCGTGAGCGTGCGCTGGGCGCGAATCTGGTGCTCAAACTGCCCGCTCCACTCGATGGTCACCCCGGCCGGCAGCGTGATTTCGCGGGCAACGCGGGCGCGCAGCTCGTTCACGAACCCACCGAGATCGCGTCCCTGAACGTTGGTCTGCACAAACACGCGCAGCCGGCCGTTCTCACTCGCGATCTCGCTCGGCCCGGTCGTCCGCTCGATACGCGCGACCTGGCCCAGCGGAACGGAACGCCCGTCCGGCGTCACGAGCAGGATGTCGCCGAGGCGCTCCAGGTCGTCGCGCTCGCCGCGGTCGAGGCGGAGCTGGATCGGATAACGCGCCCGGCCCTCGATGGTCGTGCTCACGTTCACGCCGCCGATGCCGATTTCCACGGCGTCCATCACGTCGCGAACCTTCAAGCCATACCGGCCGAGGGCGAGGCGGTCGGGGTGGACCTCGACGTAGGGTTTGCCCTGCACGCGCGAAGCCGCAACGCCAAGCGCGCCGGGGACGGTGCGCACGAGTCGTTCGATTTGAAAAGCGACGCGCTGAATTTCATCAAGGTCCGCCCCGAGCACCTTGATGCCGACCTGCGCGCGGATGCCCGTGCTGAGCATGAGCACGCGGTTTTCGATCGGCTGGAGAAAGCCCGGGACATACCCGGGCACCACGCTCAACCGCTCGCTGAGCTCCGCGATGATGCGATCCTTCGTCATGCCGGGCCGCCATTCCGCGGACGGGCGGAGCATGATCGTGGTCTCGATCATTTCGGTGGGCGCGGGATCGGTCGCGGAGTCGGCGCGCCCGAGCTTGCCGGCCACGGAGGCGACCTCGGGCAGGGATTTGATGATCTGGTCCTGCCAGGCCATCACCCGCTTCACCTCGGGCAGGGAGGTGCTGGGCAGCAGCACGGGCATGAAGAGCAGGCTGCCCTCGTTGAGCGGCGGCATGAACTCGCTGCCCATGCGGCTGGCGAGAAACAGGGCGCCCAGCAGCAGCGCGGCCGCGGCGCCAATCACGATCCGGCCGTGGCGCAGGGCGAAGCCGAGCGCGGGGCGATACAGCGCCATGAGCGTGCGCATGAGGACATTGTCGCGCTCAGGGCGGAAGGGGCCGCGCACCAGCCACGTGCAGAGCACGGGCACGAGCGTCACCGCCAACACGGTCGCCCCGACCATCGCGAAGGTCTTTGTGAACGCGAGGGGGTGGAAGAGTTTGCCCTCCTGGCCGCCGAGCGCGAAGACCGGGAGGAAGGCCAGGATGATGATGGCCATCGCGAAAAAGATCGGCCGCCCGACCTGCTGCGCCGCCGCGCGCGTCGTGGCCAGGGTCTCCTCGGGTGTGAGCCGACGACCCCGCGCGCGTTCGCTTTCCTCGCAGTGCCGGATGACGTTTTCCGTCATCACAATGCCGGCATCGACCAGCACGCCGATGGCAATCGCCAGGCCCGCGAGCGACATGATGTTCGACGAGATGCCGAACGCGTTCATGAG
This sequence comes from Verrucomicrobiaceae bacterium, assembly GCA_027488755.1. Classification (GTDB taxonomy): domain Bacteria; phylum Verrucomicrobiota; class Verrucomicrobiia; order Chthoniobacterales; family JAATET01; genus JAATET01. Next base: position 133,088 of record JAIYAZ010000047.1, on the reverse strand, counting down.
CAGAAACGAGACGAGGATCGAGACCGGCAGCGGAATCGTGACGATCAGAATGCTGCGGAAATGCCAGAGGAAGAGGATGTGCGCGAGCGTCACGAGGAGAATTTCTTCAAGCAGCGCGTGGCGCAGCGTGTCGATGGTCCGGCTGATCAGGTCGCTGCGGTCGTAGAACGGCTCGATGGTCACCCCCGGCGGCAGGCTGGGCGTGATCGCGGCGACCTTTTCCTTCACCTGCTCGATGACCTGCATCGCGTTTTCGCCCGTGCGCATCACCACGATGCCGCCCACGACTTCCTGGCCGTCGACGTCAAGCGCGCCGCGCCGGAAGTCGCCACCGATCAAGACGGTGCCGAGATCGCCAAGGTAAATCGGCACGTCGCCGTTGCTCTTCACGGCGATCTGCCGCAGGTCGTCGAGGGAGTTCACGAGGCCCACGCCGCGCACGACGAACTCCATGCCGTTCTCCTCGATCACCTTGCCGCCGACGTTGAGGTTGCTGCTGGCAAGGGCATCCATCACCTCGCGCAGGGTGACGCCCGCCTGCCGCATTTTCCCGGACTCCACGGCGATCTGATACTGCCGCACGAAGCCGCCGAGGCTCGCGACTTCGGCCACGCCGGGCACGGCCGCGAGCTGGTAGCGGAGGAAGAAGTCCTGCAGCGAACGGAGCGAGCCGAGATCGGTCCCGGGGCCGGCGCGGGCGGGGTCGACCTTGAGGTAATACTGGTAAACCCAGCCGAGGCCGGTCGCATCGGGGCCAAGCTGCGGGGTGACGCCGGGAGGCAGCAGCGAGGGCAGGAAACTCAACCGTTCGAGCACGCGCGTGCGGGCGAAGGAATTGTCCACGCGATCCGCAAACACCACGGTCAGCAGCGAGAAGCCGAACATGGATTGCGCGCGCACCTCGCGCACGCCGGCGAGGCCCTGGAGGTTCGTCGAGAGCGGGTAGGTCACCTGATCCTCGACCTCCTGCGGGCTGCGGCCGGGCCAGTCCGCAAACACGATGACCTGGTTTTCGCTCAGGTCCGGGATGGCGTCCACCGGGGTGTGGCGGATGGCCCAGATGCCGCTGGCGACGAGGAGCAGCGTGGCGCAAGCCACGAGGAAGCGGTTGCGCAGCGACCAGTCGATGAGGGCGGCGATGGCACCGCCGGCGGGAGGCGGTGGGTTCATGGCGTGGTCGGTTCGCCGCTGGCGCGCAACTGGGCCTCGGCATCGATGAGAAGGTTGCCGGTGGCGACGACCCGCTCGCCTTCGGCCAGACCGGAGAGCACCTCGATGCCGTCGTCGCCGGAGCGGCCGAGCCGGACGGCGCGGGGCTCGTAGCGGCCGGGGGCGGTTTCGATGTAGGCGACGGATCGCCGCCCGTCGCGCAGCACGGCCGAGGCCGGCACAACGAGGGCGGGGCCGAGATTCACGGTGACGCGGGCCTCGCCGTAGGCCCGGTGGGGAATGATTCGACGGCCCCCGGACGGATCTCCGGGGACGAGGGGATTATCGACCTCGATGCGAACCTTGGTGCTGCGCGAGGTGGGGTCGAAGTTCGGGTCGATGAAGGTGACGACCCCGGGGAAGTCCCGGCCGGGCACGGTGGGGGTGGTGAGCGTGGCGGGTTGCCCCGCGCGCAGGAGCGGGACGTCGCGCTCGTAAACCTCGGCGTGGAACCAGAGCCGGGCGAGGTTGCCGAGTTCGAAGAGCGGCTCGCCCGTCTTGATGTATTGGCCCTGGATGGCGCTGCGCACGACAATAGTGCCGTCGTCGGGCGCAAGGAGATCGATGGTGGAGGCGGGCTGACGCTGCCGGGCCAGGGCGGCGACCTGCTCGGCAGGCAGACCATACTGCACGAGCCGGCGCGCGGAGCTGGCGGCGACGGCGGCTTCCCCGGCCTGGGTGGCGGTCTGCAGCTCGCGCACGACGTAGAGGAGTTCCGGGCTGTAGATGGCGGCAAGCGGGGTGCCCCGGGTGACGAACTGGCCGACGTGGTCGACGTAGACGCGGTCGATGCGCCCGTCGTAAAAGGCGGCGACAACGCGGTGGAGATTGTCATCGTCCTCGAAGACGCCGCTCAAGCGGAGCGTGCGCGTGAGGTCGACGCGGCCAACGGGCACGGTCGCCACGCCCAGGGCGTGAACGCCGGATTGCGTGAGCGCGACATCGTTGGTTTTTGCCGCGGCAGCGCCCGGCTCGCCCTCGTAGACCGGCACGAGGGCCATGCCGCAGATGGTGCAGTTACCCGGCTTGTCCGCGGTGATCCACGGGTGCATCGGGCTTTGGTAGAATTTCACGCGCCGCGCCTCGGGGGCGGCGGGTTTGGAGCAGGCGGCCACGACGAGCAGCAGGCCGAAAAGGCCGACCGCCCGTGCCGCGCGGGCAAGGGATTTCATGATCCGGTTGGGGTTTGCCGGATCGCCACCCGCGGGGGCGACGATCCGGCGGACCGGTTTACGGCTTGGCCGGGGTGGCCGCCTTCACCTTGGAAACAAAGGCCTCGGGATCCTTGTCGAATTCCCGCTGGCAGCCTTTGCAGCAGAGGTGGACCTCGGTGCCCTCGTGGGTCACGACGACGGGTTTGCCCATTTCGCCGAGTTTTTCGCCCGAGACCACGCAGGTCGTGAGCGGATAGGCGGGCGCGTCGGCGGCCCTCAGGGAGCCGAGGAGCGCGGTGAAGAGAAGAAGCAGAGTCGAAATTTTCATTGGATGTAATTGGTTGGAATGATTGGCGCGGGCAGAAGTCGCCCTACCCGCTAGGCGCCCCGCCGCTCCGAATGCGGGCGGCGCGGGACGTTCACGATCAAGCCAACCAGGCGGGCGGCCCATGCGCGGGCACGCTGCGCGAACCAAGAACCTGCAAAAAGCGGATGCCTCCGGGCGGTCCGTGCGCCCGGCCGTCGCGGGCGGCGAGTTCCGGCGCGGTAGGCGGCGGGACCTCCGCGCGGGCGGGGGCAATCACCGGAAGATGCGGCAACCAGGGCGCGGGGGGGACGGTGGCCAGCACGGGCAGCGGACCGGCGAGGGCCGCGCAGCATTCCGCGAAATGGCAGCCGGCGGGCAGCGGGGCGGGCGCGGATTTTTTCGCGCAGCAGGCGGACTCCGCCCGCGCGGAGGCGGTGAGCGCGCCGAGTTCGCAATGGTTGACCGCGAGGAAGAGCGCCACGAAGAGGGTGACGATCACGGCGAGCGACTTCGCGGAGGCGGAAGTCGTGGCACGGGCGGTGGACGCGGGGCGTTTCACAACGCCGTCAGTTTAAGCCCTGGTGGGGAATCCGCAACCGGGGATTGCAAATCCGCCTTCCGCAGGCGCAGCGCATTCGCCACGACGCACACGCTGCTCAACGCCATGGCGGCGCTGGCGAGCATGGGATCGAGCGTCCAACCGAGCCACGGGTAGAGCGCGCCGGCGGCGATGGGGACGCCGAGCGCGTTGTAGGCGAAGGCGAAAAAGAGGTTCTGGCGGATGTTCGCCATCGTGGCGCGCCCGAGGGCCAACGCCTGGCCGATGCCGCGCAGGTCGCCTTTGACGAGGGTAACGCCGGCGCTGTGCATCGCGGCGTCGGTGCCGGTGCCCATGGCCAGGCCGACGTCCGCCGCCGCCAGGGCCGGGGCGTCGTTGACGCCGTCGCCCGCCATGGCCACGACCGCCCCGCCCGCGCGCAGGCTGCGAACGGCGGCGAGTTTCCCGGCGGGGGTGACTTCGGCGGTGAATTCATCCAGGCCGAGCGTGCGCGCCACCCGGCCGGCCACGCGGGCGTTGTCGCCGGTGAGCATCACGACCCGCACGCCCCGCGCGTGGAGGCCGGCGATGGCGGAGGCGGCCGTGGGTTTGATGGGATCGGAGAGCGCGATCCACCCGAGCGCGGCCGCGTCCGTCGCCAGCCAGAGCACGGTTTGTCCGGCCTCTTCCGCCTGGCGGGCCGCGGCGGTGAGCCCCTCCGGCAACGGGAGATCCTCCGCGAGCCAGCGACTGGAGCCGGCCCGCAACGCGCGGCCGTTCACGCGGCCCCGCACGCCGCAACCGGGCACGGCCGAGAAATCCTCCACGGCTCCGAGGTCGAGATTCCGCTCCCGCGCCGCCCGCACGACGGCCGCCGCGAGCGGATGTTCGCTGGCCTGTTCCAGGCTGGCGGTGAGCGCGAGCAGTTCGTCCAGCGGCGTGTCGCCGGCGGATTCCAGCGCGGTCAAGCGCGGGTGCCCCTCGGTGAGCGTGCCCGTTTTGTCGACCGCGACCACCGTTACGCGACCGAGCACCTCGAGCGCCGCGGCCTCCCGCACGAGCACGCCGGAGCCCGCCCCGCGACCGACCGCGACCATGATCGACATCGGCGTGGCCAGCCCAAGGGCGCAGGGGCAGGCGATGATCAGGACCGCCACGGCCTGCGTGAGCGCAAAGCCGGGACCCTGCCCGCCCAGGAACAGCCAGAGGACAAACGTGACCACGGCAAAAACGAGCACGGCCGGCACAAACCACGCGGAGACCGCGTCGGCCAGCCGTTGGATCGGAGCGCGGGACCGTTGCGCTTCGGCCACCATCGCCACAATGCGGGCGAGCAGCGTGTCCGCGCCGACGCGTTCCGCGCGCAGGATCAGGCTGCCTTCGCCGTTCAGCGTGCCCGCCGCAAGCGAATCGCCGGGCTGCCGGCGCACCGGCATGGACTCGCCGGTGAGCATGGATTCATCCACCGCCCCGGCGCCGCTTTCGATCACGCCGTCCACGGGCACCTTGGCCCCGGGCTTCACGCGGAGACGATCCCCCACGAGCACCTCGGCCAGCGGCACCTCCCGCTCGCCGTCGGCTTCCACCTTCACCGCGACGGGCGGGGCCAGATTCATCAACGCCCGGATCGCCGCGCCGGTGCCGGCCCGGGCCCGCAACTCCAGCGCCTGCCCCAGCAGCACGAGCACGGTGATCACCGCCGCCGCCTCAAAGTAAACGGGGGCCGTCGCCGCCCGGCCCGTCGTCACGGCAAAAAGCGACCAGAGGCTGAAGCCGTAGGCCGCGCCCACCCCGAGGACGATGAGGGAAAACATGTTCAGCCGCGCCCCGGGCCGGAACGAACGCAGCCCCCGCTGCCAAAGCGGCCAGCCGGCGATCCCGACAACGGGCGTTGCCAGCGCGAACTGGATCCAGAGCGAAAGCGCGGCCGGCACCGCCGCGACGCCGGGCAAATGCGCCCCCATCGCGAGCACCACCACCGGCAGCGCCAGCACCGCTCCGCCGAGGAACCGCCGTTCCATCGAGCGGCGCTCCCGCTCATCGGCCGCGGCCGGGTCGGTCGGCTCGAGCGCCATGCCGCAGATCGGGCAGGTGCCGGGCTCATCCGATTCAACGCCCGGGCACATCGGGCAATACCACGCCTTGCGCGGACGGGGGCGCGGCTCCACCGGCTGGGGGGCATGACAGCACGCGTGCTTTTCGGTCTCACCAGCGCCGCGAGGCGTGTCGGTTGGATCGGTCATGACGGCAGTCTACACCCGGATGCCAGCCTCGGGCCTCCCCCTCCTTGAAGAACCGCCCGAAAACGCCCCGCTCAACCCGCCAGGATCCGCAGCTCCAGCTCGCGGCGGCGCAACTGCTCCTCCCACCGCTCGAGGTAGGCAAACTCCGTCGCCATCCCCGCGAGGGCCGCCGCCTCCCCGGGCGCCAGGCGGCGCAACTCCGCCTCGGCTTGTTCCCGCCGCCGGGCCACCCCGGCGAGCAGCGCCGCGACTCGCGTCGCGAGGTCCCGGCGGCGCTGGGCGCGCAGGACTGTCAGCAGGGGATTGCCCGGCGCATTTCCCGCGGCCAGCTCGGCGTCCACGGCCGGCAGGAGCCCGGCGATTTCAAAGCCGAGGGCGGGATCCCACGGCACGGCCGGCGCTTCGGCCCCCGCGGCCAGCAGCCGCAGGCGGCGAGAAACGATGCCGAGTTCCTGGCAGGCCGCGTTCAGGCGCGCAAAGGCGGCCTCGTCCCCGGCGGCGGCATCCGGATGGAGCACGCGCGCCCGCTCCTGGAAGGCCGCCCGGATGGCCGCGGGGTCGAGCCAGGCTTGGCGGGGAAGGCCCAGCAGTTCGAAGGAATCCATGGACGAAAACCCCAAAAATGGGCCGCTTCCCCCGCCGCGCCAAGCGAAAGGGCATATTTTTCCTTCGACACCCCGCGGCATCGTGACCAATTTCACGGTTTGCAGTTATGTCATTTCAAGATTTAGGCCTCTCCGATGCGGTCGTTCACGGCGCACAGCGGATGGGCTACGTGGACCCGAGTCCCATTCAATTGCGTTCCTTCCCGGTCGTCCTGTCCGGCCGGGACCTCATCGCCTCCGCGCAAACCGGCACGGGCAAAACCGGCGCCTTTGCGCTGCCGATCCTCTCCCGCCTCGGCAACGGCCAGGGCCATCCCCGCTGCCTCGTGCTGGAGCCCACGCGCGAGCTCGCCATGCAGGTCGAGACCGCCTTTCGCGACTATGCCCGGTTCATGCACATCGACATCACCTGCCTCTTCGGCGGCGTCGGTTACGGCAAGCAGCGCGAGGAATTGAAGGCCGGCGCGGACATCGTGTGCGCGACCCCCGGCCGGCTGCTCGACTTCATGGAGCAGGGCGACGTCCGCCTCGACCGCATTGAAATCCTCGTCCTCGACGAGGTCGACCGCATGCTCGACATGGGCTTTCTGCCCGACGTGCGGCGCATCATTGAAAAATGCCCCGAACAGCGGCAGACCCTCCTTTACTCGGCCACCGTGCCGGACGAAATCGGTCGCCTCGCCACCTGGTGCCTCAAGGACCCCGAAAAAATCGAAATCGGCGCCCGCCGCTCGCCCGCCGAAAGCGTCACCCACGCGATCTACCCGGTCGCCGCGGACCAGAAGTTCGACCTCCTCCTCGCCCTCCTCGAAGCGACGAACTACCACAGCGTGCTGATTTTCTCGCGCACGAAGGAAGGCGCCGACCGCATCACCCGCAAGCTCAAGGACGAAAAACATTCCGTCACCTCCCTGCACAGCAATCGCACCCAGCAGGAGCGCATCGACGCGCTCGAGGGCTTCAAGAGCGGCAAATACGAGGTCATGGTCGCCACCGACATCGCCGCCCGCGGCATCGACATCGCCGGCGTGAGCCACGTCATCAACTACGACGTGCCCCAGCACCCCGAGGACTACGTCCACCGCATCGGCCGCACCGGCCGCGCCGAGGCCACCGGCGACGCCTTCACGATCATGACGGCCGAGGAACTCCCGCACGTCGAGGACATCGAGCGCTTCATCGGCCAGAAGGTCGAGCGCACCAAGCTCGAGGGCTTTGACTACGTGTATTCCGCGGTGTTCGACGAAGCCCGCGTCAAGCAGGTGCTCAAGGGCGCGAAGGGCGTCCGCACCCACAAGGGCATGAAGTTCGGCGCCGCCGCGAAAAAGCGCCGCCGCTGACCGCCCCCGCCGCGCCGCGGGGAAAATTCCGCATCGCCACGCGCCCGCTTCCGCGGAAAACTGGGCGCGCCATGGTTGAATTTTCCCTCACCTATCTCGGCGGCCTCCGCTGCGAGGCCACGCACGGCCCCTCCGGCACCCGCATCCTCACCGACGCCCCCACCGACAACCTCGGCCAGGGCGCGGCCTTCAGCCCCACGGACCTCTGCGCCACCTCGCTCGGCGCCTGCATGGTCACCACCATGGGCATCTTCGCCCAGCGCCAGGGCTTTGACTTTCCCGCCGGGGCCCGCGCCACGATCCGGAAGATCATGACTGCCACCGCCCCGCGAAAAATCGCCCGCATCGAGGTCGAAATCGACGTCCCCCTCCCCGCCGACCACCCCCACCGGGCCGACCTGGAACGCGTGGCCGAGCAATGCCCCGTCGCGCTGAGCCTCCATCCCGAGGTGGAGAAAGCCACCACCTTTCGCTGGGTCGGCTAGCCCAGCTCAAAGGTCGTGATGCCGTAAATGGCCTCCCGCGGCAACGCCGGGGCCGCGCCCCGATACATGCGCGCCGTGGCAAAGACCTCGGCCAGCCCATGCCGCGCCGCGAGCGCCCGGGCGGCGGCGTTGTCCTCCGGCACGTCGAGATAAACCACCCCCCCGCCCGCGCCCGCTGCCAGCCCGGCCAGGAGATCCGCCGCGACCTCCGGCCGCGCGGCAAAAAGCGGGCCGATCTTCCAGCCCTCGACGCATTCCCGGGCGACGCCGTAGCCCGCGATGCCCCCACCCTCCCGCGCCACGAGGCCGAACCCATGCGGCAACTCCAGCCAGGCCCGCAAAAACGTCTCCCGCGGCGCCGGCACGTGGCGCGCATCAAACGCCGCCAACTCCACAAACGGCACCGCCGCCACCGGCTCGAGCCCGGCGGAAGGCGCCGGCAAGCCCCGCGGCACCCCGCCGTAGCGCACGTTGCGGTGCGCCAGCCGAAACCCGAAAAACTTCGCGTATTGCCGCTCCTTGGCGAGCACCCCATCGATCCCGATCACCCGCTCCCCCAGGTGCGCCAGCGCCGCCTCGGCCAACCGCCAGCCCAGCTCCCGCCCCCGCTCACCGGGCCGCACAATGAATAAGCCGACAAATCCATAGTCCGCCCCGTAGCGCACCGCCGAGATGGCTCCCACGATCTCCCCCGCCCGTTCGGCCACGAAGAATCCCTCCGGATCCGCCGCCCAAAAGGCCCCGGCATCGTCGCGTCCCGGGTTCCACCCCTCCTGCGCCGCCCAGGCCACCACCCCGTCCAACTCCGCCCGCGACATCCGCCGCACAATCTGGGAATCCATCTCCCCAGCCTAAAACCGGGCCTCCCCGCTGGCAACCCCACGCCCAGCCGCTCGGCTGCAAGCTCCAGCCGGGCTACCCCGCGAAAAGGCCCGTTTCTGCGGCCTCCAGCGGGGCTCCCGAAGCGTCAAGCGGCAAAATGGAGGAATTTTCGATTTACACCGCCCGTAGTGGCAATTTTTTCCCATAACCACAATCCCTAGTGGTTTTTGATTGACCCCCGACCCCCGTCTCACGTAACGTTTTTGACACGTTGGGAAACCACCGCGCCGGGACGTTGTAAAAGGCACGGTCGCCCTCCCTGACGCCCAGATAACCCGAAAACCGCTCCGCATCCTCATGTCCCAGACCACCACCATCCAGATCGGCGATCGCACCTTCATTCTCGACCGGGAGAAAGCCGAAGCCGCCTACGCCGCCAAGCGCGTCATCAACGGCCGCGACACGATGTTCTTCAACATCCTGCCGGTCAAATACGCCTGGGCCTACGATCTCTACAAGACGATGAAGGCGAACCACTGGGAACCCGAGGACATCCAGATGCAGCGCGACATCGAGCAATGGCGCGACGACTCCGGCAAGATCTCCGAGACCGAGCGCTGGATCATCAAAATGGCCATCGGCTACTTCTCCGCCGCCGAAGGCATCGTCGGCGACAACATCCAGCACGTCGTCCGCGAACTCGTCACCGCCCCCGAGCTGAAGCTCGTGCTCGGCCGCCACGCCCACGAGGAGAACATCCACGCCGACTCGCTCGTCTACATGATCAGCTCGCTCGGCATCAACCCGCACGAATGCGAGGCCATGTTCGAGGACATCGCCACGATCAAACAAAAGACCGAGTTCGTCGTGAGCAACAGCCGCTCCCTGCGCCGCGACATGGACCTCTCCACCGTCGGAGGCAAGCAGGCCCTCGCGAAGAACATCTTCCTCTTCGGCCAGTGCATGGAAGGCACGCAGTTCTACGGCCTCTTCGGCATGGTCCTCGCGCTCTACCGCCAGACGAAGTTCCCCGGCATCGGCCAGATGTTCAGCTACACGCTCCGCGACGAGAGCAACCACATCGAGGTCTTCCGCAACCTCCTCATGGACCTCATCGAGGAGAACCAGGAAATCTGGACCGAGGACTTCCGCGAGGAACTCCGCGCCACCATGCGCGAAGCCGTCCGCCTCGAGAAGGACTTCATCGCCGACTGCCTGCCCGTCTCCGCCGTCGGCCTCACCAAGGAGGAATTCCTCACCTACATCGACTACATCGGCGACCGCCGCCTCGTCGACGTCGGCCTCGAGCCCCTCAACGGCCCGATCGCGAACCCCCTCCCCTGGCTCGCCGAAATGATGGACCTCCGCAAGGAATCCAACTTCTTCGAAAGCCGCGTCACCGACTACCGCCGCGCCGCCGCCATCAAGGACGCCGACGACGACGAACTCTAATTCTCCACCGCCCCGTTCTCCCCGGAACAAAACCCACCACCGCCCGCTGCCGCCGCCATGATCCGTAAGCTCACCCTCGAAGAAGACCTCGTCCTCAAACGAATCGTCACCACCCCGCGCGAGCAAAAGCCCGACTACAAGTGGCGCGAGGTCCTCATCGCCGAGGAACGCCCCGAGATCCGCGTCACCCGCGGCGGCGAGGAGCGCACCTTCCAGCTCGCCGACGTCGCCGACGAAATCGGCAACGCCCTCACCGACCTCCTCCTCTCCCGCGAGGAATCCGACATCTTCAACGACCACAACCGCGGCCTCGTTGCCAACGTCGCCCACTCCGTCGCCGAGAAACTCGCCGAGCAGGTCGCCGAAGGCCGCACGCTCAAGCTCTCCGAGAACGACCTCTCCCTCCTCATCGAGAAGGCCCTCATCGAAAACGACGCCCACGACGTCGCCAAAAGCCTCGTCTTCAGCCGCTCCGCCCGCGGCGGCAGCTTCCGCGTGACCGAGGCCGACGAGACCCCCGTCACCGTCCGCCTCATCCGCCGCAACGGCGCCGTCGTCCCCTGGATCGAGGACAAAATCGAAAACGCCGTCCGCAAGGCCTTCCTCGACGAGAAGGAGGACGCCGAACCCGCCTCCCTCGTCGCCCGCGCCATCACCGAGCGCGTCCGCCGCGGCGACCAGGCCTTCGTCCACATCGAAGACGTCCAGGACATGGTTCAGGAGGAACTCATGCGCCAGGGCTACTACAAGGTCGCCGCCAGCTACGTCCTCTACCGCGCCCACCGCCGCCAGCTCCGCGAGGAACGCCCCGCCGCCCCCGTCGACGACGCCCAGCAGGCCACCTTCGTCACCGTCCAGCGCCGCAACGGCACCACCGACCTCTGGGACGGCACCGAGCTCCGCGCCCGCATCGCCTTCGCCGCCATCGGCCTCGAACTCAACCTCGACGCCGACACCATCGAACGCGAACTCCGCCGCTCCATCGGCGCCGAGACCACCGAAGACGGCCTCCGCGAGACCATCGTCCTCAACGCCAAATCCCTCATCGAACGCGACGCCGACTTCGCGAAATTCGCCGGCCGCATCCTCCTCTCCTACATCTACGAGGAAGTCCTCGACTGGAACATCGTCCGCGACGGCATCGAAGGCCTCAAGGACGCCCACAAAAAAGCCTTCAAGGCCTACCTCCGTCACGGCGTCACCATCGAACGCCTCTCGCCGAAGCTCCTCGGCTACCAGCTCGACCGCCTCGCCGACGCCCTCGACCCCAGCGCCGACCTCGACTTCGACTACCTCGGCATCCAGACGATGTATGACCGCTACCTCATCGTCGACAAGACCCGCAAACCCGCCCGCCGCGTCGAGACCCCGCAGTTCTTCTGGATGCGCGTCGCCATGGGCCTCTTCATCGAAGAGCCCAAGGACCGCGAGGAATGGGTGATCCGCCTCTACAACCTCTACAAAGGCCGCCGCTTCTGCTCCAGCACCCCCACGCTCTTTAACTCCGGCACCCCCCACAGCCAGCTCTCCAGCTGCTACCTCTACAAGATCGACGACTCCCTCGAGTCCATCATGCAGCGCGGCATCGCCGAAAACGCCTACCTCTCGAAGTGGGCCGGCGGCCTCGGCGGCTCCTGGACCGCCGTCCGCGGCACCGGCGGCTACATCAAGGGCACCAACGGCGAAAGCCAGGGCGTCATCCCCTTCCTCAAGCTCCACAACGACCAGCTCGTCGCCGTCAACCAGGGCGGCAAACGCCGCGGCTCCGGCTGCGCCTACCTCGAGACCTGGCACAACGACATCGAGGACTTCCTCGAACTCCGCCGCAACACCGGCGACGAACGCCGCCGCACTCACGACCTCAACACCGCGAACTGGATCCCCGACCTCTTCATGAAGCGCATGGAGGCCCGCCAAAACTGGACCCTCTTCCGCGCCAACGAGACCCCCGACCTCCACGACCTCTACGGCCGTAAGTTCGAGGACCGCTACGCCCACTACGAGCAACTCGCCCGGGAAGGCAAAATCTTCGGCCGCGAAGTCCCCGCCCTCGAAATCTGGAAGAGCATGCTCAAAATGCTCATCGAGACCGGCCACCCTTGGATCACCTTCAAGGACCCCTGCAACGTTCGCAGCCCGCAGGACCACGCCGGCGTCATCCACAGCTCGAACCTCTGCACCGAGATCACGCTCAACACCTCCGAGGACGAGACCGCCGTCTGCAACCTCGGCTCCGTCATCCTCGACACCCACGTGAAGGACAACGGCGAGCTCGACCTCGACATGCTCCGCGAGACCATCACCGTCGCCGTCCGCGCCCTCGATAACGTCATCGACATCAACTTCTACCCCACCGAAGCCGCCAAACGCTCGAACCAGCGCCACCGCCCCATCGGCCTCGGCGTCATGGGCGTGCAGAACGCCCTCTTCAAACGCAGCCTCAGCTTCGCCAGCGCCGAAGCCGTCGAGTTTAACGACGAATTCATGGAGGCCATCGCCTACTTCGCCTACTCCACCTCCAGCGACCTCGCCGCCGAACGCGGCGCCTACAGCAGCTACCGCGGGTCGAAGTGGGACCGCGGCCTCCTCCCGCAGGACACCCTCGACCTCCTCGAGCAGGAGCGCGGCATCAAGATCGACGTCCCCCGCGGCGGCAAGCTCGACTGGCACCCCGTGCGCGAGAAAATCAAGCGCCAGGGCATGCGCAACAGCAACGTCCTCGCCATCGCGCCGACTGCCACCATCTCAAACATCACCGGCACCACCCCCTGCATCGAGCCGAACTTCAAGAACCTCTTCGTGAAGGAAAACCTCGGCGGCAAATACACCATCCTCAGCGGCGAACTCGTCCGCGACCTCAAGAAAATCGGGAAGTGGAACGACGCCATGCTCGACCAGCTCAAGTATTTCGGCGGCGAGCTCGAAAACCTCGAAGACATCCCCGCCGACCTCAAGCGCAAGCACCTCACAGTCTTCAAGGTCCCCTTTGAGTTCATCATCGACGCCGCCGCCCGCCGGCAGAAGTGGATCGACCAGAGCCAGAGCGTGAACCTCTTCATCGAAGAGCCCGACCTGAAAGTGCTCAGCCACATGTATCGCCGCGCCTGGCACACCGGCCTGAAGACCACCTACTACCTCCGCTCCACGGGTGCCTCGAACATCGAAGGCGCCACCACCAGCGCGAAGAAGGAAGTCCGCGGCCACGCCGGCGCCGGCGCGACCACAACGGCCGCCGCCCCGGCGAAGAAGGAATTCACCGCCGCCGAAAAAACCGCCTGCTCCATCGAAGCCATGCGCAACGGCGGGGAGTGCGAGGCGTGCCAGTAGCCGGCACCCGCTAACGCGAGGGGCGGGTGCGCGATGCGTTCGACCGCGGGAGCGCGGGGTTACGCGGAGTTTTTCCGCCGGGGCACGAGCGAATACCACCGCGCGACGCTGGCGCAGGTGCCGGCGTTGCTGGACCGCTTCGTTGCGGCGGCGTTGCTCGATCTGGCGAACGCAAACCTCGGCCAGCCCGAGCGGGCGGAGGAATTCTTCAACCAAAGCCTGCTGGAGGACCCGACGCGCTCCTCCGGCGACGACGCGCCGCCCGCGCCGGCGGCCCAGCCCTAGCGGCGGGGCCAGGCCGGACCTCGGGCGGGGGGAAACTTTGCGGGGCAGAGTTCCCGATGCTCACCGGGTGACGCTTCCGCAGCCTGCGCGGCTTTCGCGCCGCGGCGGGGGGGCGTCGGATCCCGCCGTTGATGTCGATGGATGCCTCGGGGGGAGGGCTTTATTTCGGCGTGCCGCCCACCGCGATGGTCTTCCGCAGAACGGATTTTTTCCCGAGCAGGTCGATGGCTTCGATGAGGATGAGGTTCTTTGCTCCGGGCTCCGCTCGGAGCGAAACCGTCCACGGGCCGTTGCCGGTGAGGTTGCGTTGCGAACCGGCGGTGACGTTGCGGACGGTCACCCGCCGCAGGCCCACCGGGCTGCTGCAATCCCCGGATATCCGGAGCGTCGGAGATTGGGGGGATCCGGTCACGCGGTTCCTGGTGGGGCCCACATACGGCCGGGTCGGGCTCCAGACCGGGCGCAGGCCGACGACGCCGGCCTTCAGGTCGAACATGACGTCGTAACTGTAGAAGAGCGGGATGCCGGTGTTGATGGTGGCGGAACTGCCAGTCTGACCCACCGAGATGAGATTCTTGGTGGTGTCGGCCTGCTGGATGGTCCAGTCGAGGTTCGTGAGCGGGTTTTTTGACCCGGAATTCGTGCTCAGGAAGACGGATGCCTTGGGGGACACGTATTTGGCGGCGACGAGGGAGCCGGGGACGACTCCCGGACCGATCTTCGGGTAGAGGGTGCCGCCCGTATCAAAGACCACCGAAACGTTCGTCCGGATGGGGCGCCCTCCTCCCACGACGGTGCAGGTCGCTTTGGTTTGATCTTCCGAAAAGAGCAGGGAGGTGGTGCCGTTTTTGTTTTTGATGGTCGCGCTGCCCCTTGCCGGGTTCAGGGGAAGGATGATCGGGAACGATTCCACCAACTGCGGGGTCAACCCCACGGTGAGAGTCGCCGACTGGGAGTTCGGACCGCCGGTGTGGATGATCCAACCGGGGGTCAAACTTCCGTAGTCCACCTGGTTCAAGACGCTGGGGAGCCTTACCCCGTCCGTCTGATTCGCCGTGGTCGTTTTTACCGCAAAAAGCCCCGCTCCGAACGTGCCGAAAAAGAGGTGTTGGCCCGGGGGCTCGGGGGGGATCGGCGTGGGAGCGTTGATGTCGGCGTCCCATTGGGTCAAGATCGTGCCATTCGACGTCGCCTGCGTGATCGCGCCCATGGTGGCGCCGGTGACGGTGAAGTTCCCGCCGCCCACGATTTGGAAGTGCACGTCGGTGTGGGCCGCGTTTCCGGTGTAGCCCCGGCCGCCGGTGTAGTTGGCCGTGAAGGTGTCCGAGGTCGTGTTTCCGCTGATGAGGCCCGCCCAGGCGGTGGCGTTGCCTAAAGCGGTAAAAAACGCGAAGGACCCGGTGTCCAGAATGTAGGGGAAATAGGTCGGGTTGGTGCCGAGCCGGACATGAATGGCCAATCGGCCCGCTTCGCTGTAGTTGGTGAGCGGAATGACGACGGGTTCCGTGAGTTCGGCGTGGGCCGCGCCAAACGCGATCCCCCAGGCAAGCAAGACCGAGGCGATGCGGTTCATGAGGGCAGGATGTAGCCCGATGGACCTATGCAAACCAGCGTATTCTCAGGACAAAAACCAAGAGGGCGGCGGCCGCGTGATGGGAAGCCGGCGGAGGGGTTCTTCCACCAACGCCCGCGGGAGGACCCGACGCGCTCCACGGGAGATGCCGCGACGTCCGCGCCGGGAGCCTCGCTCGCGCCTCCGAAGGCCCCCCCGGCGGCTCGAGGCAACCGCACGCCGGGACATGCATTGCCTTGCGAGAGACGGGAGACTGGATTACGCCGAGGGATGGTTTCGTTCACCAGGTTGGGTATCGCCATCGTTGCGGGGAGTCTTTGGATCGGGGCGGAGGCCCGCGCGCAAATCGTGCTCGACTCCTTCCAGCTCTCGACGGGCTCGGTGGTGGCCACGGCGGGCTTTCCCCAGAGCACCTTTACGCCGGTGACGATCGACGGCTCTCCCGCCAGTCGGCGGCTGTCGGTGGCCGCGACGGACAGCGCCGACGTGCAGAGCAACATCAACGGGGACGGCGATTGGGGCGCGAATGTGATCGGGATCGGGATCGGGACCGGGACGGGGGAGATCACGCTCGATTACACGTTACTCGACCTCGATCTCGGCCCGAACGTTTTCCTCGAGGTGACCATTAGAGATCTGATTGCCGATTCGTCGCCGCCTCTGCTCAACGTGTCGCTCACGAATTCGTCGGCCGGGATCACGCTCACGGGAGCGACGGCGCTGACGTCTACCGTGACCGGCTACAACGTGTTTTTTGACGTGCGCACGCTCAGCGGCTACTCCCCGGCCTTCCTCAACGGGGTCAACGAAGTGGAGCTGGTCATCAGTGGACCCCCGACTTTCTCCTTCGGCGTGAGCGCGGTGCAATTCACGCCGGTTCCCGAGCCGTCGGTCGCCCTACTCCTGGGGGCGGCCGCACTGGGCGCGCTCCTGCTGCGACGGCGGATTCCCACCGAGGGCGAAGTCTAAGGGGACCGTTCGGGAATCGTTCACGCGCTGAATCCGGAAGTCCTCGCCGGTTTGGAGCGGGTTTTGGGGTCACATCTTGACTGAGGACATTCGCGAGTCGATGAGGACCATGGGACCCACGTCGGCCGCGAGAACGGGGGTTCGACTTCCCGCGTTAAGCCGGTCGGGGCGGTTGACGGCGAGGTGGGCGCTCATGATAAAGTCCTCGGAGCGATGAAACGGTTGATTCTTCCTCTGTTCGTTGGTGTCGCCCTGTTCGGCCTGCCGGTCCGGGCCCAGTTTATCCAGAGCGTCAGCGGAGAGCCGATCACCACTTACGATCCGGGTTTCCCGGAAATGCACATGCCGCCAAGCGTGCAGACCCAGCTCAATGCGACGCCCGTGCCGGGCGCACTGAATCTCACGGGGATTGGCGCGGGGGACGCGTTCACCCTCGAATTCCGGGCGTCGGCGAACCAGGTCTTCGCCTTCTCGCCGGAGGTCGGGGGCAGTCCGGAGGCACCGATGTTCATGCTGTTCCGGTGGTTCCAGTTTGGCGTGAACATCGGGGGAACGCCCGAGATCAGCATGCTCACCGGTGAGACCATGGAGTGGATCAATGCCTCGGCGGGGGCTCCGGCGCTTTCGACTTCGTCCTTCGCGTTCTACCAAAGCTCCAACAACGCCTCGAACGTTCAGATCGACGCCTACGCCGCCCCGAGCGCCGCCTTCACCTTCGAGGGCCTGCGCTTCCGCGCGACGTGGGCGGTGAACCCGAACGACGTGACGATCAATTGGTTCGAGGGCGGCTGGGCGCAGTTCACCGACTCCGATTACACCGCGCCGACGGTCACCCCACTCGTGACGATCGAGCCCGCGCCGGTGCCGGAGCCGCGGGACGCCGGCATGGTTCTCGCGGTCGCGCTGGGCCTGCTGGTAGCGGTCCGCATTTTCACGCGGCTGCGGCAGCGGATAAGCGCCGGGGCATAACCGGAGCCCATGAGTCAACCAGCCTCCGATCCCTGGAGCGTGGAGATCACGTCGCGCGGGCGCAGCGGCTCGGTGGAGTATCAGGAACCCGCCGGCCGCATTTCGTTCTACTGGGAGTTTGCGAGCGGCGAGACGCTCGCGGTCATCTGTTTTGAAGCCCTGGCCGAATGGAACGCGCGGCAACCCTGGGCGGTAGGGCGGCGGCGGGAGATTCTTGAGCGGGTCGCCGGCGAGGTCCTTCGCCAGAAAGCTCCCGCGGGCCGGGCCGACATTGACGAGCCCGGCGGGTGCATCTTCATCCGGGAACCAATCGCGTAATCTGGTCGTGCAGGCCTCCAAACGCCCGGGTTCCGCCCTTGGCGTAAAATCCCAATCTTTCCCCTTGATTCAACCTGCTAGGTCCTTAGGTTTGCAGAGAATATGAAATTTCTCGCTCCTCTTTTCGCCCTCGCCCTCCTTGCCCAATCAGCTTCCGCCCTCGAGTTGTCTGACCTCGTCGGGAACTGGGAAGGTGTTCGTGTAAAAACGTTCAAAGGCAAAACCGAGGAGCAGCAGACGACGACAAGTTTCAAAAAGTTTCAGGGAAAAGGCTTAATCGAGCAGACGACGGTTCGCTCCGACGCCGCGCTAAACCGAATCCTTCTGCGTTGCTTCGCCGACGGCAATCTCGACTCGATCACGACGCAGAAAGGCCAAGTGAATCGCATCGCCACTGGCTATTGGAGCTTCCGGACGGCAACCCTGCGCATTTACACGCGGGATAACGACCGCACGGGCCGGATCTCGATCCGCCTGCTCAGCCCGAATACCTATGTGTTCTCCGCCTCGTATTCGGACGGAGTCAAGCTGCTGGGCCGCTTCACGCGCCGCTAAGCGCGCAACGCGACGCCGCCACAAAAAACCGAACTGCGGCGTGCGGTTTTCACGCGGGACTTCCCGCGCCGCAGCCGGGGCAGAGAGACCCCTGCCCCCATACCCCTCTTTTCGGTTGCGGCCCGCGATTTCCTCGCCGATGGTTGCCCACCGAAGCGGACCGCAAGACACGCGGAACCGCTTCGAAAAAAACGCCGATTGCTATGAAGAAACTGACGATGGGAATGCTGCTGGCCGTGGTGAGTTTGGGCTTCGCGGGAGGGGCCGGAGCGGCCCCCTCGGCGGTAGGGACCTACGGCGGAATGTCGGCGGACGGGACATCCGTGTTGTTCGAGTCCACCGCGCAGGGGGTGATCCGACGGATCGAGATCGCCGGGTTCCGCGCCCTGGTGCAAACGGAGATTCCCGGCCAGCCCGCGACGCCCGCGGTCGAGCAGAGCACCAACATCACGCGCGCGGAGAGCGGCACGGCGCAACTCCGGGCGAACGGCCGTTTTTCCGACAGCTTTGTGCTCAACAGCCGGAGCCGCATGGATCTCCGCGGGGCAACGGTCACGATTTCGGGGGTCCTCCGCGGCCGCCAGGGCACGATCACGATCCGACTCACGATGGACAAGACCTTCGGCGACGGCTCGCGGCAGATTGCGGGCGGTTCCGAAACGATCCAGGTCCGTCTCACGCGCCGCTAGGCGGCCCGCCCGGCTAATCCGCCACGCGCAGCATCACCTCGTTGCGCCGCAGCGGACCGGGGACAAACGGCGAGTCGTAGTAGGCCTCGATCAACTCGCCGCGCGGCGCGAGGTGCTGCGCCGCCATCCACGCCCGCAGCCGCTTCTCCGCCTCGCCGGCCTGCCCGGGCCGCACCCGGCCCGAAAAGCGGTAGACCGCCACCCGCTCGGCCGGCCGCCGGCCCACGCGAACGTCCGCGCCCGAGGCTTCCGCCGCGGTGCCCGCGGGAAGGACAAAACTCATCGTCTCCGCTCCGTCGACGAACACCGGTGCCGTCATCGCGATTTTTTCCCGTCGGGCGTTCTGGCCGTCGATGAAGCGGAACAGCCGCATGAACGCCTCGTCACCGCTCCGCATGCTCGTTTCGATCACCGGCAGCTCGGGATACTCGCGCAGCGCAAAATCCCCGTCGCGCCGCAGCGTGCTGGAGGGCGCCGCCGCCACCGCCGCCCGCGAGGTGGCATACACGCCATATCCCACGGCCGCGACCACCGCAAAACCTCCCGCCACCACCGGCAGCAGCCATTTGTTTTTCATGCCCCCAAAGTCGCACACAAACCCGCTCCGCACCTGCGCGGATTTTTTTCGGCGTCGTCCGGGCGGCGACGTCCCCTTTTCCTTGAGCCGGAGGGCCCCGGCAGGTTAGGCAGACCTTTGCTTTCCGCCATCGCGACCGAATGAACACCGCCAACTCCCGCATTGACCACCGCAAGCTCGAACGCGCGCTTGCCGACATTCGGGAGCACATCGGCGAGTCCGCCGTGTGGAAGGACGCCATGCGCCGGCTCAGCGCCATTCGCGACTACTCCTATAGCGACCTGCGCTCCTGTGACGGCCCCGCCGCGGTTGCCCACTGCGCCGCCCTCAAGGCCTGCTTCCCGCCCGAGACCACGCCCGCCAAGGTCTTCCAGAACCTCGACGCCATCGCGACCGAGATCGACGGCATCGAGGCTGAGGAGACCTCCGAGTCCGCCTTCCCGTTCCTCACGGCCCTCGTCATCATCGTCGTCGTCTTCGGCGCCCTCGCCTACTGGCTCTTCCACACCCAGTAGCGACCCCGCCGCAAAAGGCTTTTGCCCCTCCCCGCCCGGCTGCTACGCTTGCGCCACCATGCTTTTCCTCAAGGAAGCCGTCTTTGCCCACCAGACGACCGGCGCCATCGCTCCCTCCTCGCGCCATCTCGCCCGGGTCATCGTCGACAAGGCCGGCGTGAAATCCGCCCGCCGCATCCTTGAGCTCGGCCCCGGCACCGGTGTCTTCACCGAGCAAATCCTCCGCACCAAGGCCGACCACGCCCACTTCGTCGCCCTCGAGCGCAACGAAAACTTCGCCTCCCGGCTCCGCCACCGCTTTCCGCAGACCGCCATCGTCCAGGGCTGCGCCACCGAACTCCCCTCGCACGCCGCCACCCACGAGATCCACGAGGCCGACAGCATCGTCTCCGGCCTGCCCTGGACGATCTTCGACCCCACCCTCCAGCGCACCATCCTCGAGGGCATCCACAACGTCCTCGGCGGCGACGGCGTGTTTGCCACCTTCGCCTACTTCGGGCCGCACTGGCTCCCCGGCGGCCAAAGCTTCCGCAAAATGCTCCGCAGCATTTTTCCCGAGACGCACACCTCGCCCGTCGTCGTGCGCAACCTCCCGCCCGCCTTCGTTTATTACTGCCGGAAGTAACGGCCCGCGCAGCCGGCGCCAACCGCCGGTCGGAGCAAAACATGCATTCCGTTGCGTCCACCGCGCCCTTTGCGTGAGTATCCCTTAAGACCATGCCGACCAAGCGCGCCCCGAAGTTCGACCCCATCCCCGACGTCATCGCCGACATCCGCAAGGGCAAACTCGTCATCGTCACCGACGACGCCGACCGCGAGAACGAAGGCGACCTCGTCATCGCCGCCAGCAAAATCACCCCCGCCGCCGTGAACTTCATGGCCACCTTCGGTCGCGGCCTCATCTGCGCCCCCATCACCGAGCAACGCGCCACCCGCCTCGGCCTCCAGCGCATGGTCGCCCACAACCGCGAAATTTATCAGACCGACTTCACCGTCTCGGTCGACGCCGCCAAGGGCATCACCACCGGCATCAGCGCGAAGGACCGCGCCGCCACCATCCGCGTGCTCGCCAACCCCGACGCCACCCCGGCCGACCTCGTCCAGCCCGGGCACATCTTCCCGCTCCAGGCCCGCGCCGGCGGCGTCCTCCGTCGCGCCGGCCACACCGAGGCCTCCGTCGACCTAGCCCGCCTCGCCGGCCTCGACCCCTCCGCCGTCATCTGCGAAATCCTCAACGCCGACGGCTCCATGGCCCGCCTCCCCGACCTCCTCCGCTTCGGCCGCAAGCACGGGCTGAAGATCTGCACCATCGAGGACCTCATCGCCTATCGCCGCAAAAGCGAGAAGCTCGTCATCCGCGAGGAGACCATCCTCATGCCGACCGACTACGGCTCCTTCAACCTCCACCTCTACCGCTCCGACCTCGACGGACAGAACCACCTCGCCCTCGTCAAGGGCGACATCTCCCCCGAGACCCCCACCCTCGTCCGCGTCCACAGCGAATGCCTCACCGGCGACGTCTTCGGCTCCCGCCGCTGCGACTGCGGCCCCCAGCTCCACACCGCCCTCCAGCAGATCGAGGCCGCCGGCTCGGGCGTCCTCGTCTACATGCGCCAGGAAGGCCGCGGCATCGGCCTGCCCGCCAAGATCCACGCCTACAAGCTCCAGGAGCAGGGCCTCGACACCGTCGAAGCCAACGAAAAACTCGGCTTCGCCCCCGACCTCCGCGACTACGGCCTCGGCGCCCAGATCCTCTGCGACCTCGGCGTGCGCAAAATCCGCCTCATGACGAACAACCCCCGCAAGGTCGTCGGCCTCGAAGCCTACCACCTCGAGATCGTCGAGCAGGTCCCCATCCGCAGCGTTGCCAACCCCCACAACGCCCGCTACCTCGCCACCAAAAAGAAAAAGCTCGGCCATCTCCTCTAGCCGCCGCCCCGCCCCACTTCGCGCGCAGTTGCCACGCCCGTCATTTCTGGCAAACTGACCCGATGTCCAAATCCCTGCCCGCCCGCCCGCGCCTCGCCCCCACGGCGAAAAGCGCCTTCGCGCTGGTGGTCAGCCGCTACAACGGCGAATTCACCTCCGCCCTCGAACGCGAAGCCGTCGCCGAACTGCGGGCCATCGACCCCTCCGCCACCATCGAAGTCTTCGACGCCCCCGGCTCCTTCGAAATCCCCCTCATCGTCAAACTCCTCGCCGAGCGCCGCCGCTACCACGCCATCCTCGCCCTCGGCCTCATCCTCAAGGGCGAAACCGCGCACGCCGACCTCATCGCCGCCTCGATCACCGAGTCCCTCCAGCGCATCGCCCTCAGCCACAACGTCCCCGTCATCCACGAAGTCCTCCTCGTGAACACCGAGGCCCAGGCCCGCGCCCGCTGCCTCGAACCCGAACTCAACCGCGGCCGCGAGGCCGCCCGCGCCGCCGCCGCCACCGCGCAGGTCGTGCAGACCATCATCACCAGCTAGTTTTTTCCTTATGGGAGTCCGCCGAGAAGGCCGCGAGGCCGCCATCCAGTTTCTTTACCAACGCGATCTCAACCCCACCTCCGAGCTCGCAGACCTCCAGGTGTTTTACAAAATGCGCGGCCTCAGCCCCGCCGCCCGCCGCTTCACCGACGCCCTCATCCCTGGCGTCCTCGCCACGCAAAACGCCATCGACGCCCTCATCAAGGAGCACGCCGAAAACTACGAACTCCACCGCATCTCCGCCGTCGACCGCAACATCCTGCGCCTCGCCATCTACGAAATGCTCCACTGCCCCGGTGTGCCCCCGGTGGTCTCCATCAACGAAGCCATCGAAATCGCCAAAAAATACAGCACCGACGAATCCGGTAAATTCGTCAACGGCGTTCTCGACCGCATCCGCCTCAAACTCGCCCGCCCCGCTCGCGAAGCCGCCGGGATCGAGCCGCCGAAATCCCCCATCGAGAATTCCTAGTGGCCCTCGGCTTCTTCAAAAACCTCGTCGATAAATTCACCGGCCGCCCGGTGGATTGGGACGAACTCGAGGAAACCCTCATCCGCGCCGACCTCGGCGTCCCCATGACGCTGCGCATCCTCGAGGCCCTCCGCGCCCGCGGCGGCGAGCTCACCGCCCGCACCGTCGTCGACGTCGCCCGCTCCGAAATCCTCCAGGTCCTCCCCCTCGGCTCCCCCGCCCTCCGCCCGCTCCCGAACCGCCCCAAGGCCATCCTCATGGTCGGCGTCAACGGCACCGGCAAGACCACCTCCTCCGCCAAACTCGCCCACGCCCTCCGCCGCGACCGCCACACCGCCCTTCTCGTCGCCGCCGACACCTTCCGCGCCGCCGCCATCGAGCAACTCGGCGTCTGGGGCGAACGCATCGGCGTCGACGTCATCAAGGGCCAATACAACGGCGACTCCGCCGCCCTCTGCTACGACGCCTACGCCGCCGCCCACCGCCGCAACGTCGAATTCCTCATCTGCGACACCGCCGGTCGCCTCCACACCAAGAGCAACCTCATGCAGGAGCTCACCAAGGTCGCCCGCACCCTCGCCAAACACGACCCCGACGCCCCCCACGAAAAACTCCTCGTCGTCGACGCCACCACCGGCACCAACGCCCTCGTCCAGGCCCGCCAGTTCCACGAAGCCATCGGCCTCACCGGCATCATCGTCACCAAGCTCGACGGCAGCGGCAAGGGCGGCGTCCTCGTCGCCATCCAGCACGAACTCGGCCTCCCCGCCCGCTACATCGGCACCGGCGAAACCCTCGACGACTTCGCCCTCTTCGACCGTGAAGCCTTCGTCGAGCGCATGCTTTGAAAAAGAAATGCTGAAATCCCGAAATGCTGAAACACTGACGCCTCCGTTCAGAATTTCCGATTTTCAGCCTTTCCGAATTTCGTAATTTTCCCACCGCCCATGCTCGAGTTTCTCCAAAAAGGCGGCCCGCTCATGGGCGTGCTCCTCGTGTGCAGCGTCGTCGCCGTCGCCATCTTTCTCGAGCGCGCCTTCTACCTCCACCGCGCCACCATCCGCGTCGGTGAGCTCCTCCGCGGCCTCGCCAACCTCGTCGCCCTCGGCCACCTCGAGGAGGCCCTCCGCGAATGCGCCACCACCCCCGGACCCGCCGCCCGCGTCATTCGCGCCGTCCTCACCAAACCCGACCTCCCCCGCGCCGAACTCCGCGACATCGCCCAGGACGCCGGCCAGCTCGAAGTCCCCCGGCTCGAGCGCAACCTCGGCCTCCTCCTCGCCATCATCTACCTCGCCCCCCTCGTCGGCCTTCTCGGCACCGTCCTCGGTCTCATCGACGTCTTCACCGCCATCGGCGCCGAAGGCGGCTACGCCACCGCCACGCAAATCGGCGCCGGCATCTACCAAAGCCTCCTCACCACCGCCACCGGCCTCGCCATCTGCATCCCCGCCCTCCTCGGCTACCAGTTTCTCTCCGGCCGCGTGAACAGCCTCATGCACGACATGGAACGCGCCGGCATCGAGGTCATCAACCTCCTCATGGACCTCCGCCGCTCGGGCCGCCCCGACGGCCCCGCCCCCACGGAGCTGTGAAGCTACACCGCACGCTCGAGCCCGGCTTCGCCCCGCTGCTGCTCCTGCCCGCCGCGAACCTCGCGGCCATCCTCTTCGCCTTCTCCCTCCTCTCCGGCGGCTTCCTCCTCCAGCCCGGCATCGCCGTCAAGGTGCCCGACTCCCCCTTCCTCCTCGCCCCCCAGCGCGACCCCCGCGTCGTCAGCATCACCGGCGAACCCCTCCCCGCCATCTTCTTCGACAACCGCCGCATGGACGCCGCCGAACTCGGCGACCGCCTCGCCGCCCTCCAGGGCAACGCCCGCACCCTCATCATCAAGGCCGACCGCCGCGCCCCCGCCGACCTCATCGTCGCCGTCGCCAACGCCGGGGTCACCCGCGGCTTCTCCGTCGTCCTCGCCACCTCCGAGGAGCCATGACGTCCCCCGCCCCGGCCGAACGCCTCGCGTTCCTCTTCGAGTGGGCGCAGCACGACCGCCGCCGCCGCCTCGGCCTCTGGCTCCTCGTCGCCATCGCCCTCCACGCCGGCGCCTACTTCCTCTTCCGCATCGAATACCCCCGCGCCGAGCCCGCCCGCCTCAACGAAGGCGCCCTCTACCTCCTCCTCCCCGGCTCCCCCGACCGCCCGCGCCTCAACGCCTTCCTCGACTCCACCGACCCCTCCCTCTTCGCCCCCGAACGCACCAGCCTCGTCACCCCCCCGCCCACCATCCCCGCCTACGAACCCAGCTACCTCGCCACCCGTCCGCCCCTCGAGCCGCTCACCGAATCCCGCGGCCGCGTCCTCCCCCCCCTGCCCGTCGACCTCGGCCCCGTCCCCGTCGCCGAACCCGCCTTCGCCCGCCCCGCCCTCCCGCCGCCCGCCTCCGACACCCGCCTCCAAACCTCCGCCAACCTCCGCGCCCGCCTGCCCGCCAACCTCCCCGCCATGCGGTTCACCGCCCGCCCCGGCGACCAGCTCCCCCCCGCCCGCTTCCTTATCGCCCTCGCCCCCGACGGCCGCCCGCTCCACGTCGTCCGCGACGGCGTCGGCGTCAACGCCACCCTCGACGACCAGGCCGCCCGCTACCTCATGGCCCTCCGCTTCACCCGCGGCCACGCCACCACCATAGATTGGGGCACCGTCACCTTCCACTGGGGCCTCGACGTCACGCGGAAGGAACCCGACGACCGCCCCCCCGAGCCATGATCCCCCTCAGCCTCGCCCAGTTCGTCTCCCTCTACGTCGGCGTCCTCGTCGGCCTCGTCTTCATCGCCTCCGCCATCCGCACCAGCCACCGCCGCCACGCCGAAGCCCGCGCCCGCCGCGGCCTGATCACCTGCGTCCTCTGCGGCCTCGTTTACGAAAACCCCTCCCCCGATCCCATCCCCGCCTGCCCAAACTGCGGCCACCCCAACGAACGAACTCCCCGCCCCGAACCCTAGCCCCGGTTTTTTTGACGCCCCGCGGGCAACTTTGTGGTTGCAACCACCCTTTTGGAGCCGATTGACTGCTTGTTCCCGTTTCTCGGGGTCATCCGTATAAGCATGAGCGAACGCAGAGTTGTTATCACCGGCATTGGAGTCGTCACCCCCATCGGTCTGGACACCCAGACCTTTTGGCACAATCTCGTCAACGGGGTAAATGGCGTCAGCCACTACGAAGCGTTCGACTCCACCGATTACGACTGCAAAATCGCCGGCGAAATCAAGGGCTTCAACGGCGCCAGCTACTTCAAAAATCCGAAGTCCGCCCGCCGCACCGATCGCTTCACCCAGTTCGCCATGGCCGGCGCGAAAATGGCCATCGAGGACGCCCAGCTTGACCCCGCCCAGATCGACCCCACCCGCACCGGCGTCATGATCGGCTCCGGCATCGGCGGCCTCTTCAGCATGGAGGAGGAAGCCAAGCGCCTCTACACCCGCGGCCCCTCCCGCGTCTCGCCCTTCACCATCGCCATGATGATCAGCAACATGGCCAGCGGCATCGTCTCGATGGAATACGGCTTCTCCGGCCCGAACATGTGCATCGTCACCGCCTGCGCCACCGCGAACAACTCGCTCGGCGAAGCCTGGCGCATCATCAAATTCGGCGACGCCGACTGTTTTGTCGCCGGCGGCTGCGAAGCCACCATCACCCCCCTCGGCATCGCCGGCTTCGCCGCCATGAAGGCGCTCAGCACCCGCAACGACGAACCCGGGAAAGCCTGCCGCCCCTTCGACAAGGACCGCGACGGCTTCATCATGGGCGAAGGTGCCGGCATCATGGTCCTCGAGGAACTTGAGCACGCCAAACGCCGCGGCGCCCCGATCTACTGCGAACTCGCCGGCTACGGCGCCACCGCCGACGCGTATCACATGACCGCCCCGCTCCCCGAGGGTGAAGGCGCCGCCCGCGCCATGGCCATCGCCATGAAGCACGCCGGCGTGAACCCCGCCGACGTCGACTACATCAACGCCCACGCGACCTCCACGCCCATCGGCGACATCTGCGAGACCAAGGCCATCAAACTCGCCCTCGGCGACTCGGCCAAGAGCATCGCCGTCAGCTCCACGAAGTCCATGACCGGCCACCTCCTCGGTGCCGCCGGCGGTGTCGAAATGGCCGCCTGCGCCCTCGCCATCAAGCACGGCGTCATCCCTCCCACCATTAATCTCGACCACCCCGACCCCGAGTGCGACCTCGACTACGTGCCGAACGTCGCCCGCGAAAAGAAGGTCCGCGTCGCCCTCAACAACTCCTTCGGTTTCGGCGGCCACAACGCCACCCTCATCGCCAAGGAATTCGTCGGGTAATCCCGGTCGAACGAAACAGGATTATGCAGGATTTTTTGGATTAACAGGATTTGAGGACAGAGAAATTCTGTCTCTTCCTCCCGTTAATCCTGTAAATCTTGTGAATCCTGTTTAGTTCGACCATGCCCCCCCGCTACGAAACCCTCCCCTACCGCCGCAGCGGTCGCAGCGGCCTCCGGCTCCCCGCCCTCTCGCTGGGCCTCTGGCACAACTTCGGCGGCGACCACCCCTTCGACAACGCCCGCGCCATGGTGCTCCGGGCCTTTGACCTCGGCATCACCCACTTCGACCTCGCGAACAACTACGGCCCGCCCCCCGGCTCCGCCGAACTCACCTTCGGCCGCATTCTCCGCGAGGACCTCGCCGCCCATCGCGACGAACTCATCATCTCCTCCAAGGCCGGCTACAACATGTGGCCCGGCCCCTACGGCGACTGGGGCTCGCGGAAGTATCTCCTCGCCAGCCTCGACCAAAGCCTCACCCGCCTCGGCCTCGACTACGTCGACATCTTCTACCACCACCGCCCCGACCCCGACACCCCGCTCGAGGAAAGCCTCGGCGCGCTGGTCACCGCCGTCCAATCGGGCCGCGCCCTCTACGCCGGCGTCTCGAACTACCCCGCCGAGCTCGCCGCCCGGGCCGCCGAATTCCTCCACTCCGCCGGCGTCCCGCTCCTCATCCACCAGCCCCGCTACAACCTCCTCCAGCGCGAACCCGAGACCACCGGCCTCCTCGACGTCCTCGCCGCCCAGGGCGTCGGCTGCATCGCCTTCTGCCCGCTAGCCCAGGGCCTCCTCACCGGCCGCTACCTGAACGGCATCCCCGAGGATTCCCGCGCCGCCGGCGCCTCCCCGTTCCTCACCCACGAGCGCGTCGAAACCCAGCTCGCGCGCATCCGCGCCCTGAACACTCTCGCCGCCGCGCGCGGCCAGTCGCTCGCCCAGTTCGCCCTCGCCTGGGTGCTGCGCAACCCCGTCGTCACCTCCGCGCTCATCGGGGCCAGCCGCCCCGCGCAGATCGAGGAAAACGTCGCCGCCCTCACGAACCTCACGTTCAGCGCCGACGAACTCGCCGCCATCGACGTGGTCCTCGCCAACTAAACGGGATTCACAAGATTTACCGGATTAACGGGATGAAGGATCTGACCTTCTTCCCATCCGGTTAATCCCCAAAATCCTCCATAATGCCGTTTCGTTCGATCAGACCGGCGTCTCCGCCGCCTCGCCGCCCTCGACCTCGTCCTCCCGGACCACCGGCGCAATGCCCGAAAGCGTCTCGCCCTCGCGCATGTCGATGAGCTTCACGCCCTGGGCGTTGCGGCCCGTCTCGCGGATCTCCGCGATGCGCGTGCGCACCATCTTGCCCTTGTTGGTGATGAGCATGAGCTCGTCGCCGTCGCGCACGGTCAGCGCGCCCGCCACGCCGCCGGTGCGATCGTTCACCTTCATGGTGATCACGCCCTTGCCGCCGCGCGACTGGAGTCGGTATTCGTCAAAGCCGGTGCGTTTGCCGAGGCCGTTCTCCCCGGCCACGAGCAGCATCGCGTTCGGATCGACCAGCGCCGCGCCGACCACGTAATCACTCTTGTCCGGGCGGATGCCCCAGACGCCGACCGTGTTGCGGCCCTGGTCGCGAAGTTCCTCCTCGTTGAAGCGGATGCTCATGCCCTTCTGGGTGATAAGCACGATCTCGTTGTGGCCGGATGTGAGCTTGCAGTCGATGAGGCGGTCGCCTTCCTCGATCTGGATGGCGATGATGCCGCCCTTGCGGATGTTCTTGAAGTCCCGCAGGTTGGACTTCTTCACGATCCCGCTGCGCGTCGCAAAGACGATGTGCAGCTGGTCGCTCCACGTATCCTCCTCGGTCTTCTGGCCCTGGATGCGGATCGTCGCGGCGATCTTTTCGTCCGCGCGCAGCTCCAGCAGGTTCGCAATGCTCCGGCCCTTGCTCGCGCGGGAGCCCTCGGGAATTTCAAACACGCGCTCGACGTAGCAACGCCCGTCGTGCGTGAAGAACATGAGGTAGTCGTGCGTGGTGGCGGTGAAGAGGTGCTCCACGAAGTCGCTGTCCTCCTCGGTCTCGCCCTCGCGGGCCACCATGCCGATCACGCCCTTGCCGCCGCGCCGCTGCGCCCGGTAGGCCGAGACCGCCGTGCGCTTGATGAAGCCGTTGTGGGTGATCGTGATGATGCAGCCCTCGTTGGCAATGAGGTCTTCGATGCTCACCTCGCCCTCGTCGGGCACGATCTGCGTGCGGCGCTCGGTCGCGTATTTGGCCTGCAGTTCCCGCAATTCCTTCTTGATGATCGTGAGCACGCGCGACTCTTTCGCCAGGATGTCGAGCAGGTCCTTGATTGTCTCGATGAGCGCGTCGTATTCGCTCTTGATGCTGTCCCGCTCCAGCCCGGTGAGCTGGTAGAGGCGCAGATCAAGAATGTGCCCAACCTGCTTTTCGCTGAACTTGTAGTCGCCCTTCGCGGTCAGGCGGGCATCGCTGCGGATGAGAATCCCGAGCTGCTCGACCGCCTTGCGGGTCCACGCGAGCGCGAGCAGCTTGGCCTTCGCGTCGTCGCGATCGCGGGAGTCGCGGATGATCTTGATGAAGTCATCGAGGTTCGCCAGCGCGATGAGGTAACCCTCGAGCTTCTCGGCCTCGATTTCGGCCGCATCCAGGAGGAAGCGCGTGCGGCGAAGAACGACCTCTCGGCGGTGCTCGATGTAGCTCGTGATCGCATCTTTTAGCGACATGAGCTTCGGTTTCCCGTGGTCGATCGCCAGCATGTTCACGCTGAAGGACGACTCCAGCGCGGTGTGCTTGTAGAGGTTGTTGATGATGACCTTCGGGTTGCCGTCCCGCTTGAGGTCGATCACAACGCGCGTGTCCTCGGCGCTCTCGTCGCGCACGTCGCTGATGCCGGCGATGATCTTTTCGTTCGTAAGATCGGCAATCCGCTTCACCAGTTCGGCGCGGTTCACGTTGTAGGGAATCTCCGAAATGATGATCTGCTCGCGGCCACCCTTCACCTCGGCCACACCCACGCGACCCCGCACGCGCACCTGACCGCGGCCGGTCTCGAAGTATTGCTTGATGCCCGCCTTGCCCTGAAGCAGGCAGCCCGTCGGAAAATCGGGCCCCTTCACGTGCTGCATGAGGCCCTCGATCGTGATATCGGGGTCGTCAATCTGCGCGCAGATGCCGTCGATGCACTCGCCGAGGTTGTGCGGCGGGATGTTCGTGGCCATGCCGACCGCGATGCCCGTGCCGCCATTGACGAGAAGGTTCGGGAACGCGGCCGGAAACACGGTCGGCTCCTCGCGGGTCTCGTCGTAGTTCGGCACGAAGTCCACCGTGCCCTTGTCCATGTCGGTCATCAGCGCCGCGCCGAGCTGCTGCAGGCGGGCCTCGGTGTAACGCATGGACGCCGGCGGATCGCCTTCCAGCGAACCGAAGTTACCCTGGCCATCGACAAGCATTTCGCGCATCGCCCACGGCTGCGCCATGTGCACGAGCGTCGGGTAGATGGCCTGGTCGCCGTGCGGGTGGTAGTTACCCATCGTCTCACCGACGATCTTCGCGCACTTGAGGTGCTTGCGGGTCGGCATCACGCCGAGCTCGCTCATCGCGAAAAGAATGCGGCGCTGGGAGGGCTTCAGCCCGTCACGGGCATCGGGCAACGCGCGGGAAATGATGACCGACATCGAGTAGTCCAGAAAGGACTTCGACATTTCCTCGGCCACGTTGACCTTCTCGACTTTTTCGTTCTGCGTATACATCGGGCGAAGGGGATAAATTAAACGTCCAACCGCGCGTTGAGCGCATTGTCCTCAATGAACTGCCGGCGCGGCTCGACGACGTCACCCATGAGGATGGTGAACATGCGGTCGGCCTCCATCGCATTGTCCTCGTTGAGATCCACCTTGAGCATCTTGCGCTTCTCGGGGTTCATCGTCGTCTCGTAAAGCTGCTTGGGATTCATTTCTCCAAGGCCCTTGAATCGCTGGATCGACAGGCCCCGTTTCCCGATCTCGAGCACGTTCGCCAGGATCTCCGGGATCGCGAACAACGGCCGCACGGTCGCCTTCTCGCCCTCGCCCTCGATCAACTCGAAGATCGGCGTGTCACTGTCGGCGTAATGCTCAATCTTGAGGCCCTTCTTCGCGAGTTCGTCGATGAGCTTCTGCACCGTCGAGGACTCGTGGAGTTCCACGAGCTTCGCGCGACGCCGGGCGGCGTTCGGATCGGGCTTCTTCGACTTCGGCACGGGCACGGTCTCCAGCGTGAGCGTTTCCGCCTCGCCCTCGGGTTCCGGTGCCGGATCATCGAAGATGTTCAGATCGCGATTGTCCTCGTGGAACGCGCGCACCTCAGCCTCGCCGGGGAAATAGGTCGCCCACTCGGTGTTACCCTCGCGCACCTTCAAAATATACGTCGGCAGCTGCCCGGTTTTCGGGTCGCGCTCGCTGAGATACGTCTCGAAATCGCCGCCGTGCCGACGGATCGCGTCGGAGAATTTCGCCAGGCGCTCGAGCAACTCGAGCATTTCCTTGAGCTGCCCCGCGCTGAAGACCTTGCCATCGGCGAGGTTCTTGAGCTTCACCTCATCGGCCCCGAGGGAAATGAGGATCTTGTTGAGCTGCGCGTCGTCGTCGACGTATTCCTCGCGCTTCTTGCGCTTGATGAGATACAGCGGCGGCTGCGCGATGAAGATCTTGCCCTGCTTCACGAGCTCGGGCATCTGCCGGTAGAAGAACGTGAGCAGCAGCGTGCGAATGTGCGAACCGTCCACGTCGGCATCCGTCATGATGATGATGCGGCCGTAGCGCAGCTTCTCCATGTTGAACGCGCCCTCCTGATCGCCGGCCCCGATGCCCGTTCCGATCGCGGTGATGAGCGTCTGCACCTCGGTGTTTTGCAGCACCTTGTCGAGGCGGGCCTTTTCCACGTTGATGATCTTGCCCTTGATCGGAAGGATGGCCTGATAACGCCGGTCGCGGCCCTGCTTGGCGGAGCCGCCGGCGGAGTCGCCCTCGACCACGTAAAGCTCGGTCAATGCCGGGTCGCGTTCGGAACAGTCGGCCAGCTTGCCGGGCAGGCCGCCGCCGGTGAGCGCGCCCTTGCGCACGGTCTCGCGAGCCTTGCGCGCGGCCTCGCGGGCGCGGGCGGCCATGAGGCATTTATCGATGATCTTTTTGCCGACCCCGGGATTCTGGTCGAAATGCAGCATCAACCCCTCGTAGCTCACCGAGCCGACGATGCTCTCCACCTCGGGCGTGATGAGCTTCACCTTCGTCTGGGATTCGAACCGCGGGTCGGGATGCTTCACGCTCACCACGGCCGCAAGGCCCTCAAGGACGTCGTTGCCGGTGATGGCCGCGTCCTTCTCTTTGATGAGGTTGTTGTTCTTGGCGTATTGATTGATCGCACGCGTGAGCGAGCCGCGGAAGCCGCTGCTGTGCGTGCCGCCGTCGGGGTTCGGCACCGCATTCGTGTAGCAGAGGAGCTGCTCGTTGTAGGTGTCGGTGTAGTGCAGGCCGATCTCGACGATCACGCGGTCGCGGGTGCCCTTGATGAGAATCGGCTTCGGATGGACGAGGGTCTTATTTTCAACGAGGCGGGAGACGAAATCCTCGACGCCGCGGGGATGCTGGACCTGAATCGGCCGGGCCCCCTCGGCGCGCTCATCCAGAAACGTGAAGCTCAGCGGCGCGTTGATGTAGGCGAGGTCGTTCAGGCGAGTGAGCAGACGGTCGGCCTTGAACTCGGTCGTCTCCTGGAAGATCTCGGGGTCCGGCTTGAACGTAATGAGCGTGCCGGTCTGCTTCTTCGATTTGACCTCCGCGATGACGTGCAGCTGCTTCGTCGTGACGCCGCGCTCAAACTGCATCGCGTGAATCTTCCCGTCGCGCGTGACCTCGACCTTGAACCACTCGGAGACCGCGTTGACGCATTTCGCGCCGACGCCGTGCGTGCCGCCCGAATATTCGTAGTTGCCCTGGCCGTATTTGCCGCCGGAGTGAAGGCGGGTGAGCACGAGCTCGACGCCGGGGATGCCCTCCTCCTTGTTGATGTCGACGGGAATGCCGCGGCCGTTGTCGCGGATGGAAATCGAGCCATCGACGTGGATCGTGACGTCGATGTGCGTGCAGTGGCCGGCGAGAAATTCGTCCACCGAGTTGTCGAGCACCTCGGACACGCAATGGTGCAGCGCTCGTTCATCGGTGCCGCCGATATACATGCCGGGCTTTTTGCGCACGGCTTCGAGCCCTTTCAACGAGCTCAGGTCATCGGCGTTGTATTCAGCTTTTTTGGAAGCGGTCTCGGATTTCGGGAGGTCGGTGTCGTCGGGCATTACGGGCTGGAAAGGAGGACGGCTTTACGGGACAAAAGACTAGCGGCACGTCCTCGGGGGCCACAAGGGTTTTTCCGGGTTTTCGATGCCGCCAAACGCCAGATATTGTGAGCAAGCCAACCCCAAACCACAACATGTCGGGTCTGCGAACCCTCGTGCGCGGTGCCGCCCTGCTCGGTTTGCTCGGGCTCATGCTCCTCACCACGACGGCGCGGCACGACGACGTTTTCCTCGACGGGCGGATCTACTTTGTGGACGCGGATTGCTACTCCCGAATGACGCGCGTCGCCCACCTGCTCGCCGCGCCGTGGCAGTCAATCCGACACCACGATTTTGAAAATTTCCCCGCCGGCGTGGCGACCCACACCACCATCCCGATGGATGCCGCCATCGCGCTGCTGGCGACCGTGCTGCGCCCCTTTTCGCCGCAATCCCTCGACCTCGCCGGCGCGTGGATCTCCCCGCTGCTCGGCCTCGCCACCCTGCTCGCGCTCTGGCTCTGGAGCACGCGCGAACGCCTGCGCGGCCGCCACGCGATGCTCTTCCTCCTCGCCGTCTCGCCCATCCTCGTGCAGGCCTTCCGCCTCGGCCGCCCCGACCACCAATCCCTCCTGCTCCTGCTTCTCGCCGTCGGCCTCGCCGCGGAATGGAACCTCTGGCGCGGCGCGGGCCGCCGCACCGCGCTCGTCTGGGGCGCAGCCTGGGGCCTCGCGTTGTGGACCAGCCTCTACGAACCCCTCGTGCTCTTCGCGCTCCTGCTCCCGCTGCGCTTCGCCGCGCTCCGCCGCGCCGCCGCAACCAAAACGTGGGGCCTCGCCTGGGTCGCGGCTCTGGTCGTCTTTGGCGCGGGCGTCGCCTTCGATGGCTGGCGGGTGAGCGCCCCAGCGCCCGAAGTCGCTGCGTTTTTCCCCGCATGGTCCCGCCAGATCGGCGAACTCGCCTCGCTCCCGCCGTGGTCCGCGCAATTTCCCGCGTGGCTCGGCTGGTTCGGCGTGCTCACGCCCGCGCTCCTCGCGTTCGCCCTCTTCCGCCGTGCAACGCCCCAACGTCCCCTCATCCTCGGAACCCTGGTGCTCGTGCTCGCCACGTTTGCCCTCACCTGCTGGCAGATTCGCTGGGGCTGCTACCTCGCGCTTGCCGTCGCCATGGCCGTGCCGTTCGCCTGGAACGTTCTGCCGGGACGCCTCCTCCCTGCCGGGCTGTTTGTGGTCGGCCTCTGGCCGGTCGCCGCCGCGTGGGACACCCTGCTCGACCCCGGCGGCGAAGCGCAGCAACTCCGCCTCGAACGCCGCGCCGAACTCCCGCAGCTCCGCGCCATCGCCGCCGAGGTGCGCGGCCCGTTCCTCGCTCCGTGGTGGCTCTCGCCGCCCGTCGCCTACTGGTCGGGCCAACCCGGCGTCACCGGCAGTTCCCACGAAAGCCTGCCCGGCATCGTCGACGCCGCCCGTTTTTACCTCGCGACCGACTGGGCCGACGCCCAATCCCTCCTCACCCGCCGCGGAGTCCGCTTTGTGCTCGCCGACGACCCCGGGCGCGTGCTCGGCACCGCCGCGCAGTTGGTCGGCGGCCAGCCCTCGCCCCAAATGGTCGGCGCCGTGCTCTCGGCGACCCCCGCGTCCGTTCCGCCCTGGCTGCGCCCCGCCGCCGGCACGCCGTTCTTCCGGCTCTACGAGGTCATCCCGTAGCCGCGGCGCGCGGGAGGTTGCGGGATCATTCCCCAAGCGGCTAGGCTCCCGCCATGGACTACGATTTCGCCATCATCGGCGGCGGCAGCGCGGGTTACGCCGCGGCCCGCACCGCCAGCGCCGAAGGCCTCCGCACCGTGGTCATCGAGGGCGGCCGGGAAGTCGGCGGCCTCTGCATCCTTCGCGGATGCATGCCCACGAAAACGATGATCGAGTCGGCGAACCGCTTCCTCACCCTGCGCCGCGCCGGGGAATTCGGCCTGCACGCCGGCGCCATCTCGGCCAACCCCGCCGCCATCCTCGCCCGCAAACGCCGCATCATCGGGGAATTCGCCGACTACCGCCGCCAGCAACTCGAGGACCGCCGCTTCGACTTCGTCCGCGCCCGCGCCACGTTTGCGGACGCCCACACCCTCCGCCTCGACTGGCCCGGCGAACCGCCGCGCACGCTCTCCGCCGCACGCATCCTCGTCGCCACCGGCTCCACCGTGCAAACCCCGCCCGTGCCCGGCCTCGCCACCTGCGGCGCCCTCACCAGCGACGACGTGCTGGAACGGGAGACAATCCCCGCCTCTCTCATCGTGCTCGGCGCCGGCCCCGTCGCCCTCGAGTTCGCGCACTACTTCGCCGCGCTCGGCACCACCGTCACCATCATCCAGCGCGGCCCCCAGCTCCTCACCGGCACCGATCCCGACATCGCCGCCGCGCTGGAATCCGCCCTGCGCGAGCGCGGCCTCGCCATCCACACCGGCACGCAAATTCTCGCCCTCGAACGCACCGCCGCCGGCGTCCGCGTGACCTTCACGCAAAACGGCGCAACCCTCACCGTCGAAGCCGCCGACGTGCTCAACGCCCTCGGCCGCCGCCCCGACCTCGACGGCCTCGCGCTCGCCGCCGCCGGCGTGGAGGCCCCCCGCGGCCGCATTCAAACCAACGCCCACCAGCAGACCAGCCAGCCCCACATCTTCGCCGCCGGGGACTGCTGCGGCCCCTACGAGGTCGTGCACATCGCCATCCAGCAGGGCGAAATCGCCGCCCGCAACGCCGCCCGCCAGCAGCGCGCCGACCCGCCGCCCCTCGAGTCCATCGATTACCGGCTCAACCTCTTCGCGGTCTTCACCGAACCCCAGGTCGCCTCCGTCGGCCTCACCGAAGCCGGGGCCCGCGCCGCCGGCCGCGCCTTCCGCACCGCCACCTACCCCTTCAACGACCACGGCAAATCCATCGCCATGGGCGAGACCCACGGCCTCGTCAAACTCCTCGCCGACCCCGCCACCGGCGAAATCCTCGGCGGCTCCGTCGTTGGCCCCCACGCCAGCGACCTCATTCACGAAATCGTCGTCGCCATGGCCTTTCGCGCCACCGCCGCCCAACTCGCCACCATTCCGCATTACCACCCCACCCTCAGCGAAATCTGGACCTACCCCGCCGAAGAATTGGCCGTTCCTTCGGGAACTTAATTGACAGCACCCGGGCGGGGACTACTTTCCGCGGAAGAATCGCATGAACCTCAACACTTTGACTTCCAAACCCATGGCGGAACCCATCCCTGGCGGCGCGGCCAAGAACGTGCTCGCCAACGACGTCGACATCAAGGGCACCATCAAGTTCGAAAACGAACTCATTTTTGACGGCAAGATCGAAGGCGAAATCCTCTCCGAAGGTTCCCTCGTCATCGGCAAAAACGCCGAGGTTCGCGGCGAGGTCAAAACCAAGTCCGTCACCGTCCACGGCACCGTCTTCGGCAACATCACCGTCACCGAAAAAGCCGAGCTCAAATCCAGCTCCCAGCTCACCGGCGATCTGAAGGCCACCCGCATCATCATCGAGGAAGGCGCCACCTTCATCGGCAAGTCCGAAGTCACCCCCAACAAAGCCGCGCTCAAATCGCCCTCCGCGCCGATCGAGCCGCGCAAGCAACCCCTCGCCGCCTAGGCCGCGCCCCGCGGCCGGCCCCCGGCGAAACGTCACTCATGTTCGGGAGCGCGAAGAAAGTTCCCACCTCCTGCCCCCACTGCGGTTTCGTGCAAATGGAACCGCGGGGGTTGATCTCCACGTATTGCCGCGGCTGCGGCGACCACTACTCGGTCGCCGCCCCCGCCCCGGCCGTGCCCCCCGCGAGCACCGCCATCCGCTCGCGCCGCGCCCAGCCCGACCTCACCGAACGGCTCCGCGAAAAGCTCCGCCTCAGCCGCCCGCGCTCCATCCGCTGCCACGAGTGCGGCCACACGCACACCGTCCCCCCGCCCACGCCCTTCACCCAATGCCCCGCCTGCGGCACCGGCATTGAGTTGCGCGACATCACCATCACCACGCACAGCACGCGCATCGTGCAGACCCGCGGCACCGTCCACATCGAAAAGGACGGATTCCTCAACGCCACCCGGGTGGATTGCGGCCACGCCGTCGTGGAAGGCCGCATCGCCGGCCGCGTCACCTGCGAAGGCACCCTTCGTCTCCGCGGCGAGGGACTCTGCCGCGCCCTCATCCGCACCCGCCGCCTGTTCATCGACCGCGGCGGCCCCCTCCGGTTCACCTCCACGATCTACGCCGAGGAAATCATCCTCCGCTGCCCGGTGGAAGCCGACATCGTCTGCGCCGGCCGCCTCCATATCGGCCGCCACGGCGCCCTCGAAGGCCAGGTCTTTGCCCGCGGCATGACCGTCGACAAGGGCGGCGCCTACTCCGGCGACGTCGAGATTTCGCCCGGCGTGGAACTCCCGCGACCCGCCGGCAGGCCGGAACCCGCCCCGCGCGTCGCGCCCGCCTGGTCCGCCCGGCTCGCCTTCGGCTAGCCGCCGCTACTGCGGAGCCGAGCCCAGCACCATCTCCAGCGCCTGCGCCGCCGGCTTCGAAACTTGCGCGGCCACGCTGTTCGGGAACGTCTGCGCCAGCTCGCGGTAGGTCTTCAGGGCCTCTTCGCGCTTGCCCTGCGAGGAGGCCAGCTCCGCCGCCACGTTCAACGCATACGGCGCCACGAAGGAAGCCGCGTCCGTCTGCGCGAGAGCCTTCAACGCCTTTACAGCCTCGTCGGTCTTGCCCATCAGCGCGAGATTCTCGGCCTGCGCCACCTTCGCCACCGGCGCGAGCGGATGCTCGGGCTGGCGCTCCACGAAGCGGCGCAGCGTGTCGTTCGCTGCATCGTATTTTTTCTCGGCGCGCAGATTGCCGGCCAGCAGCAGCGCGGCATCGCCCGACACGGGCGAGAATCCGTAGTTCGCCATCACGGCCTCGTAATCCGCCGTCGTCCGGGCCGAGGAAAGCGCGGCCACCGCGGCGGCATTCCGCGAAGTCGTGAACGCAAACCAGCCGCCCACGCCGAGCCCGATGGCAAGCACCGCGGCGATGCCCGCGATGATCTTGCCCTTGTGCTGCTCCCACAGGAGCTCGAAGGAATCGATTTCATACTCCGGCTCGTCGGAAGCCGGCGTGGAGAGATGGGGATTCGTGGCCATGGTGCGAAAAAAGAAAAATCAGGCGCCGACCTGCGCGCGGGCCTCCTCGGCCAGCGCTGTGCTGAGGTAGCGTTCGCCAGTCGAGCAGGCGATGGTGACAATGAGTTTGCCGGCATTCTCCGGCCGCTGCGCGATCTGCAATGCCGCGTGAACGTTAGCGCCGGTGCTGATGCCGACGAGCAACCCCTCCTCCTTCGCGAGGCGGCGGGCCATCGCAAAAGCGTCGTCGTTGCTCACGGTCACGACCTCATCCACGATGTCGAGGTGCAGGTTCGTCGGCACGAAGCCGGCGCCCGTGCCCTGGATCTTGTGCGGCCCCGGCTTCACCGGCTCGCCGGCGCGGGTCTGCGAAATGACCGGCGAATCCTTCGGCTCGACCGCGATGGCGCGGAAGTCCGGCTTGCGCGCTTTGAGGACCTCGGACACGCCGGTGATCGTGCCGCCCGTGCCCACCGCCGAAACGAGGATGTCCACCTTGCCGTCCGTGTCGGCCCAGATTTCCTCGGCCGTCGTGCGCTGGTGCACCGCGGGGTTCGCGGGGTTGTTGAACTGCTGCGGAATCCACGCGTTCGGCGTCTCGGCGACAATCGCCTCTGCCTTCGCAATCGCGCCCTTCATGCCCTCCGCGCCCGGCGTCAACACCAGCTTCGCGCCCAGCATCGCGAGCAGCGTGCGGCGCTCAAGGCTCATCGTCTCGGGCATGGTGAGGATCAACTTGTAACCCTTCGCGGCCGCAACGAACGCCAGCGCGATGCCCGTGTTGCCGCTTGTCGGCTCGACGATCACGGTGTCCTTATTGATCAGCCCGCGGGCCTCGGCGTCCTCGATCATCGCGGCGCCGATACGGTCCTTCACGCTCCCGAGCGGATTAAAGAACTCACACTTCACGGCCACGGTGGCCGGCAGGCCGGCGGCGACCCGGTTCAATTTCACGAGCGGCGTGCGCCCGACGGTCTCGACGATGTTGTTGTAAATGCGGCCCATGGCGGAGCGAAAATTGGGGTGGAGAGCCGACGCTACACAGCGTCACTTGCCCGGGCAAAGGCTTTCTTTTACGCTGCCGCCATGGCCGAACGCCTCCCACCCGACGCCCTCCCGCCGGCCCTCGCAACCGTGCCACGCTGGCACCTCGACGGCGCGGAAATCCGCCGCGAATTCCGCTTCCCCGACTTCGCCGCCGCGCTCCGTTTCGTCAACGCCGTCGGCGACCTCGCGGAATCCGCCAACCACCACCCCGACATCGACATCCGCTGGAACCGCGTCACCCTCCGCCTCTCCACCCACTCGCGCGGCGGCCTCACCGACCTCGACTTCGCCCTCGCCGCCCGCGTCGACGCGCTCGTCCCTTGACATCCCCGCGCCGCTCCCGCACACCTTCTTCCCAGCGGCCCCGCGCCGCCATCGATCTTCGTCCACTCATTACCAATCCGGCGGCCTAGGGAAGCGGGGTGAAATTCCCCCACTGTCGCGCAACGGTTCAAAGTCCGATTACGAACCGCCGGAGAAAACCGCACCGCTCCTGCGATGGAGCAACGGCGCCGCGCCAGCGCCCGTGCAGGGGGAGTCCTTTCGCACCCGGGGAAAGGTCTGTCCTTTCGCCAAAAAAATCCCGGTTCCCGAAAGGACAACTCCATGCTCACCCGCATCGTGGCCGCGCTCTGCGCCGCCCTCACCCTGCCCGCTCACGCCGCCGCCGTCGTCACCTCCTTCGACGACATCCAACTCTGGACCGGCTCCGGCTCGAACCGCGCCGCCCTCGTCCTCGACTGGAACTCCGGCCCCGGCCTCGACGCCTACGTCTGGGGCTTCCGCTGGACCGGCACCGCCACCGGCGAGGACATGTTCCGCGCCATCGCCGGCCGGATCGCCGAGGCCGCGTCACCCGCCACGCCAACCAACCCCCAGCCCGACGGCTCCGGGGACGTGGCACTCAGTCTCTACATCCTCGCCTACGCTGAATTCGGCCCCTCGGTGGACCGCATCACCTACACCCCCGGCAACGGCCCGGCGCTCGACCAAAACAGCGACGGCTTCACCAACGGCTACTGGAGTTACTGGAACGCCACCTCCGCAACCGCCCCCGCCACCTGGACCAACGCCAGCGTCGGATTCGCCGACCGCCCGCTCACCAACAACGCCTGGGACGGCTGGAGCTACATCGACGATCCGAACGACTTCACCGGCACCGCCCCCGCCATGGGCATCGCCGCCGTGCCCGAGCCCGCCCCCTTCGCCCTGCTCCTCTGCGGTGCCGGCGCGCTGCTCATCCTCCTCCGCCGCCGCTCCCATGCGTAACCGCGCCGGCTACACCCTCCTCGAGATGCTCGTCTGCCTCGGCGTTCTGGGCATCCTCACCGCCGTCGTGGCCACCGCCGCGTGGAAGGCCTACGAAAGCTCCGCGCTCGGCATCTCCACCGCGAACATCCGCCAACTCTCCGCCGGCGCCCAGGCCTACCTCGCCGAAAACAACCAACGCTTCTGGCCCTTCTGCGAAAAGCGGATCGGGCCCGGCGGTGGCCCCGGGATCGGCACCCGTTGGTGGTTTGGCCTCGAGCGCCAGCCCGGCCGCACCGAGGGCGACCGCGACTTCGATCCCGCCGCCGGCCCGCTCGGCCCTTTCGTGCCAAAGGCCATGCGCCCCGACCCCAGCCTCGCCCTCCACGGCTCCACCCTCAAACCCAAGTTCCGCCATGGCTACCTCGGCGTCGGCTACAACGCCGTCCTCGCCGGCGGCTGGATCGCCTCGAAACGCAGCACCCCCATGTCCTACTGGGACCTCCCCCACCCCGGCCGCGTCGTCGTCTTCGCCACCTCCGCCCAGGTCAACACCTTCCAGGGCGGCGCCTCCCCGTCGAAGCCCAAGATCGAGGACTTCTACGGCTTCGACGAACGCGAAGTCACCATCCACTTCCGCCACGGCGGCGCCGCCCTCGTCGCCTACGCCGACGGCTCCGGCGGATTCCTCCCCATCGAGGAATCCACTCGCGACCCGCGCCTGCCCGCTGCTAATATCGGCCGGTTCGCGCCCCGCGGCAGCTTCCAATACCTCAAATGAACACCCCGCTCCTCCGCCTCGAACGCCGCTCCCTCCTCGCGCTGGCCATTGCGCTCATCGCCCTCGCCGCCGGCTTCCGCCTCCTGCGCGCCACCCTCCTGCCCGAGCTCCCGAACTTCGCGCCCCTCACCGCCCTCGCGCTCTGCGGCGCCCTCGTGCTGCCCGGCGCCCTCGCCCTCGCCATCCCGCTCGGCGCCCTCATCCTCACCGACGGCCTCCTCAACCTCCACTTCGGCGAACCCTTCTTCGCCCCCTCCGCCCTCGTCATCTACGCCTGCTACGGCCTCGCCGTCGCCAGCGGCCAAACCCTCCGCCGCCTCCACGCCGGCCTGCCCGCCATCTTCGCCGCCGTCGTGGCAAACTCCCTCCTCTTCTACCTCGCCACCAACACCGCGTCCTGGCTCGGCAACCCCGCCTACGCCAAAACCGCCGCCGGCTGGCTCCAGGCCCTCACCGTCGGCCTCCCCGGCTTCCCGCCCACCTGGACGTTCTTCCGCGCCTCCCTCTTCAGCGACGTCCTCTTCACCGCCGGCTTCCTCGCCCTCCTCCGCGTCC
The DNA here is from genome assembly GCA_027488755.1 of Verrucomicrobiaceae bacterium. Lineage (GTDB taxonomy): Bacteria > Verrucomicrobiota > Verrucomicrobiia > Chthoniobacterales > JAATET01 > JAATET01. Next base: position 90,765 of record JAIYAZ010000047.1, on the reverse strand, counting down.
GCACCCCCGACGCGCAAGCGGCCCCGGCGCCCCTCCGCCGCTAACGTCCCGCCGCGGCGCGCCCTCCGCGCCGGACGCGCCACTTCCGGCTCGCAACCGGCACCGGAGAAATTCACGTTCTCCCCGGCATGCCGCACGACCTCGACCTCATCTTCACGTTCACCGGTGGCCTCACCGCGGCGCTGCTCTTCGGCTTCCTCACCAAACGCCTCGGCCTCTCCCCCATCGTCGGCTACCTCATCGCCGGCATCGCCGTCAGCCCCCACACCCCCGGCTTCGACGCGGACGAGGGCCTTGCCGCCCAGATGGCCGAAATCGGTGTCATCCTCCTCATGTTCGGCGTCGGCCTCCAATTCCACCTCAAGGAACTCCTCGCCGTCCGCCGCATCGCCATCCCCGGTGCCCTCGCCCAGATCGCCGTCGCCACCGCCCTCGGCGCCGGCGTCACCCACCTCTTCGGCTGGCAACTCACCGCCGGCCTCGTCTTCGGCCTCGCCATTTCCGTCGCCAGCACCGTCGTCCTCATTCGCGTCCTCTCCGACCACGGCGCCCTCCACACCCGCACCGGCCACATCGCCATCGGCTGGCTCGTCGTCGAGGACATCTTCACCGTCGTCGCCCTCGTCGTCCTGCCCGCCGTCCTCGGGGGCGCGGGCGTCGCCGCCGCGGGAGCCGCCGCCACCGGCACCGGACTCGCCGGCGCCCTCGGTTTCGCCCTCCTCAAACTCGCCGCCCTCGTCGGCCTCACCGCCCTCCTCGGCCGCTACGTCATCCCCCGCCTGCTCGACTACGTCGCCCGCACCGGCTCCCGCGAGCTCTTCATGCTCACGATCCTCGTGCTCGCCCTCGGCATCGCCGTCGGCTCCGCGAAACTCTTCGGCGCCTCCATGGCCCTCGGCGCCTTCCTCGCCGGCATGGTCGTCGGCCAGTCCGAATACAGCAACCGCGCCGCCAGCGAAGCCCTCCCCTTCCGCGACGCCTTCGCAGTCCTCTTCTTCGTCTCCGTCGGCATGCTCTTCGACTTCCGGCAGCTCGCCAGCGACTGGCCGCTCATCCTCATGGTCACCGCCGTCGTCATCCTCGGCAAATCCCTCGCCGCCCTCATCGTCGTCCGCCTTCTCCGCTACCCCTTCCACGTCGCCCTCGGCGTCGCCGTCGCCCTAGCGCAGATCGGCGAATTCTCCTTCATCCTCGCCAGCCTCGGCCGCGACCTCGGCGTCCTCCCCGCGAACGCCCTCAACATCCTCGTCAGCACCGCCATCCTCTCCATCACCCTCAACCCCCTCCTCTACAAGGCCACCCCCTCCATCGTCCGCTGGATCGACCGCCACCCCCGCCTCGCCCGCTGGCTCAACCCGCCCGAACCCGAGACCCAGGCCCCCGAACGCGAAGCCGACACGGACGAACACCGCGCCATCGTCGTCGGCTACGGCCCCGTTGGCCGCACCCTCAAACGCATCCTCCTCCGCAACGGCATCCGCCCCGTCATCGTCGAAATGAACCTCGACACCGTCCGCTCCCTCCGCGCCAGCGGCACCGACGCCGTCTACGGCGAAGCCTCCAAACGCGAAACCCTCGTCGCCGCCGGCATCGCCCGCGCCGACGCCCTCATCCTCACCGCCTCCAACGTCGCCCACGCCGACGAAGCCATCCGCATCGCCCGCGAACTCAACCCCGACATCCACATCCTCGCCCGCGCCAACTACCTCAACGAAGCCGTCGCCCTCGACCGCGCCGGCGCCCACCGCATCGTCACCGCCGAAGGCGAAGTCGCCCTCTCCATGACCGAATTTCTCCTCCGCTCCCTCGGCGCCACCTACGAACAAATCGACCACGAACGCGACCGCGTCCGCAAAGAACTCTTCGGCGATTAACCACCCGCCACCAATGACCAATGACCAATGACCAATGACCAATGACCAATGACCAATGACGAGTGCCCCCAACTCCCCATTGCCACCAATCAACGCATTAATATATTTAGATGCGTTGTTTTCCTGAAATGATCAACCCGACCACCGCCGCCCTCCGCCAGCTCCTCGCCGAACGCATCCTCTTTCTCGACGGCGCGATGGGCACCATGGTCCAGCGTTACAAACTCACCGAAGCCGACTACCGCGGCACCCGCTTCGCCGACTGGCCCAGCGACCTCAAGGGCAACAACGACCTCCTTTGCCTCACCAAACCCGAGGTCATCCGCGAGATCCACGCCCAATACGTCGCCGCCGGCGCGGACATCATCGAGACAAACACCTTCAGCGGCACCCGCATCGCCATGGCCGACTACGGCATGGAGGACCTCGTGCCCGAGATGAACCTCGCCGCCGCCCGCCTCGCCCGCGAAGCCGCCGACGCCTGCACGGACCGCCGCGTCTTCGTCGCCGGAGCCATCGGCCCGCTCAACCGCACCCTCAGCATCTCCCGCGACGTCAACGACCCCGGCGCCCGCGACGTCACCTGGGAGCAGGTCGTCGCCTCCTACCGCGAACAAATCGAAAACCTCGTCGCCGGCGGCGTCGACATTCTCCTCGTCGAGACCATCTTCGACACCCTCAACGCCAAGGCCGCCCTCTTCGCGATCAGCGAGTATTTCTCCCAACTCCCATCTCCCGACTCCCATCTCCCCGTAATGGTCTCCGGGACCATTACGGACCTCTCCGGCCGTACCCTCACCGGCCAGACCGTCGAGGCCTTCCTGAATTCCGTCAGCCACTTCCCGCTCCTCTCCATCGGGCTCAACTGCGCCCTCGGCCCGAAGGAAATGCGCCCCTACATCGAAGAGCTGTCCGCCAAGGCCCCCTTCTACGTCAGCACCTACCCGAACGCCGGCCTCCCCGACCCCCTCTCCCCCACCGGCTTCCCCGAGACGCCCGACAGCCTCGCCCCCCAGCTCCGCGACTGGGCCGAGCAGGGCTGGCTCAACATCATCGGCGGCTGCTGCGGCACCACGCCCGACCACATCGCCGCCATGGCCCGCGCCGTCCGCGGCTGCAAACCCCGCCCGATCCCCACCCGCGAAGCCACCCTCCGCCTCAGCGGCCTCGAACCCTTCACCGCCCGGCCCGAAATCCCCTTCATCAACATCGGCGAACGCACCAACGTCACCGGCTCCCCGCGGTTCGCGAAACTCATCCTCGCCGGCAACTTCGACGAAGCCCTCGCCGTCGCCCGCCAGCAGGTCGAAGCCGGCGCGCAGATCATCGACATCAACATGGACGAGGGCATGCTCGACGGCGTCGCGGCCATGACCCGCTTCCTCAACCTCATCGCCAGCGAGCCCGACATCTCCCGCGTGCCCATCATGATCGACTCCTCGAAGTGGGAAGTCATCGAGGCCGGCCTCCGCTGCGTCCAGGGCAAGGGCATCGTCAACTCGATCTCGCTCAAAGTCGGCGAGGAGGAATTCAAACGTCAGGCCCGCCTCATCCGCCGCTACGGCGCCGCCACCGTCGTCATGGCTTTCGACGAACAGGGCCAGGCCGACAACTTCGCGCGCCGCGTCGAAATCTGCGCCCGCGCCTACCGTATCCTCACCGAGGAAGTCGGCTTCCCGCCCGAGGACATCATCTTCGACCCGAACGTCCTTACCGTCGCCACCGGCATCGAGGAGCACGCGAACTACGCGAAGGACTTCATCGACGCCACCCGCTGGATCAAGGAGCACCTCCCCCACGCCCGCGTCAGCGGCGGCATCAGCAACGTCTCCTTCTCCTTCCGCGGCAACAACCCCGTGCGCGAGGCCATGCACGCCGCCTTCCTCTACCACGCCATCCAGGCCGGCCTCGACATGGGCATCGTCAACGCCGGCCAGCTCGCCGTTTACGAGGAAATCCCCGTCGAACTCCGCGACCTCATCGAGGACGTCCTCCTCAACCGCCGCGAAGACGCCACCGAGCGCCTCGTCACTTACGCCGAGCAACTCAAGGCGAAACAAGGCGGCGCCGCCTCCGCTGCCTCCGCCGCCGCCGATCTCTCGTGGCGCGAAGGCACCGTCGACGAACGCCTCAAGCACGCCCTCATCAAGGGCATCGTGGATTTCGTCGACGCCGACACCGAGGAGGCGCTGCAAAAATACGGCCGCCCCCTCGCCGTCATCGAAGGCCCGCTTATGGACGGCATGAGCGTCGTCGGCGACCTCTTCGGCGCCGGCAAAATGTTCCTCCCGCAGGTCGTCAAAAGCGCCCGCGTCATGAAAAAGTCCGTCGCCTGGCTCACCCCGCTCATGGAGGCCGAACGCGCCGCCAACCCCGGCCAGCGCGCCCAGGGCAAGGTCCTCATGGCCACCGTCAAAGGCGACGTCCACGACATCGGCAAAAACATCGTCGGCGTCGTCCTCGCCTGCAACAACTACGAGGTCATCGACATGGGCGTCATGGTCCCCTGCGAGAAAATTCTCGCCACCGCCCGCGAGCAAAACGTCGACGTCATCGGCCTCTCCGGCCTCATCACCCCCTCGCTCGACGAAATGATCCACGTCGCGAAGGAAATGACCCGCGAAGGCTTCACCATCCCGCTCATCCTCGGCGGCGCCACCACCAGCAAGGCCCACACCGCCGTCAAAATCGAGCAGCACTACCCCCACGGCGTCGTCCACGTCACCGACGCCTCCCGCGCCGTCAATACCGTAAGCGCCCTGCTCAGCGACGAACAAAAACCCGCCTACCTCACCCAGCTCGCCACGGAATACCAAACCCTCCGCGACGAACACGCCGGCCGCACCCGCGAAAAGGCCATGCTCACCCTCGCGGAAGCAAAAGCCAACGCCTTCCGCGCCGACTGGGCCGCCGCCGACCTCGCCGTCCCGAAACGCTACGGCGTCCAGGTCTTCGACGACTTCCCGCTCGACGAGCTCGTCCGCTACTTCGACTGGTCCCCCTTCTTCCACGCCTGGGAGCTCCGCGGCCGCTACCCCGCCATCTTCCAGGACGAATACGTCGGCGAAGAGGCCAAAAAACTCCACGCCGACGCGCTCGAACTCCTCGACCGCATCGTCCGCGAAAAACTCTTCCGCGCCCGCGGCGTCCTCGCCATCTGGCCCGCCAACTCCATCGGCGAAGACATCGAACTCTACGACCCATCTCCGATCTCCCAACTCCCCTCTCCCGCGCCCATCGGGCGCCTCCACTGCCTGCGCCAGCAAATGCAAAAACCCGCCGGCCAGCCGAACTGGTCGCTCGCTGACTTCGTCGCGCCGAAATCCAGCGGCCGCCTCGACTCCGTCGGCGGCTTCGCCGTCACCGCCGGCCCCGAGGTCCACGAACTCAGCGAGAAATTCAAGCGCGAGCACGACGACTACAACAGCCTCATGGTCAGCGCGCTCGGTGACCGCTTCGCCGAGGCCTTCGCCGAATGCCTCCACAAGCGCGCCCGCGACGAATGGGGCTTTGGCCAATCCGAGTCGCTCAGCAACGAGGAACTCATCCGCGAAAAATACCGCGGCATCCGCCCCGCGCCCGGTTACCCCTCGCAGCCCGACCACACGGAAAAACTCGAGCTCTTCCGCCTCCTCGACGCCACCGCGAACACCGGCATCACGCTCACCGAAAGCCTCGCCATGCACCCCGGCAGCAGCGTCAGCGGCCTCTACTTCGCCGGCGAGCACGCGAAATATTTCGCCGTCGGCAAACTCGAGCGCGACCAGATCGCCGACTACGCCGCCCGCAAAGGCATCACCGTCCCCGAGTGCGAAAAATGGCTCGCCCCCTGGCTCAACTACGAGCCCTGACGCGCCCCGCGTCTTTATAAAATCTTAACGCTTCCCACCCCCGTCTTAATTAGGCGGGGCGCAGCTCCGGGCGCATGCTGCCCCGGATGAATCCCACCGACTGGTTGCAGCTCGCCGCCTTCCTCGCGGCCTTGATTGTTCTCACCCCGCCGCTCGGCGCCTTCATGGCCCGCGTGCTCCAGGGCGAACGCACCTTCCTCCACCCCGTCCTCGCCCCCCTCGAGCGCCTCACCTACCGCCTCATCGGCATCGACCCGACCCGCGAAATGACCTGGGTCGGCTACACCGCCGCCCTCCTGACCTTCAACCTCCTCGGCTTCGGCGTCCTCCTCGCCATCCTCCTCGCCCAGGGCGCGCTGCCCCTCAACCCCCAGGGCCTGCCCGGACTCAAGCTCCCCCTCGCCTTCAACACCGCCGTCAGCTTCATGACGAACACAAACTGGCAGGCCTACTCCGGCGAGGCCGCGCTCAGCTACTTCAGCCAGACCATCGGCCTCAACTTTCAAAACTTCGTCAGCGCCGCCACCGGCCTCGCCGCCCTCGTCGCCGTCATCCGCGGCTTCACCCGCCGGTCCACCGCCACGCTCGGCAACTTCTGGGCCGACCTCGTCCGCAGCACCCTCTACATCCTGCTCCCCCTCAGCCTCGTCCTCGCCCTCGTTCTCGTGAGCCAAGGCGTCGTCCAAAACTTCTCCGGTTACGTCACCGCGAAAACCCTCGAAGGCGCCGAACAGGTCCTCCCCCAGGGCCCGGCCGCCTCGCAGATCGCCATCAAACAACTCGGCACGAACGGCGGCGGCTTCTTCGGCGTGAACAGCGCGCACCCGTTCGAGAACCCCACCCCGCTCAGCAACTTCCTTCAGCTCCTCGCCATCCTGCTCATCCCCGCCGCCCTCACCGCCACCTTCGGCGTCATGGTCGGCGACCGCCGGCAGGGCTGGGTGCTTTTCGCGGCCATGCTCACGCTCCTTCTCGCCGGCTTCGGGGCAAGCTGGTGGGCCGAAGCGCAGACGAATCCCCTCACGCAACTCGCCGCGAACATGGAGGGCAAGGAGCAGCGCTTCGGCGTGATGAACAGCGTGCTCTGGTCCACCGCCACCACCGCCGCCTCCAACGGCTCGGTGAACGCCATGCACGACAGCCTCTCCCCCCTCGCCGGCGGCGTCGCCCTGTTCAACATGATGCTCGGCGAGATCATCTTCGGCGGCGTCGGTTGCGGCCTCTACGGCATGCTCATGTATGTGCTGCTCACGGTCTTCATCGCGGGCCTCATGGTCGGACGCACGCCCGAGTATCTCGGCAAAAAAATCGAAGCCCGCGAAATGCGTCTCGCGATCCTCGTGCTCCTCGTGCCCAGTGCGCTCACGCTCCTCGGCGCCGCCGCCGCCTGCCTCACCCCGACCGCCCTCGCCAGTCTCGCCAACAACGGCCCGCACGGCTTCAGCGAAATCCTCTACGCCTTCGCCTCCGCCGCCAACAATAACGGCAGCGCCTTCGCCGGCCTCACCGTCGACACCCCGTTCTACAACTACGCGCTCGGCGTCGCCATGTTCCTCGGCCGCTTTGTCTGTCTCATCCCCGTCCTCACCATCGCCGGCTCCGTCGCGGCGAAAAAAACCGCCCCGTTCTCCGCCGGCACCTTCCCCACCACCGGCGCAATCTTCGTCGCGCTCCTCCTCGGCGTCATCCTCGTGGTCGGAGCCCTCACCCACCTGCCCGCCCTCGCCCTCGGCCCCATCGCCGAGCACCTCCTCATGCTCCAGGGCCGCTCCTTCTAACCCATCTCCCATCTTCCAAAATGACCTCGACCTTCGACCGCAAACTCCTCCTCACCGCGCTGCGCGATGCGTTCCGCAAATTCGACCCGCGCGAGCAGATCAAGAACCCGGTGATGCTGGTCGTCTTCGTCGGCTCGCTCTGGGCCACCGGCGAACTCGTCCGCGACTTCAGCCCATTCAACCTCCAGATCGTCGTCTGGCTCTGGTTCACCGTTCTCTTCGCAAACTTCGCGGAAGCCATCGCCGAGGGCCGGGGCAAGGCCCAGGCCGAATCGCTCCGCCAGACGCGCACCCACACCAGCGCCCGCCGGCTCGACTCCGGCCAGGAATCAACCGTCAACGCCACCGAGCTGCGCCGGGGCGACCTCGTCGTCTGCGCCGCCGGGGACATCATCCCCGCCGACGGCGACGTGGTCGAAGGCGTCGCCACCGTGGACGAGTCCGCCATCACCGGCGAATCCGCCCCCGTCATCCGCGAAAGCGGCGGCGACCACTGCGCCGTCACCGGCGGCACCCGCGTGCTCAGCGACCGCATCGTGATCCAAATCACCGCCGAGCCCGGCGGCGGTTTCATCGACCGCATGATCGCCATGGTCGAGGGCGCCAAACGCCAGCGCACGCCCAACGAAATCGCCCTCGGCATCCTGCTCGTCGCCATCACCGCGCTTTTCATCCTCGTCGTCGCCACGCTTCCCGCCTTCACCCGCTACAGCGAGACCGCCGCCGGTCAGCCCGCCGGCACCGTCAACCTCTCCGCGCCCGTTCTGGTCTCGCTGCTCGTCTGCCTCATCCCGACAACCATCGGCGCCCTCCTCAGCGCCATCGGCATCAGCGGCATCGACCGCATGATCCGCCGCAACGTCATCGCCACCAGCGGCCGCGCCGTCGAGGCGGCCGGCGACATCGACGTCCTCCTCCTCGACAAAACCGGCACCATCACCCTCGGCAACCGCATGGCCACCGCCTTCATCCCCGCGCCCGGCTGCGAAACCCGGGACGTCGCCGAGGCCGCCCAACTCGCCTCCCTCGCCGACGAAACCCCCGAAGGCCGCTCCGTCGTCGTGCTCGCGAAGGAAACGTTCGGCCTGCGCGCCCGCGATCTCGCCCCCGCCGAGGCCACGTTCATCCCCTTCACCGCACAAACCCGCGTCAGCGGCATCGACCTGCACGGCCCCAAGCCCCGCCGCATCCGCAAAGGCGCCGCCGAGGCCATCCGCCAGCTCGTGCTCGCGGACGGCGGCCACTTCCCCGAACCGATGAAATCCGCCGTCGAGAACATCGCCAAAGGCGGCGGAACCCCGCTCGTCGTCGCGGAAAACGATCGCGTCCTTGGCGTCATCGAACTCAAGGACATCGTCAAAGGCGGCATCAAGGAACGCTTCGCCCAGCTCCGCCAGATGGGCATCCGCACCGTCATGATCACCGGCGACAACCCCATGACCGCCGCCGCCATCGCCGCCGAGGCCGGCGTCGACGACTTCATGGCCGAAGCCACCCCCGAGCAAAAGCTCGCCCGCATCCGCGAGGAGCAAGCCGCCGGCCACCTCGTCGCCATGACCGGGGACGGCACCAACGACGCACCCGCCCTCGCCCAGGCCGACGTCGGCGTCGCCATGAACACCGGCACCCAGGCCGCCCGCGAGGCCGGCAACATGGTCGACCTCGACAGCAACCCGACCAAGCTCATCGAAGTCGTCGAAATCGGCAAACAGCTCCTCATGACCCGCGGCGCGCTGACCACGTTCAGCATCGCGAACGACGTGGCGAAATACTTCGCCATCCTCCCCGCCCTCTTCGCCGCGCTCTACGCCACCGACGCCACCGCCAACGGCCCGCTCGCACAATTCAACCTCATGGGCCTGCACTCCCCGCAGAGCGCCATCCTCAGCGCCGTCATCTTCAACGCCCTCATCATCATCGTGCTCATCCCGCTCGCCCTGCGCGGCGTCAGCTACCGCGCGGTCGGCGCCGTGCAGGTGCTCACCCGCAACGCCCTCATCTACGGCCTCGGCGGCGTCATCGCGCCCTTCCTCGGCATCAAACTCGTCGACTTTATCCTTGTTGCCCTCCACCTCGTCTAGACATGAAAACTCTCCTCGCATCGCTCCGCGCCATCCTCGTTCTCACCGCCCTCACGAGCATCGCCTACCCCCTCGTCATCACCGCCGTCGCCCAGCTTGCGTTCCCCGCGTCGGCCAACGGCAGCCTCGTGAAAAACGGCGACCAGCTCGTCGGCTCCTCCCTCCTCGCGCAAAAATTCACGACGCCCCAATCCTTCTGGCCCCGCCCCTCCGCCGCCGGCTACGGCACCGTCCCTTCCGGCGCAAGCAATCAAGGCTACACCAGCCGGAAGAATCTCGACGCCATCAACGAACGCCGCACCGCCCTCGTCGCCGGCGCGCCCGCCGATCTCCTCACCGCCTCCGGCAGCGGACTCGACCCCGACATCTCGCCCGCCGCCGCCCGTTTCCAGGCCCCGCGGGTCGCCCAGGCCCGCGATCTGCCCGTCGCAACCATCCTCAAACTCATCGAGGCAAACACCCAGCCGCCCCAGCTCGGCTTCCTCGGCGAACGCCGCGTGAATGTTCTGATGCTGAATCGCGCGCTGGATCGCCTATAACTCCCCTTGTGTCCGAGGAACTCCGCCCCGACCCCGACGCCCTGCTCGCCGCGATCGCGTCGCCCGCGTCCGGCGAAGGGCAGTTGAAGATCTTTCTCGGGATGTGCCCCGGCGTGGGCAAGACCTACGCCATGCTCCTCGCCGGCCAGACCCGGCAGGAGGAGGGCGTCGAGGTCGTCATCGGCGTGCTCGAAACCCACGGCCGCGTCGAGACCACCGCCGTCGCCGCCGGGCTGCCGCGCATCCCGCTCAAACCCATCACCCACCGCGGCGTCACCCTCGCCGAGATGGACCTCGACGCCATCCTCGCCCGCCGTCCGCAGCTCGCGCTCGTGGACGAACTCGCGCACAGCAACGCCGTCACCAGCCGCCACCCCAAGCGCTGGCAGGACGTCATGGAGCTGCTCAAGGCCGGTATCGACGTCTACACCACCCTCAACATCCAGCACATCGAAAGCCAGCGCGACGTCGTGCGCCAGATCACCGGCGCTCCGGTTCACGAAACCGTGCCGGACTCCGTCATCGACCGCGCCGACGAGATCGAGCTCATCGACCTCACCCCCGAGCAGCTCCGCAAACGTCTCGACGAAGGCAAGGTCTACCTCGGCGACCGCGCCGCCGCCGCCGCGGCCAACTTCTTCCGCGAGGGCAACCTCCGCGCCCTGCGGGAAATCGCCCTGCGCCTCACCGCCGAAAAAGCCGACCGCGACCTCCGCGCCTACCTCCGCGCCCGCCGCATCGCCGGCCCCTTCCGCTCCCGCGAACGCTTCCTCGTCGCCGTTGGCGCCAGCCCGTTCTCCGGGCAACTCATCCGCCTCGCGCGCCGCGCCGCCTCCACCGTGCATGGCACCTGGATCGCCGTCCACATCGACACCGGCCAGCCGCTCGACCCCGCCGGCACGGCCCGCCTCGAAGCCCACCTCGCCCTCGCCCGCAGCCTCGGCGCCGAGGTCATCCTCACCTCCGGCACAAACATCGCCGACGCCATCCTCCGCGTGGCCGCGGAAAACAACGTCACCCAAATCCTCGTCGGCAAACCCCTCGGCCACCCGCTCTGGGAACTCCTCACCGGCCGCTCCCTCGTCAACCGCCTCATCCGCCGCAGCGGCGACATCGACATCACCGTCGTCCGCGCCGAAAAATCCGGCCACCGCTGGCGACCCGACTTCGCCGCGCTGCGCCGCCCGTCGTTCTGGCGTGAGCTCGGCCTCGGCACCCTCGCCGTCCTCGCCACCACCCTGCTCGGCGTCCTGCTCCTCCCCGCCATCGGCTACTCCACCGTCGGCCTCATCTACCTGCTCACCATCCTGCTCTGCGCCACCGCGCTCTCCCAGGCCGCCATCCTCGCCACCGCCGCCCTTTCCGCCCTGGTCTGGAACTTCCTCTTCATCCCGCCCATCTTCACCTTCCGCATCGGCGGCGCCGACGACGTTGTGCTCTTCGTCATGTATTTCGTCGTCGCCCTGGTCACCGGCCAGCTCCACGCCCGCCTCCGCCTGCGCGAGCGCGCCGAGCGCCGCCGCGAGGAGCAAACCCGCGCCCTCTACCAATTCAGCCGCGCCCTCACCGAACCCGCCGGCCTCCCCGCCACCATGGCCGCCGCCGCCGCCAGCCTCCGCGCCATCTTCGCCGCCGACGTCGCCATTTGCCTTCCCGCCGCCGACGGCCGCCTCAGCGGCGAACCCATCGCCGGCCCCGCCCTCAACGAACGCGAACGTGCCGTCGCCGAGTGGGTCCTCGCCCGCGGCGAACCCGCCGGCCGCTTCACCCACACGCTTCCGCAATCCCCCGGTTTCCACCTCCCCCTCCGCACCGCCGACGCCACCACCGGCGTCCTCGTCCTCTTCGTGCCCGCAAACCGCAGCCTCCGCCTCGAGGAACGGCAGATGCTCGAAACCTTCGCCGCCCAGCTCGCCGTCGCCGTGGAACGCCACCGTCTCCACGAATCCGCCGCCCGCGCCGAGGTCGAGGAACGCTCCCGCCAGCTCCAAAAATCCCTCCTCGACAGCGTCTCGCACGAACTCCGCACCCCGCTCGCCGTCATCGCCGCCTCCGCCCAGCGCCTCTCGACCTCGGCCCCCGACGAAGAAGGCCTGCTCGACGAAATCCTCACCGCCACCCGCCGCCTCGCCCGCGTCGTCAACAACCTCCTCAGCCTCACCCGCCTGGAATCCGGCTCCGTCCAGCCCCGCCCGGAATGGTGCGACCTCACCGACATCGTCGACCAGGCCGTGACCGCCGTCCGACCCGACGCGCCCGACCGCGCCTTCCCCATCACCATCGCCCCCGACGCCGCCACCCTCCGCGTCGATGCCGGCCTGCTCGAGGAAACCCTCCGCAACCTCATCCGCAACGCCGCCCAGCACACCCCCGTCGGCACCCCGGTCGAAATCACCGCCCGCCGCCACGGCGACACCGTGACCCTCACCGTTTCCGATCACGGCCCCGGCATCCCCCCCTCCCGCCGCGACGCCGTGTTCGCCAAATTCGTCCGCGGCCCCGATGCCCGCCCCGGCGGCCTCGGCATGGGCCTCGCCCTCGCCCGCGGCTTCGTCGAAGCCCTCGGCGGCACCCTCACACTTGCCGCTCGACCCGACGGCGCCGCCGGCAGCACATTCACCGTCACCCTCCCGGCCTCACCCGCCCCCGCCCATGAAATCAGCCCGCCTTCTGGTGATTGACGACGAACCCCAGATTCGCCGGCTCCTTCGCATCGCCGGCGAATCCGGCGGCTACCACGTGGACGAATCCCCCACCGGCCGCGAGGGCCTCTCCCTCGCCGCCACGAACCGCCCCGACGCGATCATCCTCGACCTCGGCCTCCCCGACCTGCCCGGCCTCGCCGTCCTCCGCCAGCTTCGCGAATGGTCCGACGTCCCCGTGCTCATCCTCTCCGCCCGCGAGGAGCCCGACGACAAGGTCGAAGCCCTCGACGCCGGGGCCGACGACTACGTCACCAAACCCTTCGACACCGCGGAACTCCTCGCCCGCCTCCGCGTCCTCCTCCGCCGCCGCCCCACCGCCGACGACCCCACCTTCGTCGCCGGCCCGCTCCACATCGACTTCGTCCACCGCACCGTCCACGTCGGCCCGCACGCCGTCGACCTCACCGCCACGGAATACGCCCTCCTCCGCCTCCTCGCCCGCCACGCCGGCAAAGTCGTGACCCACCGGCAAATCCTCGAGAACGTCTGGGGCCCCGCCCAGAGCGAACAGGCCCAATACGTCCGCGTCTTCCTCAGCCACATCCGCCGCAAACTCGCCGCCGCCGGCCTCGACGACCTCATCCGCACCGAGACCGGCATCGGCTACCGGCTCGTTTGCCCCGCGGTTTTATGACGGGATTGTCACCAAACCCGCCGTCATTTTTCCGCCGCCAAGCCGGCGCAAACCTGCTACCTCTCCACCCATGAAGACCCTCCGCTCCCTCGCCGCGCTGGCCCTCACCGTCCTGATCGTCTCCTGCGCCTCACCGCAGACCGAGAACCTCCTCACCGCCGCCGGCTTCAAAACGAAGGTCGCCAGCACACCCGCCCAGCAGGCCCTCCTCAAGTCCCTCCCCGTCGGCAAAGTCTCGCCCATCCAGCACAAGGGCAACACCCTCTTCGCCTACCCCGACCCGGCCAATAACGTCGTCTACGTCGGCCGCCAGCAGGAATACACCGCCTTCGAAAAACTCCTCCAGCAGAACAAAGTCGCCCGCGAAAACGTCTGGGCCGCCGAATACAACCAGGAAGCCAGCTGGGACGCCTGGGGCGGCGCCCTCTCCGACGGCTGGTATGTGTTCTAGGGCGGCCGTCGCCTAGTCCTTGTCCGGCGCGGCCTCAGGGCGATATGCCTCGATATCGCGCAGGTGCAGATTCAGCGCATCGATCGACATCCAGATCTCCCACAGCGAAAGCAACAGGGAGACCACCATCGCAAACAGGCTCGCGCCGAAAAGAATCTCCGCCGCGCGCCGCTGTCCCTCGAACAGCACAAACATGCACAGCACGCAGAGCAGCAGGCTCAGCACGCCCGCGAGCTGCATGTTCCGGATCAACAGCAGCCGCCAGCGCAGGCTCTTGATCTGGTGCAGATACACCGGATCCGGCGCCGCCTTGTAGCTGGCGTGCAGCTTCCGCACCACGCCCGAAAGCGTGAGAAAGCGGTTCGTGTAGGCCAGCATCAGCAGCGAGACCGTGGGAAAAAGCAACGACGGCGTGGTGAGGTCAATCTGCATGGCCCCTCCAGCGCACCACAAAGCCCCCGCGGGAGCAATCCCCGGCGCTAGACCGTCGTCTCCCGCGGCCGCGTCACAAAAAACAGCACCGTAATCCCCAGCAGGATCGCCCCCGCGATCACCGGGGCCCGCCAGTCGCCCGTCGCGAGCCGGCTTCCGATCAACCCCGCGCACACCAGCGCGCCCAGCGCCGGCACGATGGAGGGAATCTCAAACCGCCCCCGCGCCTCGCCGGGTCGGCGTTGCAGCACCAGCAGCGCCACGTTCACGATCAGAAAACACGTGAGCAGCAGCAGGCTCGTCGCCGAGGCCAGCGCGGCAATGTCCCCCGCGAGGATCAACACCGTGATCACCACAAATAGCACACCAATCGCCACGTGCGGCGAGCGCCGCGTCGCATGCACCCGTCCCAGCGCCGCCGGCAGCAGCCCCTGCCGCGCCATGCCGTAAAGCAGCCGCGAGCCCATGATGTTGTTCATCAGCCCCGTGTTCGCCACGGCGAAAAGCGTGATCACCGTGAAAATCCCCGGCGGCACCCACGGCGCCGCGCGCGCGATAATCTGCTCGGTCGGCGCGCCCAGCTTCACGTCGGCCAGCTGCGCAAACGGCACCACCGACACCGCCGTAATGCTCACCGTGATGTAAAGCAGCGTCACCACCAGCAGCGCGCCCACGATCCCCAGCGGCATCGTCCGCTCCGGGCGTTTCGTCTCCTCCGAAAGATTCAGCAAATCCTCGAAGCCCACGAACGCATAAAACGTCAGCACCGCCCCCGACAGCACCAGACTCAGCGTGAGCCCCTCGCCGTGCACGCCCATCGGCGTCTCAAAATAATCCACCGTGCCCCAAAACCGCGCGCCGACCGCGATCACAAACAACAACCCGCCCACTTCCACCACCGTGCACACCACGTTCGCCCACAGGCTCTCCGTGATGCCGCGAAAGTTCACCAGGCTCAGCACCAGCAAATACGCCATCGCCAGCAGCGCCACCGGCACCACCCCGCCAAACCACGGCCCCACGATCCCCGCGAACACCCGGCTCCCCGTCGCAATCGACGTCAACCCCGACGCCACCACCGCCAGCCCCACCACATACGAAACGTAACGCACCCCAAAGGCCCGCTGCACCACGTAGGCGGCCCCCGCCGCCCGCGGATACCGCGACGCGATCGAGGCGTAGGACAGCCCCGTCAGCATCGCCGCCAGCATCGCGCCGAGGAACGCCAACCACACCGCGTTGCCCATCACCCCGGCCGCGACCCCCGTCGTGCCGTAAATGCCGGCCCCGACCATGTCGCCGACGCCGTAAACAATCAACCCGAGCAAACCAATGTTGCGCGCCAGCGTGGGTTCCTTCGTGCCCTCCATGGCGACGGAGCATCACCGCAAAGTTGTCCACACAAAAGCCCGAACCACGCGAAATTTTTGCGCATTTCCGAATTCCCCCCCGCGCGCCTCCCCCCGCATCATTCCCGACCCTCTCCCATGCTCGAACACCACGTCCTCAAAGTCGCCCAGGAACTCAAACTCCAGCCCCGCCAGGTCGCCGCGACCGCCGTGCTGCTCGAAGAAGGCGCGACCGTCCCCTTCATCGCCCGCTACCGCAAGGAACGCACCGGCGAACTCGACGAAGTCCAGATCGCCGCCGTCCGCGACCGCCTCGACCAACTCGGCGAACTCGACAAACGCCGCGAGGCCATCACCGCCTCCCTCACCGAGCGCAAACTCCTCACCGCCGAGCTCCAGGCGAAAATCGACGCCGCCACCACCCTCACCACCCTCGAGGATCTCTACCTCCCCTTCCGCCCGAAAAAACGCACCCGCGCCACCATCGCGAAGGAACTCGGCCTCGAACCCCTCTCCGACCTCCTCTGGGCCCAGGACCCCGCCACCGACCCCGAGAAGGAGGCCGCCACCCACGTCGGCGCCACCGTCACCGTGGACGCCAAGACGAACACGCTCGCGACCATCGCGGATGTCCTCCTCGGCGCCCGCGACATCCTCGCCGAGCGCATTGCCGACGACGCCACCGCCCGCGCGAAACTCCGCGACCTCTACCTCACCCAGGGCGTCATCAAATCCAAGGTCCTCACCGGCAAGGAAACCGAGGGCGCGAAATTCAAGGACTACTTCGACTGGAGCGAATCCGCCGCCACCGCGCCCAGCCACCGCATCCTCGCCATCCGCCGCGGCGAAACCGAAGGCTTCCTCTACGCCCGCCTCATCCCCGACGAAAGCGAAGCCCTCGGCATCCTTGAGCGCATGTTCATAAAGAACACCTCCCCCGCCGGTGAGCAGGTGAAACTCGCCGTGCAGGACAGCTACAAGCGCCTGCTCGGCTTCGCCATGGAGGGCGAAGCCCGCCTCTTCTTCAAGAAGAAGGCCGACGAGGAGGCCATCCGCGTCTTCGCCGACAACCTCCGCGAGCTCCTCCTCGCCTCCCCGCTCGGCCAGAAGGCCGTGCTCGGCATCGACCCCGGCTTCCGCACCGGCTGCAAAATCGTCCTCCTCGACAAGCAGGGCAAACTCCTCGGCAACGACGTCGTCTACCCCGAGAAAAGCGACCGCGAGCGCATGGAGGCCGCGCACATCATCAAGACCTGCGTCGAAAAATTCAAAGTCGAGGCCATCGCCATCGGCAACGGCACCGCCTCCCGCGAGACCGAAACCTTCGTCCGCAAGCTCGGCCTGCCCGCCGGCATCGCCATCGTCATGGTCAGCGAATCCGGCGCCTCGATCTACAGCGCCAGCGACGTCGCCCGCGAGGAATTCCCCGACCACGACGTCACCGTCCGCGGCGCCGTCTCCATCGGCCGCCGGCTCATGGACCCCCTCGCCGAGCTCGTCAAACTCGACCCGAAATCCATCGGCGTCGGCCAATACCAGCACGACGTCGACCAGGCCGCCCTCAAGCGATCCCTCGACGACGTCGTCGTCTCCTGCGTGAACGGCGTCGGCGTCGAGCTCAACACCGCCAGCAAACACCTCCTCACCTACGTCTCCGGCCTCAACAGCCGCGTCGCCGCCAACCTCGTCGCCCACCGCGACACCAACGGCCCCTTCAAATCCCGCGCCGAACTCCAGACCGTCTCCGGCCTCGGCCCGAAAGCCTTCGAGCAAGCCGCCGGCTTCCTCCGCATCCGCGATGGCGCCCACCCGCTCGACGCCAGCGCCGTCCACCCCGAGCGCTACGCCCTCGTCGATAAAATGGCCGCCGACCTCGGCTGCTCCGTCGTCGACCTGCTCAAGGACCCCGCCAGGCGCGCGAAGATCGACCCGAAGAAATACGTCACCGACGACGTCGGCCTGCCCACCATCACCGACATTCTCGCCGAGCTCGCGAAACCCGGCCGCGACCCGCGCCAGCAATTCGAAGCCTTCAGCTTCGCCGAGGGCGTCGAAAAAATGACCGACCTCACCGTCGGCATGAAGCTCCCCGGCCTCGTCACGAACGTCACCGCCTTCGGCGCCTTCATCGACATCGGTGTCCACCAGGACGGCCTCGCCCACATCAGCCAGCTCTCGGACGATTTCGTCAAAAACCCCGCCGACATCCTCAAGGTCGGCCAGAAAGTCCACGCGACCGTTACCGAGGTGGACCTCGACCGCAAACGCATCGCCCTCTCGCTCAAATCCAAACCCGAACTCGGCGGCAAAAAAGGCGACCGCACCAGCCCAGGCGGCCCCGGCGGACGCAGCGGCGGCTCCATCCAAAATCCAAAACCGAAAACCGAAAACTCCTTCGACTGGTTCACCGCCGCCCAGCAAAAGCGCAACTAACCCCGCCCTCGCCCCCTCCCGACCGGGACAAAATCCCGGTTGCGAGCGGGCAATTCCGCAACGAATGATAACCACGCGAATGAAATCCCTCCCCGCCCTCGGGCTCACCCTTCTCCTGCTCCCCTCCCTCGGAGCCACCACCCTCGTCACCAACCAGGCCGCCACCCGCGTGATCGGTCAAACCAGCCTGACCGCAAGCGAGTCCCCCGATCCCCCGACCGCCGCCAGCCTGGCCGGTCCCGAAGGCGTGGCCTACGATGCCGTCACGGGCAAAATCTACGTCGCGGACTCCTATAACTTCCGCATCCTCCGCTTCGCCAGCGCCGCCGCCGCCGCCAACGGGGCCAGCGCCGAAGCCGTGTTCGGCCAGCCCAACTTCACCACCAAGGAAACCTCCGACCCGGCCGCCCCCACCGCGAAGGACTTTGAATATCCCTTCACCCCCGCCGTGGACTCCGCCGGCACCCTCTGGGTCGCCGACCGGGGGAACAACCGCGTGCTCGGATTCAAAAACGCCGCCACCGCCGGCAACCAACCCGCCGCCGACATCGTGCTCGGCCAGCCGGATTTCACGAGCAACCAGCCCGGCACCTCCGCGACGCAGATGTGGAATCCAGGGGCGGTCGCCGTCGGTCCAGACAACACCCTGTGGGTTCTCGACCAGGCGAACTCGCGCGTGCTGCGGTTTGGCAACGCCACCCAGCTCGTCACCGGAGACAAGCCCGTCGGTGTGCTGGGGCAACCGGACTTCGATTCCTCCAGCGTCGGCACGACCGCGGAGCAGTTCTACAACCCCGCGGGCCTTTGGGCCGACGCCGGCGGCCGCCTCTGGGTCGCCGATTCGGCGAATTTTCGCGTGCTGCGGTTCGACAACGCCGCCACCGCCGCGGATGCCGACGGAGCGCCGGCCGACGGCGTGCTCGGCCAGCCAAACTTCACGACCAACACGATCGGCGTGACCGCCGCGCAGTTTGGCAACCCCGCGGTTTTTGGCCCCACCAGCCCCTACAACGTTTACGTCGCCGCGGACGGGGTCCTCTGGGCTTCCGACCCCGTCAACAACCGCGTGCTCGGTTTCCGCAACGCCGCCACCCTCGCCAACGGGGCCGCCGCCAGCCTCGTCCTCGGCCAGCCCAATTTCACCAGCAGCGCGGAGGACACCACCGCCCGCACCCTCAATATCCCCGGCCACGTTTCGGCCGGTCCGAACGGCAGCTTCCTGGTCACCGACTACGGCAACAGCCGCATCCTCGTTTTCACCGACGCCAAGGCCCCCGTCCTCACCATCACCACCCGCACCGGCACCACCACCAAGCCCACCGCCATCATCACCGGCAAAGCCACCGGGGACGTCAGCGGTGTCACCTACAAAGTCGGCACCAAGGCCGGCAAAGCCGCCGGCACCACCAACTGGCGATTCACCGCCAAACTCAAGCCCGGCAAAAACGTGATCTCCGTCGTCGCCACCGGCCCCGGCGGCAACTCCGCGTCCAAAAAAATCACCATCACGCGGAAATAAGCCTTCCCGGCAAACGCTGGGAGGCTTTGGCCGGATTTACTTTGCCAGCGCACAGTCGAACGCTTAATTTTTCGACCTTACCCACGCTCTTCTTCGCTTTTATGAAACCCATTCCCACACTCGCCGCCTTGGCCTCCGCCCTGGCGCTCACCTCCTCGGCTTTCGCCGCCAAGTTCGTCACCAACCAGGATGCCAGCGTCGTCCTCGGCCAGACCACCTTCGCGGGCAACGACCCCGGCATTGGCCTGCCCAACCGCTTTTACAATCCCGAAGGCATCGCCCTGGACGCCGCCACGGGCAAAGTTTTTGTCGCCGACTCAAACAACAACCGGGTGCTCCGCTTCTCCAGCGCCGCCGCCGCCCAGAACGGCGGCAATCCCGAACTCGTCTTCGGCCAGGAAAACTTCTCCGGCGGCAACCCCAACCAGGGCGGCGCCGCCACCAAGCGCTCACTCAACTTTCCCTGGGCCATCCAGGTGGATGAGAGCGGCACCCTCTGGATCGCCGACAGCATCAACAACCGGGTGCTTGGTTTTTATCTCGCCTCGTCGCTCAACAGCAACAACCCCCCGGCCGATTTTGTGATCGGCCAGCCCGATTTCACCACGGTTACCACCGGCACGACCGCCGCCAAGATGAGCAACCCCTGCGGCCTCAGCGTGGGGACCGACGGCACCCTTTGGGTCGCGGATACCACCAACAGTCGCGTCCTTCGGTTCGAAAATGCGCCCAGCGCCACGGCCGGCAGCAGCGCCAACGGCGTGCTCGGTCAGGCCAATTTGACCTCCGGGGCGGGAGCCACCGCGATCGATCGCATGAATTTCCCCTACGCGGTCCATGCCGATTCCGCCGGCCGCCTGTGGGTCGCCGACACCAATAACAACCGCGTTCTCCGCTTCGACTCCGCGGTCGCCAAGGCCACCCCCACCGGAGGCAATCCCGATGGCGTGCTTGGTCAGCCCGACTTTGTCACCAACACCCTCGGAACCAACGCCGCCTCCTTGAATAACACTTATGGAGTCGCTCTCGATGCCTCCGGCACCCTCTGGGTCGGCGACTACAGCAACCACCGCGTGCTCGGTTTCACCAACGCCGCTTCGCTTGCCAACGGAGCCGCCGCCACCCTCGTCCTCGGCCAACCCAACCTCACCACCGTCGACAACCCCCCGCTCTCCACCGCCAAAACCATCGGTGGCCCCAGCAACGTCGCCCTCGGCCCGAACGGCAGCCTCCTCGTCGCGGACTACGACGCCAACCGCGTCGTCCGTTTCGATCCCATCAACGCCCCCGGCCTCGTCCTCACGACCAAAACCGCCACGACCGCCGCACCCAGCTACCTCGTCAAGGGCAAGGCCACCGGCTCCATCACCAGCGTGAGCTACCGGGTCGGCAAATCCGGCGCGTTCAAAAAAGCCGCCGGCACCGCCAACTGGAAATTCACCGCCAAGCTGAAGCCCGGCAAAAACGAGATTTCCGTCTACGCCACCGGCCCCGGCGGCAACTCCGCGACGAAGAAAATCACGATCACCCGGAAGTAATTCCCCCCCTTCCCGACGGCGGCCGGCGATCCCTCGCCCGCCGCCGTTTTTTTTGCTTAACTCCGGCGCGATGCCCGCGCCGCCGCCCGTTTCCGCCCGCGCATCGCGGCTCTTCGGGCGCATCTCCCGGCGCATCCTCCCCGTCCTGCTCTTCACCTACACGGTCAACTTCCTCGACCGCGTCAACGTCAGCTTCGCCAACCTCTCCATGAGCCGCGATCTCGGGATGGACCCCGCGATCTACGGCTTCGCCGCCGGCCTCTTTTTCCTCGGCTACTTCGTCTTCGAGGTCCCCAGCAACCTCGCCCTCCACCGCCTCGGCGCCCGCCTCTGGCTCACCCGCATCGCGCTCAGCTGGGCTGTCGTCTCCTTCGCCACCGGCTTTGTCCAAACCCCCGCGCAATTCTGCGTCGCCCGCTTCCTCCTCGGCCTCGCGGAAGCCGGCCTCGTGCCGGGCATGATCCTCTACCTCTCCGCCTGGTATCCCGCCCGGCTCCGCGCCCGCGTCATGGCCGGCCTCTTCTCCGCCGTGGCCATCGGCAGCATCCTCGGCGGCCCGATCTCCGGCGCCATCCTCGCCTCGGCCGACGGCTGGCTCGGCCTGCCCGACTGGCGCTGGCTCTTTTTCCTCGAAGCCATCCCCAGCTTCGCCGCCGCGGTCTGGCTCTGGTTCGGCCTGCCCGACCGCCCCGCCGCCGCCCGCTGGCTCGCCCCGCGGGAACGCGCCACGCTCGAACGCCTGCTCGCCCGCGAAACGCCCGCCGCAAACCCCGCCCCCGCCTCCGCCTTCACCGCCCTGCGCGAACCCCTCGTCTGGTCCGTCGTGGCCATCGCCTTCTGCCAGACGTTCGGGGTTTACGGCGTGTCGTTCTGGCTGCCGGAAGTTCTGCGCTCCGGCGGCGTCACCTCCCCCGCCACCATCGGCTGGCTGAGCGTGATTCCCTGGACCTTCGGCGCCCTCGCCATGTTCGCATTTGGCGCGTCATCCGACCGCCGGCACGAACGCCGCGGCCACCTCGTGGTCGCCGCCCTCACCGGCGCGGCCGGCTTCCTCCTCATCGCCGCCAGCCCCTCGCTCTTCGGCGATCTCCTCGGCCTCACCCTCGGCGTGGCCGGCTCGCTCGCGGTCTGCGCCATCGTGTGGTCCGTGCCCGGCCGCGTGCTTTCCGGCGCGCAGGCCGCGGTCGGCATCGCCGCCATCAACGCCATCGGCAACCTCGGCGGCTTCCTCAGCCCGACCATCATGGGCGCGGTCATTCAGCAAACGGGCACGCCCGCGGCGGGCCAACTCGTCCCCGCCGCCGCGCTGCTGGCCGGGGCGGCCCTCGCCGCCACCTTCCGCTCGCTCAACCCGCCCGCTGCGCTTAGGCCGCCGTGCGACCGGCCTTGAGCGCCTCGGCGTCGAGCACCTCGCGACGGATGCTCTTGCCGCGGAAACGCGACCACCACAGCACCACCGGCGCGGCCACGAAGACCGACGAATACGTGCCGATGAGAATGCCCGCCAGAATCGCAAAAGCGAAGTCACGCAGCACCGCCCCGCCGAAGATGTAAAGCGCCAGCACGGAGAGCAGCGTCGTGCCGCCCGTGAGGATCGTGCGGCCGAGCGTTTCGTTGATCGCGCGGTTCATGATCTGCTGAATGCTCCCACCCTCGCCGGTCTTGAGCGCCTCGCGGATGCGGTCAAACACCACGATGGTGTCGTTGATGGAATAACCCGCAATCGTCAGAATTGCGCCGACCATCACCAGCGAAAGCTGACCGCCGAACAGCGCAAACGCCCCGATCGTGATGATGATGTCGTGGATGACCGCCACCACCGCGCCGAGCGCGAACGAGAACTCAAAGCGCAGCGTGACGTAGATCAGAATGCCGATCATGCCCAGCACAAGCGCCCACGCGGACCGCTTCGCAAACTCGAGGCCGATGCGGGCACCCACGGTGTCCTGCCCGACCTTGGTCACCCCGCGCTCGGGGTAATCCTTCTGGATCTGCGCGAAAATCTTGTCGGCCGTGCCCTCCGGACTGCGCACCGACAGCAGCGCGCGCTGACCCTGGAACTCGTTCTGAATCACGACCGATTCGCCCAGACCCAGTTCGTCGGTGGCCTTCCGCACGTCCGTAACCGAGAGCGCGACCTTCGAGTCCACCGTCAGGAGATCACCGCCGCGGAAATCGATGCCGAAGTTGTTCGCGCCGCGAAGCGCGAAGATGGCGATCGAGCCGAGGATGAGGAACAACGAGACGCCGATGGCGAGGCGGCGCTTGCCGAGGAAGTCAAAGCTGGTCGCGCCGATGACGTTCAGCATCGAGATCGACTTCAGCCCGCCCTTTTCCACCCACCAGCGGAACACCGTGCGCGTGCAGAGCAGCGCGGAGAACATCGAGGCGATGATGCCGAGCGTGAGGGTGACCGCAAAGCCCTTCACCGTGCCGGTGGCCTCGATGAAGAGGATGATCGAGGTGATGAGCGTCGTGAGGTTCGCGTCGAAAATCGCACTGAACGCCTTGTCATAGGCACCGTTCAACGCGGCGGGCAGGCTCTTGCCCGCGGCCATTTCCTCGCGGAGACGCTCGTAAATGAGCACGTTCGCATCCACCGCCATGCCGATGGTGAGGATGATGCCCGCGATGCCGGGCAGCGTCAGCACGAAGCCGAACATCGCCATCATGCCGACGAGCAGCAGCAGGTTCACCGCGAGGCCGAACAGCGCAACGATGCCCGGCAGGCGGTAGACGATCAGCACGAAGATGCAGACCAGCGCAAGGCCGAGCAGGGCGGAGTTCACGCCGCTCTTGATGGAGTCCGCGCCCAGCGTGGGCGAAACGCTGCGGATTTCCTCGATCTGCACCGGCACGCGCAGCGGATTCTCCAGCGCGCTCGCGAGGTCGCGGGCCTCCTTCTCGGAGAAGTTGCCGGTGATCTGGGCGCGGCCGTTGAAATTGGCCGTGCGCAGAACCGGCGCTGAGAGCACCTCGCCGTCGAGCAGAATGGCGAGGCGGTTGTTGACGTTGCGGGCCGCCAGCGCGTCGAAGAGCTTCGCGCCCTCGGCGTCGAACTCCAGGCTCACGCCGTAACCCTGCTGATCAAAAAACGCGAAGGCCTTCCGCACGTGCTCGCCGCCCATGTCGGCCCGGCGATTGATGAGAATCCGCTCCTCGGTCTTCGTGCCGTTCGGCTGCTCGTCCACCAGCGTCTTCACGACGGTGCCCGGCGGCATGATCGCCTGCCCGCTCGCAATCTGCGCCAGCACGGTGTCGCTGTCCGGCCGCACAATCGCAAACTCCAGCTTCGCCACGCGCTGAAGCTGCTCCTTGGCCTGATCGACCGCCTCATTGCTCAGGCCGGCGATCTGCACGAGAATGCGGTCCTTGCCCTGCGGGGCAATGTCCGGGTCAGCCACACCGAGGCTGTCCACGCGCTTGCGAATGACCTCGACCGCCCGCTCGAGCAGATCGTTGTTGATCGGCTCCGCCCCCGGTTCGCGCACGAGCTTCAGCAGAAACGACGTGCCGCCCTTCAGGTCCAGACCGAGGCGGATCTTCTTGTCCGGCGGCATGATCTCCTGCACGCAGAAGGCCACCAGGAGCACCGTGAGCACCAGGCCGAGCCAGCGTTTGCGGGCGGCGGAATCGGTGGCGAAATACCAGCCGAACAACACGAGAATGAGAAGGCCGAAGCCGAAAACAAGGGCGGGAGACATGGCGAAGAAAAAAAGGCCCCGACCGGAGTCGGGGCGGGAAGAATAGGGGGCCGCAGCCCCCTGTCCAAGCAAAAGTCAGGCTTCCGGGGGCGAAGATTGCCCGCCCCCGAAACCCGACGCGACGGGAGCGGCTAGGCTGCCGGCTCGCGCACCACGGCGGCAATCGCCGAGCGGTCGAACTCGAGCTTCACGTTGTCGGCGACCTTCACGAGCACGGTCTTGTCCTTCACGTTCGTCACCACGCCGTGAATCCCGGCGTTCGTCACGACCTGATCCCCCGTCTGGATGCCCGCCACCAGAGCCTGATGCTCCTTCTGCCGCTTCTGCTGCGGGCGGATGAGGAGGAAGTAGAAGATCACAAAAATGAGGATCAACGGCACAAACTGCACGAGCGGGTTCGGCGCGGGGGTTCCCGGGGCGGGGGCCGCCGCCTGGGCGAAGAGAAGGAAATCGGTGAGGTTCATAAGCGGAGCGAAATCTAGAAACCTCCCCGGGGCGAGTCCAAGCAAATCGACCAAATCCCCGCCCCCGGCTACACCCCCACCAGCAGCACGTCGGTCGGGATGACCTGCCGCAGCCAGTCGAGCCGGGGCGGCAGCCCCCCGCCTTGCACCCGCCGTGCGCGGCCGGCGATGAACAAATCCGCCGCCTCATCCTGCAAAAAATCACAAGTCACAAATCCCGTCGTCGAACGCAGCAGGCGAATCTCCACCTCGCCCTCGAAGCCCTCCGCCGGGTCCACGCAATCCGCCAGCCGTGCCTCATCCAGCACGCCCGCGCCGGCCCGCGCCTCGTCAAAAGGCGTCACCGTGGCGCTGAAAATCATTTCCTCCGCGCCCAGCCCCGTCGCCACCGCGCAGGCATGGTTGAGGAACGGCACGGACGGATTCTTGAGGTCGACATCGACCACCACTCGCCGGCACGGCCGCGGCGCCTCCATCGGCTCCGGCAGCAGCAGCAGGTCGCAGTTCGAGCGGTCGAGGAGATCCCGCGCCACCCCGCCCACAAAGTTGCGATGGTCCCCCTCCCGCTCCAGCGCCCCCGCCAGCAAAAGGTCGACCCCGTTGCGCTCGCAGGCCGTCACGATCGCCTCCGTCGGCGTCGCCGCGACGGACCACAGGATCCCCGTGTCGCCCGCCCGACCCAGCCGCTCCAACGCCTCAAAAAACCGCTCAATCGCCTCAGTATGCTCCGCCGCGGCATGAATCACCTGCAGCGAACTCCCCAGCCGGCGCGCCACCGCATCCGCCTCGGCCAGCACCGCAAAAAACCGCGGTGAGAACGTGGAAGCCACTGCGACATGCTGGTAGGGCCCGGACACTCCCCCCGACTTACCGCCAAATGCCGCCCGCGTCATTCGCAAAGCGCGCGCCGGCCCGCCCAGGGACGCTTTTTCAACGCCGCGTCACCGTCACTACCTGCGGCGCCGAACGCCGCCCCTCCGCATCCTCCGCTTCAAATTGAATCCGATGCTTCCCCCGCGGCAACGCGATGCGCGCCCGCCAGGCCGCCCGCCCCGTCGCCGCCGTCCACTCCCCGTTGCCCACCCGGTAACGCACCCCGCGCACCGGATCGGTCGCCACCACCTGCCCGCGAATCACCACGCTCCCCGTCGTCTCGACCCGCCGCCCATCCCCCGTCACCCGCAGCACCGGCCGCACCGCAGGCCCCCCGCGCAGCCGGTAAATGCCCCCGCCGTAATCGATCACGTAAAGCCGGCCGGCCGCATCCTCCGCAAAGGACGACGCCTGCGCCCCAAAATCCCGCGGCAACTGCGCTTCCGGCGGCGCATCCACCAGCGCGCCATTCACCAACCGCTTCGTCCAGATGCGCCCCGAAAAATCTCCGAAGACATATACGCCCTGGGCATCGACGTCGGAGCGGTTCCGCATCACGTATCCCCCCGTCACCGAATACCCCTCCGCGTGCGAGTAGGAGAATACCGGCGCCACGGCATTCCCCGGGACCGCGTCCGAAATCTCCGGCGTGCGAATATCGCCCTCGAACACCCGCCATCCGAAGTTCTTTCCGCCCCCCTCGCCCGCGAGCTGCACGTTGATCTCCTCGCGGGCCGATTGCCCGACATCCCCGATCCACAAGTCGCCCGTTTTCCGGTCAAAGCTGCACCGCCAGGGATTCCGCAATCCGTAATGCCAGATCTCCGGCTCGCCCCCGCCCGCGGCGAACGGATTGTCCGCCGGGATCGCGTAGGCCCGCCCGCCCGAACTCCGCTTCACGTCGATGCGCAGAATCTTGCCCAGCAGACTGTTCCGGTTCTGCGCGTTGTTTTGGGGATCGTTCCCGCTGCCGCCGTCCCCCGACGCAATGTAGAGGTATCCGTCCGGCCCGAAGCCGATCCATCCCCCGTTGTGATTGGAGTAGGGCTGCGTGATGCCAAGGACGTTCACAAAACCCTTCGCTTGGGCCAGGTTGGGATCCTTCGCGGAGGTCTGATACCGGCGGATGACCGTGTTCCCGTCGCCACCCACCGTGATGTTCACGTAGAATGTGCGATTGCGGGCGTAATCCGGATCAAACGCCAGCCCCAGCAGCCCCTGCTCCCCCCCGGTCGCCAGCCCGTCGATCGTCAGAAACGGCTTCGGCAAAATCTTCTTTTGCCCGAGATCGACGATCCGAATCGTGCCCCCCTGCTCCACCACAAAGAGGCGGTTCTCATCCCCCGGCGGCGCCGTCGCGAACACCGGGGCCACAAACCCATCGATCAACAGTTCGGGCCGAATCCCCGCCTCGCCGCGAAGGGCAACTAGACCCAATAAGACGCCCGTAAGGACCGCAACGCGCTTCATCCCCTCACCATCGCCGCAAAGAGCCTGCGGTCAAAGCCCCAGTTTGGGAACTTTTTCCGCCCCGGCAAACGAGCCGGGGCAAAATCAAGCCCGGCGCAAACGCCGGCGCAGCACCAAAGCCAAACAAGCCGCCGCCCCAAACAAACCCACCGTCGTCGGTTCCGGCACCGCCACGATATTCACGGCAGAGAGCGTGGCATCCGGAAGTCCGCCCGTCAGAGGATTGGCGGACGGAAGGTTTCCCGTATTGTTGATGGTGTAGGCGTTGATGTTGTAAACGCCGGAATTGTTCGAGCCCACATTCCACGCCAACTGGGAGCCAAACTGGGTCGAATCCAAGCTGCTGTAATAACCGAAGCTAGTCCCGGCCGGTAAGGTCACGTTCGAAGTGGTAAGTTGGGGGAACCAGTAAAGCGCGAACCGTGCGTTCGTCGGAACATCCGCGGTTCCGATGGTAAACACAATGTTCTGCTGAAACACGCCAGCCGTTCCCGCCCCGGAGAAATCCCCGCGCCAGGCAATGTAATTACCATTTCCGGACGATCCCGTCAGGTAGCTGTTTTGAGCCAGGCTGGCTCCGGCAGAAGGGTCCGTAAACGCACCGCTACCGTTTTGAACAACCAACAAAGCCAGCGTGGAAACCGGCACAGAGCTCAGATTGGAGGCAGAAACCTTATCCAGACCAATATTGAGCGTAATGGCAGAAGCGGGAAAGGCCAAGACCGCGAGGATCCAGCCTGCAAGGACGAGAACAGTCTTATTAAGCATGGGAAAAATTAGGCTGTCCTTAGGGAGCGTAGGGAGGAGTCAAAGAAGCAACCGAGGTCGTTGCGGACGGCTGAGCCGCCTTTCGAACAATTACCCCTTGGCCGGGCTGAAAAACAACGTCCGTGTCGCGGACCGTCCCCAAGCCGCCGCCAACACGCCGCCAACCCGGATTGGTCCCCGTGAAGTAATAGTAAGTATAGGTGGGGCTCATGTTTTTCCCCGATGCGGAGGAGTCGAAAACAAGCAATTCATCGGCGCGCGATCCATGCGAAGAACTGCCAAGGAAAGCACCGGACTCAAAAAGTTTGCTCTGAGCCAGGGTCATTGGAGCCGCCACCGGAAAAGCCACAAAATTGTCCTGAGCGGTGTTGGCGGCGAGGGTTCCGACGGGGGTGGCAAACGGCTTGACCTGAACATCTCCCACCACGGTCACAGTGTTTTGGCTGGAGGTGTTTTGACGATAGATGAAGTAGCTATCCGGAAGAATCACATCATCGTTTTTCAGGGTCGCAAGGCCGCCCCCAACTTTTCGCCACCCAGGGGTGGTCCCGCTGAAGTAGTAATAGGTGCTTTCAAACGAAGTGTTGATGCCGACCTGAGCTCCGCTCGTCGTAAGAATCTCCGTGGGCCGCGTTCCATGGCTGCTCGAAGCCGACACCCCCGCGCCCGCCGGGAAGAGCGTGCCGAAGGTCCAATAAGGAATGATGCGGACCTCGGTGTTCGCGGCGATGCCGGTGATCGTGTCACCTGCGGTGTCCACCGTCACCCCGTTCGCGTCGTTCGCGGTGATCGTGTAATACATCCCGCTCTTCGTGCCGTTGCCGGTGATGGCGAGGTAGTAGGTGTTCGTCTGGTTGCCCGCGGCGTAGACAAATTGGTTCGTCGTCCAGTTCGGCGTGCCCTGCACCTGCACGCGGCTCCCGCTCACGCTCGCCACGGAGCCTTTGAAAACGGCCGGGCGGTTGAGCGGAACGGACATCACGGTGTCCGAATTCGGCAGCGGCGAGAGCGTGATGGCCCCCACCGGCTCGGTGACCGCACTCTGCGCCAAAACGGTGAGCGGAGCCACCCCGAGAAGGGAGGACGCCAGCAAAGAAAACAGGGAAAGAGATTTCATGGGAGGAAAGTGAAGCCCCGGTAAAACGAGTATCCCCTTCCATACCGCAGTCCATCACGCATTTCCACGATTTTGTTTTGCCCGAAAACCCACCCCGCAGGACCTCCGGATTTCGACATTTTCGTGATTGACCCACCCCGGCGGTCCCCCTAGGTTCCTCGCTCCTCGAACGTTTCCGTTCCCAATTGCGCGGTTAGCTCAGTGGTAGAGCACTACCTTGACACGGTAGGGGTCACAGGTTCGAACCCTGTATCGCGCACCATCTTTTTCTTCGCCGGGGTTGGACCCCGGCGCAACCGGGACGGGGCGGCGGCCTGTTGATCCATGCTCCCGAAGACCCCGATTCCCCGCTCGCTGATGAATCCCCTCGAGGAGCGCGTCGGCTACAAGTTCCGCAACTCCCTCCTCCTCGCCGAGGCCCTCACGCACTCCAGCGTCTCCCTCGAGCGGAAAAACTACCCCTTCGACAACCAGCGGCTGGAATTCCTCGGCGACGCCGTCCTCCAGCTCGTCGTCACCGAGCACCTCTACCGGCTCTTCCCCGACTTCAGCGAAGGCCGCCTCACCAAGCTGCGCACCCGCGTCGTCTCCCGCGCCGGCCTCAAAAACCACGCCAGCGCCATCGGCCTCGGCGGTCACCTCATGATGGGCCGCGGCGAGGATGCCAGCGGCGGCCGCACCCGCCCCTCCACGCTTGCCGACGCATTCGAGTCCCTCGTCGGCGCCATCTACCTCGACGGCGGTTACGACGAGGCCCGCGACTTCATCCTCCGCGAAACCGAGGACGACTTCGCCCAGATGGCCGCAGAACCCGAGGAAATCAACCCCAAGGGTCGCCTCCAGGAAATCCTCCAGGCCATCGCCCCCAGCGCCCCCGCCTACGAGGTCCTCTCGCAATCCGGCCCCGAGCACCTCAAGCAGTTCGAGTGTCGCGTCGTCTGGGAGGGCCTGGAACTCGCCCGCGGCGCCGGCCACAGCAAAAAACAGGCCGAGGTGGAGGCCGCCTCCGCCGCCCTCGAAGCCCGGCTCTGGACCGCCCGCGAAACCCCGCGCCCCGCCGCCCCGAAGCCCAAGGGCCGCCCCGCCCCCGCGGCGCGGGATTGATTTCGCGCCCGCTCGTGGCACCATGCGCGCACCGCCCGCGCCGCCGGCCGCGCCCCTTTCCATGATCTACCCCTTCTCGCTGCAACTCGTCGGCCTCGCCGTCGGCCTCGCGCTCATCCTCTCCCACGC
Organism: Verrucomicrobiaceae bacterium; assembly: GCA_027488755.1. GTDB lineage: Bacteria > Verrucomicrobiota > Verrucomicrobiia > Chthoniobacterales > JAATET01 > JAATET01. The sequence continues at coordinate 59,952 of JAIYAZ010000047.1, read as the reverse complement.
CTTCGCGCTGCTCTCCCCCGCCCCCGTCGGCCGCTTCCTTCGCGCCCTGCCCCGCAGCCGCCCCGCCGGCACCGCGCTGCTCGCCCTGGCCGCGATCTGGTCGTTCTGGCTCGTGCAGACCGTCGACCTCGGGGAATTCGCCCGCCTCCGCGGCATCCTCGCCATCGGCGTCCCGGTCGGCGCGGTGCTCGCCTGGCGCTTCCTCGAGGAATTCCTCGCCGTGCGCGCCCTCGGCATCCTCGCCCTGCTTATCGCCGACATCCCGCTCGACGCCGCCTTCCTCCGGCCCGAGGTCTCCCGCCTGCTCCTTGTCACCCTCGCCTACGCCTGGATTCTCGTCGGCCTCTTCCTCGTCGGCATGCCCTACGTCCTGCGCGACCTCATCGCCTGGCTCACCGCCTCGCCCGCCCGCTTCCGCGGCGCCGCCCTCGCCGGCATCGCCTACGGCGGGGTGCTCGTTATCTGCGCTCTCGCGCTCTGGTAAACGAAAACGGCGGCCCCCCGCGCAGGGAAGCCGCCGTCCGAAAAGTCAATGGTGCCGCCGGGCGAATCCGGCTGGCCGATTAGTAGCGCGAACGCTCGTCGCGATCGCCGCGATCGTAACCGCGATCACCCCGGTCGCTCCGTTCCCGGCGATCGGAATTCCGGCCACCGCGGTCACCGCCGCCACCCCCGAAGGAGCGCTTCTGCGGCGGGCGATCCTCGCGCGGACGGGCCTCGCTCACGCGAAGCTCGCGACCACCGAGGTCCTTGCCGTTGAGCTGTTCGATGGCCGCCTGGGCCTCCGCATCGGAGCCCATCGTGATAAAACCGAAGCCGCGCGAGCGGTTCGTTTCGCGGTCGAGCACGATCTGCACGGAGGAGACGGTGCCGGCCTGCTGGAAGGTCGCTTCCAGTTCAGCTTCGGAGGTTTGATATGCCAGATTGGCGACGTAGAGCCGGTTGCCCATGATGAGAGAGGAGATGTTTTGCTGGTTTCGGGGGCCCTGCACACCTCGTAGCACATCTTCGGATGATTTACCGCGGCAACAGAACTGCCGTAGCAATCGGAAATGCCCCCCGGGATTGCAAGCATATCTTGGCCGAAAAATGCGGCCGGCCCGCTCCCGCCCGGAGCAAAAAAACTGGTGGAGGCGAGGGGACTCGAACCCCTGTCCTAACCGCGCTTTGCGCGACCTTCTACATGCTTAGGCGGTCCTTGATCTCGAGGAACGACTGCGGGCCGACACGCCACCGCTCCTCCAGCGACCACGTTTTTCGAATTCACCGGGAGTAGCGGTCACTCCACCCCCCGGCCAGCCTGCTGCATTCGCGTCGACCCCCAGCAGGCGTCAGGGCAAACACGTCACGGCAACTTAGGCCGCGAGAGCGAGATCTTCGTAATCTGCGTTTATTTTGTTTGATCCGATTTTTTACGAGGCCAACGAATCATCCTCGGCATGCGGGCCTGGCATTGAACGATCAGTCGAAACCAATACGCCCCCAGTTCGCCCTTTCATCATCGCCCGCCGGCCGTGAAACGCAACCGGGAAAAATCCCCCCGCGCCTCCGCCCGTCGCCCGCCGCTACTTCAGGAACTGAATCGTCATCGGGAAGACATACACCTCCCCGTTGCTCTCCTTCACCGCGCCGATCACCGTGAAGACCAGCCACAGGATGGCCAGCACGCCCAGCGCCGGCAACGCGAGGAAGCCCACCACCACGAAGCTCAGCGCGAAAAAGCTGATCCACAGCAGCGCGAAATAGATCGAGAACGAGATCTGGAAATTCAGCACGCGCTTGCCCGTCGCATCCAGCGCCGCGCTCTCCGGCCGCTTGATCAGCCACAGCACGAGCGGCCCCAGCACGTTGATGCCCGGCGTCGAGCAGCCGAACACCCCGAGCAGCGCCGAAAGGTGAATCGCAATGCACCACTGCCGCTCCGAGGAGCTTCCCCCCGGGGCGGGCGGCGGCACCGGCGCGGGCGCCGGAGGCAGGGGCGGCACGGACGCGGGCGGCTCGGGCGGCAAGGGATCGCTCATAGGGTCAGCGAACTAGCAGCTTGCATGCCCCCGTCCCAGCGCAAAAGCGTCACGCCTTCGTCCCCGCCGCCGCGGCGAACTGCGCCCGCCAAAACTCCAGCCGCTCCTTGATCCGTTTCTCCAGCCCGTGCTCCGTCGGCTCGTAGTAGCGCCGCCCCTCCGGCAGATACGCCTGCGGCACGTAACCGCCCTCGAAGTCGTGGCTGTATTGGTAACCCTCGCCGTGCCCCAGCTTCGCCGCGCCCTGGTAATGGGCATCGCGCAAATGCGCCGGCACCGCCAGCGTGCGCCCCTCGCGCACGTCGCGCAACGCCGCGCCGATCGCCGTCGTCACGCGGTTGCTCTTCGGCGCCGTGGCGATGTAGGTCACCGCGTGCGCGAGGTTCAGCTGCGCCTCCGGCAGCCCCACGAGCTCCACCGCCTGCGCCGCCGCCGCGGCCACCACCAGCGCGTTCGAATCCGCCAGCCCAACGTCCTCGCTCGCGCAGATCACCACCCGCCGCGCGATGAACCGCGGGTCCTCCCCCGCGTAAATCATCTTCGCCAGCCAATACAACGCCGCGTCGGGATCGCTCCCCCGCATGCTCTTGATGAACGCGCTGATCGTGTCGTAATGCGCGTCGCCGTCGCCGTCATACACCACGGCCTTGCGCTGAATGCTCTCCTCCGCCACCGCGAGCGTAATGCGCACCGCCCCGTCCGCCTCCGGCGCCGTCGTGAGCGCCGCGAGTTCCAGCGCGTTCAGGCATTTGCGCGCGTCACCGTCGCTGATCGCCGCCAGATGCGCCGCCGCGTCCGGTTCGAGCACAATCCCCCGCCCGCCCAGCCCGCGCTCCGCGTCCGCCAGCGCCCGCTCCATCAGCCCGCGCAGCTCCGCCTCGCCCAGCGGCTCCAGCGCGAACACCTGCGAGCGCGAGACCAGCGGCGAATTCACGTAGAAATACGGATTGTGCGTCGTCGCGCCGATCAACCGCACCCGCCCGCTCTCCACGTCGGGCAGCAGCACATCCTGCTGGGATTTGTTGAAGCGGTGAATCTCGTCCACGAACAGCAGCGTCGGCGGCCCGCCGTTCGTCGCCCGCGCGGTCGCCGCCGCCAGCACCCGGCGCAAATCCGCCACGCTGCTCTCCACCGCGTTCAACCGCTCAAACCGCGACCGCGTCGTCGCCGCGATCACCTGGGCCAGACTCGTCTTGCCCGTGCCCGGCGGGCCAAAAAACAGCAGCGACGAAATCCGATCCGCCTCGATCGCCCGGCGCAGCAACTTCCCCTCGCCGATGATGTGCCGCTGACCCACCACCTCATCGAGCGAACGCGGCCTCATCCGCGCGGCGAGCGGCGCAAACGCGGCCCGCGCGTCCGCAGCCTCCGGATTCCCCTCCGCCCCGCCAAACAAATCACTCATCCCCGCACTATGCCCACCCCACCCCGCCGGCGCATGCCCGATTTTTGAACCCGCCGCGCGCGGCGTAATTGACGTCCGGAAGGTCAATCTCCGGCATCTTCGGCGACAAGCAGGGCGTCGATCTCGCGGTTGGAAGTTTCCGCGGCGGGAGCGGGTTCAGGAAAGCGGGTTGATCCGTTTGAGACCGGGGAAGCGGTCGAAATCCCGGTCGTTGCTGAAGACCGTGGCCGAATGTTCCAGCGCATGCAGCGCGATGAGCGCGTCGGTGGAGAGATTGCCGCCGCCGTCGGCCGCCTCAAGCAGGTCGAAAAATCGCGGAAGGGCCTGTTCGGAAAGGCCCAGGAGGCGCACGCCGGGGGACTCCATCCATTGCTCGACCATCTCCCGGACCTCCGTCACCGAGAGCGGATGCTGGGCCAGCGTCGGGTGAGTCAACAGACGGGTAAAAGCCAGCACCACCACCCAGACGAGCCCCACTGGCTCCTGACCCGACAGCGCGGACTCCCACCAGGCTTTGGCCCGCGCGTGGTGCGGCGAGGTCTCGTCGTGCGCGTATATCAGGAGGTTGGCGTCGGGAATGATCATCGCCCCTGCCGCGCAATGCCTTCCTCGGCTTCGAGCTGGTCGTAGAGCTGGTTCATGCTCTGGCCACGGTAGGCGGGTTTGATCCCCACCCGGTGGGTCTTCAGGCGAATGCGGCGCCGCGGGGCCGGGGTCGCGCTGAGTCCCCGCTGTAGCGTCTCCTCCAGGACCTCGCGAAACGGCCGCTTCCGCTGCCGGGCCAGCTCGCGGACCTCCGCAAGAATGCCATCACTGATGCTGATTGTTGTCCGCATCGACGCATCATGATGCCTATAAGACCGGGCGTCAATTTTTGCGGATGATTTCGTAAGTTCGGGGGGCGACGGACGCCGTCCCGCGTTCGTTGTTTCCCCCGGCGGGATTGCGGCGTAGCATTTCTCCCATGAAGACGATCGTTGCCGCCGTGGATTTCAGTGAGGCCTCGGACAAAGTCATCGCCGAGGCCGCCGCGCAGGCCGGAGCCTTCGGCGCCAAGCTGGTGCTGCTGCACGTGGTGGAGCCGATCGCGAGCTACGTGCCGGTGGGCGCGGCGATGGACGTCATCGAGACCGCCCCGCCTGCCCTCACCGAACAGGATCTCGCCGCGCAGCACGCGCAGCTCGAACGCCTCGCCGCGCCCTACGAGTCCGCCGAGGTCACGGCGGTGATCGGGCTGGCGGCCGACGAAATCGTGGCGCAGGCGGCCGAGCACGGCGCGGGCCTCATCGTGCTGGGCTCCCACGGGCACGGCGCGCTTTACCACCTTTTCGCCGGCAGCGTGGTCACCGGCGTGCTCAAGCGCGCGGCGTGCCCGGTGCTGGTGGTGCCGGTGCGCGACAAGGAACGCGAGTAGCCGCGCCGCCCGTGCCCATGCCGACGCGTTCCGAATCCCTTTTTGCCGCCGCAAAACTCCGCATCCCGGGCGGGGTGAATTCCCCCGTGCGGGCGTTCCGCTCGGTGGGCGGCGAGCCGTTTTTCGTGGAGTCCGCCGCAGGCTGCCGCGTGCGCACGGTGGATGGCCGGGAGTTGATCGATTACGTGGGCACGTGGGGGCCGGCGATTCTGGGCCACGCGCCCGCACCGGTGATCGCGGCGGTGCAAGCGGCGGCGGAGCGCGGGCTGAGTTTCGGCATCCCGAATCCGCTCGAGGTCGAGATGGCTGAGACGATCTGCCGGCTGGTCCCGTCCGTGGAAAAGGTGCGCATGGTCAACAGCGGCACCGAGGCGACGATGAGCTGCGTGCGGCTGGCGCGCGGGTTCACGGGGCGCGACCGGATCATCAAATTCGAGGGCTGTTACCACGGGCACGTCGATTCCCTGCTGGTGAAGGCGGGCTCGGGCGCGCTCACCCACGGCCGGCCCGACAGCGCGGGCGTGCCGGGCGCGCTGGCCGAACTCACGACGACGCTGCCGTTCAACGACCTCGACGCGGTGCGCGCGGCCTTTGCCCGCGACGGGCGCGAGATCGCGGCGATCATCGTCGAGCCGGTGCCGGCCAACGCGGGCCTCTACCTGCCGGAGCCGGGTTTCCACGAGGGTCTGCGGGCGGTGTGCGACGAGTATGGCGCGCTGTTAATTTTCGACGAGGTGATGACGGGCTTCCGCCTCGCGCCGGGCGGCTACCAGGAGCGGTGCGGCATTCGCCCCGACCTCACGGCGATGGGCAAGGTGATCGGCGGCGGGCTGCCGGTTGGGGCCTTCGGCGGGCGGGCGGACATCATGGACCACCTCTCGCCCGACGGGCCGGTGTATCAGGCCGGCACGTTGTCGGGAAATCCCCTCGCCCTCAGCGCGGGGCTGGCGCAGCTCCGCGAGTTGGAGCGGCGGGACGGCTGGCGGGAGCTCGAGCGGATCGGCGCGGAGTTCGAGGCCGCGGTGCGCGAAATGATCGCCGGCCGGCCGCTCACGTTCCACCGCATCGGCTCGATGTTCTGCCTCTATTTCACGGCCGGCCCGGTGCGCAACCTCGCCGACGCGATGCACGCGGACCGCGCGGCGTTCAACCGCTTTTTCCACGCCTGCCTAGAGCGCGGCGTGTATTTCGCGCCCTCGCAGTTCGAGGCGGGCTTCCTCTCGCTCGCGCACACCTCCGCCGACCTCGCCGAAACGGCCCGCGTGGCCGCCGAGGCGCTGGCCGCCTAGCAGAACGGTTCTCGCGAGGCGCGGATGCTCGGACCGGCGAGCATCCCGGCGAAGGAGGGTTCGAAAAATAATTATTGACTCAGAGTCATATTCCGGCTGAATTCGCGCTCATGGCACCGACCGCGCGCAAACAAAGGGAGCTTGAGGCCCGCGAGGCCCTCATCCTCGACCACGCGCACGTGCTGTTGGAGACCAAGGGTTACCTCGGGCTCAACCTCGATGAACTGGCCGAGCGCATCGAGTATTCCAAGGGAACGATCTACGGACACTTCGAAACCAAGGAGGATCTTCTGCTCGGGGTCGTCATCCGCCTCACCGACGAGCGCGCCCGGCTCTTCCGCCACGCCGCCCGCTTCCCGGGCCTCACGCGGGAACGCGCCGCGGCCGTGGGCGTCGCCGACAATCTCCTCAACGAACGCCGGCCCCACGCCTTCCAGCTCATGCAGCTTGTGAGCACGGCCTCTGTCTGGGAAAAAACCTCGGAACGCCGCCGCCAGCGGCTCCAAAGCGCGAGCTACCAGATCATGGAGCCGGCCATGGGGATCATTCGCGAGGCCCTGCTGGCGGGAGACATCGACCGGCGCGAGACCCCGCCCGAACAAATCCTGCTCGGGCTTTTCACCATGTCCAAGGGCGCCATGCTCGTGCAGGCCAACCAGGGAGCCTTTCCCGCGGGCTGGAGTGATGCCGTGCGGGACACCCTCCAAATCAACCGCCACCGGTTTCTCGACGCCTATGGCTGGCGCCCCCTCTACGACGACCACGATTACGCGACCGTCGAACGCCGCATGCGGGAGCAGCATTTCGCCATCCCCTTCGATGAGCTCTAACCCCGCCCCTTTTTTTGCCGCTTAACTGACTCTGCGTCACATTTTTACCCTCTGTCACATTGCCATGAATTACGTCGCCCTCCGCATGCTGCTTCACGACCGCGCGAAATACCTCGGCCTCATCTTCTCGGTGGCCTTCGCGGCGTTTCTGATCTCGCACCAGGCCTCAATCTTCTCGAGCCTCATGGCGCGGACGACGAGCCAGATCATGGACGTCGTCGATGCGGATGTGTGGGTGATGGACCCGCGGACGCAGAATTTCGACGAGGTGAAACCCATGACCTCAAACGCCCTGCTGCGCGTGCGATCCGTCGAGGGCGTCGAGTGGGCCGAGCGGTTCTTCAAAAACAACGCCCGGGCCAAGGCCCCGGGCGGCCTCTTCCGGTCCGTCATCCTCTTGGGCGTGGACGACGCGACGCTGGTGGGGGCTCCGCGCCGCATGGTCCTCGGTGACATCGAGTCCCTGCGCGACCCCGACGCCATCCTGCTCGACCAGGCGGGCTACAACTACCTCTTCCCGGGCGAACCGCTCGCGCTGGGACGCGAGGTCGAAATCAACGACCGCCGCGCCGTGGTGACCGGCATTTGCGAGGCCTCCGCGCCGTTTCAAACCCTGCCCGTCGTCTTCGCCCGCTACTCCCTGGCCGTGAACTACGTCGGTCGCGAGCGCAACTCGCTCGGCTTCGTCCTTGCGAAGGGACGGCCCGGTATTTCTCCCGTCGAACTGAGCCGCCGCATCGAGGCCGAAACCGGTCTCACCGCCCTCCCGCAGGGGGCCTGGGGCTGGCGCACGATTCTCTACTATATCGGCAACACGGGCATCCCGGTGAACTTCGGCATCACCGTGATGGTGGCAATCATCGTCGGAACGGTCGTGTCGGGACAGACGTTCTACATCTTCACCATCGAGAACCTGAAGCAGTTCGCGGCCCTCAAGGCGATGGGCGTCACGAACGGAAAACTCACCCGCATGGTGCTGCTCCAGGCGGCGGTTATCGGGTTCATCGGCTGTGCCTTCGGCGTGGCGATGGCGGCGGCGTTCTTCCTCGCGACCAAGGACATTTCCCACCTCCGTGGCTTCATCCTGCGCTGGCAGATCCTGGCCGGCACCTGGGTGCTTATCGCGGCAATCGTCGCCGCCGCCAGCCTGCTGAGCGTGCGCAAACTCCGGCGCCTCGAGCCGGCCATCGTCTTCCGGGGATAATCATCATGACCGCCGTCCACTGCCATCAACTCACCAAGGAATTCGGCACCGGGGCCACCCGCACCCCAGTGCTCCGGGGCATCGACCTCGAAATCTCCACCGGGGCCATCAGCATGCTCGTGGGGCCGAGCGGCTGCGGAAAAACCACGCTGCTCTCGGTCATCACCGGACTGCTGAACCGCACCAGCGGCCGCGTTGAAGTCCTCGGGGAGGACATCGACACCCTCTCCCCCGACCGCCAGGCCGCCTTCCGCCGCCGCAACCTGGGCTTCGTCTTCCAGCAATACAACCTGCTGCCCAGCCTCACCGCCGCGGAAAACGCCGCCGTCCCGCTCTTCGCCGACGGCGTGCCCTACGCCCGGGCCGTCGCGCGGGCCCGAGAGGTCCTGGGCCGCCTGGAAATGACCCACCGCGCGGACGCCCGCCCCGCCGAACTCTCCGGCGGCCAGCAGCAGCGCGTCGCAATCGCCCGCGCCCTCGTGCACGACCCGGCGCTCCTCATCTGCGACGAACCCACCGCCGCGCTCGACGCCCACACCGGCCACGCCGTCATGGAAATGCTCGCCGCCGCCGCGCTCTCCCCCGACCGCGCCGTGCTCGTCGTCACCCACGACAACCGCATTTTCCCGTTCGCCCACGTCATCACGCACATGGAGGACGGCCGCATCACCCATTCCGAAACCAACCACCACGAACCGCAATGAAACTCGCCCAGCAACTCCGCCTCGTTTTTGTCGCCGGCGGCGTCCTCGCCTTCGCGCTTGTCGCCGTCTGGATCATGGCCCCGCGCCCGCGTTCCGCTCCGCCCTTGAGTCCCCCGCCCGCGGCGCCCACCCCGCGCGCCATCGCCGGCAGCGGGCTCGTCGAGCCCCGCAGCGAGAACCTCGCCATCGCGAACCCCGTGTCCGGCGTCATCGCCGCGGTCGCCGTGGCCCCGCACGATCACGTGAAACGGGGCGACGTGCTCTTCACCCTCGAAACCCGGCACCTCGAGGCCGATCTCGCCACGGCCCGCAGCGCGCTGGACGCCGCCCGCGCGAACGCCGGCGACGCCCGCATGAAGCTCGAACTGCTCGAGGGCATCAAGGATCCGCGCGCCATCCGCAAGGAGGAGCTTGAGACCCGGAAATTCGAGGCCGCGCGGGCCGACGCCGACGCCGCCCGCACCCAGGCCGAAGTCACCCGCCTCACGGTCGAAATCGAACGCCAGCGCATCCGGGCCCCCATCGACGGGGAGATTCTCCGGGTCGAGGCGCGACCCGGGGAATTTGCGCCCGCGGGCCGGATCGATCCGCCCCTCGTGGTGATGGGGGACACCACGCGCCTGCACCTCCGGGCCGACATCCCCGAGGACCTCGCGTGGCGCGTCCCGGCCGGGGCCAGCGCCACCGCGAGCCCGCGCGGTCGCGGCGATCTCCGCGTGCCCCTGGAATTCGTCCGCGTCGAGCCCTACGTGCGCCCGAAGCAGTCGCTCACCGGCAACCCCGACGAACGCGTGGACACCCGCGTCGTCCAGATCATCTACGCCCTGCCCGCCGGCACTGCCGGCATCTTCGTCGGCCAGCAGATGGACGTCTTCGTGCCCGCCCCCAAAACCCCCGCGCTCTCGACCCGATGAAAACCCCAAGCCTCACCGCTCTCGCCCTTGCCCTCGCGCTCGCCGGCTGCGCCGTCGGGCCGAACTACCAGCAACCCGCAACGCCCCTCGCCGAAAAATCCCGGTGGGATGGCTCCGGAGCAAAGCGGCTCACCCGCGCGGCCGCCACCCGCGATTGGTGGAATCAGTTCGGCGACGCCACCCTGCGCAGCCTCATCGCCGAAGTCCGCCGCTCAAACCTCGACGTGAAGGCCGCCGAGGCCCGCGTGCGGCAGTCGCGCGCCTTCGTCGCGGTCGAAAGCGCGGCCCTGTTCCCGGCCCCGGCCGCCAGCGGCTCGTGGACGCAGACGCAGACCAACGAAAACCTCAACCAGGGCCAGCCCATGCAGGTCGGCGGACTCTTCACCGGCGCGGTCGACGCGACGTGGGAACTCGACATCTTCGGGCGGGTGCGGCGGCAGGTGCAGGCGGCCTCCGCCGATGCCCGCGCGGCGTTATTCGACCGCGAGGACGTTCTCGCCGTCGTCAGCGCGGAGGTCGGACGGCGTTACGTGGAGCTGCGGGGCGCGCAGGCCCGCCTCGCCGTGCAGGAGGCGAACGCGGACACGTTCCGCGACATCGTCGCTCTCAACGAATCGCTGCTCGCCTCCGGCCAAATCACGCAGGTCGAGCTCGATCAATCCCGCGCGAACCTCCAGCTCGCCGTGGCGGCCGTGCCGACCTTCAAAGCCACCATTGAGACCACCGCCGACCGCATCGCGCTGCTTCTCGGCCAGGCCCCCGGCTACCGTCGCGCCGAGCTCCTGCGCCCGGCCCCGCTGCCCCCCATGCCCGCGGCGGTTGCGGGCGGCATTCCCTCCGATCTCCTCATCCGCCGGCCGGATGTGCGCGCCGCCGCCGAGCGCGTGGCCGCGACCACGGCGCGCATCGGCGTGACCGAGGCCGATCTGTTGCCCCGGTTTTCCTTCAACGGCGGCGTGCGCCTCGATGCCGCCAGCTTCGCCGGACTCTTTGCCCCCGGCGCGGGCGGATACTCATTCGGCCCGGCGGTCACCTGGACCGGCCTCGACTTCTGGCGCGTGCTGGCGCAGGTCCGCCAGGTCAGGGCCCGCAACGACGAACTCGTCGCCACTTTCGAACAAACCGTGCTCGGCGCCGCGCGGGAAGTCAGCGAGCAGGTCACCCTCTGGACCTACGAGCAGCAGCGCACCGCGTCCCTCAAACTGGCGGTCACCAGCAGCCGCGACGCGACCTCGTTGGCGCGCACCCGCTACGAGCGCGGCCTCGAGGACTTCCTCACCGTGCTGCAGGCCGAGCTCACCCGGCTCTCCGCCGAGGCCCAGCTTGTCACCAGCGAGACCGAGGCCCGCCTCGCGCTCGTGAGCCTCTACCGCTCCCTGGGCGGCGGCTGGCAGGGCTGATACTTTATGAAAACCCACGACCCATCCTTCAAAAACACCTACGGCCCCTGGGCCATCGTCACCGGCGCATCCTCCGGCATCGGGCGGGAATTCGCGCGCCAGCTTGCCGCGGCCGGCCTGAATCTCATTCTGGTCGCGCGCCGGCAGCCGGAACTCGAGTCCCTCGCGGATGAGCTGAAAACCGAATGCCTGGTGCTGCCCGCCGACCTCGCGCTGCGAACGGAGGTGGAGCGCGTGATCTCCACGATCGCGGGGATGGACGTGGGCCTCCTGATCGCGGCGGCCGGGTTTGGAACCTCCGGGGATTTTGTGGATGCCCGGATCGAGGAAGAGCTGGCCATGCTCGCCGTCAACTGCCGCGCCCCGATGATGCTGGCCCGGCACTGCGCCCCGCGCATGGCCGCCCGCGGGCGCGGAGGCATCGTCCTGCTCGGCTCGATCGTCGGCTTCCAGGGCGTGCCCCGGGCCGCGCATTACGCCGCCACGAAGGCCTACGTTCAATCGCTGGCCGAGGGCCTGCACCACGAACTCTCGCCGCACGGCGTGCACGTGATGGCCAGCGCCCCGGGCCCGGTGGCAAGCGAGTTCGGAACCCGTGCCGGCATGAAAATCGGAAAGGCGATGTCCCCCGCCACGGTGGCTCGCGAAACGCTCCACTCGATGGGTCGGCGGACGACGGTGGTCCCCGGCGGCTTGTCCAAATTCCTGACCTACTCGCTCGCCCTGCTGCCCCGCTGGGGCCGCGTGCGCGTCATGCAGTTGGTGATGCAGGGAATGACTCCGCGCGCCTGATGCCATACCGGCCCTCTCTTCCGCATGCACCCAGCCCCGGCCGCAGCTTGCCCATGGGAAGAAATTCCCGCCAATTCCCCCTCCTTTCGGGGGAGAAACCGCTAAAACCCTTGGCGCGCGTCAATCATTAGCGCATCTTATACCCCGTCATGGAACTCCACCCCGACAACCTGGCAGAGATCGAGTTGATCCGACGGATTGCCATGGCGGATCGCGCCGCGTTCGAGGAGTTCTACGAAAAATACTCGGGCATCATTTATTCGACGGCGCTGCGCGTTTTGAACGACGTGGCCGACGCCGAGGAGGTCGCCCAGGAGGTCTTTTTCATGATCTGGGAAAAGGCGCCGATGTATGACGTCACCCGCGGCAAGCCGCTCACCTGGGCGGTGACGATGACGCGAAACAAGGCCATCGACCGCATCCGCTCCGTGCAGCGCCGCATCCGCCTGCGCGAAGAGGCCACCGCCGAGGCCGACCAGGACGATTTCATCCACGACCGCCGTCCCTTCGACGACGTCGATTCCCAGGAAAAGGGCGCCATGGTCCGCGCGGCCGTGCTCAAGCTCAACGACGAGCAGCGCGAGGTCATCGAGATGGCCTACTTCGGCGGCCTCACCCAGAACGAGATCGCCGAGCGCCTCGGCGAGCCGCTCGGCACCATCAAGGCCCGCATCCGCCGCGGCATGATGCGACTGCGCAAGATCATCGGATCGCCGGTTTGACGCCTCCGCCGCGGGGTGCGATTCGCATTGAATCCTGCTGCGGACGGGATACGCCTTAACGCCGTGCAATCCCTGCAGAAGGTCCGCGTGCGGGCCAAGTTTTTCTTCGAAGGCGACCGGAAGTTTTTCATCAAGGGCGCGACCTACGGTCCCTTTGCGCCCGACGCGGAGGGCGAGCACTTCGGTGATCCCGCCAAGCTCGCGAAGGACCTCGCCCTCATCGCCGACACCGGCATCAATCTCCTGCGCGTCTACTACGTGCCGCCGCGCTGGTTCCTCGACGCCTGCGCCGCGCACGGCGTGCGGGTGCTGGTGACGATTCCCTGGGCCGAGCACATCGAGTTCCTCAACGACCGCAAAATCCGCCGCGAAGTCGTGCGCGCCGTGCGCGAAGGCGTGGCGAAAAACGCCGGTCACCCCGCCATCTTCGGCTACCTCGTCGGCAACGAAATCCCCACCAGCATGGTGCGCTGGCTCGGCGCGCGGCGCGTGACCGAGTTCGTCGAAGAGCTCATCAACGTCGCCCGCGAGGCCGACCCCACGGCCCTCTACAGCTACGCGAGCTTCCCGCCCACGGAATACCTGCTCCCCCAGAACGTCGATTTCTACACCTTCAACGTCTACCTCCACCGCCAGGAGGATTTCGACCGCTACCTCGCCCGCCTCCAAAACCTCGCCGAAGACCGCCCGCTCGTCATGGGCGAGTTCGGCATGGACACCATCCGCCACCCCGAGGAGGAGCAGGCCGAAATGCTCACCTGGCACATCGAGAGCGTCGTGCGCGGCGGCCTCGCGGGCACCGTGCTCTACGCGTGGACCGACGAATGGTTCCGCGGCGGCAACGAGATCATGGACTGGAACTTCGGTCTCGTCCGCCGCGACCGCACGCCGAAAAAGGCCCTCGCCGCGGTGAAGCGCTACTTCGCCGGCGACGAGCCGATGACGCGTAAAATCGGCCTCGCCACCTACCCGAAGGTCTCCGTCATCGTCTGTTCCTACAACGGCGCGAAGACGCTTGAACGCTGCCTCGAGTCGCTCAAGGAGGTCGATTACCCGAACTACGAGGTCATCCTCGTAGACGACGGCTCGAAGGACAACACGCAGGAAATCGCCGCCCGCCACCCGTGGATCGTCAACATCCAGCAGGTCAACAAGGGCCTCTCCGTCGCCCGCAACGTCGGCGGCTACGCGGCCACCGGCGAGATTCTCGCCTACACGGACTCGGACTGCATGGCCGACCCCGACTGGCTCTACTACCTCGTGCACACCCTCACGAGCGGCGACTATTGCGGCGTTGGCGGGCCGAACATCTCGCCGCCCGCCGAGGACTGGATTCAGGCCTGCGTGAGCGCCGCGCCCGGCGGCCCCAGCCACGTGCTCCTCACCGACGTCGTCGCCGAGCACATCCCCGGCTGCAACATGGCCTTCCACAAATGGGCCTTCGAAAAAATCGGCGGCTTCGACCCCGAGTATCGCAAGGCCGGCGACGACGTGGACTTCTGCTGGCGCCTCCAGCAGGAAGGGCAGGTCATCGCCTTCAGCCCCGCGGCCATCGTCTGGCACTACCGCCGCTTCACCCTCCAGGCCTTCCGCAAGCAGCAGGAAGGCTACGGCGAGGCCGAGTCGCTCCTCCGCTTCAAGCACCTCGTTTTCTTCGGGCCGACCGGCACCGCCAAATGGCGCGGGCAGATTTACGGCGCGCCGCGCTTCACCTGGCTCATCAACCGCCCGGTGATCTACCACGGCGTCTTCGGCGAAGGCCTCTTCCAGTGCATCTACCCGACGCCGCAGTCCGAGATCGCCGCCTACGTGAGCAGCATCGAATGGGTCACCCTCGCCGGCGCCATCTTCGTCGCCTCGATCCCCCTGCCCTTCCTGCGCATCGTGCCCTACCTCATGTTCGGCGCGACGCTGCTCGTGGCGCTCAGTTACATGATCCACGCGAAGCTTGAGCCGCGGTTCGACACCATCCGCGCCCGCCTGCTGGTGATCTTCCTCGCGCTCTCCCAGCCGCTCGTCCGCGGCTGGACGCGCTACTACGTGTGGCTGAAGTTCAAGCGCACCCCGCCCGGCGTCATCGCCGCGCCCGAGGAGGGCTACCGCCCCGTGAAGGGCGGCAGCATCACCAACCTCGAATTCTGGAACGAGGAAACCGGCACCGGCCGCGAAGCCCTGCTCCCCGCCGTGATCGACGCCCTCGAGCGCGAGGGCTGGAGCTATTCGATGGACACCGGCTGGAAGGACTGGGACGTCCAGGTCTACGGCAGCTTCTGGTGGGGCATCAAAATGCTCAGCGTCACGGAATACCACGGCGGCCCGAAGGCCCTCACCCGCGTGCGCCTCACCACCCACATGGTGGCCACCACGCTGCTCTTCCACGTCGTGCTGCTCGGTATCCTCGCCTTCCGCCAGTTCTCGATGGACGGCTGGGACTACGCGCCGCAGATCGTCTACGCGATCTTCGCGGGCGTGCTCGGCTATCGCGCCTTCCGCCTCAAACGCCGCGTCGCCGAACTCGTCGGGGCCGCCGCGCAGAAGGTCGGTCTCACCCGCGTGCAGAAGAAGTAACCCCGCGCTCCTTCGCGTCGTGGACCAGCTCTCCGATTACGACTTCGCGCTCCCACCCGAGCTCATCGCCGACCGCCCGCTGGCGCGGCGCGACGCCTCGCGCATGCTCGTGCTTGACCGCCGCACGGGCCGCGTCGAGCACCGGATGTTCACCGACTTCCCCGCCTACCTGCGGCCGGGCGACCGCGTCGTGCTGAATAACTCCCGCGTCGTCCGCGCCCGCGTCGTGTGCGAACAGCCGAAGGCCGAACTCCTCTTCCTCGAGGAAGTCTCCCCCCGCGTCTGGAAGTGCATGGTCAAACCCGGCCGCCGCTTCCGCGTGGGTGCCACGCTCGCCGCCGCCGGCACGCGCCTCACCGTCACGGAAATTCTGCCCACGGGCGAACGACTGCTCGCGGCGGAGGGACCGGTCGATTTCGCGCATTTCGGCGAACTGCCCATCCCCCCCTACATGCACCGCCCCGCCGACCGGCAGGACGACGAACGCTACCAGACCGTCTACGCCGGCCCCGAAGGCTCGGTGGCCGCGCCCACGGCGGGCCTCCACTTCACCCCGGAAATTCTCACGCGCCTCCCCCACAGCTTTCTCACGCTGCACGTCGGCGCCGGGACGTTCCTGCCGGTCAAGACCGAGAACATCGCCGAGCACGTCATGCACGAGGAGCGCTACACCATCGACGCCGACTGCGCCGCCGGGCTGAACGCCGCCGCCCGCATCGTCGCCATCGGCACGACCACCACCCGCGTGCTCGAAAGCCAGCCGCCCGGCCCGTTCACCCCCTGCTCCGACCGCACGGCGATCTTCCTGCGCCCGCCCTACGAGTTCCAACGCGTCGGCGCGCTCCTCACGAACTTCCACCTCCCGAAGTCCACGCTCATCATGCTCGTCAGCGCCCTCGCCGGCCGCGAAGCCGTGCTCGCCGCCTACGAGGAGGCCGTGCGCGAACGCTACCGCTTTTTCAGCTACGGCGACTGCATGCTCATCGTGTAGATACGGGGGCATGTCCCCCACCCCCCGCACGCAGTTCCTTCCCGACGAACCCTGGCTCGACAATAACGGCGTGCCCATCAACGCCCACGGCGGGGGCGTCCTGTTTCACGAGGGCGTCTATTACTGGTTCGGCGAGCACAAGGAGGATGGCGACACCTGCGAGGTCGGCGTGCACGTTTATTCCTCGACCGATCTCTACAACTGGACCGACCGCGGCATCGCGCTGGAGATGGTGGACGATCCCGCGAGCGACATCACCCGCGGCTGCATTCTGGAGCGGCCCAAGGTGATTCGCAGCGCGAGCACCGGGCAGTTCGTCATGTGGTTCCACCTCGAGTTAAAGGGCCACGGACGCAAGGCCGCCCGCAGCGGACTCGCCGTGGCGGAGCATCCCGCCGGCCCCTACCGCTTCCTGCGTTCGCTGCGGCCCGACGCCGGCACCTGGCCGCTAAACGTCACCGCCGAACAGCGCGATGGACTCGAGGAGGCGCAGAAGCTGCTGGGCACGGCGTTCTGGGGCAGCCCGCACCCGGACCGGGCGCGGATGAACTTTCTGGCGCGCGATTTTTACGGCGGCCAGATGGCGAAGGACATGACGCTCTTCGTGGACGACGACGGCACGGCCTACCACGTCTTCTCCTCGGAGGAGAATGCCGCCCTGCACCTCTCGCAGCTTGCGCCGGATCACCTCACCCACACGGGGCGGTGGACGCGCATCTTCGAGTATCTCTGGCACGAGGCCCCAGCGCTCTGCAAACACGCCGGCCGCTACTGGATGCTCTCGTCGCATTGCACGGGCTGGAATCCGAACGCCGCCCGCTCGGCGGTGGCCGACTCGATCTTCGGCCCCTGGCGCGAACTCGGGAATCCCTGCGTGGGCCCGACGCCGCGCCACCGGCTCGGCCCCGACCTCACGTTCGGCGCGCAGAGCACGTTCATCCTGCCGGTGCAGGGCCGCCCCGGCGCGTTCATCGCGATGTTCGACACCTGGCGACCGGAGGATCACTGCCGCAGCGGCTACGTGTGGCTGCCCATCGTCTTCGGCCCGGACCGCTTCACGATCACCTGGCACGACGCGTGGGATCTGTCGGTGTTCGACTAACGCCGCCGCTCGGCGAAGAAGGCGCGGAGGAGCCCGACGGATTCCTCGGCGCGCACGCCGCCGGCGACCTCGCAGCGGTGGTTGAGTTCGGTGGTTTGGAGCAGGTTGATCCAGCCGCCGGCCGCGCCGCCCTTCGGGTCACCGCAGCCGAAGATCACCCGGCGCAGGCGGGCGTGCACGAGTGCCCCGGCGCACATCGGGCAGGGCTCCTTCGTCACGTAGAGGTCGCAATCGGTGAGCCGCCAGTCGCCCACGGCGTTTTCGGCCTGCGTGATGGCAAGCATCTCGGCGTGGGCGGTGGCGTCCTTGAGCGTCTCGACCTGATTCCACGCGCGGGCGATCACGCGCCCCTCGCGCACGACCACGGCCCCGATGGGCACCTCCTCCGCCTCGTAGGCACGGTGGGCCTGGCGCAGGGCCTCGCCCATGAAGTAGGCGTCGCTGGCAAGATCGATAATCGGGTCGTCGGCATCCACGGATTCCGGTATAGCGCGCCGGCCGCCGGGCGGCTAAAAATATCCGCGTGAGTGCCCGCAAAATCATCGTCGCCCCCTCGATCCTCGCCAGCGACTTCGCCCGCGTCGGCGAGGAAGTCGCCTCCGTGACCGCCGCCGGGGCGGATTGGATTCACTGCGACGTGATGGACGGGCATCTCGTGGACAACATTTCCTTCGGTCCGGCGTTCGTAGAGGCAGTGAGCCGCCACACGCCCCTTCCGCTCGACGTGCATCTCATGGTCACGCGGCCCGACCACTATTTCCCCCGCTTCACCAAGGTCGCGCATTCCCTCACCTGCCACGTCGAGGCCGATCACGACGTGGCCGACACGTTGCGCCGCATCCGCGAAGCGGGCTGCAAGGCCGGGCTGGCGGTGAGTCCGCCGACGGACATCGCCCGCATCGAGCCGTATTGGGGCCTCTTCGACATTCTGCTGGTGATGACGGTCAACCCCGGCTTTGGCGGCCAGCCGTTTCTGCCGGAGACGATGGCCAAGGTGGAGTTCGCCGCCCGGCGCCGGGCGGAGCTTGGTCTCGACTTTGACATCGAGGTGGACGGCGGCATCACGGTCGAGACGGCGCGCACGGCAATCGCGGCCGGCGCGAACCTGCTGGTTGCCGGCACGTCGGTTTTCAAGGCCGCGGATCGCGCGGCGGAAATCGCCCGCCTGCGCGGTTGATCGGTCTCAGCCCTCGAGCAGGGCGAGCGCCTCGCCAATGAGGAATAGCGAGCCGGTGACGAGCGTGCGGCCCTCGACTTCGTCCAGCGCGGCGCGCAGCGACGGGTAAACCCGCGCCGGTCCGGCCCAGGCGGCGGCAAGCTCCTCCGGGGAAACGGCGCGCGGGTTGTCAACCGGCACAAAGCGAAACTCGGTCGCCAGCGGCGCGAGCACGCGGAGCATTTCGGCGTAATCCTTGTCGCGCATCGCGCCGAAGATCACGGGGACGCGGGCCGCGCCGAAGACCTCCCACCACGTTTTCACGAGCTGCGCGGCACCGTGGGCGTTGTGCGCACCATCGAGCACGAGGTCGCCGAGGCATTGGAAGCGGCCGGGCCAGCGGACGTTGCGCAGGCCCGCGCGCGCGGCATTTTCGCTGACCGGGATGCCCGCCGCCCGCAGCGCCGCGAGGGCAAGCGCGGCATTCTCCCGTTGGTGCGAGCCGGGCAGGGCCACGGTCAGGTCGGCGGGGATCGGCGACTGGACAAACTCGACCGGCCCATGCGCCGTGAGCACGGCGGCGGCGGCGGGCACCTGGGGCGCACTCACAACGGGCACGCCCGGCTTGATGATGCCGGCTTTTTCCGCGGCGATTTTCTCCACGGTGTCCCCGAGCCATTGCATGTGGTCCATGCCGATGGGCGTGAGCACGGAGACGATCGGCGTGACGGCGTTCGTCGCGTCGAGGCGTCCGCCCATGCCGGTCTCGAGAACGACGTAATCGCAGCCCGCGTCGGCGAAGTGGCGGAGGGCGATGGCGGTGACGATTTCAAAAAACGTGGGCGCGTGCGGCCAGTCGCGGGTGCCGTTGCGCACGGTGGTGAGCAGGCGGGCGACGGTTTCGGGCGCGATCCAGCGCCCATCGACCTGGATGCGCTCGCGGAAATCGACGAGGTGCGGTGAGGTGTAGAGGCCCGTGCGGTGGCCGGCGGCGCGGAGGACGGCGTCGAGCAGGGCGCAGACGGAGCCCTTGCCGTTCGTGCCGGCGACGTGCAGGCAGCGCACCTCGCGCTCGGGGTGGCCGAGCAACGCGAGGAGGGCGCGGGGGTTGTCGAGCCCGAGCTTGATTCCGAATTGCTGCATGGAGTGAAGCCACGCGAGCGCCTCGGCGGGGTTCATTTTTTCGCGCCGAAGTAGCCCAGCAACTGCACGAGCAGGCCGCGCATCTTGGCGCGGGGCACGATGTGGTCGACGAGGCCGTGCTTTTCGAGGAACTCGGCGGTCTGGAAACCGGGCGGGAGTTCCTGGTGGGTGGTCTCCTTGATCACGCGCGGACCGGCGAAGCCGATCATCGACTTCGGTTCGGCGAGGATGACGTCACCGAGCGATGCGTAGCTGGCCATGACGCCGGCGGTGGTGGGATTCGTAAGGACGACGACGTAGGGCAGTTTGGCCTGGGCGTGGCGGGCGAGCGCTCCGCTGGTCTTCGCCATCTGCATGAGGCTGAGCATGCCCTCATACATGCGGGCGCCGCCGGAGGCGCAGACGATGATGACGGGCATTTTCTTCTTGGTGCCCAGCTCAATGGTGCGGGTGATTTTTTCCCCGACGACGGAGCCCATGGTGGCGGCGAGGAAGGTGAAGTCCATGACCGCGAGCGAGACGGGGCGGCCATCGACCTTGGCGGTGCCGGTGGTGACGCCGTCCTTGAGGCCGGTTTTCGCGCGGTATTTTTTCAGCACGTCCTCATAGGTGACCACGCCCTTGAACTTGAGGGTGTCGACGGCCACGAGGTTGGCGTCGGTTTCCTCGAAGCTGCCTTCGTCGACCAGCGAGGCGATGCGCTCCTTCGAGCTGATGGGAAAATGGTGTTCGCACTTCGGGCAGACGCGGAGGTTTTCCTCGAGCGCGAGGTTGTGGATGACCTCGCCGCAGGACGGACACTTGGTCCAGAGCCCCTCGGGGATCTCGCGGTTTTTGGAGGAGGATTTGAGGACGGGTTTGCGAAAAATGGCCATGGCAGAAGTTATCCCCGCGCTACGGTGATGGCGCGGACGGAGCGCGCGCCGCCCTCAAGCAGCACCCGCGCGCATTCGTCCAGCGTCGAGCCGGTGGTGAGCACGTCGTCCACCAGCAGGAATGAATGATCCTTCACCCGGGCATTGTGGCGCAAAGCGAAGGCGGCGCGCAAGTTCCGCATCCGCTGCCGGCGGTCGAAATGCGTTTGCGTCACCGTGGGGCGGGAACGCCGGAGCGGCTGCACGACGCGGAGGCCGCGCCGGCGCGCGACCCAGTCGGCGAGGGCCTCGGATTGATTGAAGCGCCGTTCGCGGAGGCGGGCGGGGTGCAGGGGCACGGGCACCAGTTGCGCCTCGGACGCATCGGCGAGGCGGGGATCGTCAAAGGCCTCGACCAGCCAGTCGCCGAGCACGCGGCGCAGGGTGAACTCGCGTCCGTATTTGAAGCGGTGGATGAGGTCACGGGCCGTGCCTTCGGCGCGCACGACGGCGACGGCGAAATGAAGATGCAGGGTCTCGCCGCGGCAGTTCGGGCAGGTGAAAATGTCGATGGCTCCGTCGAACGGCCGCGAGCAGACGGGGCATTTCGGGCCGTCGAGCCGGCGGACCTTGGCGTCGCAGTCCGCGCAGAGCCAGACGCCGGAGGGCTGGCGGCACCCGCAGGCAACGCAGTGGGGCGGATACACGAGATCCGCCAACGCACCGAGAACCGGCTCAAGCATTCGCCCCACGCCCACGGCGCAGAGTCCACCAGACCAGCCCGCCGGTGACAAGCAGGGCCGCCAGCGGCACGAGGCCGGTGGGGACCATGCCGCTTACGACCGTCGGGCCGAACCACGGCAGCAGGGCGTCGGGCGGCTTCACGCGGTAGCGGGCGATGACGTTCAGCGCCTGCTGGCCGAAGATCCACGCGGCATGGAGCCCGATGCCGAGCCAGAGGGACCGCGTGCGCAGCGTGGCGTAGGCGAGGATCAGGCCGATCACAAAAAGATTCAGCGCGCCAAAGGCGGTGATGACGCGGGCGTCGGCCGGCGGGAAGACCGTGCCGAGCAGCGCGAAACCGCTCCACCAGTGGACCTCCGTCACCTCGCCGTGCTGCCGCACGAAATGGATGACGGCAAAGATCAGCGAAACCACCACGGCGCCGCTGACGCGGCCGAGCTGGCGGACGGCGAGCCCGAGCAGCACGCCGCGGAAGAGCGCCTCCTCGAGCACCGGGACAAACGCCGCCGTGGCGAGGATGGGGCAGAATTTGGCCCAGTTGATCTCGTTGCGCACGCGGTAGATTTCGAAGCCGAAGTAGACGGCCGCGAGCGCGAGCAGGGGGAGCGTGGCCAGCGTGAGGCCGCGGAGCAGGTCGCGGCCGGCGTGGGGGTTGCGCGCGAGGCCGAGTTCGGCGCGGCTGCAGACGTTGATCCAGCGCAGGGTGGGCCAGAGGTAGAGGATGGCCGCGACGAGGGCGACGCGGTTGAAGAAGCGGTGGAACGGCATGTCGCGCAGGAAGGGATGCGCGTCGTGGAGAAACCAATACACCGGGGGCGCGAGCAGGCAGGCCGTGAGGACGACGGCGACGAGGTAGAGGGCGAGTTTCCCGAGGGGATTCACGCGCGCAGCCTAGCAGGCCCGGGGCATCCCGCCAGCCCCGGCGTTCGCCCGTGCGCGACGGCCCGCGGGACGCTACAGTGCGCGGATGGATCTTGACGTTCTCCTGGCCGCGGACAAGGCGCACACGTGGCATCCGTTCACGCAGATGAAGGCGTGGTGCGCGCCGGAGCATGAGCCGCTGATGCTCGTGGAGGGCGAGGGCGCGGTGCTGCGGGATCAGCACGGCCGCGAATACCTCGACGGGAATTCCTCGATCTGGACGAACGTGCACGGCCATCGCCATCCCCGGATCGACGCGGCGATTCGCGCGCAGCTCGACCGGGTGGCGCATGTGTCGTTCCTAGGCTCGACGAACGCTCCGGCGGCCGAGCTGGCGGCCCGGCTGTGCGGGCTCTTTCCGACCAACACGCTCACGCGGGCGTTTTTTTCGGACGACGGATCAACGGCCATCGAGGCGGCGCTGAAGATGGCGGTGCAGTATTGGCAGCTCGACGGGCGGCCGGAGCGGAACCGCTTCGTGGCGTTTGACCGCGCGTATCACGGCGACACGGCGGGCGCCTCAAGCGTGGGCGGCATCGCGGGGTTTCACGGGCGGTTTGCGGGCCTGCATTTTCCGGTGGAGCGCATTGGCGGGCTGGAAGACCTCGCGCGGCTGGAACGGCCAGAGACGATTGCGGCGGTCATCATTGAGCCGCTTATCCAGGGCGCGGCCGGCATGCGGGTGTGGCCGACCGGGATGCTGCGGGAGCTGAGCGCGTGGTGCGATGTGCACGGGATCTTTTTGGTTCTGGACGAGGTGATGACGGGCTTCGGCCGCACGGGGACGATGTTTGCCTGCGAGCAGGAGCGGGTGTTTCCGGATTTCCTGTGCCTGGCGAAGGGGCTCACGGGCGGTTACCTGCCCCTGGCGGCGACGCTCACGACGGAGCGGGTGTTTCGGAAATTTCTCGGCGAGGTGGCGGAGCTGAAGACGTTTTATTACGGCCACAGCTACACGGGCAGCGCGCTGGGCTGCGCGGCCGCGCTGGCGAATCTGGCGATCTTCGAGGAGGAGCGGACGCTGGAGGCGCTCAAACCGAAGATCGCCCACCTGCACACACGGCTCGACGAACTGGCCGCGCATCCGCGGGTGCGCGAGGTGCGCCGCTGCGGATTCATCGCGGGCATTGAGGTTGGGCCGGACAAGGCCTCGGCTTATCCGTGGGACGAGTTGCGCGGGGGGCAGATCTGCACGGCGGCGCGGGCGCACGGTCTGCTGACGCGGCCGGTGCTCGACACGATCGTGCTGATGCCGCCGCTGTGCGTGTCAACGGCGCAGATCGACCGCGCGGTGGAAGCGATCCGCCGCGCGATCGACGAGGTTTGCGGTTAGGCGACGGGCGTCCAGCCGCCGCATCCGTCGGACTTCGCGCTGACGGCACCGCTCGCGCCGATGGCGAAGAGGTGAATCCACTCGTTCGCGACGAGGGCGGCAACCTCGGGATGTTTTTCGAGAATGCGGTTCATGGCCTCGGGCGGCGCTTCGACGCAAACGCTGAGCCGGAGGGGTTCGTGCCGCCATTCCTGCCCGTCGTGCACGGACTGGAAGGGCAGGCCGACCCGGAGGTCCCCGCCGTTGCCCTCGTAGACGCCGATGGCGGCGGCCACGTTGTGGAGCGTTTTGTTTCCGGCGCCGAAGCGGCCGTTGTCCACGGTGGAGGCGAAGTATTGGAGGTTGATCCAGCTGGCGACGACCACCGGCGCGGCGAGGAGCAGCTCGAGGGTGGCCTCACCCGCGTCGGCCTCGTAGCGGTAGTCATGGAGGAAGACCCGGCCGTCGAGTTTGAGCCCGGCGGTGCGGAACCTCGGCGCGGCGATGAAGGCATAGTTGCCGGCCAGGCCCCACTCGGGCCGGACCTGGGACCAGTCGTGGCTCCGCTCCCGAATCCGCGCGGCGAGGCCGGGGGCGGCGGGATTTTCGCCGAGGAGAGGCGAGCGTTCCTTTTGGGCGATCGCGGTCGCGGCGTCGAGGTGCCGTTGGAGGGCGGTGAGTTCCGCGGCGTGCGTGGCCGGCGCGGCGTCGACGTCGAAGAGCGTGACCGCGTCGGTTGTGGTGTTGTGCAGCCCGGCGACAAACCAGGTGTCGGCGGGGAGCTCGATGCCCTGGGCGCCGAGGCCCTTGCGGACGGCGGGGTCGTTGAGAATGGCGGCGGCGGTGCGGGCGTTCGCCTCGCCGGTGTGGCCGCCGCAGGCGCCGCAATCCAGGCTGGAGCCGTAGGGGTTATTGGCCGTCTCGCTGCCGTGGCCGCAGAGCAGAACCACCCGGGCGAGACCGCCACCGGCAAAGCCCATGTGCCGAAGCGCGCCGGCGGCCATGCCGACCCGTTGGTCAAGGGCGATGCCCTCCGTCGCAACGCCGCAGGAGGAGCAGGCCGGGGTCTTTGAGTGGTGGGTCAGATCCCGGGCAAACTTCGCGGCGAAGCCGAGGCCGGCGGTTTCGACGAAGACGAAGCTGGAGATCGCGGCGGACTTGAAGCCGCCCCAGGCGGTGGCGGAGCGCTTGTGGGAGCCGATCTTCCGCACCCCGGCGGCGGTGGACTGGGCGGGCACCTTCACGGCGGGCGTGAGCAGCACGGGGCATTGGGGCGTGCCGTGCGTCTCCCCGGCGGGGACGGCCTCAATCGGGAACCCGAAGAAGCCGGCGAAGCCGATGGTTTGGCCGGTGGGGGCGACAGACTCAAGCGACCGCCGGTAGATTTCGGACCGCACGTCGATGCAGAAGACCGCCTGAAAGTCCGGCCGCGCGGACGTGACGACTTTCGGCGCGGCGGCCATCCGGCCAAAGAGTTCCCGCTGCCGGGCGCATTCGAGGGCCCGTTGCCAGATGCGGGCCGGGGCAAGCGCAGCGGAGCCGGCGAGGCCGGGGGGATTGGCGATCTGCGCGTTCCACGCGGCGGCGAGGGATTCGTTCCAGAGCCGGGCGTGGAGGGCGAGTTCACCCGCCATGCGGATGGCGAGGAGATGCACGATGGCGTCGTCCTTTTCGCCGACGAGGGCCTTTTCGTGGGCCCGGAACTGGAGGTGACCGGCCCAGCCGCTGATGGACATCAGGAGCCGGTGGCAAAAGTCCGCGGCGGCAGGGGCGGGAACCTTGAGCTGCCGCAGGCCGCGCTCGATTTCGAGCCGGGGATCGTCCCCCAGCGAGGCGGCAAAGCTCCGCCAGCCGGGCAGGCCGGCGACCTCGGGATTGCGGTCGCAGGCTGCGGCCTGCCGCCAGGCCGCAAAGAGCGGAATGCCTTTCCAGGGAAACCGCCAGAGGGCCTGACCTTCGTCGTAGTAGGCGGCGCACCATTTGGAGGCCTCCTCCACGAAGAAGCGGCTCCACCGCGTGCCGTGGGCGGCATCATGGAGCGCGCTGGGCAGGGGCGTGAGCGTGGCGGCGGGTTCGGTCCAGTCCGCGGCCTGCAGGGCGGCGATGAGGGATTCGACGGTGGGAGTGACGGCCCCTTCGCCGGCCTTCGCGAAGGCTTCCCGCGAGGCGCTGAGAAGATCGGCGGGGGTGATGACGCCGCTCGTGAAGCGTTCCCGGTAAAAGGCGGGCGGAAGGGTGAGCGGCGAGCCGCTGGCGCGGCCGACGATTTCCGTGGCCTCGACGAAGGGCGTGTCCGCCAGGCCGACGAAGGGGTTGACGGCCACGAAGCGGCTGAGCGGCCAGAGGGGGGCGACCCGCCGGGTGGCGGTATCGACGGCGGTTTGGATGTCAGAAGAAGCGAGCGTGGGCATGGGTGCGGAAGTGGACATGGGTGGGATTAGGCGGACTTGGAGAGGCGGAGCGCGTGGAGGAGGCGGTTCGCGAAGGTATTCACGTAGAAGCCGTTGTAGGCGTGGACGAAGAGGGCGCGGCCAAGGCGGGTGGAAACCCAGGACGGCGGCAGGAACACCCGGGCGGCCACGAGGAGGAAGGCCAGGGGCGTGAGAATCGCAATCGGCCAGAGCACCGCGGAGGACGGGGCGGCGGCCACGCTGCCGTTGACGAGCCATTGCGCGCCGGCGTGCAGACCGAAGGAGAGGACGCAGACGCCGAGCGCCACGGCGACCCCGGCGAACAGCGAGGCGGCTCCGCCGGCGAGAGTCCACCAGTTCCAGAGCAACTGGGCGAGGGCGATGGCGAGGATGAATGAGAGCGCAAACCTGGCGGGGTCGCCCCAGGGGGCGGCGCCGAGCGGGAGCGTGACGGCAAGCACGAGCAGGACAGCCACCGCGAACGCGCCCAGCACGCCGGGCAGTCCGGGATGGAGCCGGGCGGGCGGGGAGCCGGCGGCCCGCATTTGCGCGATGACGCCGCCCGAGGAGAGGAAGGCGTGGGCCTTGTAGAGCGAGTGGGCGACGATGTGGAGCAGGGCGAGGGCAAAGGCGCCGAGGCCGCACTGGAGCATCATGAAGCCCATCTGCGCGACGGTGGAGAAGGCGAGCGTGCGCTTGATGCTGGTCTGGGTAATCATGACCACCGAGCCGAAGAGCGCGGTGATTGCGCCGACGGCCGCGAGGAGGTCGAGGGCGGCGGGCGAGAGCGTGACGAGCGGGCTGAAGCGGATGACGAGGAAGCCGCCGGCGTTGATGATGCCGGCGTGCATGAGGGCGGAGACGGGCGTGGGGGTTTCCATCGTGTCGGGCAGCCAGCCGTGGAAGGGGAACTGCGCGGACTTGAGGATCGCGCCGGCGACGAGGAGGAATCCGAGCGTGGGCAGACCGGCGCCGACGCCGTCGGCCGCTTCGGCGAACAGCTTCGCGTAGTCGAGGGTGCCGAATTGCTGCCAGGCCACGAAGAGCGCGGCGAGGAGGCAGAGATCACCCAGCCGGCTGAAGACGTATTTCTTCCGCGCCGCGAGCAGGGCCGCGGGCCGGTCCGGGTAGAAGGTGAGGAGCTGGTGGAGCGAGAGGCTGGTGGCGATCCATGCGAGGGTGAACATCGCAAGGTTGCCCGAGACGATAAGCAGGAGGACGCTGCCGACGGTGAGGGCGAGTCCCTTAAAGAACCGGCCCTGATGGGCGTCCCCGGCGAGGTAGTGCCGGGAGAAGGCCGTGACCGCCGCGCCGAGGAAGGCCACGAGGACAAGCATGATGGCGGTGACCACGTCGAAGTAGACGGTGAGGGCGGCGGGACCGACGGCGAGGAACTCGTGGTGGACCGGCCGGCCGAGCACGGCGAGCTCGAGGGCGGCGACGAGGGCGAGGCCGAGGGAGAGAAGCATGGCGGCACCGGCGAGGCGGCCGGCCGCGAGCGGGAAGCGGTTGGCGAGGGTCGCCGGAACGAACAGGGCGAGCAGGGGCGGCAGGACGGCGAGGAGCGGCAGGATGGCGGGCAGCGGTGAACTCATGGCGGTTGGTTGACGGCTGCATGGATACGGAATTTTCCATTGTTTGATCCAATCGATGTTTTTTACATGATCGTTTGATATTATAAACAACAGCATGAGCTTCCTGAACTACCATCACCTGCGTTATTTCCGCGCGATCGCCGCGGAGGGAAACCTGACCCGGGCCGCGGAGCATCTGCGTCTCTCGCCCTCGGCGCTGAGCATTCAGCTCGGCCAGCTGGAGGAGAGCCTGGGGCAGAAGTTGTTTGAGCGGCGGAACAAGCGGCTGGAGCTGACGGAGACGGGGCGGATCGCGCTGGACTACGCGGAGACGATTTTCCGCACGGGCGAGGAGCTGCTGGACGCGCTGCAGCATCGGTCGCCGACGCGGCGGCAGGTCCTGCGGATCGGCGCGGTGGCGACGCTGTCGCGCAACTTCCAGCTGGAGCTGGTGCGGCCGCTGCTGGCGAGGGCGGAGGTGGAGGTGGTGGTGCGCACGGGATCGTTGCGGGATCTGCTGGTGCAGCTGGAGGCGCACACGGTGGACCTGGTGCTGTCGAATCTGCCGGTGCGGCGCGACGCGGAGACGGGGTGGCACAGCCATCTGCTGGACGAGCAGGAGGTGAGCATTGTCGGGCGGCGGCGGGGACGGCGCTTTCGTTTTCCGGATTCGCTGCGGGACACGCCGATCGTGCTGCCGAGCCTGGACAGCAACGTGCGGGCGGCGTTTGACCTGTTGATGGAGCAGGCGGGCATCCGGCCGATCATTGCGGCGGAGGTGGACGATATGGCGATGCTGCGTCTGCTGGCGCGGGAGACGGACGGGGTGACGCTGGTCCCGCCGGTGGTGGTGCGGGACGAGTTGAGGAGCCGCACGCTGGTGGAGCTGCACCGGATCGAGCAAATTCGGGAGAGCTTTTACGCGATCACGCCGAGCCGGAAGTTCCCGAATCCGCTGGTGCGGGATTTGGTGAAGGGCATGACGCCGGCGCCGGCGCGAGGGGCGGTCCGGAAGCCGCGGCGGGCGGCTTAGTTGTCGCCGCCGCCGGTGCCGAGCGGGCCGGTGCCCTGGTCGAAGGCGAGGGGCAGGCTGACCTGCGGGGCGTCCTTGAGGGCCATGGAGACGACGACGCCGTATTCGTTGTCCACGCCGCCGCTGTTGTTTTTGTTCCCGCGGACCTCGCCGCCGAAGGAGACGATCCAGGAGGTGAGGTCGCGGTGGACGAGGTAACGCTGGAGGATCATCTGGTTATCCTCGGCCTCGTAGGTGGCCTGGGCGCTGACGCCCCAGTTGGAGGTGACCTGGTAGTAGGCGTAGCCGGAGACCTGGTTGCTGTCCTCGAAGAACGGATTGTCCTGGATGTAGCGGTCGCTGAACTGGATGAGCATGTCCTTGAAGGGCATGAACAGGATGGCGGTGTTCACGTCGTAGAAGCCGTCGTCGGTGAGGGGGACCTGGGCTTCCATGCGGAGGGTGGCCCAGTTCACGGGGCGGAATTCGATGCGGTTGACGGAGTTCGAGACGCTGCCGTTGTCGTTGTCGACGTAGGGGTTGTTGAAGTTCACGTCGAAGAAGGAATCGATGACGAACCACTCGAAGTTTTCGTCGCCGCGCCGGGTGGTGAGGCGGTTGCGCACGCCGAGGCGGAGGATGTTCCAGTTGTCGATGGAGTCGATGGCGGTGAACTGCGGGAAGTCGAGCGGGAGGGGCTCGGTGGCGGGAATGACGCGGTCGAACTGGAGGATCTGATCGCGGCTGTCGCCCGAGTTATAGACGTAGGAGAGATTGAAATAGGGCTGGGTGGTGTGGAGCACGCCGTCGAGGCCGAGCATCTTCGACTGAATGTTTTCGTAGCGCTTCGAGAGTTTGAACGAGCCCTCGAGGCCGAAGTTGAGGATCGCGCGGAAGGTGGAGTCTCCGGTGCCTTCCTGGACGTCGACGAGCTGCCGCTGCTGCTGCGGGGTGGGGTCGCTGACGATCTGGCCGGACTGGCTGTAATAGGTGCCGCGGAAGCCCACCCGGGGAATGAGGGAGAGCCAGCCGAAGTAGGTTTTCGGGAGCGAGAACTGATGGAAGGTGTCGAAGCGGGTGGTGTCGTAGTCGGGGAAGATGGAATTGGTCGGGAAGGCGCGGTTGAGGTAGCCGATGCTGTTCGTGCCATCGTAGTAGATGGGCGTGTCGAAGAGCCGGTGCTGCTTGAAATCGAGGCTGAGTTCGGGGAGGCGCTCGGTGGTCTGGAAGAAGTCGTTCATCTGCCAGCGGGCGAGGAGCGTGAGGGTGAAGAATTCGTCCCACTTCGTGAGGGAGACGAAGTTGTCGGGCTGCGGGTCGACCGTGAACTCATTCGGGAAGTAGTCCTCCTGGAAGTCGAGGTCGCTGAGCTTCGTCATGTCCGCGGTGAAGTAGATGTCGTCCGTGAGGAAGAGGCGGTCCTTGAACTGGATGCGGTAGCGGTCGTTGTCGTCGGATTCCGCGGGCTCGCCGGGGGCCATGCGGTAGCTGGGGTCGATGTCGTAGGCGTAGTAGGACTTGAACACGCCGTAGCTGCGGTCGTCCTTGCCGAACTGCCACTTGGCGTCAAGGCCGGTGCCGAAGCCGAGCTTGGTGCGGTAGTCGACTTTGGCGGTGGCGATGACGTTGCCGCCGGGGCCGATGGGGAAATTGTAGCCGGTGAGCAGGTAGTAGCCCCAGTTCGAGTCGTAGCCGGGGCGGAGCTCGAAGCCGGTGTTGTTCGTGTAGGCGAAGAGGTAGGGGAACCAGAAGACGGGGAGCTGGCCGATGTAGAGGGTCGTGTTCGTGAAGACGACGCGGTCGTCGGGGTAGATGCGGACGGAGCGGGCGCGCAGGTGGAATCCGGGCTCGGACGAGTCGTCCGTGGTCAAGAAGGCGTTGTTGACGTTGAACTGCCGGAGCGAGGGCGCCTGGATGCTCATGGCGCGGAACTTGAGCGGGGTGTATTGGCCCTTGAACTCGAGGGCGCGGATCTGGCGGCTTTCGAGGTTGTAGAGGGCACGCTGGCCGGTGAAGACGTTGTCTCCGGTGTAGATGCGGATGTCGCCGACGAGGAGGACGTCGCGGGTCTCGGCGTTGTATTCCGCGTAATCGCTGTAAATCGAGATGTCCTGGTAGTGGATCTGGACGCCGTTTTCGGCGATGGCGACGCCGTTTTCAAAGCGCGTTTCGCCGATGGTCTCGTCGACCTGGATGTCGACGGGGACGTCGCCAAAGCTGCCGAACTGGGCCCAGGCAGAGACCGGGAGCAGGAGGGCGAGGAGCGTGGCGAAACGCGACAACTTGTTCATGGGACGGCGGTAGGCTAGAGCGCGCGGCAGGGCGGGCAAGGTAAAATTGCGGGGCGGACCGCCCGGCGGCGCGGGGTGAGGGGCAGCGGCCTAGTCGCCGTAGCCGTTCGGGTGTTTGACGTGCCAGGCCCAGGCGCTTTCGATGATTTTGCGGATGTCCTGGTGTTTCGGGGTCCAGCCGAGCTCGGCGCGGATTTTCTCGGAGGCCGCGATGAGACGGGGCGGATCGCCGGCGCGGCGGGGGCGCTCCAGCACGGGGATTTCGTGGCCGGTGACGGCGCGGCAGGTGTCGATGATCTCTTTGACGGACGTGCCGCCGCCGGTGCCGAGGTTGTAGAACGCGCTTTTCGGGGCCTCGAGGGCGAGCATGTGGGCGGAGGCGAGGTCGCGGATGTGGATGTAGTCGCGGATGCAGGTGCCGTCGGGCGTGGGGTAGTCGGTGCCGTAGATTTCGGCGGCCTGGCGCTGACCGAGGGCGACCTTCAGGACGTTCGGGATGAGGTGGGTCTCGATGCGGTGGTCCTCGCCGAACTGCTCGCTGGCGCCGGCGGCATTAAAATAGCGGAGGGCGACGAAGGTGAGGCCGTGGATTTCGTCATACCAGCGGAGGATTTTCTCGAAGATGAGCTTGGACTCGCCGTAGGGGTTGATCGGATTTTGCGGGAGGCCTTCGTGGATGGGCACGCTTTCCGGGATGCCGAAGGTGGCGCAGGTCGAGGAGAACACGAGGCGCTTCACGCCGCACTCGTGCATGGCGTTGAGGAGGTTCAGGCCGTTGCAGACGTTGTTGTTGAAATACTTCTCGGGCTTGGTCATCGACTCGCCAACGAGCGCGTTGGCGGCGAAGTGCATGACGGCGTCGGGCTGGAACTCGGTGAGCGCGAGCTTGATGACCGAGATGTCGGCCAGGTCGCCCTGGAAAAACCGGACGCGCGGGTCGATGGCGCGGCGGTGGCCCTCCGAGAGGTTGTCAAAGACGCCGACGTGATGGCCGGCGTTCAGAAGTTCTTCGACGCAAATACTGCCGATGTAACCGGCGCCCCCAACAACGAGAATCTTGCTCATGCGGGGGCCGAGAATAGGCGAATCGGTCGGGCGCGCAAGCGCGGCCTACGCGCCGTCCTGATCCAGCAGGGAGCGCACCATTTCGCGGACGTGGCGGGCGGCGGTGACCCGCTCGCGTAGAATCTTCAGGCTGCGTTCGGGCGAGCCCCATTCGAGCACCTCGATGGTCACGCGCCGCACGCCCCAGCGGTCGACCTGGGCGTCGGTCGACTTGTAGAGGTCAATCGTGCCCGTGCCGACGAGGGCACTGCCGTAGTCATCCACGACGTAAGTCTTGCCCGTCTCGACGACGCGGAAGCGGGTGCCCACCGGCCAACGCGACCAGTCGGCCGCCGCGCTGGTGACCGGGCCGGCCTTGAGCGGTTTGCCGAGGGCGTTTTTCGGACCGTAGGGGCCATTGTCCTTGGGGCCGCTGGAGTAGGCGGTAGTCTTGACGCCAAAAATGCGGGGCGCGGTCGGGCTGGCGGAGGCCAGCGGCAGGGCAAGCAGCAGCGCCAACGCGAAGATCAGCGCGAAGGGAAACGACGGAAGATGGGAAGAGGAGTTTTTCATACGGTTACGAACGGAATTCCCGAAGGAGCGCGGACCCTACGCGGCTCGGCGAGGCGCGCAACCAAAAATTCGTCAGCCGCCTATTTAATCGCCCCGGCGCGTTAAGGAGGGCGACCAGAGAGCGGGGCGGGCGGGAATTTTGGGGCAAAAAAATTTCCCGCGGAGAGGTTGACGCGGCCTGCTTGCAAGGAATACGCTTGCAAGTGATGAATCTTCGCGCCTCCTTTGCCGGCCTTGGGCTGGGCCTTTCGCTGGCCTTCGCCCATGCGGCCAGCGGCGCGGAAATCGCCGACGACACCAAGGTCCAGCAGCTGGGGCAGCCCTTCGCGCTGCGCAAGGTGGCCAATCAAGGCCCCGCGGCGGCGCGGCAGTATCTGAATGCCGTGGCGAGCCGCTACCAGGCTGCCGGCTATCCCGGGCTAGCCAACAAGCTCCGGCAGGCCAACGCGACGTTGGGACTGTTTGCCGCCCGGCCCGGCCCGGCCACGAGCCGCACGATCCAGACCGCCCGCGCCGAGCTCCGCGCGCTCAAGGCGAGCCTCGCTGGTGTGCCCAAAATCGCGGAGCCGAGCGGCTCGGCGACCCGCGTGCCGCATTACTGGAATCTGGCGCTCACCTTCTCGGACCTCGGCAGTCAGATCGTCGCCAGCGCCAGCCGGCGCGGCACGGCCCCGCTCGCGGCCTTTATCGTGCCGAATCGCGCGAAGTGGGTGGAGATCACTTCGGGCGGTTCGTATATCACTTCGGGCGGTTCATCTAATTATGGGGGAAGCTACGGATCAGTAGACACGATGGTGGTTCTCAGAGAGGCCACCAGAAACTTAGTAGCCAGCATAGATGAGCGTTGGGTCGCGTTCCCGCCGGGTTCCGTCGTGCCGGAAGAACTGGTCTCCACGCTGGCTTTTTTTGAATATTCCGCCCTATTTGATCCGGCCACAGGTGAGACTTTGCCACCTCGTATTCCCTACCGAAGAGTGCTGGCGAGTGATCCGATCCCGGTTGGTGCTCATGCGTTTCCTCCGGGGAATGTGAAGCTCCACGAAATCTGGAAGGAGCCGGCTGATGGTTCCCTCCAAAGCCTTGGGTTTTTCTATTTCGGCCTCTACGCGATCACTTCCGGAAACTGGTATGTTTTTCCTCCGGGGGTATCTCGGACGGAAACGATGACATCATTCCTTGAGGTGTTCAATGAGGGCACGATCGGCGAGGAAACCGTCGTTCCCGGCAGCCAGCTCGTAAAGACGGATGAGGTCGTTCCGGCGGGCGCGATCAAGCTGCCAGTGCCATTTCTTGTGGGCCGCGGTCCTTTCGAGCCACGTCTCATTTGGGAGGTGTCAACGGTGGTCGTTCCCGAAGGAGCCACGCTACTGACGGCGCCCATCACGATCACCGCCGCCTCGACTTGGACGCCCAGCCCCTCCCCTACCCCGGCGGAGTAGCGCGGCTACAGCCCGCGGTAGCTACAGCGGGCGGTGGGCGTTTCGTGGATGACGATTTCGGCGAGGCCGGGGAGCTGGGGGGCGAGTTTGCGCCAGAGCCAGGCGGCCATGAGTTCGATGGTCGGGTTTTCGAGGCCGGGAATGTCGTTGAGGTAGGCGTGGTCGAGTTGTTCGACGATGGGGTTCATCGCTTTCGAGATTTCCGCGTGGTCGTAGAGCCAGCCGGTCTCGGGGTTCACTTCACCCTCGACGCTGATCTCCACGAGAAAGCTGTGGCCGTGCATGCGGCCGCATTTGTGGGTGGCGGGGACGTTGGGCAGCGTCTGGGCGGATTCGAAGCGGAAGTCTTTGGTGAGGCGGGCGATCACGGCGCGAGGCTAGAATCCAAAATCCAAAATCCAAAATCCAAAATGCTCAGACCCCCTTCGTCCTGGGGTCCCAGATGAACTTGTGCATCTGGAGCTGGAAGCGGGCGGGGAGCTTGTCGGCGAGCATCCAGGCGACGATGTCGCGGGGGTCGATGCGGCCGAAGACGGGGCTGAGGAGGACAGCGCGGACGCGTTCGGCGAGGCGGTGTTCGCGGATCTGCGTGGCGGCCCATTCGTAGTCCTCGCGCGAGCCGAGGACGAATTTCACCTCATCCCCGGGTCCGAGGTGCGGGATATTCTCCCAGTGGTTGCGGGCGCATTCGCCGCTGGAGGGCGTTTTGAGGTCCATGATGCGGTGGACGCGCGGGTCGATGCCGGAAATGTCGTGGGCACCGCTGGTTTCGATGAGCACGGTGCGCCCGGCGTCGCAGAGGCGGGCCATGAGCGGGAGGACGTTTTTTTGGAGCAGGGGCTCGCCGCCGGTGATTTCCACGAGCGGGCAGTCGATGGCGAGCACCTCGGCGAGCACGTCGTCGACCGGGCGCTTGGTCCCCTTGTAAAAGGCGTATTCCGTGTCGCAGTAGGTGCAGCGGAGGTCGCAGAAGGTGAGGCGAACAAACACGCAGGGCAGGCCGGCCCAGGTGCTTTCGCCCTGCACGGAGAGGTAGATTTCGTTGACGGTGAGGTTCACGCGGCGGCGGATTCGACGGCGAGTTCGAGGCGTTCCTGCGCGGCGCGGGCGGCCCGGTGGCGGGCGTGGGCGCGGGCGTTGGGGCGCACGGGCCGGCCGAAGGCGAGCGGGGCGGGGCGGGCGCCGAGGCGTTCGAGGGCCACAACGGCCGCCCCGCGCAGCGAGGCCTCGGGCTCGGGGCTGACGTAAACGGGCGCGCCGAGGATGTTGGCGAGGCGCTCCAGCGTCGGCCGGGAGCGGGTGGCGCCGCCGGAGACGATCCACTTTGGCTCGCCGCCGATGCGCTCGGCGATGGAGGCGAGGCGGTAATAGGAGGCTTCGAGCAGGGCTTGAAGCACGTCGAGCCCGGTCGTGCTCTGGCGCAGGCCGGCGATGACTCCGGTGGCGTCCTCGTTCCAGCGCGGGGCGCGCTCGGCGTTCCAGAACGGCAGGACGGTGAGCCCGTGGTCGGGCATGGTGCGCGCGGCGAGGGCGGCATCGAGGGCGGCGGGGTCCCGCGGCAGGGAAAACTCCCGGCGCGCCCAGGCGTGGAGGTTGCCGGCGTTGCTCACCGCGCCACCGACGAGATAACGCGCGGCGTCGACGCGGTAGGCAAAAAGGCCGAACGGCGCCCGCGCGCGGCGGCCGGAGTTCATCACCCGCAACGCGGCGCTGGTGCCGAGGTTGATGGCGGCGAGGCCGGGGGCGGTCGCGCCGGAGCCGAGGTTGCTGGCGGCGCCGTCGCCGATGCCCGGCACCCAAGGCACACCCTTCCACGGGACCGGCTCGTCCGACACGGGCAGGAGCCGGTCGGCGGCGAGGCCGGAGATTTCAAGCAGGCGTTCGCTCCAGCGCAACGTGCCGGGGTTGAACAACCCGGTGCCCGTCGCCATGCCGAGGGCGCAGGTCGCGTGGCCGGTGAGGCGCCATTGCAGCCATTCGGCGGGGGACATCCAGCGTTTCACGCGACGAAACAGCCGCGGATCGGTGCGGCGGAGCCAGCGGAGCTTGGCCGGCCAGAACGACGCCCGCAGCATGCAGCCGGTCTCGGCGTGCAGCGCGGCCTCATCGAACTCGCGGCGCAGCGAGGCGGCATCGTCCCGGCAGCGGGAGTCGGCCCAGGTGTAGATCGGCGTGAGCGCGTTGCCGGATTCGTCCGTGCCGATGAGGCTGTGCCAGAAGCAGGAAAATCCGACCGCCTGCAGCCCGCCCGACCCGGCGGCGCGCTTTACGCAGGCCTGCATGGTGGCGAGCCAGTCGGCGGGGTCGAGGATGGCGGTGCCGTCGCGCGCGGTCTGGAGGGCGACCTTCCGTTGAACGAGGGATCCCTCCACGCGGCGGCCGGCGAGATCGAAGCGGGCGGCGCGGGCCGACGAGGTGCCGGCATCGAGGGCGAGGACAAAATCAGTCATGGTCGGAGGAAAACAATGGCGCGGCGGGGGCCGCATCGGCGTATCCTTTCAGCTTTTCCGAGTTTCAGCATTTCCGAATTTTCTCCGCCATGTCATTGCGCGACACCCAAAGCGAGCCCGACGACCGCCAGCTGCCCATCGACCGCGTGGGAGTGAAAGCCCTGCGCTTTCCGATCCGGATCCGCGACAAGGCCCGCGAGACGCAGGCGACCGTCGCCACGGCGCAGCTGACCGTCGATCTCCCGCACCAGCACAAGGGCACGCACATGAGCCGCTTCGTCGAGGTGCTGAATTCCCACGGCAACGTGCTGCACGTGGACAATCTGCGCGACATCCTCGAGCAGCTCACGCAGCGGCTGCACAGCGACTGCGCGCACGTGGAGTTTGAGTTTCCGTTTTTCCTCGAGAAGGCCGCGCCGGTCACCGGCGCACGGGGCCTGCTCGATTACACCGCGAGGTTCAACGCCACGCTGGAAAACGGCGTCCTCGATTTCGTGCTCACGGTGATCGTTCCGGTCACCACGCTATGCCCGTGCTCTAAGGCGATCAGCATCCACGGCGCGCACAACCAGCGCGGGCAGGTCACGCTGGCCGTGCGTTTCCAGCAGCCGATCTGGATCGAGGATCTCATCCGCCTCGTCGAGGACAGCGCGAGCAGCGAGCTTTACAGTCTGCTGAAGCGGCCGGACGAGAAGGCGGTGACCGAGCGGGCCTACGAGAACCCGGTCTTCGTCGAGGACCTCGTGCGCAACGTCGCGCAGCGCTGCGAGGCCGAGCCGAACATCCGCTGGTATCGCGTGGAGGCCGAGAATTTCGAGTCGATCCACACCCACAACGCCTACGCGCTCATCGAAAAGCGGGGCTGAGCGGGCCGGGGCGAATATTCGGCATTTCCAAAGCGGGACCGCTTCCGCCATCCTTGGCCGCAATGGGAACCATCGGGAAACACACGCCGCCACGCAACCGCCGCCAGGAGGATGCCGCCGTCGCCCACCACACCCACGAGCACGGTGAATACAAGCTCCGCTACGGACATCCCCTGCCCTTTGGCGTGAGCCTGGTGCCGGGCGGCATCAATTTTTCGATCTACTCCGCCCACGCCACCGACTGCACGCTCGTCCTCTTCGAGCGCGGGGAGACCGAACCGTTTGCGGAGATCCCGTTTCCCCCGGAGTTCCGCATCGGCCACGTGTGGGCGATGATTGTCTACGAGATCGACGAGACGCAGATCGAATACGGCTACCGCTTCGGCGGCCCCTACGACCCGCAGACCGGCCACCGCTACGACCGCTCCCACATCCTGCTCGATCCCTTTGCCCGCGCGATCAGCGGCCGCGAAGTCTGGATGCAGCCCGCGAACCACGGCGTCTACCCGCTGCGGGCCCGCGTGTGCGACGAGGATTTCGACTGGGGGCATGACCGCCCCCTGCGCGTGCCGGCCACCGACCTGGTCATTTACGAGATGCACGTGCGCGGCTTCACGCGGCACGAGACCTCGGGCGTGAAGCACCCGGGCACCTTCGCGGCGATCGCGGAGAAGATTCCCTACCTCAAATCCATCGGCGTGAACTGCCTGGAGCTCATGCCGATCTTCGAGTTCGACGAGTGCGAGAACACCCGCACGAACCCGACCACCGGCGAGACGCTCTGCAACTACTGGGGCTACAGCACGGTGGGATTCGGCGCGCCGAAGGCCGGTTACGCCGCGAGCAGCGCAACGGGCGGGCAGGCCGATGAATTCAAGCAGCTCGTGAAGGACCTGCACGCCGCGGGCATCCAGGTCGTGCTCGACGTCGTCTTCAACCACACTGCCGAGGGCGGCGAAGGCGGCCCGACCCTTTCCTTCCGCGGCATCGACAACCGCACCTTCTACATGCTGCTGCCCGACGGCAGCTACGCGAACTACACCGGCTGCGGCAACACGGTGAATTGCAACCACCCCGTCGTGCGCAATTTCATCCGCAACTCGCTCGCCTACTGGGCGGCCGAGTTCCACGTCGACGGCTTCCGCTTCGACCTGGCCTCCGTCATGGCGCGCGATTCCGACGGCACCCCGCTGGCCGATCCCCCGCTCATCGAGGAGCTCGCCCACGCGCCCATCCTCGCCAGCTGCCACCTCATCGCCGAGGCGTGGGACGCCGGCGGGCTCTACCAGGTCGGCCATTTTCCCGACTACGGCCGCTGGATGGAATGGAACGGCAAATACCGCGACGCCTCCCGCCGTTTCCTTAAGGGCGATCCCGGCGTGGTCGGCGAAATGGTCCAGCGCATCCTCGGCTCGCCCGACCTCTACGCCGCCGCCGGCCGCAAGCCGACCGCCTCGGTGAACTTCATCACCTGCCACGACGGCTTCACGCTGCACGACCTCTGGAGCTACAACGAAAAGCACAACCTCGAAAACGGCGAGGCCAACCGCGACGGCAGCGACTGGAACGCGAGCTGGAACTGCGGCGCCGAGGGCGAGACCGACGACCCCGAGATCAACGCCCTGCGCGTGCGCATGCAGAAAAATTCGCTCGCCCTGCTCTTCCTCAGCCAGGGCGTGCCCATGTTCACCATGGGCGACGAATGCGGCCGCACCCAGCGCGGCAACAACAACGCCTACTGCCACGACGAGCCGTGGAACTGGTTCGACTGGTCGCTCACGAAGGCCGACCGTGGCGTCCTGCGCTTTGCCCGCGAGATGGCAAAGTTCCGCGCGGCCCAGCCCGCGCTGCGCCGCGAGGAATTCCTCACCGGCAAGGACAGCGTCGGCAGCGGTTACCCCGACATCAGCTGGCACGGCGTGAAGGCGTGGAAGCCCGACTGGGGCTTCGACAGCCACAGCATCGCCTTCCTGCTCTGCGGCCGCCATTCCAAGGCCGCCGGGGGTCCGGCGCATTTCCTCTACGCGGTCTTCAACATGTATCACGAGCCGCTCACCTTCGAGCTGCCCGTGCTGCCGAAACGCAAGCGCTGGTTCCGCGCGATCGACACCGCCGCGGAGGAGCCCGCCGACATCTACCCGAAGGAAGGCACCGAGCCCCTGCTTTCCAACCAGACGAAACTCACCGTGACCGAGCGCAGCGTCGTCGTGCTCATCGGCCGCGCGTAGGCGCGACCGCCCGGCCCGGTTCGCTCGTATCAAAAGGCGATGGACCTCTGGCTTTTTGGCCTCCACGTCTTCGCGACGGTTTTCATGACCGGACTCATCTGGTTCGTGCAGGTCGTGCACTACCCGCTGTTCGGCTGGGTGCCGGGGGACGGTTTCGTCGCCTACGAGCGCGAGCACGTGCGGCGCACGGGCTGGGTGGTTGGGCCACCGATGCTGCTCGAGGTCGGCACGGCGGGAGCGCTCATCGCCCTGCGCGCCCCGCTGGCGGCGGACCCGCGCTTCCTCGCCGCCTTCGGGCTGCTTCTCCTCGTGTGGGTGGCCACCGCCGTTTTTTCCGTGCCCGCGCACAACCGCCTGAGTGACACCCCCGACCCCCGGACCATTCGCCGCCTCG
Organism: Verrucomicrobiaceae bacterium; assembly: GCA_027488755.1. Taxonomy (GTDB): domain Bacteria; phylum Verrucomicrobiota; class Verrucomicrobiia; order Chthoniobacterales; family JAATET01; genus JAATET01. Next base: position 20,184 of record JAIYAZ010000047.1, on the reverse strand, counting down.
TGGCCACAAACTGGCTGCGCACGGTGGGCTGGAGCGCCCGCAGCGCGCTGCTGATCGCGATGATTCCGGATGCCCTGTTGACCGGGCGGTAGAAATCGCTTGCGTCCCCTGTCCGCCCGCCATAACTTCGCCACCCTTTTCCATCCCGCGCATTTGTCACATGGCCAGTAAGAAACCCGCGAAAGCCGCCAAGAAATCTCCGGCTCCCAAAGCCAAGCCGGCGGCTAAAAAGCCCGCCGCGCCGAAGAAGCTGGCCAGCAAGGCCCCCGCCCCCAAGGTCAAACCGAAGGCGGTTGCGGCCAAGGCTCCCGTGAAACCGGCCAAGGCTCCCGCCAAGGCGGCGAAAGCCCCGGCGAAGGCTCCGGCCAAAGCGGCCAAGCCGGCGAAGGTGACCAAACCCGCGGCCAAGCCGCCCGTGGTCGTCGTGAAGAAGCCCGGCTCGAACGGCCATGCGCCCGTGAAGCTCGCACCTTTCCTCGAGAGCCAGCGCCAGAAACTTCTCATCCTCAAGGACACGCTGCTGGACAGCATGAACGGGGTCGCCCGGGACAGCCTGCGCTCGCAGACCGGCGGGGACGCCTCGGCCTTCGGCATGCACCAGGCCGACGCCGGCAGCGACGCCTACGACCGCGATTTCGCCCTCAGTCTCCTCTCGCAGGAGCAGGACAGCCTTTACGAGATTGACCAGGCCCTCAAACGCCTCGAGACCGGCGCCTACGGCGTCTGCGAGATGTCGGGCAAGCAAATCCCGAAAGCCAGGCTTGAAGCGCTGCCCTTTACCCGCTACACCGTCGAATGTCAGGCGGAGCTTGAGAAGCGCAATCGCTACCAGCGCCACCGCCAACCCGTCACCTCCCTCTTCGGTCTGACCGACGAGGAATCCGAAGGCGAAGAGGATGACACGACCTCCGATACGAAAGACTAACTCTCATGGCACAGGACATTATCACTATTGAGTGCACCGAAGCGAAGGCCGAGGGGAAACCCACCTCCCGCTACATGACCACTCGCAACAAGAAGAGCCCGAACACTCCGAACCGGCTCGAAAAGAAAAAATACAACCCGTTCCTCAAGCGGCACACCCTCCACCGCGAGATCAAGTAACATGCAGCCCAAAACGCCCCAACGCCGCGCGAATTTCCGCCGGGCCAACCGCACGATGCCGCGTCGCCGCATCGACCTGACGCCCGAAGCCGTCGATTACAAAAACCCTGAGATCCTCCGCCGTTTCGTCACGGAGAGCGGCAAGATTCTACCCCGCCGCCTCACCGGCATGCCGGCGCACCTCCACCGCAAGATCACCAATGCCATCAAGCGCGCCCGCAACGTGCTGCTGATGAAGTAAGGAAGATTTCCCCACCCGAAAGGAAGCCCCGGTTGGCCATCGGCCGCCGGGGCTTTCTTGTTTTCTGCGGGGACGGGGCTTAACGGAGGCGACCGGGCAACCGGCGGGCGGCGGGCGATTTGCCGGACGCGGGAGAAAGGCGCTATTCGCCCGGCGCGGCGCGCTGGAGGAGAACGGCGCTGCCCACGGGAAGGACGGGGCCTCGCGGCGTGGCGTTGCCGTTGCCGGCGACCCAGGTTTCGTCGCGATAAACGAAGCGGGTCCACTGGCCGTTGCGCAGCACCACGGCGGCATCCCCATCCCGGAGTCGGCGCAGGTCGAGGTCCGCAAGCCGGAAGGCCGTGGGCAGGGGGCTGGAAACGAGAATCGGCTCGCCCCGGCGAAGAACGGGGCCGCTGCCGCGGCCGGGCACGCGGCCGACGAGTTCCAGCCGGTAGGGGGACGCGCCGCGGCGGGCCAACACAAAGCCCTGGCCGGGCAGGATGACGGTGAAGGCGCGCGAGGGCCCCTTGGGATCGGAGCGCAGGCGCCACGCGCGGCCGTCATGGAAATAAGCCTGCCAGATGCCGCCGCGAAGGATGCGGACGTTGTCGGCGAGGTCGGGGTCGGCGTTGGTGACGAGTCCGCGGGCATCGGACCCGAACACGGAGGCCAGGGTATCGGCGCTGAGGATTTCAAAGGGATCGCCAACGCTGACCATGGTGGTGAGATCCTCGGTCGTGAGTTCAAGGCTGACCGACGCGGTCCGGGCCCCGGCATTCAGCGCGCGCACGGGAAACGACAGGCCGGCGCTGCGGCCTCCGGTGAAGCGGAGGACGAGCGCGTTGCGGGGGCCGACCAGCGGAACGAGGTCCGTCGGTGAGAGCTGCCAGGCGATGCCGCGTTTGAGGACACTGCTCACCTCGCCGACAAAGACCGTCGTGGCGTCGAGGGGCAACGAAAGCGCGACCTGGCTGCGGGCGGGGGCGGTGATGGTGACGAGCCCGGCGGGCGGGGAGCCGGCGGTGGCGATGTCGGCGCGGGCCGGGAGGCTGGCGCCAGCGAGGGCGGCAAGCAGGGCGAGGCGGGAAGTCGTATTCATTTATTCGACGGGGATGAGGTCAGCCGGAATCGCGGTGAGCCGTTTGGGCGGGAGGATGACGGGATTGTCTCCGGAGGAGGGTTGGGTGGCCGGGGTGCCATCCGCGGAGAGGCGGTAGAACTTCACGTAGCGGGTGTTCCAACCGGGGTTGAAGGCGAAGAAGGTGGTCTTGACCTTGTCCACGCCGTTGTCGGTGATGACCTTGGAGAAGGTGGCGGTGAAGAGGATCGAGGCGTCATCCTCGGTTCCGTTCTCGTCGGTGGCCTTGGCGATGTAGGTCCAATCGGGGGTGCCGTATTGGTCCAGGGCGAGGAGGAAGGTGATCGTGGAGAGGTGGTTGAAGGCGGAGTTCAGCACCTGGCTGGCGCCGAGCCCGTTGTTCAGGGTCACCCATTGGGCGAGGAGTCGCTGGATGTAGGTGGATCCCCGGGGTTTGGTGCCGACGGGGTCGGTCATTTTGAAGGGTTGATCGCCGGGGAAGTAGGGCACGCCGCAGACGGCGGCCGACATGGCGAGAGCGATCCAATCCGGCGCGTTGAAGAGGCCGGTGCCGAGCATGTCGGTCCACTCCTGGCGCATGAGCGCGCCGGCCCATTTTTTCATGTAGAGGGAGTTCCGCGACATGGAGAGGGTCCAGGGGGCGGGCGGGAAGGCCTGGATGGCCTTGGGTCCGGTGGGGTAACCGTAGAAGAAGGTATCGACCGAGTTGCCGGACTTGAGAACGATGGAGCTGCCGGCGCTGGCCGCGCCCCCGAAGGCGGCGGGGGCTTTCCAGAAGGCCTCGGGGTTGCCCCTGGTGAAGTCGGTGCCGATTTTGTAGCCGGTGTTGCCTCCGTTGTTGGTGACCTGGGAGGAGTCGACGGTGGTCACGGGCGCCCAGGAGAAGGCTCCGTCGGTGGTGAGGTTGTAGTTCTTGTCGAGGAAGTAGGCGTCGCCGGCCGCCATTTCATTCGAGAGCAGGTAAATGCCGAGGTCGAAGATCGGTTTGCGATCGGTCGCGCCGCCCCAGAGCGCGGTGCCGGACCAGGCCTGCAGGCCCTCGAAGATGGAGTTTTCGTTTTCGTCGCCGAAGGGACCGCTGCCCTTGCCCTGCATGAGCCAGACGTTGACCTCGCTGCGTTTTTCGGCGGGGTTGCCGCCGTCGTAGATCGTGCCGCCGACACCGGGCGCGACGCCGCTGGCCCAGCCGTGGCCGTTCCATTGATCGAAGAAGGCGAACTTCTGGTAGGAAACGTTCGCGCCGGGGACGGCTGGCATTTTGTAGTAGGCGCTGTCGATGGCGGGGTCGTAGGCGACGGTCATGAGCCACTGGTCGATGGCGGTGCCCATCTGCGTGCGGCTGGCCCAGAGCGGCTGGTCGGCGGGCGGGGTGGCCCCGTCGTCGAGCCAGGAGTAGTCGAAGATGCCGGCAAGCGCGGCGGCGGTGAGGAAGTAGCCGAAGAAGTAATGCTGATCGTTCCACTGGTCGGACACGCCGAAGCCGCTCCAGAGTTTTCCGGGCGTCCACTGGGCGAGCTCGCCCTTGAGGTTGCCGTTCGCGAGGGCGGGCGGATTGAGGATGGAGCTCATCCAGCCGCCGGAGGGCAGGATGGTCGAGGGGTTGACGACGGTGCGGCCGACGCCGAAGTCGTAGAGGTTGAAGTAACTCATCTGCCAGGCGGAGGCGGAGTTGTTCGCCGAGATGGAGTTGCTGGCGATGTTGGTGTCGAAGAGGCGGGTGAGCGAACGCTGCAGGCCCTGCACGGCAAGCTTGAGGCCGTTGTCGACGTTGGCGATCGGGGAGTTCTTGAGGAAGGCGGGGTCCTGGTAGCGGTCCACCCCGACGTCGGACTTCTCAAAGGCGAAGCCGCTGGGGACGAGGCTGCCGTTGGAAATTTTGGCCGTTTTCAGATGCTGCTGGAAATTGAACATGTCGCCGAGGAGTTTGCCGGTCGCGCCGGTTTTTTCGGCGAGGGCGTATCCGTCAATGCCGGCGCCTCCCTCGTAGCCGGCGCCGAAGGGTCCGGTCGATTTGTCCGCATCCTGCGAGTATTGGTAGATGATCGAGTCGTAGGCGACCTGTTGGAGGGAGACGTTCGGGCGCATGACCAGGCCCACCCAGGTGCCGGCCCGGCCCGTGGTGATGGCCGCGGGGGCAAGGCCGCCCGGGCTGGGGCTGAAGTCGAGGAAGATGCCCGGGCTTTCCGGCGTGGCCCCGGTCTGCGTGTCGGCGAGATAGCCGTAACCGGGGCGCACGAGGGTCGCGTTGCCGAGGCCGCCGTCGGGGGTGAGTTCGAAGCCGATCTGCGCGGGGAGCCCCTTGGGATTATTGGTGACCTCGTTGGAAGTCTGGGTGCGGCTGGTCGAGAGGTTGATGATGCTGCTCTTGTAGCCGGAGCCGGCGCCGTTGGGCGCGACATCGACGCGGGCGATGGCGCCGGTGGTCTTATCGACGCTCACGGTGAGATTCGCCCCGGTGCCACTCGAGTCGTTGGGGATCGCGTAGAACGGCGACGCGGCGGGGTCGGGATAGTTGGTGCCTCCGTCGAGCACGACGACGCGCAGAATCTCGCCGTTGGGCCCCAGCACGGCGCGGAGGACAGCATCGAAGCCGCGGCCGCCCAGCACGTTGGCGAAGGCAGCGGGCGAGCCCGCGTAGGTCCAGCCTTTGCCGGGGGTGACGACCTTGAGCGAAGCGGGATCGATGCCGAGGGTGCCATTGCCGCTGGCCGTGTAGTTGAAGGACACGGTGGGCAGCGCCGCGGTGCTCGTTTCGATGCTCCCGCCGATGAAGCTGACCTGGGTGTTTTTGGGGTAGTTCGCCGAGAGGGAGGCGTTCATCGAGAGCGCACCCGGGGCGAGGGAGAACGTGCTGTAGACCGTGGCGGTGGCGTTGCCGGAGCTGAAGTGCACCGTGGTCGGCTCGCTGAGGGGCGGGAGCGGACCGCTGACGGAGCTGCCATTGATCGAGAGCCCGACGACCTGGAACTTCGGTCCGCCGATGTTCACGATGCAGCCCACCTTCACGTTGTTGTCGGCCATGAAGTAGGCCTCGGGCGGCGTAGTGGGGCTGTAATCCATGCCGGCGTTGGTGAGCGCGAAGGTGTAATCGGTTTTATTGATGTTGGCGGCGGCTGCCCATTTGGTCGCAGGGGCGGAACCGCCGGGGGTGGTCGGCGGCAATTGCCCGATGATGCCTTCGAGGTCCTTGGTGAGGTTGCCGGAGTAGGGATAGCGTCCGGTGCTTCCGCCGCTCGCGGTGATGCCGCTGGTGAAGGAAACGACGGAGCCGGGCGAGAGGACGTCCGCCTTGGCGCCGGTGCCCGTGCCCCAGACGGTGGCCTGCGGGAGGTTGTTGGAATCGGAGAAGGCAAAGCCGGCTCCCGCCGAAATGATCCGGGCGGAGCCGAGCTGCATGGGGCCCTTGCCGTTTTGGAAGGAGGGCACGATGACGGGTGCGTCGATGGTCTGGTTGCCGGCGAGCGTCTGATTGACGGTGATCGTGGGGGCGTAACCAAAGCCGGGGTCGCTGAGGGTCACGGAAACGATGCTGCCGGTGACGCCGTCGCCGCCCTGCGGTGAGACGACGTTGGCAAAGGCCTTCGCGACGCGGCCGCCCGCATTCGGCGCGGGCGCGGTGGGGTCGGAGATCACGATGTCCATCGGCGCAGGGTTGCCGGCGGGATAACCCGTGCCGCCGTTGTTCACCTGGATGTAGGTGAGCTGGCCGGTGTTCGGATCGAGCTGGGCGGCGAGGCTGGCGCCGGTGCCGAGGTTCGGCTGGATGACGGCACCGGGGGCCGCGCCGTAGCCGCTGCCGGAATTGGTGAGCTGGACGTCCACGATTTTCCCGCCCTTGACGATGGCACGGGCCGTGGCCTGCAAGGGGTTCGCGCCCGTGGGCGGATCGATCGTGACCTTGATGCCCGGGGCGGGATTGCCATCCACGTAGCCGGAGCCGGGGGCGTCGACCTTGATGCTCAGCAGTTGGGTGGAATTGGGCGCAAGCTCGGTGCTGAGCTGGGCGCCGGTGCCGACGACCTGGCGGATGGAGACCGTGGGCGGCGGGATGTCGTTGGTGTAAGTGCCGTCGCCGAGGGAGGTGACGTTGATGGCCTGAATGCCGGAGAGATCGACGGCGCCCGCGTAGTCCGGCGAGGGCATGAGCGGGAGCAGGTTTTGGACGGGATAAGCCGTGGTGAACTGCTGGGTGACGATGGTTTTCGCGTTGCCGCGGTGGGTCCAATATTCCCAGCGGCCGGTGGCGTCGTCCTTGTTGTTTTTGTTGGCGTTCGCGAGCGGCTTCGTGACCGGGAAGGCCGCGTCGAATTCCACGAGGGGGTTCCAGACCACCTGCGGCGGCGTGGTGGCGGGTGGCACCGGCTTTTTCGTGAGGTCGGGCCCGAGGGTGATGGGCTGGTAGCTGTGGGGGGGGACGGCGAGCACGGTGCGGCGGGCCGTGGTCATTTTCTCCGCGACGGTGTCGCCGGGGTTTTTTGCGAGGAAGGGGTTCGTGAGATTGACGGCGTAGGTGGTCTCGGTGCGGTAGATGTTTTTGACGGCGTAGGTGATCGCGGTGCCGGTCGAGAAGTTGAAGGCATACTTGGCCATTTCCTCGGCCCAGGCCTTGGCCGCGGCGACGCGATCGGTCTCGCTGTCCTCGGCGATGCCGCCGCTCTGCGGGTCGGTGTTGTAGTAGCGCATGGCGGGCACGGCTCCGACGACGAACCAGTTTTTCGCCGCGCTTTTGAACTGGAGGTAGAAGTAGGGGTTGCCGTCCGCGTCGGTGCCGTTGTTGGCGGTGGAGTTCTTGCCGCCGTCGCCGAGGGTGATCGGCTCGGCGGTGTCGGTGCGGTAGAAGATCGCGGTGTAGGTGTGGTTGTGCTGCTTGCCGGGGGGGTTGAAGCCGCCGGGGAGGCCCGCGTCATCCGGGAACTGCGGCGGGACTTCGTGATACCATTGGTTCGGGTTCGTGTGGTCGCCGTAGAGCAGGACGTAACTCACGCCGTTGGGCAGGTCGCCGCCGGCAATCGTCGCCGCCTTCGAGCCGAGGGTCTGGTTGCCGGGGTTGTCGATCTGCCCCGGAACGTTGACGCGGACGAGGTTGTAGAAAATGGCGTATTTGTTGTTGTTCGATTCGCACCAAACAAGGGGCGAGCCCTGGGCGACCGTCATTTTGAGGTAGTTGCCGCGACCCGGCTCGGCAAACTTGGTGCGCACGTAGCGGTTCTGGGCGTAGGTTTTGGCGTCCGAAAGGCGGGCATTCGCGCCCTCCCAGACGATGTCGGCGTCGAAGTCCCCGAGGCGGTCGACCTTGATGTTAAACGGGGTCTGCTCCGCGGGGCTGAGGTTCGCGTCCCACATCGGGTAGGGGAAACTCTGGGTGCCGTTGCCGTTCCAGGTGCCGTTGCCCGCGGAGCCCAGGAGCTCGTTCGGGGTTTTGTTGCTGGGCACGATGACCGTCGTTTCGAGCGGGCGGCTCATGCATCGCATCCACAGCTGTTGCCAGGCGGCGGGGTTCTGGGCGAACAGGTTGCCATACTGGTAAAAGAACGGGTTCTGCTGGCTGAGGTTGACGCCGCGAACGATCTTCTTCCCGGACCAGTAGCCGAACTGACCCTTGTAGGCGGTTTCGATGGGCAGAAGGGGTTGCTTGACGAAGCCGAACATGGCGGGCGGCCAGTTGTAGTTCAGCACCAACGGCATGGCGTAGAGCGGCTGTTGATCAAGGCGGGTGGGGCGCCAGCCGGCCGTGGAGGAGGTGGCGTTGTCGCCCGCGGAGTAGATGAAGGAATTGTAATCCCAGTCGGTGGTGGTGGCGTTTCCGGTGACCGGGTATCCGGGGTTCACGCCGGGGGGCGGGGTGCCATTTCCCCACAGAAACCAGCCAAGCCACGTGCGGCGGGGCAGGGTTTTGTTGGCCCCGACGTATTCCGCCTCGGCCTGGTCGGTCCAGGACGTGAGGCTGCTGCCGATGACGCTGGGGTATTTCGAGTAATCCGGTTTGCCTTTATCGGGGCCGTCCACCACGCCGGGTGGCTCGGTGCGGATGACCACCGTGGCAACCTCCGGCAGCTCCCAGTATCCCTTGCCGATGTTGCCGGAGATCGTCAGCGCCTTGGGCGGGGGCGTGGCGCTGGTGAAGGGCACGGCGACCTCGAGTTGGTAAAACTCATTGGAAGCGGCGGCGGGAATGGGCAGCAAATAGGTGCGCACGTCCCCATCGTCACTCACCACGACGGGTGCTCCCGGGGCGGTGGTCCATTTTTTGGCATCGGTCGAGCGGAGCACGCGGTAGCTGGCAATGCCTTCCGTGGCCGACTTGACGCGGTAGCGAAAGCTCGTGCCCGCGGCCTCGCTCACCAGCGCGGGCGCTGAGACGTAGTTGCTCTCGGCGACATTCGGGTCGGTGCCAAAGGCATACTCGAGCGCATTCGGGTAGCGATCGGCGTCGGGGTTGGCGCGGGGGTTGGCATTGGCGCCCTTGAGGGCGTTGGCATTTGCCCAATCGTCGTAGGCGGAATCGGCAAGCACCGAGGAAGCGCCCCACGAAAAAACAATGACGAGGGACAAAGCCCGAAGGGCGGCGGAACGGAGCATCATAGAATGAATTCGGAGAAATTATCCGGTGGAGCGGCGGGTTGTTTTTTCGCTTTCGAAGCGAGCCGATTTCAGACGCAACCGGGACCGGACCCTGATTTCTCGAAAACAACTCCTTCGTGCAACGTCCCGAGGGACCCCCAGCCGGTAAAGTAAAAATTTATCAACGGCGCGAGATTCTAAGACGATCTTCTCACGCCGGGGACGGCGGAAAAAATCGGCGCTAGCGGGAGGCCGGAGCGGGCGGCGGCTCGCTTTTTTCTTCCGGCGCGCCGCCCAGGCCCAGCACGGACCAGAATTCCCGCGGGATGATTTTCGGCCGCCATTGGGGATCCGAGACCGTGCCGGTGGAGACATACTCGAGCAGCTTGCTCACCGGGAAAAAGACCACCCCGGGAATGCCGCGCGCGTTGATGCGCACCGCGAGGTCCATCTTCCCGCTCGGGAATCCGACCGCCCCCTCGCCGAAAATCTCGAACCCCGCGCCCTGGACGTCGAGGTTCTTCGTGCGGATGAGCTGGTCCGCGATCGTGAAGTCCGCCGTCGCGAGTCGCGCGCTTTCGTGGCCGGCCCCGGGAATGATGGCCCCGATGACCTCCGAGAGCGGACCGAAGAGCGGGATGGCGAGCACGTGCCCGTCTTCGACCCGGATGCTCCCCTCCCCTTTCATTTTCGTCGGTTCGCGCAGGCTGGCGCGGAAGGCGTAACGCCCGCTCATGCGCCCCTCCGACTTTGCGTAGCCGAAGTAGAGTTTCGTCAGCGCGGGAAAATTCACGCGGTCCACCTCCACCTGCGCCGCAAAGGAGGGATCATCCGGCGCGATGGAGACCTGCGTGCGAACCGAGGCGTGCCCGCCGTAAATTTCGGCCCGGCGGACATCCGCCAGCACCTGCTGGCCCTTGATGCGCACGTCGCCCTCCGTCGCACCGAAGATCAGGTCGCGCCCGATGAGCTGATAGGCCAGTCCAGCCGGAGCGTTCACCGCGATGCGCAGGTCGTTTTTCGACGGATCCTTCATGTGCGTGAGGCCGTCGGCGCGGATCTGCGGCGGCCCGCGGAACCGGTAGACCGCCACCGTCGCGGCGATGCGGGGGTCCACCCACATGAGCACATCGGCGGGATAAAGCGTCGAGCGCACGTCCTCGAGCCGCACCTCCTGCCGTCCCATGTCGTAGACGAAACCGCCGGTGGCCCGCTGCGAGCCCTTGCGGAGTGTGAGTTTGCGGTAGGCGATGGCGCGGTCGGCGATCACGATGTCGGCCTCGCCCGCGTCCACCCAGGAATCGCGCATGGCGGTGCGGCCGAGCTGCACGTGGCCGTTGCCGGACACCGCGTCGGTCTTGGGCCGCTCGCCCCAAAGCCGGAGGGAGAGTTTCGGCATGTCCTTGAAGTCGAGCAGCGCGATGATTTTCCGCTCGTTCGGGCCGAAGAACGGGAGGAACTCCCGCGGGTCGGCCTCGCTGTCGAGGTTCAGGCGGAAATCCCCCGGCGCGAGCAAAACCTGCGCGCGCACCGTGCCCGTGGCCGAGCGCACGTTCACGTCCTGCAAAAAGAGCCGCCCGTCGCGCCAGGCAAACTGCGAGCGCAAGCTGCGCAATTCCACGCCGCGCAGGCGGGCGTCCTCGACGGAAACCTCGCCGACGACCGCGAGGGACGGGCGCTCCGCCCCGGGCGTGACGGTCAGCGCCGCCTCCAGCGCGGGCGGCCGGTCAAAGGCCGCCACCGACGCGAGGTCCGCCCGGCCCGCCAGCTCCAGGATCGGCGCCACCGCGAGACGCCCGCTCACGTCGAGCTGGCCGCCGCCGGTGGCAAAATTCCACGACCCCGCAGCCTGCACTTGCCCCGAGGGACCGCTGGCCCGCAGGCTGGTGATGCGCACCTGCCGGTCCACGTAGCTGCCGTCGAGCAACACGCGGTCAAAGCTCAGGTTGCCCGCGCGCACGCGGCCGGCGCGCAGCGTGACCTTCTCGGCCGCGACCGTCTCGGGGCGAGAGAGATCCCCGCTCACCTCGATGTCCAGGCGGGGCTGCGGATCCGCGAACTCGATGCGCCGCAGCGCGGCGAGGGCCGCGCGCAACGTGGCCACGGGCAGCAGGGGGCCGCCGCCCGGGTTGCGCCGCTGGAGGGCGGTGCCGGCCGGCAGGAGCAGGTGCCCGCGCACGGAGATTTCGATGCCCTCGAACCGGCAGTCGGCGTGGCTGATCGTCACCTGCCCGCTGCCACTCAGCAGCGAGGCGGAAATGTCGCGGACGACAATGGCGTCGGGCTTTTTGCCGTCGGTGGCGAAGGGGAGCGCGACGTTGGTGTTTTCGAGGTCCAGCCGGTCGATGAGAATCTGGCCGCGCAGGAGGGCGGCGAGATTGGGCGAAACGACCAACCGGTCAATGCGGGCGAGTTCCAGTCCCTCCGGCGCGCGCTGGCGAACGTTCACGCCCTCGGCGACGATGCCCTCGAACGGGTGGAAGGTGAGCCGCCCGATCTCGACCGCAAAGGCCCGGCCACCGAGGGCCTCGGCGAGGCTCGCCCGCCATTCCGCGCTGAACCCAACGAACTGAAAGTAGACGAGCAGCCCGGGAACCCCGAGCACGAGCGCGGTGAGCAGAAATCGGGATAGGAATCGGGTTACGCGCCGCAAGGAAACTTCGTCTGGACCACCAATGAACTAAAGAAGATGCAGCGCGTCCACATCGACCGCCACGCGGATTTCGCGCGGCAGGGTCAGCGCCGCGAGCACGGAGCGCAGCGCGCGGCTCATCCGGGGCGCGCTGGGCCCGCGCAGGCCGAGGTGGAAGCGGTGTTCGGACTTCACGCGGGCGAGCGGGGCCGGGGCGGGATCGCCGACGGTGACTTCGGCGGGCAGGGCCTCGCGCAGGCGGCGGGCGAGGGTTTGCGCGGTGAACTCGGTGCGTTCGAGATTTTCCCCGCGCACGGTCACGAGCACGAAGCGGGCGAAGGGGGGGTGCCCGAAGGCGCGGCGAAACTCGGACTCCTGCTCCCAGAAGCCGAGGAAGTCGTGGTGGCGCGCGTGCTGGATGGCGGGGTGCGCGGGGGTGAAGGTTTGCACGAGCACCTCGCCCGCGGCGTCGCCCCGCCCCGCGCGGCCCGCGACCTGCGTGAGGAGCTGGAAGGTGCGTTCGCCCGCGCGGAAGTCGGCCATGTGCAGCCCGATGTCCGCGTTGACAATGCCGACGAGCGTGACGTTTGGGAAATGGAGGCCCTTGGCGATCATTTGCGTGCCGACGAGGATGTCGATTTTGCGGGCCTGGAATTGGTCGAGCGTATCGCGGTAGCTGCCCTTGCGGGCCATGGTGTCGGCGTCCATGCGCGTGACGCGGGCGGCGGGGAAGACGCGGCGCACGGATTCCTCGACCTTCTGCGTGCCGAAGCCGGCGTGGCGGATGCCGGGGTCGCGGCAGCTCGGGCATTTATGGGGCGCGCGTTCGGCGTGGCCGCAAAGGTGGCAGCGGATGCGTTCGTCGTCGCGGTGGTAGGTGAGCGCGACGCTGCAATTCGGGCACTGGGCGACGTGGCCGCAGGCCTGGCACATGAGCGCGGAGGAATACCCGCGCCGATTGAGGAAGAGGATCGTCTGCTGCCCGGCGGCGAGGCGGCGCTCGATGGCGGCGCAGAGCATGGCGGAGAGCACCTGCGGCTGGCCCTTCTGGCGGTTTTGCAGGCGGAGATCGACGACGCGGATGAGCGGCATGTCGCGGTCGTCGATGCGGGCGGGCAGGTCTACGAGGCGGTATTTGCCGGTGCGGGCGTTGTGAAAACTTTCCAGCGCCGGCGTCGCGCTGCCGAGGACGACGGCGCAGCCCTCGAGCGCGCCGCGATACACGGCGACGTCGCGGGCGTGGTAGCGGGGGGCTTCGTCCTGCTTGTAGGAGTTTTCGTGTTCCTCATCGACGACGATGAGGCCGAGGTTTTCCAGCGGCGCAAAGATCGCGCTGCGGGCGCCGATAACGATGCGCGCGCCGCCGGAGTGGATCTTGTGCCATTCGTCGTGGCGTTCGCCCTCGCTGAGGTGGCTGTGGAGCACGGCGACCTGACCCTGGATGTCGGCGAAGCGGGACTTGAAGCGTTCGACGGTCTGCGGTGTGAGGGAAATCTCGGGCACCAGCACGATCGCGCTTTTGCCGGCCGCGAGGGCGTGGCGCAGGCCCTGGAGATACACCTCGGTCTTGCCGCTGCCGGTCACGCCGTGGAGGAGGATGGGTTTGGCGGCGGAGGGATCGTCGATGGCGTCGCAGACGACCTGGAGCGCAGCGGCTTGTTCGGCGTTGAGCGTGAGGTCCTGCGAGGGGAGGTATTGTCCCTCGGGGTCGCGGGCCACGCGCTGGAGACCGACCGAGACGAGGCCGCGTTTTTCGAGACCGCGCAGGGCGGCGCGGCCGCCAGGGAATTCCGCGAGTTCCACGGGGACGCCGGCGGCCAGAAGGCGGTCGAGCGTCTCGATCTGGCGCGGGGCGCGGCGGGCGATTTCGGCGCGTTCGTCGGCGGTGGGCGGCCGCTCGAGCGAGACGAAGAGCCGTTCCTTGTGGGTGACTTCGGCCTTGCGGATAACGACGGGAAGGACGGCGCGAAGGGCGGTTTCCTCGGGGCAGCAGTAGTAGTCGGCCATCCAGCGGGCGAGCCGGAGGAGGGTGGGACGGACGAGCGCGTCGTCGTTGACGAGTTCCGCGAGGTCGCGCACGCCGGGGGTGTCGCTGGTCGCGAGGGTTTCGACGACGGTGGCGAGGACGACGCGGGTGCGGAGCGGCACGCGCACGCGCGAGCCGACGAAAACGCGGTCGCGCAGGGGTTCGGGGATGCGGTAATCGAGCGGCTTGCCGGCGGATTGATCCAGCAGGACGCGCGCGAATTCAGGCATCGGATGATCTCACGCGAAGGACGCGGAGGACGCAACGGGGAATGCCGGAGACCGGCGCCCTTTGGCCGCTACTCGGTGATGATGTCCTTGTAGGTCTTCTGCGTCGGGATCATCGGCAGCACGTGCTCGGTGTAGGGGGTCATCACGTCGAGAACGTAGGCCTCCTTCGAGTCGAGCATGCGCTGGATGGCGGCTTTGAGATCCTTTTTATGGATGACGCGCTCGCAGGTGACGCCGAAGCCTTTGCAGAGCTGGACGTAGTCGGGGTAGATGCGGTTGAGGTCGCGCGGGTCGCCGAGGAAGGTGTGGCCGCGGTTGCTGCCGTAGAAGCGGTCCTCCCACTGCACGACCATGCCGAGGTGCTGGTTGTTGAGGATGATGGCCTTGGCGGCGATGCCCTCGACGTGGACGGTGGCGAGTTCCTGGACGTTCATCAGGAAGGAGCCGTCGCCGTCGATGTCGATGACCTGCTTGTCGGGGCGGGCAACCTTCGCGCCCATGGCGGCGGGGTAGCCGTAACCCATGGAGCCGAGGCCGGCCGAGGTGACGAGCTGGCGCGGCTCGGTGAAGTTGTAGAACTGCGCGGCCCACATCTGGTGCTGACCGACGCCGGTGGTGATGATGGCCTCGCCCTTGGTGAGCTCGTCGAGGAGCTGGATGACGTATTGGGGCTGGATGACGTCGGGCGTGTCCTTGAACGAGAGGGGGTAGCGCTTCTTCCAGGCGTCGATCTGCTTATACCAGGCGGGGAAGCGGGTGAAATTTTTCGTGCGCTTGAAGCCGCCCTGGTTGAGGAGCTGGTTCGTGCGGCGCAGCGCGTATTTCACGTCGCTGAGGATCGGCAGTTTGACGGCCTTGTTTTTGTTGAGCTCGGAGTTGTCGATGTCGATGTGGACGATCGTGCCGTGCTCGCAGAATTTCTCGACCTTGCCGGTCACGCGGTCGTCGAAGCGGACGCCAATGGCGATGAGGAGGTCGGCTTCGTTCACGGCGTTGTTCGCGTAAACGGTGCCGTGCATGCCGAGCCATTTGAGCGAGAGCGGGTGGGTCTCGGGGAAGCCGCCGATGCCCATGAGGGTGGTGGCGACGGGGATCTGCGTGCGCTCGACGAACTCAAGCAGTTCCTTGGGCGCGTCGGCGGAGATGATGCCGCCGCCGCAGTAGATCATGGGCTGTTTCGCCTCGGCGATGAGGCCGAGCAGCTCGTTCAGGGCGACGTCGTCGGCGCGATAGTCGGTGCGGTAGCCGCGGAGCTTGATCTCGTTCGGGTAGATCGGCTGGGTTTCCTGAGTTTGAATGTTTTTCGGAATGTCGATGAGCACCGGGCCGGGGCGGCCGGTGGTGGCGATGTGAAACGCCTCCTTCACGATGCGCGGGATGTCATTGATGTCCCACACGAGGTAGCTGTGCTTCACGATCGGCAGGGTGATGCCGAACATGTCGGTTTCCTGGAACGCGCCGCGGCCGATCATGTCCTGCGGCACCTGGCCGGTGATCGCCACGAGGGGCGTGGAATCCATGAACGCGTCGGCGATGCCGGTGACGAGGTTCGTCGCGCCCGGGCCGGAGGTGCCCATGCAGACGCCGGCGCGTCCGGTGACGCGGGCGTAGCCTTCCGCGGCGAAGACGCCGCCCTGCTCGTGGCGGGGAAGGATGGTGCGGATTTTCTTCGAGCGGGTGAGCGACTGGTGGATGGGCATCGAGCAGCCGCCGGGGTACGCAAAGATCGTGTCGACCCCCTCACGCTCGAGACAGGCGACGAGGATATCCGCGCCGTTCATCTTGCGACCGCGCTCGGGGGCGGCCTTGGCGGAGGAGCGTTGGGACGATTTGGTAGCCATAAAAGAATCGTGCAGATTGCTTCAAATGGCCGGCCAAATCAAGGCCGGAGTCGGCCCGCGCTACTGATTGACGTCAAACACGCCACCGCCCGTGACGGGGGCCGCCTGGTCGGGATCGGTGAGCGCCGAGGGGCCCGTCGAGTTCGGCGTCGGCTCGGGGCCGCTCGCGGCGCAACCGGCGAGGAGGGCAAGGGCGAAACAGACGACGAGCAGGCGGGGAAGTTTCATGGCCGAAGTAAAGCAAAGCCGCGCGGCGGACGAAAGCGCAAGCGTGCGGGGGCGGAAAATCTTTCCCTGCCCGGCTTCGCCCCGGTAGAACGAGCGCAGCTTTTCCCGGCATGGACCGCCTTTTTCAGAACAATCTCGCCTGGGCCGCCCGCATGCGGGCCGAGGACCCCGCCTTTTTCGAGGATCTCGCGCACCAGCAGACGCCCCGCTACCTGTGGATCGGCTGCTCGGACAGCCGCGTGCCGGCGAACGAGATCGTCGGGCTGAAACCGGGCGAGGTGTTTGTGCACCGCAACGTCGCGAACCTCGTGATGCACACGGACTTTAACTGCCTGTCGGTCGTGCAATACGCCGTCGAGGTGCTGAAGGTGCGCCAGATTGTGGTGACCGGGCACTACGGCTGCGGCGGCGTGCGCGCGGCGCTGCATCCGGCGGACATGGGCCTCATCGACAACTGGCTGCACTCCATCAGCGTGCTAGCGAAACGGCATCGCGCCTTTCTGGAGGACGCCCGCGACGAGTCGGACCAGATCGACCGTCTGTGCGAGCTCAACGTGATCGAGCAGGTGCGCATCCTGTGCGAGAATTCGGTGATCCGCCACGCGTGGCTGCGCGGCCAGGAATTGACGGTGAACGGCTGCGTCTACGGCCTGCGCGACGGATTGCTGAAGGATCTCGGCGTGTCGATTTCCGCCGAGAGCGAGATCGAGCCGAAGTCCAGCCGGGCGTTGCAATCCCTGCTTGAGCGTTACCTCGGCTAGGCCCGGCTATCCAGCCAGCGCACGAGGCCGGTGGAGAGTTCCGCCTTGTCGGCGAAGTGGCGCACGCGGCCGGCGGGGTCGAGCAGGCCGAATCCCTCGCCGTAGGCGCGGCCATTGACGACGCAGGCATCGACGCCCGCCTCGGTGAGTTGGTGCGACCCGGCGTGCAGCGCGGCGGCGAGGTCGCCGGTGAGTTCGTATTTCCAGCCGATGATGGTTGCCCCGGGGAACCATGCGCGCAGCTCGGGGAGGATCTTGGGCGCGGGGCGGAGGCCGACGAGCAAATGGCCGGCGCGGCTGGGAATCTTCGCGGCGGTGAGGAGTTCGCCGTCCTGATCGCGCACAAAATCGACCTCGAAGTCGGCGAGGGCGGCAGCGTGGAGCACGACGGCGGCCGGGCCGAAGGCCTCAAGCCGGGCGGCGAGGTCGGCGTTCGTCGCGAAGGGGCGGACGTCCACGCCGGCGGCGAAGGGCAGGGACGAGGTGGCGCCCTCGCCGCGGAAGCAGACGACGCGGTGGCCGGCGGCGGCGAAGGCGTTGGCAAGGTGCGCGCCGATTTCCCCGGTGGCGAAGTTTGTGATCCGGCGCACCTCGTCGAGCGGGGCGGACGCGGGACCGCACGTGATGAGGATCGGCGGCGTCATGGCGCAGGGGAAGGGGACGGCGCGGGCCGGGGCGCCTGGCCGGCGGGCACGAGCGCGAGCACGAAGGCGCGGCCGCTCACCATGCCGGCGGGGAAGACATAACCGGTCTTGGTTTTTTTGCTCAGGAAGATGTGCACCTGGAACTGCCAGTCACCGTTGAAGGTATAGGGGCGTCCGTCGACCATCACGCGGGCGGGGCCGCGGTCCTTGCGGTCGGTGGAAAAAATGTCGTGCGTTGGCCAGGCGTAGATTTGGTCGAGGATGCGGCCCATCTCGACGCGCGTGCGCTCTTCGGCGCCCCCGAGGTAAAAGCAGCGGGCAAAGGCGGCGCGGTCGTGCGCGAGCAGGGCGGCCTTCAACTCGAAGATGAGTTCCGGGCGGGTCTTCGCGGCTTGGGCCGGACCTAAAAGACATAAACCACAGAGGACACTGAGGACACGGAGAGAGAGACCGCGGTGCCAACCGAAAGGCGAAAGGTATTTTTCCTCCATCTCCGTGCCCTCCGTGCTCTCCGTGTTTAATCCGCCCGCGGCTTCATGTGCGGAAAGAAGAGGACGTCGCGGATGGACTCGGCGCCGGTGAGCATCATGACGAGGCGGTCGATGCCGATGCCGATGCCGCCGGCGGGAGGCATGCCGTATTCGAGCGCGTCGAGAAAGTCGTGGTCGATCTTCTGCGTCTCGCCGCCGCTCTGCTCCTCGAGGCGCTGGCGCTGGACGATGGGGTCGTTCAGCTCGGAGTAACCGGGCGAGATTTCCTGGCCGTTGATGACGAGCTCGTAAACGTCCACGACACTCGGATCGGCGGCGTTCTGCTTTGCCAGCGGGACGAGTTCCTTCGGGCAATGGGTGACGTAGAGCGGGTCCATGGTCTTCTCCTCGACGAGTTTTTCGAAGACGTGCTGCGTGACCTCGTAGTCGGCGACGCAATGCGAGATATCGAGGTGCAGTTCCGCGCATTTCGCGCGGCGCGCGTCGGGCGAGAGCGCGGCCCAACTGGGCACGGCGGCCTCGACGAGGTCGGCGTAGCGGGCGCGTCGCCAGGGGCGAGCCAGGTTGATCGTCTTCGTCACATTGCCCTCGGCGTCGCGGTGCTCTAGGAGGAGGCCGCCGCAGATTGTCTCCGCGAGATGGCAGACCATCTCCTCGACGAGGTCGGCCATTTTTTCGAAGTCGGCGAAGGCCCAGTAGGCCTCGAGCATGGTGAACTCGGGGTTGTGCCGGCGGGAGATGCCCTCGTTGCGGAAGTTGCGGTTGAGCTCGAAGATTTTCGGGAAGCCGCCGACGAGCAGGCGCTTGAGGTAGAGCTCGGGCGCGATGCGCAGGAAGAGGTCCATGCCAAGCGCGTTGTGGTGGGTCTGGAACGGCGCGGCGGCGGCGCCCCCGGCGATGGCCTGCATCATGGGCGTCTCGACCTCGATAAAGCCGCGCTCCTCGAGGAAACGGCGGATGGCGCGGACGATGGCGATGCGTTTCTGGAAGACCTCGCGCGACTCGGGATTCGCGATGAGGTCGAGGTAGCGCTGGCGGTATTTGATCTCGGTGTCCTGAACGCCGTGCCATTTGTCGGGCAGCGGGCGGAGGGATTTCGCGAGCACTTCAAAACGCTTCACGCGCACGGTCGGCTCGCCGGTTTTCGTGATGAACGCCTCGCCCTCGACCCCGAGAAAATCCCCGAGATCGATCTGCTTGAAGACGTGGAAGGCCTCGTCGCCGATTTCCTTGGCGTGGAGAAAAATCTGCATGCGCCCGGTGGCGTCGGACAGGTCGAGAAACTGGCTCTTGCCCATATCGCGATGGGCGGTGATGCGGCCGGCGAGGCGCAGCGTGGCGCCCTCGGCAAACTTCGCGCGCACGTCGGCGACGGGGCCATCCGTCTCAAACCCGCGTCCGAACGGATCGACGCCCGCCGCAACGAGCGCATCGAGTTTCTGGCGGCGGATGGCGAGGAGTTCGGAATGGGAAGGCGCGTCCATGATGAATAGAAAATCTCCCGGCGCGCGCGGGCGGGAAACCGGATGGCGGCACGGAATTCGGATTTATATCGCGCCGGGGGAACCGACGCAATGCCCGCGCGGGTCGAGGGATTGTCACTGGGCATCCTCCCCCGGCCGGCGGATAAGCCGGGCACCCCGCGTTGACATGTCCATCGTTCGCCCTTTCGCCCCGCTCGCCGCTCAGGTCCTGCGACCGAGGCGCAAGGTGGTGCGCATCGGAGCGGACACGGGCGTCGGCGCCATCGCCACGCCGGCGCGGGTCGTCATCCAGCGCCAATAACGCGGCGTCGCGGGGTTACGGGGCCGGCTGCGGGCGCGCGACGAGGCGCAGGATGGCAGAGGTTTTCCCGCGAGCATCCCGGGCGGAAAGGCTGATGGCGTTGCGACCGGCGAAGAGACGCACCCGCGCGGTGAAGGAGCCGTCCGGCCGGGCGTTAACCGTGCGCAGCGTGGTGCGGTTGATCGTGGTGACCACGACCGGCGCCTGGCCGCCGAGGCAGGTGCCTTCGAGGATGAGCGTTCGGCCGTCCGCGCTGTAACTGCGCTGTTTAATCACCAGCTTGATGGCCGGGGCGGGCGTGGGCGTGGCGCTGGGGGTCGGCGTCGCGGTCGGCGTCGCGGTCGGCGTCGCGGTCGGCGTCGCGGTCGGCGTAGGCGTAGGCGTAGGCGTAGGCGTGGGCGTCGGCGTCGGCGTAGGCGTAGGCGTCGGCGTGGGCGTGGGCGTGGGCGTGGGCGTGGGCGTCGGCGTGGGCGTGGGCGTCGGCGTGGGCGTGGGCGTCGGCGTGGGCGTGGGCGTGGGCGTGGGCGTGGGCGTGGGCGTGGGCGTGGGCGTCGGCGTG